>NZ_JBMOSM010000001.1:0-939607 GCF_049316025.1 Paenibacillus sp. NPDC058898 | reverse complement strand
AAATTATATTATTATAAGTTATCATGATTTCGTAAAGCGCTTACACCACATCTTTTAAAGAAGAGGGGAATCGCATGAAATCGAAGAGCAAATTCGCAGGCATGATCATGCTGCTGCTGATGTTTGCCTTAACCGCTTGCAGCGGCGGCAATGGACCAAAGGACGGGGCAACTCCAAGCAACCCTGACACTCCGAAATCAGGCAATGAAGCTTCCACCGGGCAGGACTCAAAAGAACCTGTAACGATTGAGTTTATGGGCCACGGCAATCCGAACGAAAAGAAGATTTTCGAAAAGCTGATCGCTTCCTTCGAGGAGAAGTACCCGCACGTCACCGTTAAATACACTTCGGTGCCGCCAGGTGAGTACTCACAGAAGATGACGACGCTGATCAGCTCCGGCAAGGTTCCGGACGTATTCTACGTTGGAGGTCCCGAGTTTTACCGCTTCGCAGAAGCCGGAACGCTCCTCAACATTCAGTCCTATCTGGACCAGACCTCATTGTTTAATCCCGATAACGTATGGAAGCAGGCAATGGACCGCTACCGCTTTGACGGCAGCAAGGTCGGTGCCGGAGACATGTACGGACTGCCCAAGGACGTAGGACCATGGTCATTTGTTTATAACAAGGATTTGTTTGACGAAGCAGGTGTACCTTACCCTTCTGCAACGGCAGGGGAATGGACCTGGGACGACATGCTGGAAGCAGCCCAAAAGCTGACGGTCGATGCTAACGGCGACGGAAAGCCTGATCAATATGGTGTAGGCGCTTACAGTTTGGAATCGGCAGTATGGGGCAACGGCGGTGAATATATCGACTACGCCACCGGCACGGTAAAGGTAAACGAGCCCGAATTCTATGAGGCGATGCAATTTGTCGCTGACCTGAACCTGAAACATAAGGTCAGTCCGAATCAGGAAGCCGAGCAAGCGATGAATGCATATACCCGCTTTATTAACGGCCAGCTGGCGATGTTTGCGATGGGCCCGTGGGATCAGCCTGCATTCTGGGAGCTGCCTTTCGATTGGGACATTGCTGCATGGCCGGCAAGCCCGAATACGGGACAAACGGCGACCTGGCTCGGCTCGATGGGATTTTCCGTTTCGGCTAAATCCAAACACCCGCAGGAAGCATTCGACTTGGCGGCCTTCCTGTCCCTGGATGAGCAAGGGCAGCGCGAAAACTACCAGCTTGGCCAAGCGGTTCCTAACCTGATCGACATGGCAGAAGGCGAATTTAAGGAAATGGACAAAGGACCGCAAACACGGCAAGTATTCATTGATATTATCCAAGATTACGGACGCCCGGATGTGGTGGCTTTCTCGAAGGATACGCAATGGATCGATGCGTTCAAACAGAACGCGAGCAAAGTATGGAACGGTGAGATGTCGGCGAAAGACTTTACGGCCCAGATCCAGCCGAAGATGCAGGAGCTGTACGACAAAGGAAATAAATAATGCCGCAAAAGGCAGGGGGCGTCAGCCATCCATATCGGCGCCTCCCGCCGTGCGGACATCCTGTCATAACGAATACTGGCGAAGGTGGAATGGAGTATGGGTACCAAGCTTGGCGGGTATCGCAGAAGAGAACTGGCGTGGTTGTATCTGTTCGTGGCTCCGCCGGTTCTCGGGTTTCTTTTGTTCGGCCTTGTGCCGATCTTGTTCTCGATCTATATCAGCTTTCACAAATGGGATATGCTTACCGATCCGCAGTGGTCGGGGCTCGGAAACTATAAGGATCTGTTGAAAGACGAGAAAGTGTTCAAATCGTTGTACAATACGATCTATTTGATGATCGGCATTCCACTCGGCATGATCCTCTCGATGCTGCTGGCCATCTTAATGAACCGCAAATTTGCCGGCATCTCGTTCATGCGGACGATTTATTATCTTCCGGTCATATCGCCGATTATCGCGGTATCACTGCTGTGGCAGTGGATATTGAATCAAGATTACGGATTGCTCAACAACTTCCTGTGGGAAACTTTCGGCATAACCGGGCCTAACTGGCTGGGCAAGCCGGAGTGGGTGAAGCCTTCGCTCATCCTGATTGGGCTGTGGAGCGGCATCGGCGGGAACATGGTACTGTACCTTGCAGGACTGCAATCGATCTCCTCAACGTATTATGAAGCTGCGGAAATCGATGGCGCTGGTGCATGGCACAAGCTGACGCGAATTACGATCCCGCTGCTCACGCCGATCCATTTTTTCGTCATCGTCATGGGTATCATTGGCGCGTTCCAGTCATTCAGCCAAATTTACGTGCTTGCGGTGGATGGCGGGCCGGAATACAGCGGTGCCACGGTCGTCTATTATATTTTCCAGCACGCGTTCGAGTACTTCAATATGGGCTATGCCAGCGCGGTGGCCTGGGTACTGGGCATTCTCATCTTTATCGTTACGCTCATTCAATTTAAGCTTTCCAATCGATGGGTTTACCAAGACTAGGGGGGAAATCTGTGAAACGGGAAAAAATGACGGACCTCTGGTCGCTGCTGCTGTTGCTTTGCGGTTCGATCTTTATGATCGCACCGTTCATATGGACCATCTCGACTTCATTAAAGGATCGGCGAAACGTATTTGAAATTCCGCCACAGTGGATTCCCGATCCGATTACGTTCGATAACTACGCAAAAGTCTGGCTGGAGTCGCCCTTGCTTCACGGATTCATGAACAGCTTGATCATCGTGGTGATCGTCCTAACGATTGGGATGCTGGTATCCGCGATGTCTGCCTATGCGTTCGGTAAATTCGAATTTCCTTACAAAGGCATGCTGTTCATGGGTTTGCTCGGAACGATGATGATTCCGTATTCGGTCGTTATGATACCGCAGTATATCGGATTTTCTAGGCTGGATTGGGTGGACACACTGCTGCCGCTCATCGTGCCCGGCCTGTTCGGCAACATCGTTGTTATCTTTTTTATCAGGCAATACATGCAGAGCGCGATGCCGACGGAATTGATCGAAGCGGCGAAGATCGACGGCTGCAGCTTTCCGGGCATATTCTTCAAAATCGCGCTGCCTATCATGAAGCCGGCTCTCGCGGCTCAAGCCGCACTTGGCTTTATGGGCATCTGGAATGATTTTCTTGGTCCGCTGATTTACTTGCACACGCCCGAGAAGCAAACGATTCAAGTGCTGATCGCCTCGATGCAGGCCATGTACATCGGCCAGTCGGACTATCCGATGATCATGGCTGCCGCTATCATCGCCATGGTGCCGGTAATCATCGTGTTCTTTTTCTGCCAAAGATATTTTATCGAGTCGATGGCAATCAGCGGAATCAAGGGGTGAGGCATGTGCCGATAAGTATGCCGCGCCTGTCGAAGATCGTTTGTTGTCTTGGCACGTTAGGATTACTGGCCGGATTGGCATTGTCGGGATGCGATTCAAGAACGAAACCGGAGGCGGTCGATTTGGACATTTACAACGAAAAGATGTACGCCAATCCTTTTCCTTCCCTAGAGGAAGAATGGGAGGATTACGGCAATGGGGACCCGTATGTATTACGGCATGACGGCCGCTATTATCTGTATGTCAGCACGAAGGATCACCGGACGGGCATCAAGGCTTGGATATCGGACAATCTGGTCGATTGGAGGTATGCGGGTCTGGTGACGGAGGATCCCGTATCGACCGGCGCCTACGCACCTGAAGTGATTTACTGGAACGGCTGGTTCTATCTCTATACGTCTCCGGCAGGAAAGGGGCATTATGTGTTTCGCAGCGAATCGCCGACAGGCCCGTTCGAACGGATCTCCGAGAACGTCGGGATGAGTATCGACGGCTCGGTGTTTATCGACGATGACGGCTCATGGCTGTTCACGCATGCAGGTTCGTCAGGCATTGTCGGCGTTCCCATGGACGGCCCCGCTGAATTCGGGGTGGGCCAGACGATCCCAGGGCCCTATCTGGGACATTGGACGGAAGGGTCCATGATTATCAAACGGAACGGAACCTATTACATGACGTATACCGGCAATCACGTGTTCAGCAAAGGTTATCGCATTCACTATGCCGTATCCCATGATTCGCCGCTCGGTCCGTATACCGTTCCGGTCAACAACCCGCTTGTGATTAGTACCAAGCCGGAGTTCTACGGGCTCGGCCACAGCTCGACCGTACTCGGACCCGATCTGGATTCCTATTATCTCGTATATCATAACTTGACGGGAAGGTCTCAGGAAGGCCCGCCTGTCCGTCGCATGAACATCGACAGGTTGGTCTTCAACGGAGACAAGATGGAGATTCTGGGGCCTACGAATTACGACCAGCCCGTTCCGGGAGGGCCGGTCTTTGCCGATAGGCTGGATGCAGCCGCCATCAATCAAAGCCGGTGGGAAGCAGCGAATTCTGGAGGAATGGCACAAATCGTGAGCAAGGAGAGCACAGATCGAATGTATACGGCCGAATATAACGTGGTCCCATCGAAGGCTCGCGTCGCGGCTTTGTTTGCGTATCAGGAAGCGAATCAATACGGATTCGCCGAAATCGAGCCCGAGCGAAACCGGATATCCGTGGGCAGGATAGAGGGTGGAACACGCGATGTGCTTGCAACGGCGAAGATTTCCGAAGACACGGATTGGTCCAAGCTGCACACGATTCGCGTCGAGCGCGGAGAAGATCGGCTCCGGGTTTACCTGGACGGCACTCTGAAGCTCGATCAATCAGCGGAACCGTTTGGATCAGGCAAAATCGGTTATCGATACGAAACCGGCGAGTCGAACTTTTCGTATACGGCATTCTCGAATCACGCTTCCGGCAGCAGTGACTTCGAAACGGCAAAACCGCTTCCGGGCAGCATTGAGGCGGTGCATTACTTAAGCGGCGAAGGCAGAGGCTTCTCGGTCCGTCATCCATCGGCAGCAGGCGCATGGCGTAGTTCTGACGGTACGGCGATCCAGGTGGCAGAGGATGGGAGCTACTCGGCATCGCTGACGGAAAAAGGCGACTGGTTGCGTTATGCGGTGAACGTGTCGGAATCCGGCACGTATGCGCTGGACCTAACGGTCAAGGCCGGAGCGGGGCCGGCATCCTTCAAGCTGCTCGTGGACGATAAGAAAGCCGGAAACTATAAAGTGGACGACAGCCATTACTCCGATAGCGAACCTTGGGTTAAAATTCGGGTTGGATCCCTAAAGCTTGAAAAGGGATTACATAGCCTTGCCATTCAATTGGACAGCGACCATACGATGGAATGGAAAACGATGGACTTCGAGCTGGTCGACGAGCATACGTTCAAGTTGGAGCATCTTTTGGAACAAACAAGCTCCGAGGATGTCCACGGCCAGTGGATCGAAACTGTCGGCGGTTTTGCCGGGGCTGCTAATTCCGATGCCAAGATGTATGGAGGAAGCCCCCTTTGGACCGACTATCGTATCCGAACGACCGTGAAGCTGGGGGACGATCCGTCCGGTCAAGCGGGCGTGCTCTTCCGAGTGACAAACGAGTCGGATTTCCGGGATCAAGTGAGCGATTCGCTGATGGGATATTTCTTTGCGGTCAGCGCGACAAAACTCGAGCTGTACAAACATAATTACGATTCCGAATTGCTGCATAGCGTCAAGGTTTCGCTGGAACCAAACGAGCCGGTAAGCTTGCGCATTGAGGCGGTCCGAGGCACGATTCGCGTATATGTGCAGGACGGGGAAGAGCCGGTCCTGACATACGATGATCCCCAGGCATTCATGCAGGGGAGAGTAGGCCTACGATCGGTTCATGCGGAGCAGATCGAGCTCGGCGACTTGACGGTGGAATCCATAGGTACGAAATAGATACGATAAACTTACAGAAGATGGAGAGTGGAACATAATGTCTAGCTCGCACAAATATATTAAAGACTATCCCAGACCGCAATTGGTACGTGAAAACTGGGAAAATCTGAACGGGGAATGGGATTTCCGGTTCGACGATGCATGGGAAGGGGAAGGTGGCAAGTGGTACGACCGTCTTGAAGCCGACCGCAAAATTACGGTCCCCTTCGCGTTCGAGACGAAAGCAAGCGGTATAGCAGATGAATCGTTCCATCCCTGCGTATGGTATGAGCGGATGGTTGCCATACCTGCCAAGGAAGCAGGCAAACGTGTCTTGCTGCATTTTCAAGCGGTCGATTACTCGGCGACCCTGTGGGTCAACGGCAACAAAATCGGTACGCATGAGGGAGGATACGCAGCCTTTTCCTTCGATATTACCGAGGCGGTCGAGCTTGGCCGAGAGAACAGGATTACCGTTCGAGCTGTGGACAGCAACAGCTGTACCCAACCGCGCGGCAAGCAGCGATGGATGAAGGACAACTTCGGCTGCTGGTATGTGCAGACGACGGGGATATGGCAGACCGTATGGATGGAGTACGTGAATCCGATTCATATCAACCGGGTGAAAATAACTCCTGAGCTTGAGCGCGGGGCAGCGAACTTCCATTACGAACTCGGCAATTCCGGGCATGATTATGATGGATTAACCCTTCAGACGATCATCCGGTTTGACGGGAAGCTGATCCGCTCGACGGAAACGAGTGTGGAGCGAGGAACCGTAACGGTTGACGTAAGCGTCGTCAACGAAGCGGTAGGGGAATGGAAGATCAAGCCATGGCATCCGAACCATCCGAATTTATACGATGTCGAGATGATCCTGAAACAAAACGGTAATCCCATCGACACGGTCTATTCATATTTCGGCATGCGGAGCATCCGGATCGTAGGCGATCAAATTATATTGAATCATACGCCGATCTATCAGAGATTGCTGCTGGACCAGGGCTATTGGAACGATACGCATCTGACGCCTCCGTCGGAGGAAGCGCTGCTGGAAGACATCGACAAAACGCTGGCCCTCGGCTTTAACGGCGTGCGCAAGCATCAGAAGCTGGAAGATCCCCGTTACTTATATTGGTGCGACCGCAAAGGGCTGCTGGTATGGTCGGAAATGCCGTCGACCTACGAATTCGGGGACGATGCGGTGGAGCGATTCACGAATGAGTGGATGGCTGTTGTCCGGCAGCATTACAATCATCCTTCCATTATCGCATGGGTACCGTTCAACGAGTCCTGGGGGATAACCGACATAGCCACCGACCGCAAGCAGCAGCAATTTACCGAATCGATCTATCATTTGACCAAGGCATTCGACCAGATGCGGCCGGTCATCGTGAACGATGGCTGGGAGCATACGATTTCGGATATCATCACACTCCACGATTATGAAGAGATAGGCGCTATGCTGGAAGAGCGATATCGGGACAAAGACGCGCTGTTAGGCAACGAATTTGCGCATAACAAGCATCGTTATCCATTCGCTCAGGGTTATGGCTATCGAGGCCAGCCTGTGATCATCAGCGAATATGGCGGCATCGCCTTCACAAGCGAAGAGGGTTGGGGTTACGGCAATCAGGTTCGCAACGAGGAGGAATTTTTGAAGCGATACGAGGGAATTACGCAAGCGATTAAAAACTTACCCTACGTGAGCGGATTCTGCTATACACAAATTACGGACGTGCAGCAGGAAGTGAACGGCTTGCTGACGATCGATCGTAAACCGAAAGTGAACATGGAAGCGATTCGAAGCATAAACTTGGCGTAAGCGAATAGAGAACGTACAACCATACTTTTTTCTGGAATAGGTTATGTTTTCTCGTGAGATATAGGTATGGACAGAACAGGGACTCGTCAATCGACGGGTCCCTGCTGCTTCTTCCAGCCGTTTTGGAGTTTGTTTTTCATATAACGGGAAAATACAACGTGCCGGATATAGGCTCATAATGAAGAGTTGCTTGACGGAAACTTAACCTGAACAGAATGGATAAGCTCGAAAAACTCCACGAAAGAGCTGGTAATGGCAATACCTATTCAATAAATGCAAACGTCAGGACAATTGATGGGCAGTGTGCACTGAAGTATGCAGTGTGCACTTGATGTATGTAGGGTGCAACAGATGTATACGGTGTGCAACAGATGTATGCGGTGTGTACTGATGTATGCAGTGTGCGTCTGATGTATGCAGTGTGCATTGATGTATGCGGCGTGCACTGATGTATGCAGTGTGTACTGAAGTAGCGGTGTGCATTGATGTATGCGGACAGGAGATCCGCTATTTCCGAATAAATGTACCAAATTCAAGACCTCGCGGACACAGAATCCGTTATTCTCGGTTTCTCCTGTTTTTAGGGTGGTATATCAGGAAATAGCGGAACCTGTGTCCGCTTAACCTTACATTTAGCACCTTTGCTTACAAATAGCGGAATCACGGTCCGCACGTAGTTAGTCTAACAGCTTCTATCTCGTAAAATGCCCCAAAGTATCATTGGTTTCCCATATGGGTTTCTCTATAATTTAAATATTTTTCGCACCTGGCGATAAATATTCAGATTATATTAATGTTTCCAAAAGTAGATAAATTGGAAAGGATATATAGCGATACAAGAAACATGTCGTGCATCTATGTGTCTTATATAATGGCGCTACAATAAATTATATTACAATCCAAAAAGTTATCTCTAGTAAGGAGAACAATATGCAATGTAGACGGGAGAACTTTATGTTACGACGTAAGTTGTTGTCTTGAGAAAACCACTATCTCTGCAAAGAAAATGAGGATATTATGTTTATATGGAAAGGGCAGGATGAGAGAGAACTAAAAATGAACGGGAGGTCATTCTTACATATGAAAGACATGAATGAATACGACACCTTTATTCAAATAGCCGAAGACTGCCCTGTCAGCGAGGCCGTCATTCCAAAGGCAAAAGGCGAGTCTAAGACCATACCGGTGATTCAGTATGAGATGCTATCGAACCACCCTTACCGATACACGCAAGAGGATGTGTTGTTCGAAGTGTTTGCCGAGCGCAATCAGATCTCGGAAACGGAAAGAGCAGCCGCACGCGAGAAGTTTTTTTCGAAAGGGCAGCCTTGTCTCCGAACCTCGTCCTTAGGCAAGCGCTATGGCTGGGGGATTCATCATGACGCTGAAGGGAAAGTCGCGATCTATGCCGTAGAGTCAGACGAATACCTCAAACTCATGAACGATAAAAGCATTGCTCAATGTAAAGCGATGCGCTCAAAGAAAGCCTAGGGGATGTACCGGAAGGATAAACTTTAACGGTAACTGAACTCAATTGGGAAGGCATCTCTATCATATACCTGCATACCAAGTCGCCTGATAGGCGGCTTTTTTTGTTTGCCTAAAGAAACGATTTCATTCCTAAGATTTAATTTTCAATTAACATAAACCTGCATTCTATTCAATTATTCTTTTTTACAATCAATCTCGTAGGGTTATTAAACCGGTTTAATGATCCAGCAATCCATCAGAATCTGCTAGAGAAAGGAACAACGATAGATGGCTACCATTGACGACGTTGCCAGAATGGCTGGAGTATCCAAGGGGACCGTGTCCAGTGTGTTCAGCAAAAAAAGGCCGATCAGCCAACAAGTGACGGAACGGGTACTAGAGGTAGCCCAAGAGCTGGGATATTTCCCGAATCACCTGGCCCGAAGCCTGGCGATCAAGAGGACGATGAGCATCGGCCTCAAGATACCTCTCCCGCCTGATGGGACGATGACGGCATTCGATACTCAGCTGATTAACGGGGTCATCAAGGAATGCTCCAAGCAAGGGTACCGCCTAGTTCTGGACACCTTGCCCGAGCAGGAGGATCCCACTTTATATTCGCAGGATCCTGTCGATGGCGTCATTCTGCTCAACCCGCGAAAAAATGATTTGCGAATTCAACGGTACCTGATGATGGGCACTCCTTTAGTGCTGGTGGGGCGGTCGGACCCTTATGACGATACGATCAGTTACGTGGATAACAACAATACCAACGTGGCTCAACAGGTCGGAGATTATTTGCTCCGGGGCGGACATAAAACCGTGCTCTTCCTGAATGCATCCTCCGATATGACCGTGTCCTATGATCGAAAACATGGCTTGTCGGAAGCATATAGCCAACACGACCTGCCGATGCCCGAAGAGTATGTGGTGTACTATGACCACAAGCTGCATGCCAACGGCACGGAATACGGATATATGTCCATCATGAACACCTATGGGAACATGAACTATACAGCAGTCATTACGGATACGGATCGAGTGGCGCTTGGCGTGCTGAGGGCTGCCAGGGAGCTGGATATCGAGGTGCCCGAACAGCTATCGGTCATCGCTCTCAGCAATGATGCTATTCTGGCTCAGGATATGAATCCAAAGCTGACATCCGTGGAATTGTCGGCAGAGACGCTCGGAGCTGAAGCAGCCAAGCTGTTGTTCGAGAAAATAAGCGATAAACGTATCCACAGGCAAATCATCATACCCGCGCAGCTGGTTGTGAGGGAATCCTGCAAATTTCTATCTTAACGACAATGAAGGAGTGGTTAGCTTGGTAAAAAGAATCAAGATCATGAGTGCAATCATGGCTGTATCTCTGTTCGGCGGGCTGCTTGCGGGTTGTTCCCCGAACGCAGGCAGCAGTAGTACACAGGAAGGCGGCAATGCCGCGTCCCAAGCTGCATCGAATGCCGAAGAACGTACGCTCAAAATCATGACGGGTGTCATCGGCGGCAAAACACCTGAAGAGAATACGCAGTTCGAGCAGGAAATCGAGCCTCTAACCGGCATCAAGGTAACGATGAACAAGCCAGCGGCTGACTATGACCAGAAGCTGCTGGCAGCCATCGCTTCCGGGGAAAAGTTCGATCTGCTGCAGATCAGCAAAGAGAAAATGTCCACTTTCATTGATCAAGGAATTCTTACACCGTTGACCGATCAAGTGAACGGCTCCAAGGTGCTTTCAGATCCCGATGTCATTCCCGATAAGGAGTGGGAACAAGTCAAGACGAAGGATGGCGAGATCTACGGCGTGTTCACCAAGTATCAAGGCGGAACGATGCCGATCGTTCGCAAGGACTGGCTGGACAAATTAAATCTGCCCGAGCCCAAAACGCTGGACGATTATTACAACGTCCTCAAAGCTTTCACCGAACAAGATCCGGACGGCAACGGCAAAAAAGACACGTACGGACTCAGCACGGCCGGCATGTACGAACTGCAGGGCTTCTTCAGCGCCGCAGGCCTGAAACAACGATATGTGGAAACCGCTGACGGCAAGCTGGACGTTCCGTATTCCACGGACGCGGCCATCCCGGTTTATGAATGGCTGAACAAGCTGTTTGAGGAAGGCATTCTGGATCCGAACTTCACCACGAATGACACCGGTAAAATGCGCGACCTGTTCCTTGCCGACCGCGTTGGCATGATTACGTATTGGGACGCTTGGGTTGGCATGCTGAACAACACGCGCCATGAACAAGACCCGAATACGGAATTCGAAGCGAAGGGCTTGCCTGGTGCTGCCGATGCGAACGGCAACCACATGCTCCGCAGGGGCGATCCGGACGTATGGGTTATTCCCGTGAATGCGGAGCATCCGAAAACAGCCTTCGAATTCATTGAATGGTGGCATTCGGAGGAAGGGATTAACCTGGGAAGCTTGGGCATCAAGGATGTGGATTACACGGTTGACAACGGCAAGTATACGCTGACGCAAACCGGCAAAGAGCATGCTTCCGACCATGGCGTTCCTTTCTGGTACAACCGTAACGTCGAAGCGCCTTTCGGTAAACTGCCGGGCGTGCAGGAAGCGCAGGATCTCGTCGATCAATACGCTGCTTTAGAATTAACGCCTTCCCATTGGGCGGATGCCGAGAAGATCATCAATGAACATTCCTTCAAAGCGATCATGGGCGAGATGCCGGCAGCCGACGCCGTAAAGAAAATGCGGGAAGCCCTTAAAGCCGGCGGGTATATCGATTAAAGCTTTAAGAGGAGGGGGCGGTGATGACGCCGTACCCTCTTTATTTTTCGATCATGGTGGTGAATTTCCGTGAAAGCCATATTCAAATACAAAACCCTATATTTTATGATGCTTCCCATCCTGGCCTATTTCCTCATCTTTTCCTTTTATCCGCTGGCCCGGGGACTTGCCATCAGCTTTCAAGATTACCGGCTGATCGGAGACCGGCCCTTTATTGGTTTCGATAACTATCTGAGGGTACTGAAGGATCCGGTGTTTTGGGAAGTTTTTCAGAATACGATTGTGATCGGCGCCGGAGGCTTTATCATCAACTTCTTTTTGCCGCTGATTCTTGCGCTCTCCTTAAATGAAGTGGCTTCCGCCTGGTTCAAAAAAATGACCCAGATGATCGTCTATTTACCTCATTTGTTCTCTTGGGTGGTCGTAGGCGGGATGTGGATTCTGCTGTTGTCTCCGGATACAGGCATCGTGAACCAGATCATTCAGCTCTTCGGCGGTCAGTCGGTCGGGTTCCTCTCTTCGGATCGTTATGCCCGAATCGTCATGATCCTTACTTCAGGTTGGAAGGAGATGGGGTATACCTGCATTATGTACCTGGCCGCCATCGTGAACATTAATCCCTCGCTGTATGAGGCTGCTAGCATGGACGGCGCCAGTCGTTGGCAGAAGGTCCGTTATGTCACCGTTCCGATGCTTCGTTCCACCATGAAAGTGGTCATCATGTTAAACGTATTGGGTATCCTGCGTTTGTTCGATCAAATATTCGTGATGAGTAATGGTGCCATTGCCAAGAAAGTTGACGTCATTATGATGTACACCTATCAAAAAGGGATATTGGAATTTAGCGTTGGACCTGCAACGGCGGCCGGCTTCCTGGTGATTTTGGCAACATTCACGCTGACGTATGTAACAAGAGCGGTGATCCGCTACGATGAAGGGTGAGTCGGTATATGAAATCGATGAATAAAATAAGCCTGCCTGGCCGTTTGTTTGATACGATCAATGTTCTGTTCCTCCTTTTGCTCGTTTTAACTATGGTTATTCCGTTTATCAATACACTCGCGCTTGCATTCTCATCCAATTTTGCTTCCATGCAGCCGGGGATCGTACTCTGGCCCAAGGAATTCAGCCTCGAGGGATTCTCCACCGTATGGAACCGCATGAAGCTTTATTTGCCTTTTACGAACAATGTCATTGTGACCGTTGTCGGTACCTTAGGTCATGTCTTCCTAAGTTCCATGGCGGGCTATGTCCTGATACAGAAGGGACTTCCCGGAAAAAAGTGGATGTTATCCGCGATCCTGCTGACGATGATGATTCCAAGCGAGGCGATCATGATCCCGCTGTATATCGTGAATCAGGATTTAGGACTCCTTAACACGCTGTCCTCATTGATACTTTCGGGTTTCGTCTCCGGCTTCAGCGTCGTGCTCATGCGAAATTTCTTTTTGAGCGTTCCCTACGAGATGTCGGAATCGGCCCGGATCGATGGAGCGGGGGATCTTCGGATCTTCTTTACGATGTATTTGCCGCTTGCGAGCGCAGGACTGGCAACGGTCACGCTGTTTGAGTTTGTCAGTCGCTGGAACCAATTCACGCCGGCTGTGCTCTATATTAACGACTCGTCCAAATATACGCTGCAAATCGCGCTGAAATCGCTCATCGTCGATACCGATTCGACCTCGAGCAATTTCATGATCACGACCAATGTCCGAATGGCGGGGATTGTCATTGCCTTACTCCCGCTCATCATCATCTACCCGTATGTGCAAAAATATTTTGTCAAAGGAATGTTTGTCGGCGCAAATAAAGAATAGGCAGAGAAGAGGAGGAAGCAATATGGCACAACTCGAGCGGAAGATCAGCACATCGGTTTTCAAACGATTCATTGAGCATTCGGAACAAAGCTCGTACATTGAAATTCCGTTCCAAATGCCTCCGGATGTCGAAGAAATCCACGTAAGTTTGCTGGTGGATTCTCAAGGCGGCGACTCCGCCAAAGCTGTCATTGATCTAGGGATACGGGACGCCGAGAGAGTAAGAGGCTGGAGCGGAGGAGCTCGTCAGGCATTCAATATCGGTCCGAATACAGCCACTCCGGGTTATCTGCCCGGAAGGTTGTCCACAGGAGAATGGGCTATTCTCCATAATGCCTACAAGGTGCCCGATCAGGGTTGTTTGGTCACGATAGAAATCGAGTTTACCTATAAGACATGGCGCTGGTTGAAGGGAGATCTTCACACGCATAGCGTTCATAGCGACGGCTCTTATACGCTGGAAGAAAATGCGGCCATCATGGAAAGCCTGGGCTGCGATTTTATCGCCATGACCGACCATAATACGAGCAGCCAGAACTTTGCCTATCCGCGCGGTACCTCGTTGCTTATGATACCGGGTACGGAGTTTACGACGAATTATGGTCATAGTAATTTCCTTGGCGTAACGAGCCCCATGGACGATTTTCGCGTATCGGGCATATCCGATGTTCACGAGAAGTTTCGAGTCGCCCGCGAGCGGGGGGCCAAGATTGTGCTGAACCATACGCACTGTGATAACTGCCCGTGGGAGTGGGATTTCGATGTGGATTACGACGGGGTAGAAATTTGGAACGGGCCTTGGAGAGAGCACAACAGACGCGCGCTTTCTTGGTGGCAGGAACAGCTTGCCGCGGGGAGACGCCTGGTAGCCGTAGGCGGAAGCGATGTGCATCGACCGGATTCCTATGTGAAGCATGCGATGCCATGCGTATGGGTCTGGACCGATGAAAAAACGGTGGAGGGCGTCCTGAACGGTATTAAGGAAGGCCGCGTCGTGATTACTAATTCTCCTGACGGCCCTTTTGCCAACCTTCAATGCGGTGATTACGGGATTGGAGATGAAGTGCCATATGAGCAATCCGGTCACGAGGTGGTCATTCAACTGGATGATTTAAAGGTGGGCGATCTGATTCGCCTGTACAGCGAGCGCGGTCTCGAGGAAGAAATTGCTGTCGACTCGGAAGGGGGCGTTAGAGTGACGTTTGACGCTAAGCATAGAAGCTTCTTACGGGCAGAGGTTTGGCGGCAATTCGGACTGGCGGATGGCATGTCGATGGCGGCAGTGACAAACCCTATCTATTTTGCTTCAAAAGGAGGTACGGGGAAAATTACGGTTTGAAAAAAATACTGGAATGTTCGTTCCGATTAGTTTATACTCGTCTTGAGAAGGAGGAGGTAGGAATGGGACGGACCAAAGAATTTGACCGTGAACAGGTGCTTCGCAAAGCGATGATCGTTTTTTGGGAGAAAGGGTACGAGGGGGCAAGCATACCGGATTTATTGCAATCCATGGAATTAAGCAGATCCAGCATGTACGAAACGTTTCAGGATAAACAGACGCTTTACTTTGAGGCCATCCAGCAATACAAAAAAATGTCGCAAAAAAAACGCGACCTGATGAACCATGCCCCTTCTGCGATCACCGGGATCCGCCAATATTTTGAACTGCATATCACCAACGCGTTTGCGACGCACGGTGAAGCTTACCCGAACGGATGTCTGATTACGAACGCTTCCGTGGGTCTCGATGCTATGGATGAGCCCTTGCAGAATACGATTCGCCAAAGCTTTACGGAGCTGGAGCAGCTGTTCTATGAGAAATTAAAAAAGGGCCAGGAAACGGGCGAAATTTCCCCCGAGAAAGACATAAAAATGTTATCGTTCCTGCTGCTTAATCTCAACCACAGCATCAACGTGATGGCCAGGATCCAAAGCGACAGCGATAAGGTCCGCGGCATGATGAACGCCGTTATCGAGTCGCTGTAAAGCTTTTTTTTCATCATTCTGGAACGATCATTCCGATTAAATCCCCCTGCTTAAGCATGGAGGGGGAACGTATTCTCATTTTGGAATGAATGTTCCAATATAGTTACACTATCATTTTTATAATAAAAGGAGTGCTTCTTATGAATGCAAATGGAAATGCAAAGGGAAAGTTGGAGATCTCCGCATCGCCCTGGATTATGCTGATTCTTGCTGTTGCGTGCGGCTTGATCGTTGCTAATCTTTACTATACGCAGCCTTTGGTTGAGTCCATAAGCTCATCTATAGGATTATCTTCAGGAGCCGCCGGGGTCATCGTCACGCTGACCCAAATCGGCTATGGGATCGGCTTGCTGTTCATCGTTCCTTTGGGAGATCTGCTTGAAAACCGCAAACTGGTGGTTACGCTGCTGATTCTGACGGCCATCGTCTTAATCTTTGCTGCCGCAGCCCGAAACGCCGCTCTGTTTCTTGCCGCCTCCTTGTTTATCGGTGTGGGGTCCGTTGCGGCCCAGATCCTGGTCCCTTATGCGGCGCATCTCTCTCCGGAGGAGACGAGAGGACGTAATGTCGGTAATGTCATGAGCGGGCTGCTGTTAGGAATCATGCTGGCCCGTCCGGTTTCGAGTTTGGTGGAAAATTATTTCGGCTGGCACGCTATCTTTATGATGTCATCCGCCATTCTCTTCGTATTGGCTCTGGTTTTGATCAAATTACTGCCGGCAAGGAAGCCGCAAACGACCGATCATTATCCGGCCATCATCTCATCCATGCTGCGGCTGCTGAAAACGACGCCGATTCTACGTCGCAGGGCGCTGTATCACGCTTTTCTGTTCGGGATGTTCAGTCTGTTCTGGACAACGGTGCCGCTTGTATTAACAAGTCCGCTGTATCATTTTTCCTCTGCAGGCGTTGCGTTGTTCGCTTTGGCAGGGGTATCGGGCGCGGCCGCCGCGCCTCTTGCCGGCCGCTTTGCGGATAAGGGCTTGATCCGGCCTGCAACCGGAATATCCATCGTGCTGGTGATACTATCCGGACTTTTGCCGATCGTGTTTGCCGGCGGTTCTCTGCTCTCTATCGTGATCCTGGTACTTGCTGCCATCCTGCTGGATATGGGCGTGTCCGCCAATTTGGTGTTGGGACAACGCGCGATTTTCACGTTGGGAGCCGAGGTGCGGAGCCGGCTGAACGGCTTGTATATGGCGATCTTTTTTGCCGGCGGGGCCATAGGCTCCGCAGCCGGGGGATGGGCATACGCTATGGGCGGCTGGAAAGCGGCGATGTGGCTGGGCGTTCTTTTTCCGGCCTTGGCATTGCTCTACTTTTTGACGGAACGCAGGGTGGAGCGCGGCAGCAAATAAAGCGATGCATGTTTTCATCAAGCGGTTGTAGGATAACTTAGAGATTTTCTGTAGGATATATGGATCGCTGATAACGCATAATGAGCAATTAAGAAGAAATGTCACATGATGTTTTAAGTTAAAATGAGTGTAAATCGCGTGAGATAATACACGAAAGGGTGGGATGATGTCAGAAACCGAAGATGATAAGAAAATCCATTGGAAAAGGAATATCATTCTCTTCTTAAGCAGCCAGACACTCTCACTGTTTGGTTCTGCCTTGGTGCAATATGCCATTATGTGGTACATCACGCTGACTACGCAGTCAGGCATGATGATGACGCTGTATATTATTTGCGGATTCATTCCCACGTTTTTGCTGTCGCCGTTTGCGGGCGTATGGGCGGACCGCTTCAATCGTAAATCGCTCATTATGATTGCGGATGCTATGATCGCGGTGGTTACGCTAATTTTGGCCATTACGTTTATGCTTGGCTACCAAGCGGTTTGGCTGCTGTTTGTCATTTCTGCCGTACGTGCACTCGGGGCAGGCATTCAGACACCAGCGGTCGGGGCGATATTGCCTCAAATTGTACCGCAAGAGAAGCTAACGAAAGTTAACGGTATTAACGGCAGCCTGCAAGCACTCACCATGTTCGTAGCACCTATTGTCAGCGCGGCTTTACTTACCATGGCAACGATCGAAATGATTTTTTTTATCGACGTCGTTACGGCTGCGATCGCGATCTTTACCTTGTTTGTCTTTCTCAAAATTCCGCTGCACAAAAAGGCATCTGATACGCAAAGTACAGGCTACCTGGACGACTTCAAGGAGGGCTTGGTGTATATAAAACAGCATGCCTTTTTAAAATCCTTTTTTATCTTCTTCGCATTTTTCTTTGTGCTCATGGCACCTGCTGCCTTTCTGACTCCGCTGCAGGTTACCCGCAGCTTCGGTGACGATGTATGGCGCTTAACGGCAATCGAAATCGCGTTTTCCGTTGGCATGATGGCGGGAGGGGGGATCATTGCTTCCTGGGGCGGCTTTAAAAATAAAGTGTACACGATGGCTATCGCCAGCTTCGTCATGGCCGTGTCCACGTTTGCGCTTGGCATTGTACCTGTATTCTGGATTTACTTAGCCATCATGGCTGTGTTCGGAGTAGCGATGCCCATATTTAATACGCCGACGACCGTCATGCTGCAGGAGAAGGTGGACGAAAATTATCTGGGACGTATATTCGGTGTCTTCGGGATGATCTCGACTTCCATGATGCCCATCGGGATGTTGATATTCGGACCGCTTGCTGATGTGGTTAAAATCGAATGGCTGCTGATCGGTACCGGACTGTTTATGCTCGTACTTACGGTATTCTTCGCTCGGAACAAGCGATTGGTTGAAGCGGGTTTGCCACTGCCAAAAGAACAAGAAGCCACTTCGGATTAATGCTTCAAGCCTGGACCACAGCGGCTTCAGATCTAACACATCCGTCTACCACGGGATGTTTTTCCAGTTATAACAAGCAAGGATGAATATCCGAACGCCCCATTCGTTAAAGGATCAGCAGAAAAAAGGATCAACAGAAAATCGGCATACCGAATGAAATGTGAAAGCTTATACGAAGTGTGCCAGGCTGGTTTTTGTGCGCATAGGAACCATCACGCATATTACCCAGTCATGAATACAAGGAGCTAGTGACCTTTAGAGGTTACAGCTCCTTTTGTCGTGAACAAGAATATCTACGTAGATGAAGCCGCGGTTATCGAGACTCTGATCCATCCTTATAATTTTCCAATACCAACTGGACGTAGTTTTCGGCAATTTTCGGTCTATCGAATCCTGTTATATTTATTGTTGACAGATTTTAACACCAGGAAGATAATAATTGTAACTATGGTAAAAGGAGGGAATATGTTTTAGGAGTTTTTGTTCGAATGGAATTTCTAAATGTAAAGATTCGGTTGTACCTCGTATATTAACCCACTAAAGGAGTGTAGTCATGTACGGTAAAATCGTAGACATTTTGTGCTCTATCAAAGAAGACCAACCGGAACTCCGCCAAAACCTGTCCCTCGATACGGATCTAAACAACGATATAGGCCTCGATTCTCTGCAAATGATCCAGTTTATGCTCAAAGTCGAAGATCAGTTAAACGTGGTCATTGACTATGACCAATTCGATTACGAACATCTCCAGTCGATCGACTCATTTATCACTTTTCTGAAAAGCTGCCAATCGCAGGAGCAGCCCCTATACGAAGATGCCAAGCAATGATGACGGCGTGATTCCGAAAATCGTGATGGGTACCTTCGATCCCGAAACACGTTGGAGGGATCCAGATCTGGCCCGGCTGCCCGCTATGCCCGATAAGGACCGGGAATCGATTGTCCTCTGCATGGACGAGCTGCTATTTCCATTTTGCGGACCGGACGATGTCCTTTACAGTCGTTGCAAAATTGATCCGGCGCTGCACGAATACCTGAACGGGCTGGGTTTTTCTTTTCAGTCCCGTTATCACTATGATTTGAACGATGAGCATAAGCCTTTACCAGGATCAGACGTTTTCAAGCGGTGCATGTTCAGCCTTGCAGCCGAACAAGCCCAAGATCCTATAACGGCAAACAGGGTGCTGCAGACGGTCGGTGCCGGTTATTCTGAGGGTGCACTCTTGCCGGGATCGATCTCTTCCTTATATGCCGTAAACGGTTTGAAACAAACACAATCACCGGATGAAGCGTTGTTCACCAACGCTACCAACATTCTATCACCGTACGCTATTACGGCAGAAACGGAAACTTACCTCCGTGCCGCTGGACCGTTTGATCCTTTACCGGACATGGAGACGGTTGTACGTGTCAACTCCAAGATATACTCGAGCAGACTCCTGGCTAGCATCGGCGAGAAGCGCTACGGGATGGAGGCAAACAGCGCTGCGGAAATAGAGGCGATTGGAACTACGCTTTTGAAGCGGGGATCGTATTTGCTGAAAGATCCATTCGGTGTTTCGGGCAAGGGCAATCTGCTCATTGATAGCGAAGCCATGCAGCGAAGGAGAGCGGAGCACCTGTATAAACAGGAGGGCAGCGGATTGCGCGTTCAGTTTCTGCTAGAGCCCCTGCTGCCGAAAGTGACCGACTTCAGTTCTCACTGGTTTATCCAGGAGAACGGTGAGAAGGAGTTCATCTCCGTTCAGCGGATGATGAATCACCAGCAAAATTACAGCGGGTCTATCCAAGCCGATGAAGATTTTAACAGCAAGCTGGAGAACGCCGGCTATTTTACCGTGATAGAGAAAGCGCTCCGGGCGCTGGCCGAGGACGGCTACCACGGCTTTGTCTGCTTCGACTCCATGATCCTGGAGGACGGAGAAGTCGTATCCATTGTGGAGATCAACGCCCGTAAGTCCATGGGACTGATTAACGCGTATCTCGATAAATGGTGGAAACCATACGGCCTTATCGGCTGGCTTACGTTCTTCTCTCTCGGTCTTCCGCAAGGCTTCACATTCGGGAAACTCCTGCATTCTCTGCGCGAATCCGGTCTTCTGTTGACAGCACCCGGGGATTACGGGATCGTTCCGTTATCATCCAATACCGTCATGGTGAACGAGATTCTAACACGGCGCCGTATGGCCGAAGGAACACAGAACAAACGGGGGATGCCGAAGGGACGGCTGTATGCAGCCGTGCTGGGACGTGACGACGAACATCGCAGCGAATTGGTCAAAAGCCTGCGTCAGATGCTCGCCGACTTATCCGTTAAAGTGTACAACTAAATCTGGAACTCGGAGGCTGCGCATGTATTCATCTTCGGTCACCTTGCTGGCGTCGGGCAATTCGCTTGGCGCATACATTCCGGCTATGCATCTGCATACGTACCTGCAAGGCAAAGGTATCGGAACAGAGGTTCATGTTCTGGAGAACTTGTATCACGAGGAAGTCCGGCACAAGATACGCTCTACCAAAAAAGCATTCCATGCGGATTTCTCCGTTGCCCGTATGGGCCATAAGTTGGCCAAGCCCGTTGACTCTTCCCTGGACGAGGAAGCGGTTCGGAGAATGCTGGAGGACTGGAGACAGGCCGGTGTCTCCCGTTTTGCCGTCTTTACCGGCTTCTGGCTGCCAATCCTGGAGCGTTATAAGGCAGCTGCCGACATCCCGCTGGACATCCGGCTGATTCGGTTGGATGCGAGTGATACGCCCTCTTATAAGGTACACAAGCAATTATATTTAGGCTACGACAACATCTGGTTCTACGAGCCCTCAAAGCTGTCGCCGGACAGTTACCTTGCTTCGGACGAAGCGGAGCCTCTGCCTTACGCGCAGCGTTCCGGACGCATTCTGATCCATGGCGGCGGCTGGGGGATCGGGACCTATGCCGCAACGATCTCAGAACTTCGTAAGCTCGGATACAGCCTTGATGTGATCGTTTACGATCCCTCCGAGGTGGAGGAGGACGACGGGGTTACGCGCTACTTTGGAACGGAGGCCTTCTGGGATCCGTGGAGCAGGGATGTGCAAGGGCGGCACACATTTCCGCCGATGGTCCGTTATGTCCGTGAAGACGGCGTTCTCCGGGAGTTTCCACTCGGGGATTACTCTGCTTTCACGGACCTCATGCGAAATTGCGTTGCAATCATCAGCAAGCCGGGGGGAGCGACCCTGAACGACTCGCTGGCGTTCGGAATCCCTTTTGTCATGCTGGAACCGTTTGGCGACCATGAGCTTCATAATTCAGCCTATTGGGAATCCTGTGGTTTCGGTATCCGGTTTGCGGAATGGAAAGCTCAGGATTTTTCGAAACCTATGCTAGAGGAGATTTGCAGACGTTTGCTGGAGCAGCGATCAAAAATCAACCATTTTGGGAGGAACACCTATGCAGCCGAAAACAGCAGTTACGTTTGACCAACTGACGTTCCGTAATATGAAAAGAACCCTGGTACCGCTAGCGGAAACGGGAAGAAAGCTCAAAGAGGACCCGACTTATGCGGCCCCTGTGCCTTATGAGATTGGGATCAAACTCAATAACGGATGCAATCTGCGCTGCAAGCATTGCTTCGAATGGAATCCGGAAGGCTTCCATCACGGCTTTGCAAAAGAAGTAAAGAACGACGAAATTGAGATTCCTGTCGTGGAGAAGCTTCTTGCCGAAACGAGAGAACGCAAATCGCGCGTGTTCCTGTGGGGCGGGGAGCCGCTGTTCTACTCCAAGTTCGATGAACTGGCGGAGCTGCTGGCCAAAGAAGACCGGTATACGACCATTTGTACGAATGCGATTCTCATTGAACAGAAGCTGGATTCTATTCTGAAAATGTCGGAAAATCTGGTCATGCTGGTCAGCCTGGAAGGCTTCGAGAAAGAGAATGACGCAATAAGAGGCAAAGGCACATTCAAGAAAGTGATCCACGCCATACAGCTCCTGCTGGATCTGCAAAAGCAGGGCTTGTATAAAGGCAAAGTATCTGTAGCTCTGACAGTAAATGACCAGATGGTCGGCAAGCTTTACAGCTTTATGGAATACTTTGAAGAGATGGGCGTAGATTCCGTGTACTTCTGCTTCCCTTGGTACATCCCTTCCGGTACGGCGGAGAAAATGGATACCTATTTTGATGCCCATTTCCCGCACCTAGCTTCCCGTTTTGCGGACGATCATAAGAACAGCTGGCACTCCTTCACATTTCACATCTCGCCGGAGCATTTCGATACATTGATCGAAGAGCTGAAACGCGTCAATTCACGCGTATGGAATGTACGTATCCGCTATCAGCCCGCGCTGGAGCCCGAAGAGGTGGAAGGGTTTATCCGGGGAAGCGAGAAGCCGGCCATGAACCGGACGAAGTGCTTCTCGATTTCGAACCGGATGGACGTGATGCCGGACGGCAAAGTGAATCCGTGCAAATTTTTCCCGGAATTCAGTGTCGGCAATTTGTATGAAGATAGCGTGGCGGATATCTTCCACGGCGAAGATCTTCGGAAACAGCGCGAGGTTCTGGCCTGCGGTCTGATGCCGATTTGCTCGAAATGTGTGCTGCTTTATAACAATGGAGTTTAAGCGTTTAAACTTTATGCCGTTCATTCAGGCAGATCAGGCAAACGTTTGGGAGGAGCGGAGATGGACTATATCCGTGTACGGGAGCTGCACAAATCGTTTGTGTATTACCGGAAAGAAGCCGGACTCAAAAATTCATTGAAAAACTTGTTTGCTCGCAAGTCACTGGTGAAGGAAGCGGTTAAATCCGTTTCCTTCGATATCGGTCCTGGCGAATGCGTTGGATTTCTCGGACCTAACGGAGCGGGCAAGACCACAACGCTCAAGATGCTATCGGGCATTCTATATCCCACGAGCGGAGAGGCCGATGTACTCGGCTATGTGCCGTGGGAGCGAAAGAATGAGTTCAAGCGGCTTTTCTCCATTGTGATGGGCCAGAAAAACCAGCTTTGGTGGGATCTTCCCGCCAGCGAGTCGATTTATTTGAACAAATGTATTTATGACGTGGACGATGATCTCTACCGCCGGAGTCTTGCCGAGTTATCGGAAATGCTTGATGTGCAGGACCTTCTGGACGTGCAGGTGCGTCGGTTGTCCCTGGGGGAGCGGATGAAAATGGAGCTCATCGCCGCTCTGATCCACCGCCCTAAGCTGCTTTATCTCGATGAGCCGACGATCGGCCTCGATTTCCCTTCCCAGAAGAAGGTCAGGGAGTTTCTGAAATACTACAATGAACAATTCGGCGCGACAATTTTGCTGACGAGCCACTACATGAAGGATGTGGAGGATCTGTGCAAGCGGACGATCATCATTAATGAAGGCAGTATTCTGTATGACGGTGATCTTCATAAAATCAACGATCTTTTTGGCGAGAACAAAGTGATAAGGCTGCAATTCTCCGAACCCGTTGCTGAGCAGCGGTTGGCCAAATTCGGAAAAATCGTCAGCGCAGACGACTACAACGCGGTTTTGGAGCTGCCTAAGTACCGCTTGAAGGAAGTGTCGCGTGCCGTGCTCGATTCGTTTCCGATCGTGGACTGGACAATAGAGGACGTTGCGATCGAGGAGAGTATTTCGATGCTCTACCGCAAGGAATCCGTCGGATGAACAGAGGCAAATTGTATAGGGCTGTTTTTTCAATGGGCGTCCAGCATTCGATGGAATACCGTTTTCACTTCTTTCTTGGTCTTCTGGGGGCCACGTTTCCGATTCTTGTCCAGTATTTCATCTGGACGGCGGTGTACCGGCATTCCGGTCAGGATGCGCTGTTCTCGTATTCGTACGGTCAAATTATATTGTATACGATCTTGGCTGGATTGGTGTCCAAGCTGATCGCTACCCAGTTCGAGCACCAGATTGCCGACGATATCAAAAACGGTGGTCTTAACAAGTATTTGATCAAACCGATCAGCTATTTCGGGTATCGGCTGGTATCTTTTTTCGGCCAGAAGGCGATCTATTACGGGATTACAGCTTTACTGCTCATCGGGATTATTGGTTTCGCATCTGCTGGTGGCGTGCTCGAGCTCCAGGCTATACGCCTGATCCTGTTCGCGGTCACGCTATCGGGGGCGCTTTTGCTCAATTTCCTGATCGCTTACTGTATCTGTGCAAGTGCTTTTTATCTGCATGAGATCTCGTATTTTTTTGTCATTACAAGTCTGCTCGTCAATATTTTGAGCGGAGGGATGTTTCCGCTCGAGATTTTCGGGGAGTCCATTGTGAAGGCACTTCAGTACACGCCATTCCCATATACGATTTATTTTCCGGTCAATATCCTCAGCGGCAAAGCGGAAGCGGCGGCTATGTACCAAGGGCTGCTAATCCAGTGTGGGTGGATTCTGCTGTTCTTCTGGTTATCCCGTCTGACTTGGCGTATTTCCATGAAGAAATATTCGGCAGTAGGGGGGTAACAGACGTTGCGTATGTTTAAAAACGCGAGGAAATACATGCGGCTGTACGGTTTATTTATCAAAAATTGCCTCATCGCTCAAATGGAGTTTCGGGGCAATTTTATGATGAGCCTGCTGGTCGAATCCGTCTACCTGCTCGCCAAGCTGTTATATGTGCTCGTCGTGTTCCGCACCGATCTTCATGTAGATGGCATACCGCCCGAAGGGCTGCTTCTATTTATAGGCATGCATACGGTGGTGACCGGAATTTATGTCGGCCTGTTTTTTACAAATTTCATGAAAATTCCCGAATATATTAAGGACGGTTCGCTTGATTTAATGCTGACGAAGCCGGTATCTCTTCAGTTCATGGCTTCCTTGCGTTACGTCGATTTGGCGCTGCCGATCCCCGATATTCTGGTTGGGTTCGTCATGGTCGGTATCGGCTGGCATGCCATGGATATTCCGCTGACGTTCCTGCAGCTCGCGGGGTTTGCCCTGCTGCTGCTCGTCTCTGTTATTATCACATACTGCCTGATGATTATCCCGGCGCTGCTGTCATTCTGGTTCGTCCAGACGGGCTCCGTATCCGAGATCGCCCATTCCATTTGGGACGCCAACAATTTCCCTATGGCTATTTACCCGACCTGGGTCCGACGGATCGGAACCTTTGTTATTCCTCTATTCCTCATTACCAATTTCGGACCGATGTTTCTGCTTGAGCAGCTCAACTGGCTGCATGTGGGACTGGCGCTGGCCGCTTCACTTCTGCTCTTCGCAGCTGTACGGCTGCTCTGGAAACAAGCCGTAAAAGGATACAGCAGCGCGAGCAGTTAAGCCAGCAGTTTAGTGGGTCTGAATGAATGCCAAGCTTGCATCCTTGCATGAGGAATGAGAGTAGATGCGCCCGGGCTCAATCGCACCGAACACTGCTGGTCAGGATTCCGGATCACTTGTCAGAAAGGGGAGAATCAGATGAACGCGTTTCAGCTTCCGGTGGTGAATCCGCCGCTTAAAGGATTTTTGCGGTGGGCTTACACACTCTCGATCACCAGCATCCACGAAGAAACGATGCCTTGGTATTACAGCAATTTTATCCAGATGTTTTGCAAAAAAAACTTTCTGGAGGACGGCAGGCAGTATTATGTCGATTTTTTTCGGGGCAAGCCCAACGAACTGAATTTCAACAACCCGTTTCTTCTCACTTGCTCGGTCAATTATACGATTCTGGAGAGTTTGGCATTGGACGCCTGGCCGAAATTTTTCGCGGATCAGATCCAAAACGGCTATTATTGCGTTGTGTTTTTGGACGAAGCGAGGCTATCGCCGGCGGCCTTCTATCAGAAGGAGCCGTTCCCACATCATCTTTTTCTATATGGTTTCGATTGGGACGAAAGTGTCTTCTATGCGTCGATGTTCGACCATACGGGAGTTTACCGCAATTTGCAGATCCCGTTCCGGGAGTTCCAGGACGCCGTTCAGTCCATGAGGCATCTTCTAAAGGATAGGCTCACGGCCGACCACCATACGTACTTTTATAAATATGAACCGCATTCTCCATATCCTTTTGATAAAACGGCCGCGATTGATCAGCTGCGCGATTATTTAAACGGAGAAACTCATCTCAACCGGATCAATTACAATTCGGACAACGAGGAAGCTTTTGGAATTAAGGTCTACGACTATTTGCAACTGTACTTTGATGCCGTAGAGGGTAACGATTCCCGGCTCGGTGACCGTAACGATGTAAGACACCTTCATGTGCTCTGGGAGCACAAAAAGATGATGAGCGAGCGGATTGGATACTTGGTTGATGAGGGGATCATCCCGTATGATGAAGAGCTTGTGGCTGGCTACAAGGATATCACCAAAAGGGCGATGAAGCTGAGAGATCAGTATATTCGTCATGAAATTCGCGAAGATAAAGAAATGTTTGAACGGCTGAGGCTCCGGTTCGATGAGTTCCAAAAGGAAGAGCCTGTTCTCCTGCAAAAACTGATTACGCTGCTCGAAGGCTCGAAGGAGTCACTGGTAAGTACCTGTGGAACCCGATGCGATACATATTAGAAAGCAGACCGGGTATTCAGTAATAGGGGAAGTATTGTTAGAGCAAAACCTGCTAGCCATGGCTAGCAGGTTTTTTGTTTATTTTACTTTATGGCTTAATGATGGTCGCGTTAGCCTAACTTCGTCGATAATGAATCCCATATGCTCATCAGTTGAGTAATGGCGGCATCCAGGGCTTCGTATGAAACACCGTCTCGTGCTTGCGTCGACATTCCTTGCAGAAATGTTTCGAATAAGGTTACTAGCATGGGGATATCCGTTGAATCCGGCAACTCTTTATTGGCTACGGCCCGCTCTATACAGCCTTTTAGCCAACTGTGGACCCTAGCTCGTTCCTTGGCAAGCATCTCTCGGATGTGTTGTTGCTCGGGTGAACAATTCACAGCGGACAAAATCAACAGACAACCTAGAGGGTGGGAGCCTTCTGTCTGCATTTGAGCCGATCGTCGTAGTCCTTGTTCGATGGCCGTTCTTGATGTCACACTTGTATCCCTGAAACTTTCAGAAACTTGTCCATACCTCGAGATATATTCATCCATTACTTCTTGGAACAGAGATTCTTTTGATTCGAAAGCGGCATAGAAACTCGCTGCAGATATATCGCCCATGGCAGCACGTAACTGAGCAAGCGAAGTGGATTCATAGCCGTGTTCCCAGAACAGAAGCATGGCGGCAGCAACTGCCTCGTCACGATTAAAAGCGCGTGGTCGTCCCGTTCGTGCCATATAAATGCCCTCCTTTATTACTTTTATACTAATCGATCCAGAAGTCCTTGACAAGGGAGAAGGGTGAATTTAATATATGGAATGATCGATCCATAATTGAATTTATCATGAGGGGGAAAAATATTTTGTCTCAATTATCATCTTCCACGGGTACGGCACAAACGGCTATTACGCCTGCCAGACTTCCTTGGTTAGCACTGCTCGCGCTTGCGATGACAGGTTTTATTTGTATCTTTACAGAAACCATTCCAGCCGGTTTACTACCGCATATCTCGGGAGGTTTGAATATTACAACAGGAATGGCCGGACAGCTCGTAACTTCCTATGCTTTGGGTTCCATTGTGGCGGCAATTCCGTTTGCTATGTTTACCGGTGGGATGAGGCGACGTCCGCTTCTGTTAGCTATTATTGTAGGTTTTTTCATCTTCAACTCGATTACCGCACTGTCAAGCAGCTATGCATTAACGCTGGTCGCTCGATTTTTCGCTGGTGTATCTGCCGGTGCCGCATGGGGGATGATTCCCGGATACGCACGTCGTATGGTTTCGGATGCTTTAAGAGGTCGTGCCTTGGCAGTTGCGATGGTTGGTACTCCGATTGCTCTTACGCTAGGCGTGCCGGTTGGCACCTTGCTCGGTGATCTGATCGGTTGGCGACTTGTATTCGGACTCATGTCACTTCTGACTCTCGCATTAATTGGATGGGTTCTGTGGCAGGTGCCGGACTATCCCGGACAGCCTGGAAATCAACGTATGACGATCCGTCAAGTGTTTGTTATGCCCGGCATCCGTCCGGTTCTTATGGTGGTACTGACGTGGATGCTGGCACACAATATTTTATATACGTATATCGCGCCGTTTCTTGAGCCTTTGGGACTGGCTGGGCGTGTTGATCTGGTCTTGCTTGTATTTGGAGCGTTCGCACTGATCTCGATCTGGATTGTGGGTCTGTTGATAGATCGACACCTGCGCCTGCTTGTCCTACTTAGTCTGTTGGGCTTCCTGCTGGCAGCCGCAGCACTAGGGACGGGCGTTACATCGGCATTCGTCGTTTATGCGGTCGTGGCATTATGGGGATTTACCTTCGGCGGTGCCGCCACCATACTGCAAACAGCGCTTGCCGATGCAAGTGGTGAAGAAGGTGTGGACATCGTAATGCCAATCAATACTACAGTCTGGAATCTGGCCATCGCCGGTGGCGGGATTGTCGGGGGTGCTTTGTTGGAGTTTATTGGAGTCAAGTCGTTTCCGGGAGTGCTGTTGATTCTGCTGCTCATTGCATTGACTATTGCGTGGAGTTCGAAGAAACATGGTTTTCCCAGCAAACATAAGACTTTATAGGTTTGTTTTTCATGCTGGATAAAAATAATCCATGTTATGCTATGCTTGTAATATATTAACGTTAATATAGTGATGAAATCGGTAGTAACGGTATATACTCACCTGAAGTAAGTATGCCAGTAAGGATCTTTAAAATTCATAAAGGAGAAACATATAATGAGTATAGAATCAGAACTCTCTTCTCAAATATACCGGCTTGGGGAATGATCCGCTGGTATGAGGAAAAGGGGGAGGTCCTTTAAAATGTATAATCTCACTAGGAGCCGTTATATGGGATATATCCTGCACCCCTAATGTTGAGTTAAGTTTCACCCAAGCGATTCGAAATGGGGTTCGTATGAAAGGAGTGCGCATGGACCAAAACATAAAATTAATGTTCTTGGATGAACATGCCATTGAAGGTGCAACTCGGTTCGGAATCAGCCCCAAGGAGCTGACTTTTATTGGAGGATTTCAAAATTTTGTATATTCATACAATCGCAATCATATGAAATATATCCTCCGTTTCACACCGAGCACTCATCGCACAGATGAAGGACTTGCAGCTGAAATAGAATGGATTCGTTATCTATCAGAGAATGGTCTGGCAGTTTCAGACTCGGTATCTTCGATTAATGGAAAGGACTTTGAACGAATCCAAGGAAATCATATTGATTTCTACGTGACCTCATTCAGATATGCGCCTGGTCGTAAAATCGGATACCCAGAATGCCTGGATAATCCAGTACTTTACGAGCAATGCGGACGCCTGACTGGCCGTCTCCATGAACTGTCGAAGCGTTACAAACAAATGGCAAATAGACACACATGGGAATGCAATGAATACCTATTACAGGCTAAACATTATATACCTGCAGAGCATCTACCAATTCTTCATGCACTTGATGAACTTAAAAGACATTTGTCCAGTCTCCGTGTTACTACTGATAATTTCGGTTTGGAAATTTCATGGTTGATGAATCAGGGGAAATAACGCTCTTTGACTTCGATGAATGCCAGTACAGTTGGTATGTCGAAGACATTGCCATCCAGCTTTATTATTTGCTCTACGTATTCGGGGAAGATTCGAAGGCAGAGCGTAAGCTGCAGTACGAACTTTTCATGAAACATTTCGAGCGGGGCTATACAGAGGATGGCCGTCAAATGCCTGACGGCTGGAAGGATCAGCTGGAGCTCTTCCTGAGACTGCGTGAAATTATCGTGGTTGTCGGTATGCACCGGAGTTGGGATCTAAGTCAAGCAGATGGTTGGACCCGTGATTTTTTAAGTGATAGTAGGATGCGGATTCTAAATGAAATTTCGTTGATCGACGAATTCCAGTAATTTATAAAAGCGAGGAAAAGACGGAACAAGTATGGTTAGATGTTTGATAAACACTTCATAACTGAAAGCCCTCAAACCCCGAAGCCTTTATGTTGAAATGTGATATCCACTATCCACTTGGTATGATCGTAACCGACCATTCAGACTATATTGTATTGGAAAAGGATCATCCGGAGTTGTGGAAAACGGGAATTAATACGTTGTCTGAATCCGCATTCGCACCACTTGGATTGAGATTGATAAGGTGGATTAAAGCGCTGCGTGTAAAGAGGGTCTTTATCATAACTCATGATGGAACGGTAACGAACTACCGATGCTTGTTAGGTGAAGATGGATTGACAAGGTCTGATTTCTTAGGAGAAGCTGGCTGGTACAAGGTGAAAATATAGCCACACTTTGGATATTGGATAATTCTGGGCTGTGATTGATGTTATAATCAAAGTGGACGCTTTATTTCGACACGAGGGAGGAGATGGCGGCTGAATAAACGCACATGGTATGTCTTTCTGGCAATTTGCGTTTTGATTCTAATCAGCGCGATGATATATTCGGCGTTTCAAAACAGAACATCGTTTAAGGAGATGGTCCTCGATCAGTTGAATGAACCTGGGACTATTAGCCATATGAGCGTCGGGAAAAATCGGTTCCGTCCGAACGAGCAAGTGATAGAAATTACAGATCCCGCAGAGATCGAGCGCATCATGAACACCTTTTCCGAAGTCAAACTGCGTAAAACCAGCAGAGTGGGTCACGGTGACGATGAATATGAAGTTTGGTTCCAGGGCCGTAACGGCCCGACCTTCGCCGTATACTTCTTTAGTTCAGACCACGTGCGAATCTATAACGGTTCGAGCAATCATAAAAGGTACAACAGGGAGTATAAAATCGTGAACGACTTCGATTTTGGGGTTATCGAAAATCTATTTAAATGAACGAATGAGGAGGAAGGTCATGGGAAGGTTGACGTTTCTCTTCATTATTTTTGGAACCCCAGGCCGATGTGAGGGTCATTTAATATACTCGTCCGTATCATTTTTGAATCGTCTTCTGCTGCTTGAAAAAATACTGGACTACTCGTTCCAGTTTGTTTATACTCATGTAGAAAAGGAGGGGGTATCAATGGGACGGACCAAGGAATTTGACCGGGAGCAAGTACTGCGCAAGGCCATGATCGTATTTTGGGAAAAAGGATATGAAGCTACAAGCGTACCGGATTTACTGGAATCCATGGAGTTGAGCAGATCCAGTATGTACGAAACGTTTCAGGATAAACAGACGCTGTATTACGAGGCCATCCAATATTATAAAAAAATGTCGCAAAAAAAACGCGATCAGATGATACATGCAACTTCTGCGATCGCGGGGATCCGCCAGTATTTCGAGCTGCATATCATGAACGCTTTTGCCACGCACGGCGAAGCTCTCCCCAATGGATGTCTGATTACGAATGCTTCTGTTGGTTTGGATACGGTGGATGAGCCCTTGCAGAATATGATTCGCCAAAGGTTTACGGAATTGGAGCAGCTGTTTTATGAGACGTTAAAGAAAGGGCAAGAAACGGGAGAGATAGCCCCGGAGAAAGATATTAAAATGTTCTCGTACCTTCTGCTGAATCTCAACCATAGCATCAACGTAATGGCCAGGGTCCAGAGCGATATTAATAAAGTCCACCGTATGATGAATGCGGTCTTCGAGATGCTGTAAATCTATTTTTTTTCATCAAACTGGAATGATCATTCCTGTATTGTAATGCAATAGTTCATAAAAAAAGGAGTCTTAACATGAATGAAAACGCAAAGGAAAGATTGGAGAAATCCGTTTCTACCTGGATCACGCTGATTCTTGCTGTTTCCTGTGGTTTGATCGTTGCAAATCTTTATTATACACAACCTTTAATTGAATCGATCAGCTCGAACATAGGGTTATCTTCGGAAGCCGCAGGTTTGATCGTCACGCTGACCCAAATTGGTTACGGGATCGGCTTATTATTTATCGTCCCTTTGGGAGATTTGCTTGAAAACCGCAAACTGGTGGTTACACTGCTTATTCTGACATCCATTGTTTTGATCATCGCCGCTGAAGCCCGAAGTGCGGCTCTGTTTCTTGCCGCTTCCTTATTTATAGGTGTCGGGGCCGTCGCGGCCCAGATCCTGATTCCCTATGCGGCACATCTTTCTCCTGAGGAGACGCGCGGACGTAATGTAGGCAACGTAATGAGCGGTCTGTTTTTGGGAATCATGTTGGCCCGTCCGGTATCAAGTATGGTGGATAAATATTTCGGCTGGCACGCCATTTTTATTATTTCCTCTGCCTTGCTTGTGGTACTGGCTTTGGTTTTAGCAAAAGTTCTTCCCGTAAGGCGGCCGCAAACTAAGGACAAATATCCGGTAATCATCTCATCCATGCTGCATTTGCTCAAGACAACGCCGATTCTGCGGCGCCGCGCACTGTATCACGCGTTTTTGTTCGGCATGTTTAGTCTGTTCTGGACAACGGTTCCGCTCGTTTTAACGAGTCCGGTGTTTCATTTTTCATCAACAGGCGTAGCGCTGTTCGCTTTGGCAGGGGTTTCCGGCGCGGCGGTAGCGCCTATAGCTGGCCGCTTTGCAGATAAAGGTCTGATACGTTCGGCAACCGGATTGTCCATCGTGCTGGTGATACTGTCGGGGCTTTTGCCGATTATGTTTCCTGGAGGTTCTATATTCTCTATCGTTATCCTGGTCATTGCTGCCATCCTTCTAGACATGGGCGTTTCAGCCAATATGGTGTTGGGACAGCGAGCGATCTTCGCTTTGGGAGATGAGGTGCGCAGCCGGCTGAACGGCATGTATATGGCGATCTTTTTTGCGGGTGGAGCCATAGGCTCTGCAGTCGGAGGTTGGGCTTACGCCATGGGCGGCTGGAAAGCGGCGATGTGGGTTGGCGTTCTTTTTCCTATCATGGCATTACTGTACTTTTTTACGGAAAAAAGAGGACACAAGGCGATATAAGTTGAACGACTGTTGATTCTTTCAAGAATGCAACATCTAACTGGCTCTAATTGAGCACGTGTGAATATATCGGAGATTATGTTTGACATAGCCGCGGAATATCGCCGCTTTTTTAATTTTTTCGCAGCCATAATTTAAACATGAATCGAAATAGTAGGCATTTCATCTACAAGGGGAAATATGGATCTTCAGCTGTCTTTCAAAAAACCATCGCAGCGGCAATTCAAACGGGATATCGTCATTTCGATACAGCGAAGATATACGGCAGAATCCGGCAGCTAGACACGGGTACACGATATTCCGTTAACCCGACTGGCTACATGATACATCCGATTTACATACAGTTGATGAAGCTATTTGTAAAATAACGCGGTAACACTACAATTGCTCCCGAAACGGTTGAACAGGAGGATTGAATGCTTTTATGGTAAACTTCTAATTAAGAAGTCTAGGCAAGTAAGGAGTGGAGTGGTTGTTTGCTGAGCAGCGGCATCAAATTATTATTCAGAAACTGAATCAGGACAAATCGATCCGAGCGTCAGAGCTCATCGAGCATTTCGGGGTTTCGTTTGAGACGATCAGACGTGACCTCGAATATTTAGAAAGTGAAGGTTACCTGCGGCGGGTGCACGGTGGGGCGATTCTGAAGGAGCCCGACTATAGCCGGGAAATCCCGCTGCCGATCCGCGAGTCTATATATATGGAAGAGAAGACGGAGCTTTCTCAAATCGCGGTTCGTTATGTGACCGAAGGGATGTCCATCGCGCTTGACCCAAGTACGACGAACACCCAGATTGCTAAGGCGTTGAAGGCCAAGTTCGATCGATTAACCGTTATTACGAATTCGCTTCCGATCGTGAACGAACTCGTTTCGATGCCAGGTTATACGGTGATTATGACCGGGGGCGTCATTCGTCATCAAGAGCAAAGCATCATCGGCGATCTGGCAGAAGAGTTTACTTCCCGCTTTCATGCGGATTTGTTCTTTATGAGTATGAGCGGGGTTACGTTGGAAGCAGGAATTACCGATAACGCAATCGGCGAAGTCCAAGTGAAAAAAATAATGCACGCGAACGCGAAGCGCTGCATCGCCCTCGCAGACAGCAGCAAGTTCGGACAAAATTCATTTATCAAAGTATGCGGAGTCACCGAGGTCGAACGATTTGTGACGGATTCCAAAATCGACCGGGATATCGTTGATACATTTAGCAAAAGCGGCATCGAAATCGTCTATAAATAATAGAATCCATATGAACGATTTTTGGTTTTCACGAACCAGGGATCGTTTATTTTTATGTTTATACTCGGTTTTTTGGTTATAAGGGGTTGTGTTTATGTGTATTTATGTGTTAATGGGACAGGTGTGTTCGGTCAACGGATTTCGAAAGAAAAAAGGTTGTAAATCATAAATAATTGTATGTGATTGATTGTATATATGTGGTATTATCTGTATTAATCAAGAGTCGAGGAAATAAACGATCGCTTCTAAAAAGGAGGAGAAACCAATGAAAATCCACTTTCTTGGAACGGCTGCAGCGGAAGGATTTCCAAACCCGTTCTGCCGCTGTGACGCCTGCTGCAACGCGAGGTCGCTCGCAGGAAAAAACATTCGAACGAGAAGCTCTGTATTGATTGATGGCGTTATCAAGGTTGACTATTCCGCAGATTCGCATATGCAGGCGCTCCGTGATCGGATCGACTTGGGCGCGGTTGAGCATCTATTGTTTACACATACGCATTACGATCATTTTCAGCCATCGGATCTATACAACCGTATTGAAGGATTTGCGCACGGTATCGATCACCCCTTACATATTTACGGCAACGATTCGGCCATTAACCAGACTATAGCCGCACTTGGGCCGGACGCTGGAGGCAGGTTCGCGTTCCACTTATTGCGCCCGTTTGAGACGATTTCACTCGGCGACACACAAGTCACCCCTTTGCTTGCGAATCATGACCCAATGGAAACTTGTTTGCTGTTTTACATAGAAAAAGGGGGCAAAACGCTGTTTTACGGCAATGACACCGGATGGCTGCATGAGGATACTTGGAAATGGCTTCAGGGCAAAGTGATCGATATGGCGATAATCGATTGCACGCATAGCTTTACGAACAATGATCGAAATCCAAACCATATGGGGATTGAAACTGTGCTTGAAGTTCAGCGCGTATGGCGGGAAGAAGGTACGCTTGGGAGTAACGGTCTTGTATATGTAACTCATTTTACACATAACTCCGGATTTCTGCATGATGATTTTGAACGCGCTTTCGAACCCGCGGGCATTAAGGTGGCTTACGATGGTCTGATCGTCGACCTATGACGAGTGACAGCAGCAACGCAATTGAACAGCGCCAGATTAGGATTGTCGGCATCGTAACCGCGCTAACCCTCTTCGGCGATTCCATGCTGTACATTGTCCTCCCAGTGTATTGGAAGGAAGCGGGACTGGACGCGCTTTGGCAGGTAGGCGTGCTGTTGTCTGTAAATCGACTAGTAAGGCTGCCCCTGAATCCTGTAATTGGCTGGCTGTATCAACGGATGTCCCTTCGAACCGGTCTGTTCATCTCCGTTTTGTTAGCGGCGCTTACCACAGTAGGATACGGCATCTTCAAAGGATTCGTTCTTTGGATAGCTTTGCGAGCGGTGTGGGGGATTGCGTGGTCCTTGATGCGAATGGGCGGGTATTTGACCGTCATTCGCTACTCCGACGATACGAATCGAGGGCGCCTAATGGGAACGTATAACGGGTTGTGGCGCCTTGGCAGCTTGGTAGGCGTACTGTTTGGAGGGTTGCTTGTGCCCTTCTTCGGGTTACGGTCTGTCTCGATATGGTTTGGCCTGATGGCATTGGTCGGACTTCCGTTGATCGCGGCATCCATAAACCAAGGGAAAGCTTCCGGGACACATCAAATGGAACTAACACGTAGTAACATAAATACGGTGTGGTCGCTGCAGGTGAAGAAAATCGTTCTAAGCGGATTAATTATATCATTACTGCACGCCGTGTTCGGCGCGACACTTACGTATCTTATCGATACGAGTTATCCAACGGGGATACCATGGTTCGGATTGATCATTGGCAGTACGGCGTTAGGCGGCGTATTGACAGCGCTGCGCTGTACTTGGGAGCCGTTCTTGGCTCGATGGTTCGGACAGCGTACGGATGGACCGAGAGGAAGGCTGCCTTTATTTATGCTATCGTTGGCGGGTGCGGTAGCCGGTTACGCATTGCTTCCGTGGCAGCTGCCGATCGGTATTTGGATTGTTATTGTCATTTTCGTCATGATTACAAGCACTGCGCTGGGTACGATCATGGACGCTATGGCTTCTGACGCTGCGAAGAGCACATCCGTTATTACAGTCATGACCGCTTATTCCGTATCTACCGATTTAGGGGCGGCGATCGGTCCGACATTGATTTATTGGGTGGTCGGTTTGCAGTATGGCGTGACATCAATGTATTTGGCGTGTGCTGCTGTATTCATTTTGATCGGGTTATGGTATTGGAAAGAATATGCGACAAAGGGGCGGGTATACCTTGGTGAAAAAGCTAAAGTTTCGTGAGGATGGAACGTTTGTCATCGTACAGTTTTCTGATGTAGAGTTTATTGACGCTGAGGACCTGGATCCGGAGACGCCGCTTCTCGACTCGATGACGAAGGCGACGATGGAGAGAATCATCGCGATTGAGCAGCCGGATCTTGTTGTGTTTGCAGGCGACTTAACGGCAAGTGCTAGAAGCAAAGATCCACTTCAATCGTTCCGAAGCGCGGTCGCTGTCGCTGAAGAAAACCGCGTAGCATGGGCGGCTGTGTTTGGCAATCATGACTCGGAAGGGAGCTTGCCTCGAAAGAGAATGCATGAGGAGCAGCTCCTGCATGAATATTGCGTAGCCCAACCGGATCCTCCGGGGGTTAGCGGAGCGGGAAACTATGTGCTGGCGATTAACGATCGGGCGGAGAAGCCAGCGGTCTCGTTGTTTTTCCTCGATAGCGGTGATTACTCACCGATTGAAGCGGTGGGCGGATACGACTGGATACGCCGAGATCAAATCGAATGGTATGTATCCGAATCACGGCAATTGGCCGAGCAAAATGGCGGGGCGCCTTTGCCCGCACTGGCTTTTTTCCATATTCCGCTGCCCGAATACGATGAGGTATGGAAGACGAAAGTGTGTGAGGGCCATTGCAGCGAATGGATCAGCTCGCCGAAGGTAAATTCGGGCTTGTTTGCCGCCATGGTAGACATGGGTGATGTGATGGGCACGTTCGTCGGACATGACCACTCAAACGATTATTGCGGGACACTGCACGGCATACGTCTTTGCTACGGGAGGTCTACTCGTTACGTTAGTTATGTAGATGGTGTGCGTAAGGATAAGTTTCCGACGGGAGCAAGAGTCATTCGATTAAAGGCGGGCGAACGACAGTTCGAGACATGGATCCGCCAGAGCGATGGACTAGTCGCGAAATTACCGATACATAAGCCGGACACTCAGCTTCATCGATAGTATATCAATAGGGTAGAGTTCTGATTCACTACCTTTTCCACGCAATTTCTCTTCATCCTGAAAATAGAGTTCCTAAAGAGTTAACAATAAGCTGCGAATTTTCTTCCTTTCATACTGAGCCATATTCAATCTGCCTCTTTCTTTTAGAATGTTGTCTTGACGCCACCATGCTATCTGAGGGATTGAACGTGGCTTTTTTCTCGATCTTGTGAATAGCGGATGGCCGCATGAAAGGGGGTGATGCAACAGACGGAATTCATACCAAAGGATGCTGGTGTTATCAATCAGTAGTTTAAATTGAGAGTTGGAAGGAGATATTGTGATGAGCTTGCGTTGGCGGAAATTTACTGTGGTTTCTCTTCTTATCAGTTTAGTGCTGTATCCCATTTTGTTGTTTGCCGGACCAGTACAAGCATCAACCGCTGCAGACGAGTACGATTTGCTGAGGGAGAGGTGGCATGTATATTTGACTGGGGGGACGGCAATTGATACGTCCGACCCGGAAATTGCAGCGAAAATCAGTCTAATCGAAACAAACGCGAACAAGTACTGGGCAGCGATGAACAAAAACGCCGGGCGAACTTATTTGTGGAGTGATTTGGCGAACTGGAGCGTTTCCAGTACGATTTCATCCAACTATGTAAGGCTGAAGGAAATGGCACTGGCCTATGCTACAACAGGATCATCCCTGAAAGGAAATGAGCAGCTAGCTGCTGACATTCTGAGTGGACTGGACTGGATGTATGCTAACAAATATAACGAAACGAAGGGTGAAACGGGCAATTGGTGGGATTGGGAGATCGGCGTGCCGATGAACCTGACGGATGCGATGATTTTAATTTATGATCAAATGTCCGCAACGCAAAAAACAAACTACACGGAGGCATTGGACAAATTCGTTCCGGATCCAACCTATCGTACAAATTCCCCTTCACTCCAAGAAACGGGTGCGAATCGGCTTGATAAAGCGCTGATTGTCTCTTTGCGCGGCGTGCTGAATAAGACGGATGCCAAGATGGCTCAAGGCCGTGATGCGATCAGCCAGGTGTTGTTGTATGTGCAGAGCAGGGACGGGTTTTACGAGGATGGGTCGTTTATCCAACATGACTATGTCGCGTATACAGGAAGCTACGGTGCCGTTCTGCTCGAAGACATGGTGAAGCTGCTGTACCTCCTTGGCGGTTCGAGTTGGGACGTTACGGACCCGAATATCGCTAATGTCATTCGTTGGGTAACAGAGGCGTATCGCCCTTTTCTGTATAAAGGCGCCATGATGGATACGGTACGAGGACGTGCGATATCGCGTGAAGCATCACAGGATCATCAGGCGGGACGGAAAATCTTGGCTTCACTCGTCATGCTGGCCGACGGCCTGAACGCTCGGGATGCTGCGACGGTACGCCAAATTGCTAAAGGCCAAATGATGTCGGATACAACGTTCCCGAGTTATACGGAGGGGCTGTCCATCTTCAGTATCGGCAAAATAAAAGCATTGATGGGCGATCCATCCATTGAACCCGCTGGCGATATGATCGATACACATATATTCGCTGGTATGGATCGTGCCGTACACTTAAGGCCTGAATTCGGACTGGCGCTTGGTTTGTTCTCAACGCGCATTTCTGCTTTTGAATATGGTAACGGCGAAAATTCCAAGCCATGGTGGCAAGGCGCAGGAGCCGCATATTTGTACAACACGGATCAGACGCAGTTTTCAGGAGCCTATTGGCCAACGATCAATCCGGTGAGATTGCCGGGAACGACTACGGACGGCTCTACGAGCAGCGTGGGCTCTTTCAGCTTTAAATTCAATACGTCGAATTGGGTAGGAGGCTCATCGATTGATGGCCCTTACGGAACGGTAGGTATGGAATTTTCGATGTCGAAAAATACGGGTACTCCGTTATCAGGCAAAAAGTCATGGTTTCTATTCGGCGATAAATATATAGCGCTCGGATCCGACATTTCGAGTACTGGAGGTCGCGCTGTAGAGACGATCGTTGAAAATCGGAAGCTGAATGAGAGCGGGTCAAATACGTTGACGGTGGATGGAACGGCTAAGCCTTCAACGACCGGGTGGACGGAAACGATGACAGGCGTGCAGTGGGCGCATCTGTCTGGCAGCGTACCGGGATCGGATATCGCGTACGTATTCCCTGGAGGAGCGACAGTTCGTGGTCTACGTGAAACGCGTTCCGGATCCTGGAAGGATATAAACACCGATGGAAGCGATAAGATGGTATCCACACAATACGCAAGCCTCGCGCTGAATCACGGCATCGATCCGGTGCAAGCCTCCTATGCATATGCCGTTTATCCGGGAGCGTCGACGACTGAGGCAGCAGACTATGCGGCAGACCCTGGCTTCACCGTATTGAAAAACACAGGAAACGTACAGGCGGTCATGGATACCACGGATCAAATGGCGGTCGGAGCAAACTTTTGGACGGATTCGATTGAAACCGTTCAAGTGAACGGAGCAGATTACTTGACAAGTAATAAGAAAGCATCCGTCACCATTGCCGAGAACGGAAATGAGCTGCAAATCGGGGTTTCAGACCCGACAAAAGCAAACGGTGGCACCATTAAAGTCGAACTTCACCGTGCAACAACCAGCGCGCTGCTGCTTGATCCAGGCGTTACAGTGAAACAGTTTTCTCCGACTACAATATTGGAAGTGAATACGGCAGGAGCGATTGGAACAACGTTCCTGGCTAAGCTGAGTACAGGATCAACGACGCCGCCAGCGGCGCCTCAATTGATCGAAGCCTTGCCAGGACCCGGTTCAGCTACGCTGAAATGGAACGCCAGCGCCGGAGCTACCGGCTACCGCATTTATTACGGGACAGCGCCCGGCAGTTATTCGAAAACCGTGGATATATCGGCAGTCAGCGGCAACAACCAGTATACGGTCACGGGCCTACCCAGTGGGGCAACGTATTATTTTGCGATAAAAGCCCTTAACAGCACTGGTATGGAAAGCGCCGCATCCAATGAATTATCCGTAACGCTTGGTTATGCAATCTTACCTTCCGATGATGCCTACGTTCGCAGCGGGTCTTATGCAAACAGCAACTTTGGCTCTTCCGATCAATTGGTCGTTAAAAACGATCCCAACTCCGGCTACCACCGATACTCTTATTTGAAATTTGATTTATCGCAGCTGCCGGAACAAGTTAAAAGTGCGCAGATCCTTCTGGTTCCGACAAGTGCCGGACTCGCCAACACAAAAGGCGTCGCTTATGAAGTAAGCAATCATACATGGACAGAAAACGGCATTACTTGGAACAATAAGCCTGCTGCCGGCAGCCTGATCGGAAACTGGACTGTCCCGGCAGCCGGAACACCCGTAAGCATTGATGTAACCGCACAAGTGAATGCCGCCTTGGTTGGTGAACGGACGATCGCCGTTCAACTCGCTCAAACGACCAACTACGGCTCGAACGGCTGGATTATTTACGGCTCTAAGGAACATACGGATGCAGCTTACCGGCCTGTGCTTCTGTTCGAACGACAGGATACGGTTCCGCCTGACACGATAGCCACGTTATCCCCGGAACAGCCGGACGGCCACAACGGTTGGTATGTCCATCCTGTAACGTTATCATTGGCCTCTAAGGATCTTCTTGTTACGCGTATTGGAAAAGCAACTTTAGAAAATGAGCTCAATACTTCTTTTTCAACGAGTGAGATGGGATAGCGGTTATTTTATTATGCCGAGTTATTTAATGAAAAGAGTTTTGCTGGTCTACGATAGAAGTTATGAAAGACTTTGAAAGCCGCATTGTATGCGGCTTTTTTTGATTGCTATCGGAGGGATTAACTTAAAACACTTGAGTTCATTTTTGCACAAAAGGGTCTCCATGAATTGAACTGTCTTTCATCAATTGCCTGCGGGTATAATCAAATTGCAAAAGGCAATACACTAACGGCAAAGGAGTTGATGCCGTATTCTGGACGAAAGAAGTACCCGGATTTTGACGCTGCTTTATGAGGCGGCCGATTATGTGTCGCTGGAAGAACTGATGCAGAAGGTCGGTATCTCCAGACGAACCGTTTATTATGATATGGAAAAAATAAACGATTACTTGAAAGCGATTCATCTTCCGCCGGTCAAATATGTCAGGACAGTTGGCTATTATTTGCCTGATGAAAGCAGGGCCGGTCTTCCGCAGTCAACCGGGAAGCCTCATGCACAGCCGTATTATTTGTCCCCACGGGAAAGAATGGCGTGGATGTCGCTCTATCTGTTGTCGACGGAGGGTTCGCTCTTTGTTCATCATCTGACGGACCTTTTGCAGGTTAGCCGAGGGACTGTGCTCAAGGATTTGAATATGGTCCGGTCGGACATGAAGGCATCGAAGCTCAAGGTAACCTACGATCGCAAGTGGGGCTATGGCGTAAATGGGGAGGAACGTGACAAGCGGAAGGCCCTGAGCTATTATTTCGGTCAGGTTTTCGGCGATGCAGGCTGGGAGCAGGTATTTAACCGGAAACCGGAATCGGAGGGACCGGATCTTGCCCGAAACTTATTTCCCCCTATGAAGTCGGGGCACCTGAAGATGGTGTATCGCCTTATCTCGGATAGCGAAGTAACGCTGGGCGTAGATTTGACGGACGAGATGTTATTTCATTTGACGGCACGCTTCCTGTTGTATGTACGACGTATTCAGGAAGAGCAGTTTATCTTAATAGACGAAGATGAACGAAACGTGCTGCGGCGGATGCCAGAGTATGAAGTTGCCGCTGGGGTTGCTGAAGGTCTCGGCCAAATGTTCGGTGTCTCTATCCCGGATGAAGAAATCTGCTACTTTACGATGCATCTGCTGGGAGCGAGAGTCAATCGGATGGAACAGATGACCGGTTCCGAAGAAGTGCTCAAGCAGCTTCGGCAAGTGACCAGACAGATGACAGATGATTTTCAGCGTTACGCCTGCGTATTCCTGCCGAACCGGGAAGCGATGGAGGAGAATCTGCTTGTCCATTTGAAGCCGGCTTATTACCGGATCATATACGGACTCGGGCTTGAAAATCCGCTGCTCGAAAATATCCTGTCCAAGTACAGGGAAGTATTCGAGCTGACCCGTCGCTCCGCGACACCGTTCGAACAACTGGTTGGACGTCCACTTGACGACAACGAAATCGGATACCTTGCCATGCATTTCGGCGGCTGGCTGCGTAGAGAGAACACGAAGCCGGCTGTACGTAGACAGGCCGCCATCGTCTGCGTCAACGGCATTTCCGCTTCGCGAATGTTGAAATCGCAGCTGGAGAACCTCTTCTCGGCAGTGGATATTACAGCGGTACTCTCGCTGCGGAATTACGAGTCGTTTGATGAAGAGAATGTTGATTTTATTTTCTCAACGGTACCGCTGCCGGATAGTAAAGTGCCCGTTCTCCTAGTGAATCCGATTCTCAGCGATAAGGATAAGGAACACCTGCTGAACCAAGTCAACATGGTTGCCGGCCGTAAATCAAAGACCCCGGCGTACTCGGTTCAAGCGCTGCTGGACATCGTCCATAAATATGCCGCGGTTAGGGATGAAGCAGGACTTACGGAGGAGCTTAACCACTACTTGTCTGTTGGAAAAACATGGCTGAGTGAAGCACGCAAGCCATCATTATCGGATCTGCTCACTGGACAGATGATCCAAATCAAAAGAGAAGCGGCCGACTGGCGGAGCGCCATACGCGAAGCCTCCGAACCTCTGCTGAAGGATGGGCGCATCGATGAAGCCTATATCGATGCGATGATTTCCAAAGTGGAGGCGCTAGGCCCTTACATCGTCGTTGCACCAGGCATCGCGATTGCGCATGGCAAGCCGCAGGATGGTGTCCGGCGGCTGGGAATCAGTCTGCTGCGACTGGAGCAACCCGTGGCCTTCTCAGAAGAAGCAAGGCATCAAGTTCAGATCATTCTGGTACTGGCAGCGATTGACGGTGAATCCCACCTCAAAGCGCTGTCGGAGCTGACCATCCTGCTTAGGGAGAAGGAAAACCTGATCCGTCTGAAAAAGGCCAAGACGAAAGAAGAGATACTGCAGCAATTAAACACCGGTCTTTAGCATCGATTAGAATATCGGACTTGGGAGAGATGAGAATGAAATTTTTGGAACCGTCACTAATTGCGCTGGATGTGGAGGCCGAGACGGCTGAAGAAGCGATCCGCTTAGCAGGAGATCTGCTGGTAAAAGCGGGTGCGGCAGAAGAACGTTATGCCGACGCCATGATGAAATCTTACCGTGAAAGAGGTCCGTACTTTGTTCTTGCACCTCATATCGCACTTCCGCATGCTCGTGCAGAGGATGGGGTGAATGAAGCGTCCGTCTCGCTGATTAAATTGAAGAAGCCGGTCGTATTCGGCCATGCGGCCAACGACCCGGTACAACTTGTATTTGCGCTCGGTGGCTCTTCAAGTTCGGAGCATATCGCCATGCTGCGAAAGCTGACCACCTTGCTAAGCAGCCCGGGCAGTATTGAACAATTCATGAATGCAACTGATGTAGAGACAATCCAACAACTTATTAGGGGGAACGAACAATGAAAATTTTATGCGTATGCGGTCTTGGACAAGGAACGAGTCTGATTTTGAGAATGAATGTGGAGAACGTGCTGAGCGGTATGGGAGTAAATGCCGACGTGGAGCATACGGACGTTTCCACGGCATCCGGAACCGCTGCCGACTATATCATTACAAGCAATGAACTGGCACAAAGCCTTCAAGGTCATGCGGCCAAAATTGTTATCGTCAACAACTATTTTGACAATAACGAAATCAAACAGAAGCTGGAAGAAGTGCTGTAAACCATTAGAAAGGGAGAGGGCATATGGACGTACTTTTTTGGATTGCCACCAACATTTTTGGAACGCCCGCCATTCTGCTCGGATTTATCGTTCTGGTCGGCCTTCTGCTTCAGAAGAAATCAACGAGCCAGCTTGTAAGCGGCACCTTTAAAGCGATCATCGGCTTCCTCGTCATCGGCGCAGGCTCTGATGTCATCGTAAAAGCCTTGAATGTATTCGAGCCGATGTGGAAGGAAGTCTTCGGATTGGAGAGCGGATCCCTTGGTACCTTCATGGGTCAGGAGGCATTCAACTCCAAATTCGGAAGCGCCGTTACGCTTGCTATGCTTATCGGTTTTCTGATCAACGTTCTGCTGGCACGCTTCACCCGGTTTAAATTTATTTACCTGACCGGGCACATGATGTTCTGGACGTCGACTGTTTTCGCTGGCGTGATCGTTCATGCGGCCAGCGGCATCTCCATCTGGAAGCTGGTACTGATGCTCGCTGTCGTCCTTGGTGTGTACTGGACATTCCAGCCGGCGCTGGTTCAGCCGTTCCTGCGTAAAATTACGGGCAACGATAACATTGCGCTTGGTCACACATCGGCTTCGGTTGCTTTGCTTGCTGCCTTGTCCGGTAAATTGTTCGGCAACAAAAACAACGATTCCGAGAAAATCAAAGTACCCAAAGGCTTTGAGTTCCTCCGCGATTCCAACGTCATCACTGCGCTCAGCATGGGAGTTTTGTTCCTGATCGGGGCCATTATTCTATCAACGAAAGGCACACCGGCGGCTGCGGAACTGATGAAACAATCGGGTGACCAGAACTTTATTATTTACTCTATAATCCAATCGTTCACATTCGCAGGCGGAATCGCCATCGTTCTGATGGGGGTCCGGATGTTCGTCGGCGAGCTGGTTCCGGCCTTCAACGGGATCGCGACCAAACTCGTACCAGGCGCCAAACCGGCACTCGATGCGCCAGTTGTGTACCCTTACGCGCCGAATGCGGTGGTTCTTGGATTCCTGGGAGCTTTCGCGGGAGCGATTATCTGGCTGCTTGTACTTGGCAACACCGTTGCTTACATTTTCGTGCCAACGATGATCGTCTTATTTTTCCACGGTGCTACGGCTGGGGTGTTCGGGAACTCGACAGGCGGTGTTCGCGGGGCCGTTATCGGCGGCTTCATCACTTCCACCGTTGTAGCTTGGGGACAGTTTCTGATGGTTCGCTTCTTCATCGCCTCGACGGTGCCGGATACAGCCATGTGGGCAGCTGATTCCGATATGTTCATCATTGGACCGATTCTGCACTTCCTGGCGAAACTGTTCTTTTAACCATCCGATAACAAAGTCGGCTGAGTCCCCTCGACTCAGCCGTCTAAAAGATAACAGAGTGGAGGAGAAACGATATGGGCTTTATCCGTGCTTTACATGGAGATATCAGCAAAGAGGAGCTGGGCTTTACGTATTCCCACGAACATATCGTATGCCGCCCGGCCTACTGGCAAGAACGGGGAGAGGACGATTTGCTGCTGGACGATAAGGAGAAGTCCAAACGCGACGTTCTTGATTTCAAACAACACGGCGGACGCTCGATCGTGGACGCTACAGCCATCGATTATGGGCGGGATGTTCAGGCGGTACAGGAAATCGCGATCGAAACCGGCATTCATGTTGTAGGAACGGCGGGATTCAACAAGAGCTTTTTATGGGATGCCAAAATCAAAGAGGAGCTTAAACCGCTGATCGGTCATTATGAAACCTACGCCCAGTGGATTGAAGCAAAAAGCATCAACGAGCTGGCGGATTTCGTCATCCGGGAGGTGGAAGAAGGGCTGGAAGGCACACCTTTCAAAGCAGGCCAGGTTAAATTCGGGACAGGCTATAACCGCATTACGCCTCTGGAGGAGAAGACGCTGCGCGCTGTAGCGCGCGCTCATCATGAGACGAAGGCCCCCATCCACTCCCATACCGAAGTTGGCACCATGGCGTTGGAGCAAATCGAGCTCTTGAAGAGCGAAGGTGTGGATCTGTCTTTTTTGAGCCTGGGACATATGGACCGTAATCCCGACCCCTACTACCATGAGCAGATCGCCTCAACGGGAGCTTACATGAGCTTTGACGGTATCGGCAAAATCAAGTATGCACCGGAAAGCACCCGAATCTCGCTTATTCTGGAGCTTGTCCGCAAAGGCTTCGAAAATCAGATTCTCATCAGCGGTGATACCGCCCGGAAAACCTACTACAAGCATTACGACCACGGTCTCGGTCTGGAGTACATTATTTCCAAATGGGTCCCGCGCTTTGTAGACGAGGCGAACCGAAACGGTTTTGATGGACAAAAACTGGTGGAGAAATTTTTCGTAAGCAACCCGGCCAACTGCTTTTCATTTAAAAAGTAAGGGGGCGCTCGCTATGAAATTCGAATTCGAAAATTCGGTTGAGGTGAAGGATAAAATTCGCCATTTCCGCGCTGCCATACTTCCTATTGGTGCCGTTGAAGCGCATGGTCCCCATCTGCCGCTGGGTACCGATAACCTGCTCGCGACCAGACTCGCGGACAGATTAGCAGAGCGGACGGAAAGCTTCGTTTTGCCGACCCTCCCCTATGGACAGGTGTGGAGTCTGCGCAATTTCCCGGGGAGTATCAACGTCTCAAACGAAGCGCTCATCCGACTGCTTGCAGATATCGGCGAAAGTTTGTACCAGCAAGGATTCGGCATTTTCGTCATGGTCAACGGCCATCTCGGCAATGCGGTTGCGTTGAAGGAAGCTGCGAGGATGTTATACGAACGGGTGCCCGAACTTAAGGTGTTCTATTTCTTTTATCCTGGCACGAAGGAAGTAACGGCTTCGGTACGGGAAGCTTCGGCTGCACACGCGAGCTATATGCATGCCGATGAAATCGAAACCTCCTACATGCTCTATCTTGCGGGCGAATATGTGGACATGAGCAAAGCGATCGATGGCGCCCCGCATATCCCGATCGAAGCGGATTGCACGCCAACACCGTGGGAGGAAATGACTTCCTCTGCCGTACTCGGGGATGCAACGCTGGCAACGAGGGAGAAGGGGGAGAAGATTATCGAGCGCAGCCTGGAAGTGATGGCCGAGATGGTGCTCCGGGCTAAAAGAGCATTGTCAACGGATCATCAACCGGAAGAGAACAGATAGCATTGTAACTACAAGAACAACGAGGTGAAAGAGACGATGATGAACACCTATTTTGATGTGATTGGCGGGTTGTTAGACAAAGTCCGTACCGAGCAGGCCAAGTCGATCCGTGAAGCGGCAGAGAAAGTGGCGGCCTGTATTCAGCAAGGTGGTATTATACACTTATTCGGCTGTGGACACTCGCATATATTGACCGAAGAAGTCTTTTACCGAGCAGGCGGACTCGTACCGATTCGCCCGATCCTGGTCGAGAAGCTGATGCTTCACGAAGGCGCGGTCCGTTCGTCAGAGCTGGAAAGACAAAACGACCTTGCTGTCGAATTCATGAAGGAGCAGGATATCCGCGAGGGCGAGGTTGTCTTCGTACTGTCCACTTCGGGCCGAAATCCCGTTCCCGTGGATGTCGCTTTGATGGCGAAGGAGAAGGGGGCCTATACTGTAGGCATTACCTCACTGGAATATTCCAAAAGCATGCCGTCCCGGCACAGCAGCGGCAAGCATCTGGCCGATGCCGTTGATCTGGTGATCGATAATTTCTCGGTTAAGGGAGATGCCGTATTGAGCCATCCGGGCCTCCAGGTGCCTTTCACGCCGAGCTCGACGGTCGTCGGGGCCCTCATATTGAACTCCCTGTTCGCAGAATCTATTGAGATTATGATTGAACAAGGCTTCAAGCCCCCTGTATTTCTCAGCGGAAATATCGATGGTTCCGACGAACACAACAACGCGTTGGTTGAGGCTTATAAAGGACGGATCGCTTTATTGGCCTGATCAGGATGTACCGAGCAGTAAAGAAAATATACGAGGTCTGACATAGAGCCGGATCTTGAATAACAAATAAAACAGCCGCCTGGCAAGGCTTGAGCAGACGAACGACAGGATACGGAAGAGAGCAGCCGTAACTTACGATTTCTGCAAGCGAATTGCTTCGGCAGGCGGTTACAGGATGAGGAGGAAAGACATGTTTGCACAAACCGTAACCATACAGAATGAGCAGGGCTTTCATGTCCGTCCAGCTCAGCTTTTCTCGGAAAAAGCAGGACAGTTTGGAGCAGAGGTTCATCTGAAGACTAACGAAGGACGCACCGCGGATTGCAAAAGCATGCTGGAGCTGATGACGCTCGGTGTTGAGCAAGGAGCTGTCGTGACCATCGAAGCTAACGGAGATGGAGAACAAGAGGTAGTCGAAGCGCTGATACAGTTAGTCGAAAGCAAGTTTGGTGAAGCCTGATGAAGAGGCTGCATATAGAAGGAATCGGCGTATCGGAGGGAATCCGGATCGCTAAGGCATTCATTTACAAGCCTTCGCTAGGGACCAGCAGTGACAGCAGCCTCGAAGAGAAGCTTATTTCGGATACCCCGGCCGCAATCGATGCAGAGCTTATTAAGCTCCGTGAAGCCAAAGTCGGCTGCGCGGAACAATTGGAGAAGCTAACGGAGAGAGCAAAGGAAGCCGTGGGCGAAGAGCAAGCCGGCATTCTTGCGGGACAGCGGAAGCTTCTGGACGATCCTGCCTTCTATCCGAAGATGGAGGCAAGAGTCCGAGAGAAGCTGGAGCCAGCGCCAAGTGCCGTTGCCGAAATTGTGAGCGAGGTCGCTTCCATGTTGGAAGGCATGAACAATGATTATATGAAGGAGCGGGCCGCGGACATTCGCGATATCGGTAATCGTCTTCTCGCCTGCTTGTTGCCAGGACAATCGCGTGACTTTACGGGAATCACCGAACCGGTTATCTTGGTCGCTGATGATTTGGCGCCGTCGGATACGGTACAACTGGACCCTGCCTTGGTTATCGGCTTTATTACCCGTACTGGAGGAGCGACCTCACATACCGCTATTCTCGCACGGTCGCTCGGAATTGCCGCTATCGTCGGCGCTGGTGACGGCGTCGACGGCATCAAGGACGGCGATACACTCGTCCTTGACGGCTCAGCCGGGCTGTGCATTGCCCGGCCGCATGAGGCGGAAGCGGAGCAGTATCGGCTCCGCATGCAGGAAGATCTCGAGCGCAGACAGTCGCTCGAGGTATACGCGGCGCGTCCGGCAGTGACCGCCGACGGCACGCGCGTAGAGCTCGCGGCGAACATCGGCAGCGCCGCGGAAGCCGAGACCGCCGTCCGGCAGGGCGCGGACGGCGTAGGGCTGTTCCGCACGGAGTTCCTGTTCATGAACGCCCCGGCCATGCCGGGCGAGGAGGAGCAGTTCCGTGCGTATCAGGAAGCGGCCCGGATGATGGAGGGCCGCCCCGTAATCATCCGCACGATGGACATCGGCGGAGATAAGGAGCTTCCGTATCTGCAGCTGCCGAAGGAAACAAACCCGTTCCTGGGCTACCGTGCGATACGGGTAGGCCTTGTCCGCCAAGAGCTGCTTCGCACGCAGCTGAGGGCGGTGTTGCGGGCCAGTGCCTTCGGTACGGTGAAGGTGATGTTCCCCATGATCTCCGGTCTGCAGGAATGGAGGCAGGCAAGAGCCATCCTGACGGAAGTGCAGGTGGAATTGAGGCAAGACGGGATCCAGTTTGACGAGAAGATGGAAGTTGGCATCATGGTTGAGATTCCCTCAACGGCCGTGTTGGCGGAACGATTCGCGAGCGAGGTCGATTTCTTCAGCATCGGTACGAACGACCTCGTGCAGTATACGGTCGCAGCGGACCGCATGAATGAACACGTCGCGCACCTGTACGATTATTTCCATCCAGCTGTGCTTCAGTTAATCCGCACGGTCATTGAGGCTTCCCACTCGGCCGGTAAATGGACCGGCATGTGCGGCAGTATGGCGGGTGATCCGCTGGCGGCACCGCTGTTACTCGGACTAGGTCTTGACGAATGGAGCATGGAGGCCGGTGGTCTCAGCCGGATGAAGGAAAGGCTTGCTAGCCTGGATCGTCAGGAATGTCGCGAGCTGGCAAAGCGCATTCTTGGCCTTGATACGCCCCAAGCGGTTCGTCAGGCGCTGGAGAAATTTCATCACGCCCAAAAGGCAGTGGTATAGATTCCGTATCCACATGGCGTGGACTATTAGCAGGTGTTGAGGGTGTTCCAAGAAAATGGCATGCCCGTATGAGAGATCGCCAGTTTGGGTCAAATAGATGCTACAAATAAAGAAATGGCGATGGCGGTACAGGGGGGTTACTCCGGTACCGCCATTTCTTTGTTTTCGAATATCTAATGATTTGAGCGTAGTTACACTCGCTTGATAGTATTGAGCGGGAGTTAACCTAGAATGGTAACTCAACTGCATGCTTACCCTTTACGACGCCATGCATTGGCAATTAGGCCCACGATGAAGCCCCAAACGGCATTTATCGCAAAGACACTTACCATTGCCAGTGGATTAGTTAAAGGACCTTGCAATTTTCCATCGATAAGGGGAGAGGCAATCCCGCTTATAATGATAGCAAATAAGGCATAACTCAAACCCGCAAAAACAAGAATGACAACGGGATAAGCCGTTCTTTTGAATAGAACGATCATGAGCCAGGCCAAGGAGATAAGGACCGTCATCAGAATGCTGCCGAATGCTTGACCGATCAGATCCATGATCCCGGTCATCTTCATGAGGGGTCTGATAAGCGCTAAAGCGCCCAGTCCAAGAATTAAAAGCAGATTTTCTTTCACAATATCTATTGTTCTCATATCTAATCCGTTCCTCTCTATGTTGTGGATGATGAAGTCGATAAGCCATAGTCCAATTCATTCCCCAACAAGTATGATGATTGCCGATGCCCCTGTGCTTCAAGTTCTCGGCTGTTATTAACATTAACAAATCCATGTTGTGAACTTATGACGATACTTTGCGATTTACGTGAATTTTTTTCGATGGATTTCCCGATCTCCTGACAGCGATAATATGCTAGACTACCTATATATTACTTTTAGGAGTCCATCATACGATGAAGACATTTACCATCTTGTACATTGAAGACGATCTGGAAATCGGTTCCTGGTCCAAGGATTTTTTAATCGGTCAAGGCTATGAAGTGATATGGAAGAGCTCAGGCCATGATGCGGAAGCAGCAATGGAACATTGCGATCTCGTCATTTTGGACATTATGCTTCCGGGTCTGGACGGATTCACGGTCGGTCAGCGGCTAAAACGAATCAATCCCGCCGTACCCATCCTGATGCTTACGGCCAGAACCGCAATCGAGGATAAGCTTACTGGCTTGTCTTTTGCTGATGATTATATGACCAAGCCGTTTCATCCGGATGAGTTGGCTGCCCGGATTCAAGTCCTCCTCAGGCGTTCTGTCACCGCGGAGCCGGAACAGCTTCTGATCCGGCATTTAAGCATCGACCGAAAAGGAAACCGTGTATGGAATTCCGAAACTGGGGAAGAGATTGTGCTTACAGGTAAGCAGTTCCATATATTCATGTATTTCCTGGACCACCTGAATCACATATTGACTCAGAAGCAGATTTATGAAGCCGTTTGGGGTGAACCGCATCTGAACGGAGATAAAACGTTGAACGTGCATATCCGTCATCTGCGCGAGAAGATCGAGTTGGATTCCGGCACCCCCCAAATTATCGAGACGATCCGCGGTGTAGGATACCGGGTGCGATCATGAGGATCCGCGGCTCGTTAATGAGCAAATACCTGATCTTTATTTTGACCGCCTTACTGCTGTGGCCGATTATTCCAGCCCTGTTTTATTTACCAGGTTATATGCTCAGCGATCATCCAGTATATCGGCCGGAAGAGATAACCCGCATGTGGCAACAGGAGGCAGCCAACCTGGATGGTGCAGGAAGGGATAGGATTAATACTAGACTGCGGGAGTTGAACGAGGACTATCCGCATGCTGAGATATTCTGGGTGGACCCATCAGGGAGGACGAACGCAGTCGGGGACCTCTCAGAGGATATACCTGAGCAATGGACTTATTTGGATATTCTTTCGATTCGAGCGCAAGACCGTAATCAAGAAACGCTGGTCTTAACCTCTCTCATCGGAAACGATCCGAAGCAAGGTTTTATGGTGATGCGGGTCCCGGAATCCCATATCCTTAATGCAGAAATGTCGCTTTCGGGAAACTTGCCCCTAATCTTTCTGTTTTTAATGATCTGTGGATGCTTCTTTATGCTGTCATGGCTGTTCTTCATTAAGCTTCGCAAAAGACTGATCAGGCTTCAATCGGCAATGACCGTAAACGGATTGAAAGAAATTCCGAATGAAGTCACGATCATGAAGGACGACGAGATCGGAGAACTTGAAGGCTCGTTTAACCGGATGGTGAAGGAGCTCAAAGAAAGTCAAAAACGGGAGCGGGAGGAGGAGGAACTGCGTAAGCAATTCATTTCAACGATTTCCCACGATCTTCGAACCCCGCTGACTGTCATCCGACAGCATGTCCATACCGTTCGAAAAGACCCTGCTTCCTCCCAGGGACAGGTTTCACTTTCTGTCATCGAGCATAAGCTCGATGACATCAGTAATCTAATGGATAATCTGCTGTCATACACGCTATTATCGGCGGGGAAGTATCCGCTGCACAAGCAGCCAATTGATATTATAGAAGAGGTTCGGAATCGAGTGGCTCAGTGGTATCCGGTATTCGAGGCTAAGGAATTTGATGTCCTTGTCGAGCTTCCTGACCAGACATTAATTTGGGATGCGGACCCATTGTGGTTTAACCGGATCCTGGATAATGTGTTTCAGAACGTGGTACGTCATGCGGGAGCGGGTCGCTACATTGGCATTCAAATGATTGAGCGTCAGAAGCAGCAGATGCTGGTCATCAGCGATAAGGGGCCTGGATCCTGCAGCGAGTCACCTGAAAAAGGCGCAGGAATCGGGTTGTCCATTGTATCGATGATGGCCAGGGAGATGGATATGCAATGGGAATTGAAATCCGACGCAAACGGAAGTGCTTTTTATATTTGGAAGGATAGCAGTTGCGGTGTTATAACTAACGTGACAGATTAAGCATTGAAAGGGTATGGTAAAGGGAACTAGTGTGACATAGAAATCGCCCGCATGTTATTCAAATTTAATATACGTTTCCTTTCGAAGACCAAGGAAGAAGCTGCGTCCAAGTCGCTCAGAGTGACTTATACGCAGCTTCTTTTTTGAGTATTGACATACCTAAATCCGGAAAGAGAGCTCTACGGCTTCTCGTCAACGAATTTAACCCAAACTTAAACTTGAGGTCACTTTGTTTTTCGATTAGGGAGATAGAATGGAGTATGAGGTAAAGGCCGAGTTATTTAAGGAGGTAAGTTAACTAACATGAAGGTTGAGCATAAGAAAGTTTCCGTCAAGTTGCATGCACCGCCATGGATGAAGATGCGTAGAATTTGTGGTTATGGCGCTGCCATAGCGGTGACGCCGTATCTGTTGATTAAAATGGCATGGACGCTCGGTTACTTCATACCAACCGAGCAAATGGGCGACATTAGTTGGCGTGCGATCAACGCAGCTACCGCAGTGCTTGCGGCTATTGGAATCCTGCTGGCAATGGCGTTCACCAGGCCGTGGGGTGAACGTCTCCCTGCATGGCTGGTTGCCTTCCCGGTATGGGTTGGTACCGGTCTGCTCGTTCCCATGTTGCTCTTGGCACCGGTGTTAGGACCGGCGGCTATGACTCGGGATCAGGCGGCGGGCGCCGCCGACGTTTGGACATACGAACAGTTCTTTGTCATGGTCTCGCTGGTTGGCATCGGCATTTGTCTGCCTCTCGCCTTCGTAGGGTATGCGAAGACACGCTGGCCGGAGGCGTTCGGTGATTCGATTGACTATAGCAGGTCACCGGGTAATACTTGGAGATTGCAGCTTACATTGTCCAGGCTGGTTGGAGCCGGCTGTATCCTGTTAGGTATCATTAAGGTGTTCTGGGCAGCTGGAGGCACCCTCGGCATTGATCCTGCCAGATTGGACGATCGTGATGTGTGGTGGCACCTGCTGACGTTCAGTACCGGAGCGTGGTCCATCGCGGGGGCATGGGGATTGCTGATGTTAACTTCCCGCCGCGAACCGCAGAGATTTCTGTACCCGATGGCATCGGTATGGATTTCGTCGGGCATGCTGTTCTCTTATAACCTCTTTGCCGCTATCCGTACCGATTCGCAGTTCTCGCCAGAGTACCAGCTGCTGCGGATACTGACCACAGAGGCCGGTGTGATCATAGGCGTCATGATGTTCATGATCATTCTGTTTGTTTTGCACGATCGACGACGAGCCTTGTAAGGTTGCTTGCCTGGCGATTCGTTGGAACATATCAATACTTGTATGGAACAATTATGGATGTCAATCTACGGGGTGAATGGATTGGTCATCCGGAATGGAATGTCTGAGCAGATGTTTCAATGGGGCATTATCAGCGGGCATCCTCTTACGGGGACATGCTCATGGTAATGCCTTTTCTTGTAGCGTTTTTAATATGCCAGAGACGTGGAGCCGCTGCATTTGATCACTGTTGCATCAGCAAGCGAAGTGTACTCAGTTTACCACTTTAGATATTTTTAATATTTACCATATTTTTTCTTAAGTTTTCTTCCCTAAACTAAAGGTGTCGGGGGAGAGTAACATGGATCAGAATTGAAGGACAAACTAAACAGTGAAAGGATGGATCAAGAATATTATGAAAAAATGGCTCCGTAAGGATGCTTCGGCGGCCATATTCTTTCTCGTGCCCAGCGGTATTGGATTTGCACTCTTTTACCTTATTCCATTTACCATGGGCTTGTACTATTCCTTTATGAGCCAATCGGTAGACGGCCATTTTGCGGGTCTCGATAATTACGTGGATCTGTTTGGGAGTGCTTCCTTCCGCAAGGCGGCATCCAACACGTTTTTCTTCAGCGCGGTCAGTGTTCCGCTTATGGTCATGCTGTCACTCGGGTTAGCGATGCTGCTCAACAAAAATACATATTTTCAAAAATGGCTTCGGACTGCTTACGTCATGCCGCTTGTTGTGCCCGTCGCCTCCATTATCATGATCTGGCAGATGCTATTTGATTGGAACGGCTCCCTGAACGCATGGCTGAACAGCTTTGGATATGGACGCGTGGACTGGATGAAGACGGAATCGGCACGATTGGTCGTGATCATGGTATATCTATGGAAGAACATCGGTTACAACGTCATTTTATTCTTGGCCGGGCTGCAGCAAATTCCGAAGGATTACTACGAAACGGCCCGGATTGAAGGGGCTGGCCGTGTGAGGCAATTCCGAAGCGTTACGCTGGTCTATCTGACTTCTTCCATGTTCTTTGTCGTGATTATGTCCATTATTAACTCATTCAAAGTGTTCCGGGAAACGTATCTTATCGCAGGTGATTATCCCCATGACAGCATTTACATGATGCAGCACTATATGAATAATATGTTCGCATCACTCGACATTCAGAAGCTGACCGCTGCTGCATCCTTGATGTTTGTCTGTATTCTGTTGATCGTCCTGATGCTGTTTGCGATTGAGCGCCGACATCGGCAGTACATGGAATAGGAGGTGGAGCGAAGTTTCGTGCGAGTAGTCTACATATTGAAAAAAAGTATATTAACATTCGTCATGGGTGTTATTGCGTTAATCCTAATATCACCAATTGTGATTACATTCACAAATTCATTGATGACAGAGCTGGAAATCCAGATCAATTATGGTCTCATCGGTCAAATGAATGAAGTGATCCCAGGTAGAGACGGATCTTTCGCAAACCTGAAACTGATTCCGGATAAGGTATCTTTTGCACAGTATGGGAAGGTGTTCATTGATAACCCGAAGTATTTGACGATGTTCTGGAATTCCGTGTTTATGGTGATGCCGATCATGGTGGGTCAGACAATCGTGGCAGCACTGGCTGCTTATGCATTCTCCAAGCTGAATTTCCGCGGCCGGGATTCGATGTTTTTGGTATATGTCATGACGATGCTCATGCCGTTCCAAGTCACACTGGTGCCCAACTATATTATGGTCGATAAGCTTGGCATGCTGAATAGTACGAGCGCCATCATTGTTCCCGGCATTTTCGCAGCTTTCGGCGTGTTTATGCTCAGACAGTTCATGCTGGACATTCCCTATGCCTACATTGAAGCTGCCAAAATAGACGGTGCCGGACATTTGCGGATTTTTATAACGATGATTGTTCCGATGATCAAGCCGGGGTTGGCCGCACTTGTGATCTTGCTATTCGTTGATTATTGGAACATGGTGGAGCAACCGCTTATTTTTTTGGAAGACCCCTTCAAGCAGCCGCTGTCTGTCTTTCTATCCAGGATTAATGATACCGACCGGGGGATTGCCTTTGCTGCATCCATGCTCTATATGGCCCCGATGGTGATGTTATTTCTGTATGCGGAGTCGTATTTCATCGAGGGAATCCAATTGTCAGGTGTTAAGGGTTAACTTTTCAAGGCGGTTTTTAGGAGGAGAAGAAAGGATATGGAGCTTGGAAAAGGGTTAGCTGACCAAAGACGAAAGCGAATCCTTCAATTCGTGTTCATGGGTTTTATGGGGATGCTGCTGCTGTTTACCTTGTTTAGTAACACGCTGCAGTCGTTGACCTTGCCCAAGGTGACCACGGAACAGCCGAAACAGGGGGGCATTGCGCTATCGATTGAGGGAAGCGGAATACTTCAGCCGATCGCCGAAGCTAAGCTATCCAGTTCAAACGACTGGAAAGTTCAGCAGATTCACGTAAAAGAAGGTGAACGTGTGAAGAAGGGACAGAAGCTTATCGCTTATGACAACCCAACGGCAAGACAAGAAATCGAACTTGAAGTAACGAATCTGGAAAAGCAAAGAATTGAGCAGCAAAATCTTCAGGATCAATTTATTCAATCTTCTATTGAAGAGGATGAACTTAAGCTGCGCAGCGCAAAACGCGAAATTGAAAAAGGGAAACTTGATATTGCAACGCAGGAACGCAAGATCAACGAGATGAAAGAACGACTGGCAAAAGATCAGATGCTTACCGCTCCCTTCGACGGTATTATTACGAAGCTGAATGCGGTAGAAGGACTGGCATCTGCGGGCGAGCCGGATGTCATTGTCTCGAATAGCAGTCAAGGCTATAGGTTTGACGTTGGTGCCGATGCAAAACGCTTGTCCAGCATTGGAATATCCGTTGGTGAGCGGATCGAGGTAGAGGTACACACAGATAAAGAGCAGCAAGCCAGTATCATTGAAGGAATCATTGAAGAAATCACCAATGCGGAGCCGATGATTGAGGGGGCAACCGAAGGAGCGGAGACGGTAACCGTCCCTCAAAAGATGATTCGTATTAAACTCATCAACGCCAAGCTGAAGGGAGGTGAGCAGGCTCGGATTAACATCGAGAAAAGCTCTCTCGATCAAGGGCTGCTTGTTTCTAATGAAGCTATTCATCAGGACCGGGAAGGCATGTACGTTTTTGTAGTCGAAGAGCAGCCGGGTGCACTCGGTAATGTTTTTGTTGCTCGAAAAGTCAACATCAAGTTCAGCGAGCGGAATGACAAAGAAACGATGATCCAAACGGATAGCATCTATGAACAAGATAAGATCATTCTGAAAAGCAGCGAGCCTCTGCAGGATGGCAACCGGGTTCGCTTGGAATAGTGAGGCGGCATTGTAATCAGAACATATCAGGAGGAAATCATACGATGAAAAAATGGCTTTTACTTATTTCTATGGGCGCTTTAATCGCGAGTTTAACCGCTTGCGGCTCAGGAGAAGGCGGGAACGTGGATAAGCCCGCAACGAAAGAGGGAAAAACGGTGCTTACCCTGTCACTGACAGAGTCGACTCCGTTCTATCAAACGCTGGAAAAAAAGTTCGAAGAGAAATACCCGGATATCGATCTGCAGATCCATGCATATAAAAGCATGGGTGAACAATGGGGACCTGGGGAATTCGAGAAGTATCATACTGCAACGAATACAGCCATGTTATCGGGCAAAGGGATGGATATCATTGAAGTTGGCGGCTTGCCTGTTAAAGAATATGTGAGCAAAGGTTTCCTACTCAATATGAATGATTTGCTGGAGCAAGACCAGACACTCCATAAAGACGATTTGCAAATGAATATTTTGGACGGTCTGAAACTGAATGACGGGGTGTATACCATCCCTTTGGGATACTCCTTGAGAGTATTGGTTGGTAATGGGGACATGCTGGGTAACGCCAATGTGGCGTTCGATGATAAAACCTGGGATTGGAAGGAGTTCGAGAGGGTTTCAAAGGAAGTTATCCAAAAGGCAAAGGAGAGCGGTACCGATGAGATTTATGCATTAGCGTCCTACCCGCCGGAATACCTCTTTCAGGAGATGCTTTATGAAAACTACGCTTCATTTGTTGATACTACAGCCAAAGAGGCCACGTTCGACTCTCCGGAATTTGTGGATTTGCTCCAGCAAGCCATGAAAATGAATGATGACAAGATCATTACATCCGATGAAGCAAAGCCGGGCAATCAATTGTTCAGTTCCACCCCGATTGTGTCACCGCTTAATTTTATCGAAGGCCCTTATATGCTATTTGATCATCCAAAGATCATGCTGTTACCCAGAGCTGGAGAAACCGCAGGTCAAAAAGGCGCGAGGGTTTTTACATCATCCGGGTTCGCTATCCATGCCAAATCGCCAGCACAAGAAGAAGCTTGGAAATTTATTTCCTTCCTATTGTCTGAAGAAGCACAATTACTGCAGGAAAGAGAAGGGTTCTCGATGCTTAAATCCGTGAATGAAAAACTGATCAATGACCTTCAGGAAAAAGTGGGTAGCGGCGATTATAAACTTCCGAATGGGCAGCCGGCCAAAGTATCTGACGAACAATTCAACGTGTTTAAACAAATTGTTCAGTCCGCGGATCAATACGTGGATCTAGACAGTAAAGTGATATCAATTGCCGGTGAAGAGTCTCTGGCGTACTTCAGCGGACAGAAAACGGCAGAAGAAGTGGCGAAGCTGATCCAGAACCGGGTCACCACCTATTTAAACGAATAGGAAGATCACCCAGGAAGCAGCCCACATTTGTGCGCTGCTTCCTATTGTACAGAAGAGGGACAACGGAGAATAGGCTTTTTGATTTTCTTTTTATACAGGAGGTACATTATGCACGGACCAAAAAAGACATGCGCGGTCATCATGCTTAGTGCAGCGATGTTAAGTCATGGGTTTGTCCTTGATGCGTATGGGGCATCCGCAACAGGCTACTCTGTTTCTAAATCAGCAGCTGCAGTCGCGTCCAGCCTGGCACTAGATAAACTGGGCTCGGTTATATTGAAGCAGAACGTCAGTGTGAGGCTTACGGGAATGGAAATTTTCACTCAGCCAGACGGGAATATTCTCGTCTATACGCTACGTTATAGTAACAGCAGTAGTAGTAGAGTAGATCTTATTGATTATTTTTCTCAAGTTTCTACGCCAAGTGGGACGACTGGAAAAGGTAAGGAAGTTACTAGTGATGCTGTTAAACGAACGGTGCCAGTAAACAGCAGCCTATCCGTGACGTACTATGTCAACGTTGGAAAATCGACTAAGGTAAACGGGATCAAGGTTTCAATGTTTGGCTGGGATTTTGACAGCGCGAATTATCAGAAAAAACTGGGGCAAATCACAGTTCCGGCCGATTACTCTTCGGTAGTTCCGGTAGGCAAGAGCAAGAAGATCACGATGAACCATCTTCCGGTTACGGCGAAGGCGGATACCTTGCAGAGGTATACCATCAATGGAAAAGTATATATAAAATTAGGACTCAGGCTCACGAATGGAGGGACAAAGGCATTAAGCGACCCCGGGTATAAGGCATATTTGAAGTCGGCCGGGGGCTCGGTATTTGAGCTCATTTCCGATTCAGCCAGCACCGGATACAAGCTGCAGCCTCAGGAGAGCAGCATCATCTTCTATTGGGCGGAGATCCCTTCCACGATAAAGACGAACGGCATGACACTGCAGCTGGCGTATGAAGACGAAGCATTGAAAATCAATCTTCCTGTGCAAACGTTCAAGCTTCCGGCGGCAGCGACGGATATCGCCGTGGCCAAGGGCAAAAGCGCAAAGCTGATTATGAAACAACAGCCTGTTACGGTCAAGGCGGAAAGTGTGAAGCGAATGAAGCATAATGGAAAAGTGTATATGAGAGTGGGGATTCATTTTGCAAACGGAGGCAAGAAGGTGCTGAGCGATCCCGGATATAAAGTACAACTGAAGTCGGCCGGCGGCTCGGTATTCGATCTTTCGCCTGAGGATGACACCGGGGGCAGCTTCAGGATCCAGCCAGGACAAAAACGCACGATTTATTATCTGGCAGAGGTTCCGTCCCAACTGAAAACAGACCATATGACGATGCAATTCACACAGGAAGACGAAGCTTTGAAAATGACGCTTCCGGTAAAAACCTTTAAACTTCCGACCATTACCGCTGATGTGCCTGCGGCGGACTATGCCATCCGAAACATATCGATAAACCATCAAACGATGGAGACGCAGCTGAAACATGCTTCGGTATTTGCAGAGAACGATACCGGCAAATGGAACCTTCAATTCCGCGTGAAAAATCTCAGTGAAAAATCATTGAAGCTGCCAGCTTATGAGCTGTCCATCCTCACGGATGAAGGTTACAGCATCCCCGTGAATGCGAACGCGTTTGACAAGATTGCTCTGAAGCCGCTGGAGGAGAAGCTCATCGATCTCAGTGCAGATGTGCCATTGCATATGAAACAGAATAAACTGCAGCTGCAATTGACAGAGCCTGCTGTGGAGGGGAGGATCAGCTTCCCGGCAGCCCACTATAAAATCCCTTATGCTCAGGAAGGTAAAAGTCATCTGGGTGTAGAAAATATCATCGAGAATGCTCATGGAACATTCGGCGTCAAGCTGAGCTCATATCAGCGGGTGCCACAGGGAGATGTGGATCAAATTGTAGCCCAAATCAGTATTCGTAATACCAAATCGTCGACCGTATCGCTGCCCGAGTTCAAAGCTGCAGTTAAGGCAGGAATGCGCGATCTAAGCAGTACGGCCCAAATGGTAGTGCCGAACGATCAAACAACTCTGGCCCCGGATGAAACCATGGAGTTGTATGTACTTGCCAATGTACCGTATTCCTATCAATTCAATCAATTCAGAGTCGATCTGCAGGAAACTTCAGGAGAGGACGTTCACAAATTTCTGTCGCTGAATACCAATTCGCTCAACAATGTTATGAAACAGGTCGCTGCCGGCGAATCTTATTTTATCCATACGCCAGGCAAGAAAGCGGAAGTCCGTGAACGATTGACGACCGTTTACCAAGACAGCAGTTCCAATTTAATTTATACGGAATTGGAGATGGCGAGTCAGGAAACACGTCAATCCAAACAGGCACAGCTTGTTGCCTATTATAAAACACCGGAAAACGAGTTTTTTGAGGCGAAAATCAGTCAATCATCCGATAAGACAAGTCCGAATGGGAAGAATCTGGTGACCGTTTGGAGCAAGCTTCCGCAGAATGTAGTTACTTCGGAGCTTGTATTGTATGTCGGGGAAGGTGTAGCAAACGGAAAGATGACAGAATTAGGGGAAGAATCAACGGGATCTATCAATACGGTGGGTTTAGCGCTTAGCCCTAGAGTTACACAACCAGCAACGAATCTGCAAAATGTAGAATTGTTTCCGTACCATCTCACCATTACGAGAGGAGAAGGTACGCTTAGCGCAGGGAAAGATATGCTCAACACCGTTATTCATTATAATCTCTCCAGGAACGGGGATTACGAGACCGGTTCTTATGACCATAAACTCATCATGGAGCTGATTGACCCAACCGGACAGTCGACAGAGAAGATATTAACACTCGGTACCGATCTGACCATCGGCAACAACAAATCATACTCTATTAACTTGAATAGCAACTTCAGCAAAATCGTAAGTGGAGGGGCGGTTCGAATCAATTTGTATGATGAGTTCCAAGGGCGGAGAATAATGCTAGGAAGTCAAAGCTATCCATATACTTATGAAGAGGATCAGGCTAAAAAAACAGATAGCGATTAGTCGTATCAGCGAGTGACATGCAAACATGCTATTAAAAGACAACAACCCTGAAGATATATGATGTTCGGGGTTGTTTTTTATTAATTCCTTTAAGTGAACCAACAGATTGAACAAGCATTATGTTAGAGATACGTATACTATTTTATAAGGAGCACAAATACATGAGTAAATTACCCGATCCTACATGGGCACGCCTAGGCTTTCCAGAAGCTCCAGATTTTACGGAATCCGGGAAAAACATCGGTATTGTCATTATTGATAAAATTACCCCTCATCCTGCAATTCAGCATTTAGGCGATCGATTAAAATACGTCACCGTTCATGACGACTTCTCCATTACATGCCAAAATATAGCTTTAGAAAAGCCCGGAGACCATGATGACGCTAATGGTGAGCATGGATTAATGACACTACTGGCACTATCCCATAAATCTTTTGTTTTACAAGGAAAAACGCATATAGGCATTGCACCGGCGGCTCATTATATCGTACTTAATCACGGGGCGTTCAGGACCGGGGAAGGAGAACGATTAAAAGCGGGCATCGAGTGGATTATGAATAAACAGAAAGAATGGAATATACGAATCATATTAAGTACAGGATGGCATGCGCTAGATCATCAGGTATATCTGAAAAGCACAAGCAAAAACAGCACGGTTCAGGCACTAGCTTCAGCAGTTAGAAGCGGGGTTCTCGTGGTATGTTCAAATGGGAATACGAGAACAGTGAATTTGTTGCCACCTCGCGATTATCTAGCAGTAGGGGGATACAATGACCGTGGCCTCGCTGAGCACCATAACCATTTACCATTTCCCGATGAACCGTATGGACGAAATGCCGAGGGGCACTTCAGACCCGACGTTCTAGCACCAAGAGTATACTTAACCGTTCCTTTTTGTGAATTCAATAAAAAAGCAGATATCGTTTCCTATTATTGGGGAACATCAGGTGCAGCAACACTCGTAACCGGAGTCGCAGCATACCTAATGTCTGTTTTCCAAGGTTTAGATGCAACAACTCTACGCTCTGCGTTGACTGCATACGGCGATCGTATAGATGACTATGATAATCTAGCTCCTAGGATTAACGTCACCAAAGCAAAAACAGCGATTGAATTGGGTTTGATAACGAATCAACCTCTAGAAACTTTACCATCCCTGCAGATCAGGCACACCCTTAAAGAACTACATTCACAAGATGATACGAAAAGGGCGGTTGCTCTATCTACACTCGTGGAAAAGCATCTTTGCTCACGGGATCTTTTATGGCAATATACATACGATCATTCACCCATCGTAAAAAAAATCGCTGTTTCGGCTTTGGAAAAGCCCATAAACGAAGAGGAGCGACAGGATTTCTGGGATCGATTAGCTCAGGAATCGGAAGGCGGCGTCCGTGGTTGGTACGCCTATGCATTATTACAAGACGCAAGGAAAAATGAAGGTTCCCAATGGATTCCATTATCAACGGATATCAATTGGACAGTTCGATGGTGTGTAAGCGAATATCTTGCCATGTTTCCTGACTTCTTTCCGCAACTTGAAACAACGCATGATCCAGATTCTATTCTCTCAAAAGCCTCTCCGCTAATACAATGGCTTAATGATAGAAATGGATAAGCGGGAAAAACTCCATAAAAGAGCTGGAAATGACAATACCGATTCAATAATGTAAACGTCGGACGATTGATGGGCAGTGTGGATGATGTGTCGGTGTGCATCTGATGTATGCGGTGTGTACTGATGAGTATGCGGTGGGCATCTGATGTATGCAGTCTGCACTGATGTTTGCGGTATGGCTCTAATAAATGCAGAGTGCATCTGATGTATGCGGTGTGTACTGACGAGTATGCGGTGGGCATCTGATGTATGCAGTCTGCACTGATGTTTGCGGTATGGCTCTAATAAATGCAGAGTGCATCTGATGTATGCGGACAGGAGGTCCGCTATTTCCCAACAACTGTACCAAATTCAAGGATTCGCGGACACAGGATCCGTTATTCTCGGTTTTTCCCTGATTTTGCGGTGATATATCGGTAATAGCGGAACCTGTGTCCGCTTAACCTTATGCTTAGCACCTTTGTTCACAAATAGCGGAATCACGGTCCGCTCGGAGTTGTTCAATCAGCTTCTTCCTCATAACCCCCTAACCGTACCATCTTTGCAGTTTGGGATGATGGCTAAGCCGCTTTTCTGCTTCATTCAAATGCTCAATAATAGAGGCTGGCAGGTTCATTCGGATTCTCCTCCTAGATTGTATCTTATTTTGTCTTTCCTTGTTCTCCTGCGAGTTGTTCGGTGTTCGAAGGCGGTGTTCGTACAATGCTTGATGGAGCACAATATGTAACTTATGAAACTTGATATAGGTTCATAATTCACACATTCTCAACATCATATATGAGCAATGATCGCGGAGATTCGAATGAGAAAAAAGATGATAGCAGCGGGATTACGCCGGACAGACGGATGACAATGCACATCTTACACATTTACGATGTCATGCTGTCTTCTCTACACTTTGGAATGTAAGCGTTACCTGTTAATCACTGAAACGTGATGTACGTAAGTGAACCAGATAACCTGACATGAATCGATATTTGAGAAAGGAGGGGAAGCATGAAGGGGAAAAGACTACTTGCTGTGATATCCGAAAGACGTTCAATCCATCGCGAAACGAAGCCGCCTAATAAGGGTGTAAACCAAACGTCTCTTGGTAAAAGAATCAGGGTGAACTGGCAGCTCTATCTGTTCTTGGCGCCGGTCATGCTGTATTTCCTTGTATTTCACTATGCGCCCATGTATGGTATCCAGATTGCCTTTAAGAACTTTATCCCTAGCAAAGGAATCATGGACAGCCCATGGGTGGGTTTCGATCATTTTGAGCGTTTCTTCCATTCCTACTATTTCTGGGATTTGCTGTGGAATACGTTCAGCCTCAGCTTCTACGAGCTGTTAATCGGGTTTCCGCTGCCGATCATCCTGGCGCTTGCTTTCAACGAAATCCGGACGGGTCCCTTCAAGAAAATAGTCCAGACCGTTACGTATGCGCCTCATTTTATATCCGTTGTTGTCATGGCGGGTATGATTATTACGTTCTTATCGCCGTCCACAGGCATACTGATCCAATTTATCAAATGGATGGGCATCGACGCGCCGAATTTTCTGTCGGATCCTGCCTGGTTCAAGACCGTATACGTTCTGTCCGGGGTCTGGCAAAGCACTGGATGGGGGACCATTATATATCTGGCTGCGCTGTCCGGTGTCGATCCCCAGCAGCATGAAGCTGCGATCGTGGATGGAGCCAGTCGTTTCAAACGATTGTTGCACATCAACCTGCCGGCCATACTCCCAACCATCACCATTTTGTTAATTTTGAACATGGGCAACATTCTTACGATAGGCTTCGAAAAAATACTGCTTCTGCAGAACTCACTGAATATGGAGTCTTCTGATGTCATTTCAACTTATGTCTACCGGACCGGTCTGGTAGACGCGCAGTACAGCTTCTCGACAGCCGTTGGCCTGTTCAACTCCGTTATCAACGTCATTTTACTGGTAACGGTTAACCGGATTGCCAGACGCACCAGCGAGAACAGCCTATGGTAGAAAGGGGGAAAGTACATTGGTTACCGCTATGAAGGAATCGAAGTGGGACAAGATTTTTCTTGGCAGCGTTTATATCTATTTATCCATCGCTCTGATTGTTGTTCTTTATCCGCTTATTTATATTCTCAGCGCATCGATCAGCAGCCCGCAGCAGGTGAATTCGGGTGCGATGTGGCTGTTTCCCAAGGAGATTACCTTGGCCGGATACCAGCTGGTCTTCGAAAACCCGAAGATTTGGAACGGATATCTGAACACGATAGTCTATACTGGGATAGGAACGCTGTTGAACCTGGCCGTAACTCTGCCTGCAGCCTATGCGCTCAGCAGGTCTGATTTAGTCGGTCGTCAACTGTTCTTGGGATTTATTCTGTTCACGATGTTCTTTACCGGAGGGCTTGTGCCAACGTATCTCGTAGTCCGGAATTTGGGGCTGATCAACACGATGGGGGCGCTCATTCTTCCTGTAGCAGCATCGGTATGGAATATCATCGTTGCCCGGACGTTCTTTCAGACGACGATCCCGAAGGAACTGCAGGAAGCGGCATACATGGACGGCTGTACCAACCTGAAGCTGTTCGTCCGCATTATTCTGCCGCTGTCCGCACCGATTATCGCAGTCATGGCTTTGTTTTACGGGGTTAGTCACTGGAACAGCTATTTTCCGGCTCTGATCTATCTCAACGATGAGAGCAAGTACCCTCTGCAGATGGTATTACGGCAGATTCTGGTTCTTCAGGAAATGACGGCGGAGACGACCGGCGCGGGAATCAGCGGGGATGCCGCCAGGGCAATGAATTCCAAAGCCGAAACCGCATCACTGATCAAATACGGGGTTATCGTCGTATCGACACTGCCGATTGTGTCTCTCTATCCTTTTTTACAGCGATACTTTGTCCAAGGGGTCATGATTGGCTCTGTAAAAGGATGATGAAAGCGTTTTATAAAAATATGAACTTGAGTATTGAAAGGGAGGAAACATGGATGAAGATGACAAGCAAACCTTGGAAGCTGGTGTTGACGGGCATGACGGTCCTGTCTCTGCTCGCCGGATGCAGTTCGGCCAGCGATACGACTACTGGAACGAAGTCAAAAGAAGCAGCCGCAGTGAATAAGGAAGGCTTCCCGATTGTTAATGAACCACTAACACTGACGATGATGGCACCTGATGTCGGTGTTCAGAACTGGCAGGATATGATCGTTCTGCAGCAGATGAAGGAAATGACGGGCATTTCCTTCCGATACTTAAACGCTCCGAAGGATAGCTTTGATACGAAGAAGAACCTCGTATTTGCCAGCGGCGATTACCCGGATGTCTTCTATGCTGCAGGCTTGACGGCGGCTGAACAGATGAACTATGGCGAGCAGGGAATTCTGATTCCGCTTGAGGAGCTTATCGACGAATATGCTCCGAACTTCAAGGCGCTGATGGACGAGATTCCCGAGATCCGTAAATCCATTACCGCTCCTGATGGGCATATCTACTCCTTGCCTGCGATCGATTTAAGCCAGCACTGGTATCGCAACCCGATGTGGTATAACGGAGATTTCATGGAGGCCCTGAATATCGACAAGCTTCCGGAGACGACCGAGGAGCTCTATACCTTCCTGAAGCGGGTAAAAGAAGAAGATCCGAACGGCAATGGTGTCGCCGATGAAATCCCGATCTCTTCCGTATCGACAGCAACGACCAATGCTCGGGATATTCGTACTTGGCTTCTTGGCGCTTTCGGCGTTTATGAAGACGAAATTTATGTTGATGATGAGGATGTTGTTCATTATACCCCGATAGAAGAGGGCTTCAGAGAGTATCTGGTCTATATGAACCGTCTATGGAAAGAGGATCTGCTTGACCACGAAAGCTATTCACAAACCGCAGAACAGAAAAAGGCCAAGGCACAGAACAATCAGGTGGCCCTGTTCTCCGACTGGCATGCCTACATGACCAAAGGGGGAGAACCGTCCACCAAAGATCCGATGTTCGCTCCGGTGAAGAGCGATTTGGTAGACAAGCCGGCCATCGCCAAGAACAGAGGGATTACTACGGGAGCTTTTGCCATCACGGTTACCAATCCTGCCCCTGAAGCATCGATGCGTTGGGTGGACTACCTTTACTCTTATGAAGGATCGCTCTTTTTCAACAAAGGACCTGAAGGCAAGCTGTGGGAGTACACGGATGAAGCCAATCGTGTGAAGCGCTATCTGCCTGTTCCAGACGGCAAGGAAATGGAGGATTACCGTGCGACTTTGACGCCAAATTACGGCATTCCGGCTCCTACCATCAACACGGACGATATTAATAAAGGATTGAAGACCGACTTTGATCTGTGGGTTGAGAAGGAAACGAAGGAAAAGCTGCTTGATCGCGGAGCCAGACCTCCGTTCCCTGCTTTGTTTCTTACCGTTGAAGAGCAAACCGAGATTAACAGTCTGAACTCTGATCTGAGCACGTATGTACAACAGATGGAGGCGAAATTCGTTACCGGAGCAGAACCATTGTCAAATTGGGATAACTACCTGAACACGATGAAGAAAATGGGTGCCGACCGGGTCGTTGAAATCTACCAAGGTGCATATGACCGCTGGAAGTCAAACTAAACATAAATTGTGCCTAGTAGAATTCAAGTGGGCCTGATTAAATCCTGAATATCATACAAATGTGGAGGCATAGTCTATGAAAATTACGAGACATCCGAACAATCCGATCGTCGTTCCGGGGAAGTACGAATGGCGTAAAGTCACCGTATTCAATCCTGCGGTTATTATCGACAACGGCAAGTTTTACATGATCGAGCGTACCGCAGGCTCGCTAACGCCTTGCAAGAATGTTTTGGGACTGTTGGAGAGTGAAGACGGAGTGAATTTTACGCACGTAAAAGACGAGCCGATCGTGACTCCTGACATGCTGGGCTTTCCATATGGAAGCGTCCAGGACCCGCGGATTGTCAAAATTGACGGCACGTACTATCTAAACTATGCCCTTAGACCGTGCGCCATGAGTTACTATCCGACAGGAGCGGGCATACCGGAGCGTTCGATTCCGAAATATCCGGACGGGTGGGGAGAGGAGGAAGGCCACTGGCTCACTCGCTCTTCGATTGTGAAGTCGGACAATCTGATCGACTGGGAATTCGTTGCAGATACGACACCACTCGACATAAACGACCGTGACAACATTTTGTTCCCTGAGAAGATTAACGGAAAATATGTATTGCTGCGCCGTCCGGAGGAATACGTGGGTGCGGCTTACGGAACGGACAGCGCGGCGATGTGGATTACATACTCAGAGGATCTGGTTCATTGGGAAGAGCCGAAGCTTCTGGCCAAGGCCGAGAATCCGGCGTGGGAATCCAGGAAAATTGGCGGAGCAACGCCACCTGTGCGAACCGATAAAGGCTGGCTGGTCCTTTACCACGGCGTTGATGATCAGGTCGTTTACCGTGTTGGGGCGATGCTTCTTGACCTGAACAACCCTGAGAAGGTCATAGCAAGAACAAAGACTTTCATTATGGAACCGGAAACATATTATGAGAAATTCGGTTATCAAATTCCGAATGTGGTGTTCCCGACAGGGAACGTGGTCAAAGACGGCCTGCTCTATATCTATTATGGTGTGACCGATACTGCAATTGCACTGGCTACCGTGCCGGTCGATGAGCTGGTAGAGCATATCTTGAACGAACCGCAGTGAGTGAAGTGTGAGTGAAGTAGAAGCATCAGGGCCCTTTCGAGACAAGATCTCCTAAAGGGCCCTTCTGTTATATATTCAGCCTGTTCGAGCGATGTTGTTTGCGGTACTGACCGGGCGTAAGCCCGGTTTCTTTCTTGAATTTGCGGATGAAATTGGGTGCATCCAGGTAGCCCACCTGTTCGATGATTTCCTTCAGGGGAGCGCTTGTTGTCACAAGCAGCCGAATGACTTCTTCCGTGCGCCTCTTCCAGATATACTGCGAGAAACTGATCCCGGTCTTCTCTTTGAAGCTGCGGCTTAAATAAGAGGTAGAGACGGAAAATTTAAGGGCAACATGCTCCAGGCTGAGCGTATAGTCGGCAAACTGCTGATTCACATAATGTACGATATCATCGATCAGTTTAGGCGCTGCTTGCTCATGGTTGCGCTCAACCTTCTCGCAAACCTCCGTCGTCAGCGACAACAGCTTGTCCTCGAATTCCTCAAGCGTCTCAAACGACGTATAGTCCGAGATATTGCTGAACACTTCGTTCATTCCAACCTCGGAGGCGGAACGAAGCAGTGCGTTCAGCAGATCGAAGCAAATGCAGCGCAGCAGATGAATCTGCAGCGGTTCGCTCCGGATGGTCTCCATCATCTCGGCGATCATCTGCACAGCCACCGACTCGTTGCCTTGCTTCAGGCTTTGCTCCAGCTTGAGCAGCGATTTTCTTGGAAGCCACATGCCTTTGGCGACAGGAAAACTCTGTTCTGCCAACTGGTCGAAATAGGTGATGCGGCTGCTGCCAACCATTCGGTGCTCCAGTGCGGTTGCGGCTTCGATGAAAGATTGGTTCAGCTGCCCCAAACTCCGGTAAGGCGTACCTACGCCCAAGCTCGGATCGAGCCGCGTGTTCTCGGAGATCAATTCCTGGACCGCGCGAATGATCTGCTCCATCCGGAGCTTCAGCGAATCTTGACCAGGGTCAGGAAGTGATACGATCAGCGCAAATTGATTATCGGCTGAGAATTCAACGCCGTAAATATTCGCATGAAGCCCTGATGGTTCAACATGGCTGAGAATTTCATGCACCTGCTGACGATCATTCTGGACATCCTCGGTCGCATCGTTTTCTTCCCAGGACAGAATCACACAGAAATAAATGACTTGTTCTTGGGGAGATTCCAGTCCGACTCCGGCGATCATTCGCTCGATTTCGGGATCATCCGGCTTGCCGTGCTTCAGTAGAAGCAGCATGCATTGGTTGCGCACGAAGGGCTCTTGCATATCGATACGGGCACTGTAATCGTGAAGGGTCTGACGAATCCAATCCCATTCATTGCGCGTTCTTGGCTCTGGGGTATCGTTGACTCTGAGCTTGGCGAATTCCATCAAGTCCTTAATCGGGTGATATTGGCGTCTAGCCAGCACAAAAGCGGCGAGCACTCCGGTTACGACTGCGATGCCAAACACCATGAGAATGAGCGTCTGTACATGAGCGACCCGGCTGAAGAACTGGTAGCTTGGCATGATGGTCATGTAGTTCCAGCCATTCTCCCCGGATTTGACGGATACGACGGAGTACTTGTCATTCTTCAGGGAGACATTGTGTATGCCGGCATCAAGTGCAGCCAATGTCCCGAGATGTTCTTGAGACAGGGATACGCCTTGATGGTTGGCTGTAAGCACTTCATCATTTTGATTGAAGATGTAGCTGCTCCCGGTGAAATCGCTAAGAATGGAATCCATGACCCCGGTAAGGTTGGACTCTTTCACCATATATATGACACTTCCGTAGGGATAGGGAGCATTGGGCCTAATAGGTACTATTATAGTCAGCATCGCCTCCTGCCTAGAGCTGTTGATTGTAACATTCTCGGCAGGCCGTATTAACATCTGATTCGTTTCGTTCAGAGCAACGATTATATCTTCCAGATTCCAGTTCTCATAACGATAAAAGGAATCGAACGCAACGTTAACATTCGTTAGGCCGCGGTAAGAATAGATAACCGGGTCGTTATGATAGTATAAGAAAATGTCTTCAATGATGCTGCTGTTCGCCTTATAATTAGCCAAAGCTTGAATGGCTTCCACCCTGTAATAAGAATCACGGACCATATAAGGGGTTAAGCGTCTGTCGTAAGTGATTCGACCGGAAAGCTCCCGAAGCTCTGCGATACGGGAGTCGATGTTCATTTTGACCTGGTTCAATTGATTAATGTTGGATTGTTCAATCTCGGTACGAAGCCCGCTGACAGCGCTATCAAAAACGAAAATGGTTACCCCCGTCAGGGGAATCAGGAAGATCAGAATATAAGACAGAACGTATCTTAAGAGCAGCTTCGACTTAAAGTGATTCCAGTTTATCCGGAAAGTGGATACGATGAATGATCTGAGCTTGTGAATGGTCATTTGGGTGAAAATCCTCCATTGCATTCTTTCATGTCTGCGGAAATCCGATTTTATCAAAAACGATAAGTTACTTGAAACATTATATCATTATAATGATATAATTCAGAGAAATATTAAAAATTAAATTCATAATAATTACTCTTTACTTAAACGTAACCTCACCGTTGGCGATACAGGCATTCCTCGTTATATCGATTTGGGACAATGCACCGTCAAAATTGCACTGGCGTTGGCCGATGCATTCGGGTGTACGGTCAATGAGCTGCCCGTCAGCATCGTGCTGTCCTGGTTTGAGCAAAAGGCGGTTGCCATTATACTGTACTGGGCTTATTCAGCCTGGACATCCTGGTCGATATGTTCGGCCTGAAGCTGATTACAACGGCCGAGGAAGACATGAATGCCATGCTGGCATTGTCATAATCATTCAAATGGCAAATTAAATTAAACGGCCTTACCCTAATGAAATTCAGGACTAAGGCCGCTTAATTGACTCTTTTGGAAATGGCGGTACAGGGATGAACTCCCTGGGATCGCCATTTTTTTATTTTTGCTGGGCTTAATGGTGTTGGTTTTTTGCTCCCCACTCACATAACTGTTCCAAGATGGGTAATAGCGTTTCCGCTTTATCTGTAAGACTGTACTCGACTTTTGGCGGAACTTGAGGATACTCTTTGCGTGTCACCAGACCGTCCGCTTCCAACTCTTTGAGCTGTGAGCTCAATGTTTTGTAAGTGATTGCTCCTATTTGTCTTTTTAGATCATTAAAGCGAACGGTTTGGTTTTCTGCCAAAAGGTACATGATAACCATTTTCCATTTACCACCAATAATTGAAATGGTATATCCAAAAGGTGTATCTTGAACATTTTTAACTTTACCTTTAAATTCCGCCATACTCATACTTAACACTGTCCTTTCGGGTAGTACCTATCATAATTGTGCGTACTATTTTTTTATTTGTGCTCAGTCTATACTAACCTTACTTTGATGTAAAGGAGAGAAACAAATGACTAAAAAAACAATACGCCTGTTAATGCCACAATGGCAAGGGGGAAACAACCCGAACTACTCTTTTGGAGCCGAACTGCTTGCTTGGCTAGCTCCGGACAGTGATCAGCCCCTTATCCATGTACCGGTTCAAGCTTTTGATGGAACTCCGCTAGAAAACGAGGATGGAATGAATGGAAGAAAACAGCTGCTTAAACAGCTAGAGACTGCTCATCATCTAATTGAAGCTCATAAGCCAGATCGCATCGTCATGTTTGGCGGTGATTGCTTAGTTGAACAAGCTCCTTTTGCCTATTTAAACGAAAGGTACGGCGGGGAATTAGGTTTAATATGGATCGATGCTCACTCGGATTTAGTCAATTATGTCGGGTATGATAACGGACACGCATTACCTCTTGGGAATCTTTTGGGAGAGGGAGATGAGGAGTTTGCAAAACATGTGAAATTCCCGCTAAAACCCGGAAATGTCTTTATTGCAGGATTAGCGACTCCTACAGAAGAAGAAGTTGCAGTGATTTCAGAAGCGTTTCAAAGACTAGGTGTTGCACCTACAGAACCAGACACGGAAATGATTCAAAGGCTTGGTATTCGAACTGCCGGAACGAAAGAGTTAGCGAGCGGTACTGAATCTATAAAAGAATGGATCAAAGAAAGCGGCATTAAGCACCTGGCTATTCACCTTGATTTGGACGTACTTGATCCACAGGCATTTCGTTCTTTATTATTCGCTAATCCTGAAGAACCCTTTAATTTATCTCCTAAAGGAACCATGCAAATGCCTCAACTAGTGAGTTTGATTAAAGAATTATCTGAAGCAACAGATGTCGTTGGATTAGGTATAACAGAGCATTTGCCGTGGGACTCCATTAACTTGAAGAAACTCCTTGGAGATATACCCATTTTGAATAACTAAAGTTATAAAAGTATTTTAATAGAACAACGAACTGCATATACTTAGAAAATACATTCCGCACCCTAGTTTTAGGGTGTGTTTTTTTATGGTAGCAAGTGCTATCCAGATCATACTTATTTATGGGGAACTGCAGCGAATCAATAAATTGACATGCAGTTTGGTTTGCATAGCAGGCAAGGATCACTGCCCCCAGTATGTGGTAATATTGTTGGCAAGAACAATTGAAGAGGGGCTCGATACTTGATTCGGGGAGTAATTATCGAAAGTTTTTTTGTCTTAGTAACGGGAAGCAAAAGTTCAACAAACAAAGGCTCGTGAAACATCTATCGTGTGTACTTGAGGAGGGTAAGGTATGATGGACGACGGCAATGAGGGTGCTTTGGAAAATAATGAGATTGATAATGATCAATGGATCAGCGAAGTGGATCAGATTCTTCATGAGATGATCGATAAGTTAGGTGTGGCATATGGCATCGTAAGGGAAAGTAATAACCATGAGGAGCCAACGTGCTGGTATATTCATATCGAAGATTCTGAAAGGAGAGCGAAAGGGTAATTTAACGTTGCAACTTATGGAAATTAAGATCGTCATATAATGAAGGGGGAGAATATGATGATTCTTTTAAGAAGTATATTGATTGTACTATTCGTATCTTTAATCGGGTGTCAGCAAATTACGACCTCAACAGAAAACCTCACTAATGAATTAGATATAGAAGGTTTTGTGGAGCCAGAACCATCGGATTGGGTGAAATATATAACGCCAGTCAGAGAGTACATGTATTATAGAACACAAGCCGTGGTTAACAAGGATATTCATATTTTGTGGGATCATTACCCAGATCTAAAAGAAAATATTGACCACAAGCAAGGTGTTAATATTGAGAAATATGAGGTTGAATCCTTAAATCAAAATGTTAACTTGTTGGATGCCAATTATAATATTGAAGATTATGAACGAATTAAAGTGAAATCGATAAACGATAATAACGTGGAAGTTCTTATTCATGCAAGTATGATTTATTTGAGAGATGATTTTGATGAGTCCGGAGGGGAATATTTAATTAAGCTGTTCTTAGAACATAAGAACAACCATTGGACCGTCGTAAAAACTGACGAATATACTTTACCAGAATACAAAGAATGGATGAAGGAAAAAGAACAGATATAAGCCCTTGTTAAGCCTATCTATTCATAAAACAGTAGAAACAAACGAACCATTCCTCTCAAAGAATGAGTTCGTTTTTTCTTTCTAAGATGTTGGAATGGAATGTCCGCTTTTATGGATTGCTCGATTACATCAGTTTTGGATATATATCCACAATTCATCTGTTGATATACTAGCGTAAACATAGAGAAGGAGGAGAGTCGAATGGCTCTAAGAAGCGGATGACAACAGGACTAATTGCGTGCAGGTTGTCATGATGGACTTGTACGTGCAGCAGAAAGGGGGAGAAGACATGGAGCATTTCGTTGAAGAGAATCTCAAAACCGTGAAGCAGCAGATGGAATTGGCATGCCAAGCCTCGGGTCGCCAGATAGAGGACGTGAAATTGTTGTTGGCAACCAAAACCGTACCGCTTGAAAAATTGCAAATGGCTATACAAGCGGGGGAGACTCTATTCGGGGAAAACAAAGCACAAGAACTACGGGGCAAATTTCCGCTTATGCAGCAGTTCAATCAGGTAGAGTGGCATTTTATCGGACATTTGCAAACGAATAAAGTGAAGGACGTTGTCAAATATGTTACGCTCATTCATTCTGTGGACCGTTTGAAACTGGGGCAGGCCCTTCACCATCAGCTCGTTAAAGAGAACAAAACCATGGATATTTTGGTGCAAATCAACACGTCCTATGAAGAAAGTAAATTTGGTGCTCCTCCGGAAATGGCAGTGGAGTTGGTAGAACAGTTGTCCCAGTTCGAAACGTTAAACGTGAAAGGCTTAATGACGATTGGCAAACTGAATGCAACCAACGATGAGACCCGGCATTGCTTCCGGTTACTAAAATGTATTCAAACACAAATCAGAGAGAACAATTTCCCTCGTGTGCAAATGGATATCCTCTCGATGGGCATGTCCGGTGATTATAAGGTGGCCATCGAGGAGGGAGCTACCATCATCCGCGTAGGGACAAGCGTATTCGGCCAGCGTTACTTGCCGGACAGCTATTACTGGAACGAACACGCGCAACAGGACGATTAGGAGAAAGGCAGGAGAACACTCATGAATACAACAACATCCCCTTCGCTGCGCGGCCGCGATTTGATATCGCCAACCATAGCCGCTTTAATATCTGTCATTGTCAACTATGGGGGCACCTTTATTCTCGTGTTTCAGGCAGCAAAAGTCGCGGGTTTAAGTCCCGAAATGACCGCTTCCTGGATTTGGTCCATCTCCATTGGAGTGGGCATAACCGGGATCTGGCTAAGTTATCGTTACCGGGAACCGATTATTACGGCTTGGTCAACACCAGGCGTGGCTTTTCTCGTTTCGGCCTTAGCGGTAACCCCTTATCCGGAAGCCATTGGAGCTTACATAATCTCTGCCGTAGGATTTATTGTTTTAGGATTATCGGGCATGTTCGAACGATTTGTCCGGCTTATTCCTCCAGGTATTGCTTCTGGACTACTAGCAGGCATTTTACTGCAGTTTGGCATTTCAGCTTTTGGGGGAGCGAAAGTTGATCCATTGCTTGTCGTTGTCCTGTTTGCCGCTTATATCGTGTTAAGACGGTTTACATCCCGCTATGCGATTGTTGGCATACTGGCCATCGGACTGATTTATTTGATTGTTATGGGAATAGCGGATTTCAGCACGATCCACTTGGCGATTGCATCACCGGTATTTGTCGTTCCGGAGTTTTCACTACATGCTACATTAGGTGTTGCATTGCCGCTGTTTATTATTACTTTGACAGGACAATACATGCCCGGAATGCTCGTTTTGCGGAATGACGGGTTTAAGACGAGCGCAAATCCGATTTTGACCGTAACGGGTCTGGGTTCACTTCTTGCAGCACCTTTTGGCTCGCATGCTTTTAATGTAGCAGCCATTACGGCAGCGATTTGCACAGGGAAGGATGCGCATGAGGATTCCACAAAACGCTATATTGCAGGCATTGCATGTGGCATTTTTTATATTGTTGTCGGCATTTTTGGCGTGACGTTGGCTGCTCTGTTTTTGATTCTGCCGGCTACCTTTATCGCGACATTAGCGGGATTGGCATTGCTTGGCACCATTGGTGGTAGTCTTGCCAATGCTCTAACGGATCCCAAGGGACGGGAGACCGCATTGATTACGTTTTTAGCAACAGCCGCGAATGTCACTCTACTTGGCGTCGGTGGTGCATTTTGGGGACTTGTTGCGGGATTGGCAGCTCATCTATTGATTCATGGGAAATTGTATAAAAAGCAATATAGATCAAGCGGAGTATAGCAAGCGGAACCAAAACAATAGAAGATGTGAACATGAAAACAGGGATAGAGCGGTCAAAAGACGGGTGCGAGGTTGTTGGTATTATAAAAGCAACCCCGCAAGACGATAAATGCCTTCTTCAATGGCAGCTTCATCTACTTTAGCAAAACCCAGTACCCATCCTTTTCGATTGCTTTCCAAACCATACGTGCTAAGCGGATAAACACGGATACCTTTTTCGAGCGCTAACTTCGTCATGGCTTCTTCGTCAAACGATGGTTCTGCCTCAAGAAGCATATGCAGCCCTGTTTCTACGCCGCTTAGTGTAAAGTGTTCATTCAGACCCGTCGCGATGATAGCTTTCGTCATAGCTTCGTGTCTGCGCCGATATACATTTCGAACTCGTCTCATATGGCGCATGAAATGACCATGTTTAATAAAATGAGTAAGCGTTAATTGCTCCATAATTGGAAGATGACGATAGGTTAGTTCTTGAACTTGGGCAAGCCGGCGAATAGCCTCTTTGGGACCAATGATTGCCGAGATGCGAATTCCAGGAGCAACCATTTTGGAAAAACTCATCATGTACAAGGTGTTTTGAGGACGCTGACTGAACAAGGTTGGAAGGGGGTCGCCGCGATATCGAAATTCGCTGTCGTAATCGTCCTCAACAATCCAAAACCGCTGTTCAGCAGCCATATGTAACAATTGTTGCCTGCGAGGTTCCGACATAATAACTCCAACCGCACACTGGTGGGATGGCGTAACAAACACAAGTTTGGACCTAGGGTGAATGCGGTCGACATACAGCCCGTACTCATCGACCGGAACGGATACAACTTGCATACGCCGATACTTCAGCGCCATCCAGGCAGCAGGGAAGCCGGGATCTTCAACCGATACCGTGTCTCCTTCATGTAAAAGGGCTTGGGCGATTAGATCAATGCTATGTTGTGCGCCTGAAGTTAATATGATTTGATCGAGATTCACATGAACGCCCCGTTCAAGGGATAAATAACGTTGAATCTGTTCTCGCAGCGGCAAGAAGCCATAAGCGTTGCCGTAAGCCCAATTGTCCAAGTTTGTTTCTGTGGAAGTATGTAAAAAAGATTGTCTCCAATTCTTTTGAAAATGTTCGTCCAGATAGGGCTCATGGGGACTGAAATCGATGTCTACAGTCCGATTCTCTTTGTCTCCGAACCAACTGTGCAAATGACCGACTGAAGCGTTTAATAAGGGCAATTCGGGGAGGAGGGGCCCTTGGGTAGCCGTATCCTCTGATGGACGAGAGGCATATGACCATTCGCTAACTCTTGTCCCGCCGCGACGAGAGGTGACGGTGTACCCGCGGCTGAATAATTCCTCGTAAACAATCTGTATGGTTGAACGGGAAACGCCAATCAATGGAGCGAGTTCGCGGGAGGGGAGCAGTAATTCGCCTGGCGGCCATTTTCCGGTCGTAATATTATGGATTGCTTGATCCAGAAGCTGCTGCCAGATGGGACGTTCATCATCTCGGTTAACTTTTAGCATACATACACCTCTGATGTTATTATGGATTGCTCAATTTACTGATTTATGGATATTAAATAACATTCCATTGATTGATATACTATCATGACAATCGTTGCTTATACAACACAATATAAGTAGACAAACGAGCAAACAGAGAGGAAGAGGGTTCATGAAATATTTGGAACAACAAGACAAAGCAGCGGCACATGCTATTCGGCAAGAACTTATACGGCAGCGGGATACAATAGAACTGATTGCATCGGAGAATTTTGTAAGCCAGGCTGTCATGGAAGCCACAGGTACGGTACTGACCAACAAATATGCGGAAGGGTATCCGGGAAAAAGATATTATGGCGGATGTGAATATGTTGATATCGTAGAGGAGCTTGCCACTTCCCGTGTCAAAGAGCTTTTTGGTGCGGAACATGCCAATGTGCAGCCTCACTCCGGTGCGCAGGCGAATATGGGAGTTTATTTTGCATCAGTCAAGCCTGGTGACACCATTTTGGGCATGAATTTATCCCATGGTGGACATTTAACGCACGGGAGTCCGGTGAACTTTTCCGGTAGACTTTACAATTTTGTCCCTTATGGTGTCGATGAACAAACCGGACGCATTGACTTTGATCAAGTGCGAAAACTTGCTCATAAGCATCATCCGCGCATGATCGTTGCCGGCGCAAGTGCTTATCCTCGAACGATTGAATTTGAGTTGTTTGCCCAAATTGCTGCCGAAGTCGGAGCTCTTTTCTTTGTGGATATGGCACATATTGCGGGCATTGTCGCTGCGGGCTTGCACCCCAACCCGGTACCGCATGCGCATTTTGTAACGACAACAACGCATAAGACGTTGCGAGGACCAAGAGGCGGAGTCATCATGTGCCGTAAGCCATGGGCGCAAGCCATTGATAAAGCGATATTTCCCGGGTCACAAGGCGGCCCGCTTATGCATGTCATCGTGGCCAAAGCGGTTGCGCTAGGCGAGGCATTGCAACCGGATTTTAAAACGTATATGGAAAAAACGCTTGAAAATGCTAATGTACTAGCGGAAACACTAATGAATGAAGGGTTAACCGTTGTATCGGGAGGAACAGATAATCATATCGTTTTGGTTGATTTGCGCACGATTGGACTTACGGGAAAAGAAGCTGAAACCATCCTCGATGAAGTGGGGATTACCGCTAATAAAAACGCAATTCCTCATGATACGGCAAGCCCGTTAGTAACGAGTGGCATTCGCTTCGGAACCCCTGCTATGACATCAAGAGGATTGGGCCCCAAGGAAATGAAAGAAGTTGCCCATCTAATTGGACTTGCCTTTAAAAATCCGAACAGTTCGACGGTTAAAGATCAGATATTGGGAAGTGTCCGTGAGATTATCTCTCAGTTTCCTTTATATGGCGGGCTTTAATAGTGCCGAAAATTGCGCGAGCTTTGCTCCAATCCACGCCCAGACTGCCTTGCCAGCCAGCCCAAGGCATCTCCATATCGGAACGGCCCTTGGTGTTGTCCAGACTGAACTCGGCGTTGATGATCGACTCCATGTTCGTCCAGCGATCCGGGGCAAGCTCCAGGATGCGATTGGGGATCACACCGACCATGGCGAGTGCCTTGAGCATGCCGCGGCGTATGCCAGCGTGTCCTTTGATGATTTTCTCGGCGGTGAGTCGTTTCTCATATTTCCCCGGTGTTTCGCCCGCTTCCGCACGGTCCAGGCTATGCAGCAGATCGCTGAAAGCCTGTTTGTCTTTTTCCGTTGGTTGAATAGGACCTTGCTCCAGCAGTTTGACGAACTCGGTCATGTCTACATACGCGCCGAAGCTCGATCCGCTGTAATTATTGCCCAGATGCATTGCATAACGGATGTAGGACAAGTTGTCCCAGCCTTCGTCGCTATGACTGAATGCGCACACCCTACAGGCAAGAACGCGCTCGGCTTCCTCATACGCATGCGCCCGCGCATGTATCATGGAGTGGTAACTGGCCAGCGAAGATATGCCTCGCGGGTAGCTCCCGCCAACCCCGGCGATAAAGGCGCTGCCTACGCTGCTCCAGGAAAGGAAGGGGTTCGTCTGCAGCTTGATCAGCTTGTCGATGATCTCGTCATGACGGATGTATTGCAGTTCATTTGGGACCCATCCGCTGGCGTGGAGCAGCTCCTGCTCGGCCGGAGTAAGTGTAGCGGTCTTATAGATGGAAACCTCGCGTTCCCGATCATAGTCGTTATTCGAGTGGTGGTACAGCTTTTTCAAAACGCGCATCAGCTTGTTATTCATAGATAACTCCTTTCAATCGAGGGGGATAAGCTCGCTCTTCTGATAACTTTGGGATGTCTCATTCTATTATAATAGCAACTAGTAATGTAGACATGCGCTTAAAGGACCAGGCGGGACATAGAGGAAGTGATGTTAATCAGCAGAGGCAAAGCTCGTTATGCTGATGGCAGAACAGTCAAACTGGAGCACTGGTAGTAAGAGCATGAAATAACGTGCTTAAAGCCAGCCTGGGGATAAACGGGATTTCCGGCTCAAAGCTAACCCGTTGGTCAAGTCACCAATTTTTAGGGTTGAGCCGAAAAGTCCCAGCTAATCACTTGTAATTCGTTGGCTGATGTTTTATATTGACATAAGAGTAGGTCAAAAATAAAAGAGGTGAACGGACGAGATGACTCCACGCACGAAGGAACAAAACGAAGAGATCCGGCTGCGGCGTCTGACGCAAATCCGTAAAGCCGCTGCCGATGTGTTTTTGAATAAAGGGCCTTTACTGGAAATCCGTGATGTTGCCACGCAGGCGGAGCTCGGCTATGGCACGGTATACCATTATTACAGCAATAAGGGCGATTTGCTCCACGATCTGCTATGGGACGCGTTGGAGCGGGCCGGGGGATGGCTGGAGGCTCCACCAGAGGCGCCGCTGAAGGTTACGCCGGAGGTCGCGCGGGCTCCGGCTTCGGATGAGGCGCTGGCGGGCGGGCATTTCGGCTTGGCTGCGGCGGCGGATACCGGGAACTCCGCTGCCACGGATTCCCGAAGCGAAAGCCGCGAAACGGCCGATGCCGGAGAGCTTAGCCCCGTCGCTGCCTCCGGCGTCCGGCTGCTGGAGCTTTGGGCTGAGGACCACGCCCTGTACCTGCTGCATAAGCTAGCCGGTGAGGGCTTTGCCTCGCTACCTGAAGCGCGTTCGGCCCCGCTCTCAGCCGCCTTTCACCGGGAGGTGCTCGCTCCGTTTGCCACGCTGCTGGAAACCAGCCGTGTGGCGGAAGGAGCTGCCGCTTCTGGCGGAAACGCGGCGGAGCCGCCAAATCGGCTGCAGCGCGCGGAAATGCTGCTGGCCGCCTTAGTCGGCTGTGCCTCGCTTTCACTTCGCCGCGGTAAGCTGCACGAAGAGGCCAGGGATATCGTACGGTTTTTAAAACTATAGAGCTGATAAGGAGCGAATAAACATAGATGATCATTTTAAAATCACCTAGGGAAATCGAAGAGATGAAGCCGGCGAGCCAAATCGTTGCGGACTGCTACCGTGAGGTGGCCAGACTGATCGAGCCTGGGATCACCACCCAGGAAATCAATGACTTTGTTGCCAGACACATCACCAAACTGGGCGGCAAGCAGTTTACGAAAGGATACAACGGTTTCCCCGCCGAAACCTGCACTTCGGTCAACGATGTGGTGGCCCACGGCATTCCTTCGAATCGGGTGCTTATGGACGGCGACTTGCTGAAGCTCGACATCGTTGTGGAATACGGCGGTTGGTTCGGCGATTCGTGCTGGTGTTATGCGGTGGGCAATATCCGGCCGGAGGCGCAAAAAATAATGAAGGTGGCAAAGGAATGCTTGGATCTGGGGATCGCCCGGGCAATCCCCGGGGGTCGGCTCGGCGACATCACGTCGGCGATTCAACAGCATGCGGAAGCAAACGGGTTCTCGGTCGTACGCGATCTGCTGGCGCACGGGATTGGGCGGAGCCTGCATGAGGAGCCGAACTACGAGCATATCGGCGTAGCCGGCAAAGGCATTCGGTTAAAGGAAGGCATGGTGTTTACGATTGAACCGATGATCAACGAAGGTACGTTCCGTATCACGATCGACGACGATCAGTGGACGGCGAGAACGGCCGACGGCAAGCTGTCGGCGCAATATGAGCATACGATTGCAATCACGGCTGACGGACCGCTGATTTTAACGGCCCAGTGAATTTTTTGAATGAACAAAGCCGGGGAATGACAGTATAAGAAAGTGGTATACATTTCATTTTCCAAAGGAGGATATCTGTTATGGCTCACCAGAAGAGAAGGAAAGAAGCTGCCTGGAAGTCACGAAAGCAAGAACAGCATCCCCATGGTAAAATCAAATCGCTCAAGGAATTGTCCAGCGAATAGAGTGAAAAGTATACTCCATGTGAGAGAAAGACTGTCGGCGTAAAATACCGGCAGTCTTCTTTCTTGTATTCATTCATCAGACATCTCGGCAGTCTATGGAAAAAACTTGAAAAATATTTATATTACAATTATAGTAGATATTGGAATTAAAAATAATATTTGTATGAAGAGGAGCGTGCGCCTATGAAAAAGAGAATTGCTAGTATTCTTACCGCTACTGCAGTTTTATTATCTATTCCAGCAAGTGCATTTGCATACACGCCATTACAAACTCAATCATCCAGCATTATCACCCCGCTTGCTCATGATCAATGGAATTTCGTTATATCAGGTGAAGATGAGGTTACTTTTGATTATGCAAAATCAGATGGAGTGAACTTACGTGTCTGGCTGGGGGATGATGAACGCGCTGGCATGGAGCTCCTTGTTTATGATCCAAATGGCAATCTTTTTGCTTCAGGTAATTCAACATCTCGGACTGATTATCAAGTTAAACTGGAGACTAAACCCAAAATCGAAGGAACCTACAAAATCAAAGTGGTTGTAAATGATGGTGGAGGACCCTACTGGATTTCATTGGCTGCAAGATCATACTAATGCTTGGACCGTCCATAATTGGACGGTCTTTTTTTATCTGTCTTTAACAGACTCACAACGAATCTGGAGATTGCTTGATTATGCGAAATTGAATATACAAATTGACTTGACATTGGAGCTTACTCCAATGTTACTTTGAATACATGGAAAAACTTTATTCTATACAAGAGGTTTGTCAGTTACTTGGGATTCCAAAGGATACGCTCCGGTACTATGACCGGATTGGGATCGTATCGCCGTCCCGTGAAGACAATCGGTACCGCAGGTATTCGAAGAACGACCTCATCGATTTGATGAATATTCAAATCATGCAGTATGCGGACTTCACTCTTAACGAGATCAAGGGAACGTTTGGGTTCCACAGAATGGAGAATGTAGATCCAGCTTATTGCCGTGAGGTTGCTTCGTTCCTCGATGCGAAGAATGCAGAAACGCGTAAGAAAATTGCCCATCTGGAAAAGGTCAGTCAATTGCTCGACGTAGCAGCCGAAACGCTAAGGGACTTTAATCATGAAAGCGACCAACGGCTGGCAGAAATCGTTCGCGAACTTTACCGGTCTATTCGCAAGCAGGAACCGGGAATATCCGAGGAGGGATGTCATGGGCATCAACGTTAGGAATTTCTATTTTTTGATTGCTGGCATTCTGGCGATACTGTTTGCCTTTACACACGCATGGAATGGGCAATCCGCAGTGCTGCCGATGCTCCATGTGAGTGCGATAGCGATGGACACCCGAACCGTATTCATGTATGTCTGGCACATCATCACGGCGGAAAATCTGGTCTTCGGCATCGTGTTCATATTCATGTCATTCCAAAGCGACTATATGAAGATTCGGTTTGCCGCATGGACCATCGTGTCGCTTCTAATCGTCCGGTTGCTGGTCATTCTTGGCATAACGGCATTACAAGACGTATCGGCACTTGCGGATACGTTCATCGATTCGATTGCGATCATAATCTATGTCACCTTCATCATAATCGGCATAAGAAGGAAGCCAAAGGAGTTCGGAGATCAGACGCCACATTCTGGTCGGGTGGTGTGACGAAATCAAACCAGAAGAAGCATGGCTGGCATCAATGAGCCGTGGATGGAAAAAACGGTGAGAAATCAAACAAAGGCTAGCTATTCATCGGGTTGTCCAGCGAAAAGGAAAAAGAATATACTACTTGGATGATAAGACTGTCGGCGTAAATTACCGGCAGTCTTCTTTTTTTGTCTTAATCTTTCCGACCTGTTCCATAAGGTCGCAAGTGCCTAAAATTGTAAAATAATCTAGATATCATATTTAATTTGCTAAGTGTCATGTAACCGCTGTCATTCTATAATTTACTTAGAAAGGAGGTAAAAGGAAAAAGATAAATCAAAATATGAGGAGGTAGATTATGTTTAAATTCAGTAAGAAGTTGATGACGGTCATTCTTGCAGCTACCATGAGTTTTGGTTTGTTTGCAACGACCTCAAGTGCTGCGACCGACTATTGGCAAAATTGGACCGATGGCGGCGGAACGGTTAATGCCGTTAACGGCTCCGGCGGTAATTACAGCGTGACCTGGCAAAACACCGGGAATTTTGTTGTCGGTAAAGGCTGGAATACGGGATCGCCAAACCGGACGATTAACTACAATGCCGGCGTGTGGGCGCCGTCCGGCAATGGATATTTGACTCTCTATGGATGGACTAGAAACGCACTCATCGAATATTACGTCGTTGACAGCTGGGGTACGTATCGACCTACCGGGACTCATAAAGGCACGGTAACCAGTGATGGGGGCACATATGACATCTATACGACCATGAGATACAACGCACCTTCCATTGACGGCACACAAACGTTTGCCCAGTACTGGAGTGTTCGACAATCGAAAAGAGAGACCGGGGTCAACTCGTCCATCACTTTCAGCAACCACGTGAACGCATGGGCAAGCAAGGGAATGAATCTGGGAAGCAGCTGGTCATATCAGGTGTTAGCAACAGAGGGTTATCAAAGTAGCGGGAGCTCAAACGTAACAGTGTGGTAACCCATCGTCATCAATAAACTCAAGCGAACGGGAGTGGTAGGGCTGTCTCTGAGGATAAGCGGGGTTTGTGCTGTCTGATATGTATCAACAACGAATCGACCATAAGGAAACTTCAATCCCCCGCATTGGAGACAGACCGGTGACCGTTTCCTTCGTTTACCCCTAAGTCCGGATACGTTGCGGGCCGTTTCTCGCCATACGAACGGCCTTCAACGTAACGGCGGGGAAGTTACATGCCGTCATGGCCTATCAGTGTTCCTATCAGCATCAGCATAAAGGAGATATATCAATGAGAAAGCTATTAATGTTCTTTTTAATAGCAACAATGGTTGTGATCGGCGCTTGTTCACAAGTGAAGTCTGAAAAGATAGATGGCTTTGTATTTGTGGAAGGTGGGACCTCTAAGAACAACCAGTCTAACTACGCTGAAAAAAACGCAACCGTATCGAACTTTTACATTGGCAAATATGAGGTCACTCAAAAAGAGTGGGTGGAAGTCATGGGCAGTAATCCCTCTGCATTCAAAGGCGACCATTTGCCGGTGGAAATGGTGAGTTGGTATGACGTTGTGGAGTATTGTAATCAAAGAAGTATTCTAGAGGGCTTAAAACCTTATTACAACATAAACAAGGGTAAGAAAGATCCAAATAATAGGAATGATAACGATCATATCAAATGGATTGTCACGATCAATGAGGGAGCTAACGGTTACCGATTGCCTACAGAAGCCGAGTGGGAATATGCTGCAGGCGGAGGTCAGAATAGCAAGGGTTACATCTACAGCGGAAGCAATAATGCCGACGAGGTCGCATGGTATTGGAAAAACGCCGGAGACAAATACCTAACTGGGGATTGGAACTGGCCTATCATAGAGAGCAATCATAATACAACAAAATCGATCGGTACCCAGAAACCCAACGAGTTGGGGGTTTACGATATGTCTGGAAACGTAAGGGAATGGTGCTGGGACTGGCATGGCGACTTGGATAGTCCAAGCGGTTCCTTCCGAGTAGTAAAGGGTGGAGGTTGGATTGGCGACGTCAGCAACAACGAGATATCGTTCCGAGGTAAGTTCGATCCCAATGGCTTTGGCCCCGATCAGGGTTTTCGTGTCGTTCGCGGAGAATAGCCGGAACAAGACATAATTAAGGTTGATTCATTCGCCCAAAAAATGATATAAACCGCCCGCCGTCCTCTGAAGAGGGCGGTTTTTTGTTCGTTAGCCGTTGGTATCTAGCGAACTATTGACCACATGGTCAACGTGTATTACAATAGCTCAAATCATATTGACCAGGTGGTCAATCGGTGGAGGTGGAGTACTAAAACAATGGAGCCGAATAAAAAACAAACTATTTTGCAAGCAGCTTTAGTAGAGTTTTATCACAAGGGCTATGAAGGAGCTTCAACCAATCAAATTACCAAAGCAGCTGGCGTATCCAAGGGAATTCTGTTCCATTATTTCTCGGATAAAAGAACTTTGTATTTAACGGTGGTGGATGAATGCTTGAAGCACTACTACCATACACTGACTTCGTCACCCATGGACCTCTCCGAGGATCTGTTTCAGGCGATAGAGCAATTATCTCAAAAAAAGATGGATGTATTTAAAAGTGACCCCATCAGGTTTGGATTTATGGCTAAAACATTTGTGGTTATGCCGGAAGAGCTGAAAGCGGATCTTCTGGTCAAACAACAGCAAATGAACGAGGATTCCATACACCTACTTACAAGCAGGATCGATCAGAGCCGTTTTAGAGAAGGAATCGACCCCAAACAAGCGATCGAATTCGTATTGCTCTCCCTGGAATCTCTAATTACGAAGCAAATGGCTAAATCGTTTGACGAGAATTCTACAGGAGAACTCGAGATAAGTGCAGTTTTAGACACAAAATCTTATTTGGATATGCTAAGGTACGGCATTTATCGTAAGGAGGGAAATGAGTGAAAATAAAGTTACTCACCATCGGAACAAGGGGAGATGTTCAGCCGTTCATTGCCCTTGCCCGAGTTCTCCAGAACAACGGATATGATGTAGTTATATGCACATCCCAGGATTTCGAGGGCTTTGTTCGCGGACATAGTGTCGGTTTCGCACCCATTCGGGCAAATATCATGAAACTAGCGCAATCTGTGGAAGGAAAACGCATGCTGGGCAGCAATCCCTTCGAGATAATGAAGCAGATGAAAAAGCTTATATATCCTATGATGCAGCAAATGCTCGATGACCTGAGGATTCCGATCATTGCACCGACAGGTGCTTTTACCAATCCCATTTTACCTTTCACCTTCAGAAATCGATGGATAAATGAAAAAAGCTATCACCTCAACCGTTTAATGCTATTATCTTTCAAGAAATTGATGAATACATGGAGAAGCGAGACGTTGAATTTACCTCCGCGAAGTATATTCTCCGATGATTTGTGCGTAAACGGACGTGATATCCCGGTGCTTTATGGTTGTAGTCCTTCGATTATGCCATTTGACCCGAAATGGAAGGATCGCGTCTGTATGGAGGGATTTTGGTTTCTGGAAGATAAGGATTGGGATCCACCAGTTGAGCTGGAGTCATTTATCGAGTCAGGTCCCCCGCCGATCATTATCAGTTATAGCAGCATGCCTCTAAAGCATCCTGATCGTGTGCTGGAAATGACCATGCAAGCATTACAACGAACGGGGCAACGCGGCATTATTGTGGTTGGCTGGAGTGGAATGCAAGCTTCTGGGGATGGGGCCGAGAACATCCTGTGTATACAGGAAGCACCGCATGCATGGCTGTTTCCACGCGCTGCAGGCGTTATTCATCATGGTGGAGCAGGGACGACAGCGGCCGTTCTGAAGGCAGGGAAGCCGATGACCATATCTCCGTTTAATGCGGATCAGCCTTTCTGGGCAAAACGTATGTATGAGTTAGGTGTATCGACCAAGCCGCTTCCTGAAAAATCAATGTCTGTAGCCAGTTTGGTTGAGCGAATAACGGAGCTAACAAGTGATTCATCACTGGCAGCCCATTCAATGGCACTGTCAGGCAAAATTCAAGAGGAGAGAGGTATTGATCGTACCGTAGAGTTTATTGAAAGACGGTTACACGCTCAATCTTGAGAGATGCTGCCAGAATACTGCCGATATCAATTGTGTTAATTTTTAAAGCTTGTTGATGAAGAATTCCATGTTGTCAGGAGCGGAATGTTGTATATTTCGATCGTTCGAATTCATATATGGTCTTCTCACAGTTCCACTCCCATACTTTAATGATCGCTGGGTTTCTCATCCCATTCTCTGTTTTGGAAAAAAGACGAGTCTACCACTTTTCCACGACTTATTTTTAAATATTGGATCTCGTGATCTGTTTTTATTTTCAGCAAACCGGTGTCAAAATCGGTATTTAATTCCTTGAAAAATAGACCTTCGGCTATAGGATCACCCTCGGATTCCTTATTGCCAAGCAGATAATGAGAACCATCTCTGAACACCGTGACTCGAATTCCCCGTTCATGGGTGTCAGCCATCTGATCATCCATCCTTTGAACCGCTACAATGTGCAAATCCGTTTCGCCTATCTGGTTTAGCAGTTCGTTGACAAACGATCCGCGCGTAATTTCTTGCCATCGCGTTTGTCCGGATTGTCCGATAATTAGTTGAGTTATATGAAGATTCTTGGCGGTTTCCGCAATAATTTCCGAAGCTTTCCGATCTGCATTCGTTTTGACGATAAAGGTTGCCTCATATTCATCACATTTCGTTTGCCACTCGGCCAAATACCTTTCTTGTGCCTGATCGAGCTCATTCTCACGTTTGGGTATAACGCTTAACACAAACAGGGGACACTGAAGAAGTTTGGCTAATTCGCCGCCTCGGTGGATAAGGCGTTCTCCGTTCGGACCGTAATACACGCATACAAGTATTTTTTCATTATTCAACAGTGATATCATTCCTTTCTTTTTCCTTCATGGGGCTGGCTAATCCAAACTTCTTAACCAAAGGTTTGATGGTTAACCCCTGAACGAGAAGTGAGAAGAGGACAACACTAAAGGTGAGCACGAGTATATCGTTGCGACCATCGAAAGTTGTGGGCAAGCTTAAGGCGAGTGCGATCGACAAGCTGCCCTTTAAACCGCCCCAATTCAAAACCACTTTCCATGAAGAAGGGAAGGATTTTAGGAAATACAGGCTCACGTAGATGGCCAATGTTCTTCCAATTAAAACAATAAGAATGGCTGCCCCGATTAACGCCCACTTGTCCGCGAAGTGAATATGCTTGATTTCGAGACCGATCATTAAGAAAATCAACGAATTTGCTATTAACGTGATGACGTCCCAGAACGAATTAATGTTCATCTTGGTTGTATCCGACATCCCGATGCGCGCTCCGTAACTGCCGAAAATTAAGCCACCCACAACGACGGCGATCACGCCGGATACGTGGAAATGCTCGGCAATAAAGAAACTTCCGAAGAACAGGAGCATAGAGAAAGCAATCTCCAGCGGATAATCATCATAGAAGCGAATGAGCTGTGAGAATAGATACCCCAACACGCCTCCAACCGCGATACCACCAACACTAAACTTTAGAAAAAGCAGTACGCCGCTGCCGATTCCCACCCAACCCATTTCCAGATACGTGAGCAGATAAACAGAGGAGATCTGAAATAACACAACGGCAATTCCGTCATTAAACAGCGACTCCCCTTCGATGATGGTCACAATTTTCTTTGGTACGCCTAAAGATTTGAAAATGGAGATGACACTGATCGGATCCGTGGCACTCATCAAAGCAGCAAAGGTAAATGCAACAATCAGAGGCAATCCCATAAACCCATACATGGCTAGGGCAATAAGAAGGAAAGAGAGCAAGGTGCCGCCAAAGGCGAGAGCAATCACCGGCTTTCCTTGTTTACGAAGATGGGAGAACGGAAGCTTTAACGTGGCGTCTCCAAGAAGGATAGGCAGGAACAAGGAGATAATGATCGCTTGAAACACATTCGATTGAGTTATAAAGGATTCGGCCTCATCCAACACCGGTACATGGATCAAACCAAGCAGCAGGCCTACAATAACCAGTGCAATAGAGTAAGGCTGATTCATTTTTTTTGCTATCGCGATAACTCCCATCGATATCGCAAGCAAAATCAGCAATTGAACGAAAACCTCATTAAAATGATGCATAACGCACCCCTCGTCAAAGGATAAAATCTCCATTTATTGTAACCTAAAGGTCCAGTAACACCAAAAGTATTGACATGCGGGAAAGGAGGGGGTATTTTATGAATATAAAATAAATTTATTCACAGAATCATGATATACTTAATTTAAGGATGTGAAATGCAACATGCCCAGAAAATTTTCGGATGAAGAACGCGAATGGATTCGCCAAAAACTGCTGACTGAGGCACGCCATCATTTCGAAACGGCGGGTCTCCGCAAAACGAGCGTTGAAGATCTAACAAAGGCCGTCGGCATTGCCCAAGGCTCGTTTTATATGTTTTTCGGATCCAAAGAGGAAATATATTATGAACTGATTCTGGAGGAGGAGCAGCGAATCCGTAATGCCGTTCTGGATTTATTCCCTCCTGAGGAGGTCTGCAGCAAAGGAAGCATTAAACGGTTTCTCTTGTATTCCCTAAGGCTGATGGACGAGAGTCCGCTGCTTCGGCAGATGATGGATCGCGGGGAGATGGAGCTGTTGTTCAGGAAACTGCCGAAAGCGCTGCTGGAGCGTAACTTTACGGAGGATCAAGACGCGCTCTTGCCTGTCATTACGGCTTGGCAGCAGGCAGGCATTTTACCTGGTACGGCACCCGAATCCATCGTGGGCATGATCAGATCCTTGGCACTGCTTACGCTGCACAAGAAAGAGATTGGAGAAGAGCAATTTACATCTACAGTCGAATTGTTAGTCGAGTTATTATCTGCCGGCATGCTTGCAGTGTCTGAAGGGGCGAAGGGAGATGGAGCGTCGTGATCGAAGTAAGAGGGCTTCATTACACGTATCCAAATCGAAAAGTGCCGACCCTGCATGGGCTTGATTTTGTCATTCCGGCTGGCGAAATTTTTGGGTTTCTCGGCCCGTCCGGCGCTGGTAAAAGCACAACGCAAAAACTGCTCATCGGCGTTCTGAAAGGATATCAAGGAAGTATAAAAGTCATGGGTAACGAGATCAGGGATACGGGTCCCGATTATTACGAGCGAATCGGAGTAGCTTTTGAATTCCCGAACTTCTACAGCAAATTTTCGGTTCTCGAAAATTTAAAGCTCTTTCGTTCCCTTTACAGGGGGGAGACTGAGGACCCAATGAAACTGCTGGAACAAGTCGATCTGACGGATGCCGCAAATATGAAGGTTTCCCAGCTATCCAAGGGCATGAAGATGAGGTTGAATTTCTGCCGAGCGTTACAGCATGATCCAGAAATACTATTTCTGGATGAACCTACTTCCGGATTAGATCCCGTCAATGCCCAGCGAATGAAGGAATTGATACTTGCCAAAAAGGCTGCCGGCAAGACAGTTCTTATAACAACGCATAATATGCAAGCGGCAGAAGAGCTTTGTGATCGGGTAGCCTTTATCGTCGACGGTGAAATCAAATTAATCGATTCACCCAGAAGATTGAAACTTCGCAAGGGAAGAAAAGAGGTCCGAGTCGAATACAGCAGGGATGGTGATGTAAAGGAGGCCATATTTTCTCTCGATGGCATCGGTGAGAATATCCAATTTCTTCAGCTCATACAGGATTTCCCTCCCGAAACCATTCATACGCAAGAGGCATCGCTCGAACAAATTTTTATTGAGGTTACGGGGAGGCAGCTTGTATGAAAGGCCTAAGCTTATTTGTTTTCGATCTCCGTTTCCAGTGGCGCCACGGTTTCTATTGGGTTTATGTATTCGTCTGTTCCTGTTATTGGATTCTGCTCCGATTCATACCCGAGGCTTACCAAGAGAAAACAGCGATTGTGCTGACCTTCAGTGATCCCGCCGCCCTGGGACTTATCATGGCTGGCGGTATGGTCCTTCTGGAGAGGGACCAAGGCGTCCACGATCCGCTGTTTGTAGCGCCGGTACACATTCGGGAATATTTGCTGGCGAAGGTGGCTTCTCTGTCGGTGTTATCCCTTGCGGCAGGCTGGGTCATCCATATGGCGACCGGCAGTCTGCCTGAATATCCGCTTGCTTTTTCTACCGGTATTGTCTTAACCTCAACCTTCATGACCTTGCTATCGATTGGGGTGGCGGCACGCCAACGGACAATTAACGGTTTTATTCTGATGGTGCAGGTTTACGCATTGCCATTCATCCTTCCATTGTTTGGTTTCCTTCAATTGTGGCATGAAGACCTGTTTCTCGTCCTTCCAACCGAAGGAACACTCCGGTTATTAGTGTCTCCTAGTGGAGGACTATCTATTGGCAGTGTTCTATATTCCTTATGTATCCTGTTGATCTGGAACTTTGCGGCTTACATCTGGGCACAACGATCCTATACACGACATGTGCTGATGCGGGTAGGTGAGGGAGGGGGGCCTTAATGAGGAGATATAAAACCCTTATGATAAGGGATCTACGGCATGCATGGAAGGACCCCGTTCTGCTGGCAGCTTTGTTCGGTCCGCTGGTACTTCTGTTTCTATCGAGGTTTGGATTCCCTGTTGCCGTCCATTGGCTCGATGTAAACTATTCGTTTCATTTGGAGCCGTACCGTGGCTTTGCTGCATCGCTATTGGTTGTTACGATCCCTATGCTGACAGGAATGCTCACGGGTCTCCTTATGCTCGACGAACGTGATGAGAATGTGATTGCATATTATGCGGTTACTCCTATAATGCGTAAAGGTTATTTGCTATATAGAGTGACACTTCCTTTTCTGTTATGCACCGGTTTGTCCATGGTATATTTGTCTTTTTCCACTTTGTCGGATATTCACTGGGATAAACTAGGGGTTTTGCTGTTATTGGCATTGGAGGCGCCATTATTTTCGTTGTTCCTGGCTGCATTCTCAGCGAATAAGGTGGAAGGATTAGCCTTGTCTAAAATAGGAGGGCTGTTCATAGCAGGTCCTGTAGTGGCTTACTTCGTTCCAGGAGCTTGGCAGATGTTAGGCGCTTGGCTCCCAACGTATTGGCCTGCCAAGGTACCTTATTTCATGACGCAGAATGAGCCTTTCCTGGCAATACTCTTTTGTTCGATCGGATTGCTCCTGCATGCTGTGTACTTATATTTTATGGTGTCGGTTTTTAACAATAGACAATCTTAACTGGGGTCACCATGGATCGCTCTAATAAAGATATAGGTTCTTGTCATATCTGATGACAGAAAACAGCCGATCGAAATGATCGGCTGTTGTTACTCGTGTCTAACCATCGGTTATACCATTCAGCACCCGAAAGTCAACTGTCAGCATATAGATAAAGCAAATTGCGACTAAAAATGGTATTGCAAACTGAAGTTGAATCGTGTATTATGGATATCAAACATCCATAATACAGTCCGTACCGGATCAGGCTCATAAGCAATGGAACAATAGCGTATGCAAGAAGGTTATTTTCGCTCCAATTATGGATAATGTAGATCCGTAAAAGCAAAAAAACCAATGATCACCAACATTCGATGTGGAGTTTATTGGAGGCGGCTCGGCGGGCTTTTCACTGCCCTCAGAAATTATAGCGGAAGAGAGATGGATGTTATGAATGATTTTTTTAATGAAGCCATTTGGGAGGAGGCATGGAAAGAACACGGCGAACGCGTTGTGAACAAGATGAAAAAGACCGGAATCGACCCGACCCGAACCTTTGATCATAAGGCGAAGACCTTCAATGAGCAATCATTTAATGAAGAGGGAAGAAAACGGACCACACGGATCATGAATTGGCTTGAAGGACAAGGGGTTCAATTCGACAACGCCTCTGTACTGGACATTGGCGCCGCTTCGGGAGTATTTTCGGTGCCGTTTGCAGAGCGAGGGGCCCGCGTAACTGCCGTAGAATCCTCTCTGCCATTGATCGAATTGCTGAAGGAAAATATTACAAAATTCGCCGATGACCAGGTGAAGATTGTACCGGAACCTTTTGAAGATATTGACGTGCTGGCCAGAGACTGGGACAATGCCTTCAATCTTGTCTTTGTTTCGATGTGTCCGGTCATTCTGGATTGGGATAGCGTCGAAAAGATTTTACAATGCGCACGGGATTATTGTTATATCAGTATGCCGGCAGGCTCTATGGAGCTCAGTTTGGTGAATGAAATCTGGCCGCTCATCACCGGTCAGCCCTTCCAATCGAAGCACTTGGAGTTCGGATATTTGCTTCATCTGCTGTATCTCAAAGGCTATTCCTATGAGTCCCTTATCACACGGGAAACGAAAACGACGGAAGTTACAAGAGAAGCGGCGTTACAAGAAATGATGAACTGGCTTCGCAGTCACGGTCTTGCTGCAGATGATCAGAATCGGAAATTGGTTGCAGACTATTTGGAGCAAGCGTATCCGTCCGGCAAAGTAACCATCCGGCAGAGTGGTCGTTATGGCAAAGTACTGGTTCGAATGAAGGATCAAAGGATGTACTCAAGAAAAATTTGATCGAGACTACGCACATGTTACGTAGTCAGACCAAGAAGATGAAAGGATGATAGTGATGGCGATTCAACACGCAACAGATTCTACTTTTAAAGGGATGGTCCAAACCGAAGGAGTAACCGTAGTGAATTTTTGGGCTTCTTGGTGTGGTCCGTGCAGAATGTTTGCACCCGTTCTTGAGGAATTTGAAAGGGAAGCAAAAGGTTCCATTAAAGTAGTTAAAGTTAATGTAGACGATAACCCGGCGACATCTTCCCAATATCAGATTATGAGCATACCGACCACCCTTATTTTCAAAGATGGGAAGCTTCTTTATAAAGAATCAGGCATATTGCCGAAACATGTCTTGAAACATCGCACTGCCTCCAATTAAAGGATCAAAATGAAAGGAGTTCTTTATAAATAGAAATTAGATCTCAAAGGGATCACGGTATGCATGCACAAGAAGTCGTGCTTTGTGGGCGGCTTTTTTGGCTTTTTCCATATTCGTCGTGACTTCATGGATGACCTCAATGTAATATAAATATGAACAGATGGGAGATGAGGAACGATGTTGAAATTAGTAAAGGCTATGCTCGTGGGATTGAGCATGACTGTAATTGGTTTAGATTCTGGAAATGTGCAACCTACCGCCGTGTCGGCAGCCAGTACAGAATATTATGTCGCCAGCGATGGCAGCGACTCCAATCCAGGGACGATCCGTGCGCCATGGAAGACGCTGCAGCATGCGGCTGACGAGGCTGATCCGGGTAGCATGATTTACGTTCGGGACGGCGTATACAATCAGAAGCTCAAGATAACGCGCTCCGGGACAGCTGCACAAGGTCCCATTACTTTCACGAACTACGGTTCGGAGAAAGCCATCATTGATGGTGCTGGACTTTCAGTCAACGGGATCGAAGGGCTAATCGAGATAAAAGATGTGAATTACATTACTATTCAGGGCTTGGAGATTCGCAATTATACGACGACTTCCAGAAATGCGGTGCCTGTTGGAATCTATGTTCAAGGCTCAGGCGGCTTTATTAATCTGACCAACAACAAGATCCACGATATCAAGAGCACGGTCACACCAACCGGCAGCGATTTGCTTGGAAGAGATGCTCATGGTATCGCCGTATATGGCACCAAAGCTCCGGAATCGCTTCATGACATTACGATTCATAGTAATGAGCTGTACAATCTTGTCCTTGGTTCCAGTGAGACACTGGTACTGAATGGTAATGTAGATAAGTTCGCGGTAACTGACAATCTCATTCACGATAACGACAACATCGGGATCGATATTATCGGTTTCGAGGGGACAGCGCCGGAAGAAGCATACGACCAGGCCCGAAATGGCTTGGTGAAAGGTAATCGGATATACAACATTTCTTCCAACAACAATCCTTCTTATGGGAAAAAAATCCCGAATAACAGTAACTCAGCTGGCGGTATTTATGTTGATGGCGGCAAAGACAGCATCATTGAGCAGAACTACAGCTACAACAATGATATCGGCATTGAAATTGCCTCCGAGCATGCGGGCAAATCCACCAGCAATATTACGATTCGAAGCAACATGGTGCACAATAACCGGTTGACGGGGATCGCCATGGGAGGATACGACGAGGAGCGGGGCTCAACGGTGAATTGTAAAGTCGTAAACAACACCGTCTACAATAACGATATTTTAGGTGATGGTAGCGGACAGCTCTATGTCCAGTATGATACGAGAAATAACGTGATCAAGAACAATATCTTTGTGGCCAGTTCCACAGGTGTGCTGATCTACAATGAATATGCCAAAAATTCAGGAAACGTCGTGGATTACAATCTATATTATTCTCCAGGCGGTAGTCCAGATGCATTCTGGACATGGAAGAGCAAAGACTATACTGGCTTCTCCGCATACAAAGCGGGAACCGGCAACGATGCGCATTCTTTGTTCATGGATCCTAAATTCGTAAATGCTCCCGGTGGCGATTTTCATCTTCAGTCTTCGTCCCCAGCGATTGATGCTGGTTCGACGGATCACGCGATCATCGGAACGCAGGACATTGACGGTGAGCCAAGAGTGCAAGGAGCCAATGTGAACATCGGCGCGGATGAGTAGAGCAATGTTTTTTTGAAAATGGGCAAAACAGAGCTGAAATGTTAAGGGAGCCTAGTAGCAAGCTGGCTCGGCAGCATTCGGAACAATAACTATCTGTGACTTGATGGAACGAATGACGAATCAATCAGTAGAAAAGTATAACTACTACACATGGGCCAACCAAACAATCCTGGGAAGAATCAAAGAACTTCCCATGGCACCTACCACCGTGGCAATATTACGAACACGCTGCGCCAGCTGGCCACGTTTCAACCATGACAGACTATTGGCTTTTTGGAATCAGGGAACCCCAATGCCTGGATGATTGTATTGTATTGATGGAAAATGAAAATCTTAAGAAGGCTGTCGGTAAATATGACCGGCAGTCTTTTTTTGACTCATGATCACATATAGCCCGAATGAGCCATTTTCATATATAGATAATTAAGAGAAAATGAGAAAATCATGTAATAATACCGAGTCGTAAGGCTGCTGGAACAAGAATGGAATAGAAGGGAAGTAGCTTGAAAAATGAATAAAACAGGAGTTTGGTTATTTTTTGCATGGACTGTATCAGCTGTAGCAACTAGCGGAAGTTTGTTTCTTAGTGAAGTATGGCATTTTACGCCATGCGTCTTATGTTGGTATCAACGGATCTTCATGTATCCATTAGTCATTGTTTTGGGAATCGCAGCATATCGGCAAAAGACGCACATCGTCCCATATATCCTGCCCCTGGTTATCATTGGCGGAGGCATATCTACATATCATAGTATTATTCAAAAGCTCCCCAAAGAGTCGGGTATTGCTGCATGCGGGCCGGTCTCCTGCTTGAATGACTACTTGAATTGGTTCGGCTGGTTGACGATTCCGATGCTGGCATTTGCCGCGTTCGTGCTCATCGCTGTAGCTCTATTGATGGCCCTGCGCTCGCAGAAGCAACAAACAAACCAGTGATAAGTAAATGACACGTAACAGCCGGCCTAATGGTCGGCTGTTTTCAATCATCACCCACTTTTTATATCTTGCGGTCTTATTCCATATCCCTATCCTCCAACAAGGAGCTTGTGATACATTACTTAAAAATCATGACGAGGAGATGGAATTTGTTATGCATAAAGTAATCAACCCCAAAATCCACTATTTCGGGACTTCGGTCGTGTTGATAAGTACGATCAACGAAGACGGCACCCCCAACCTGGCTCCGATGTCCTCTGCCTGGTGGCTCAATCAATCATGTATGCTTGGAATGAGCAGCAAGTCTCAGACTGTGCAAAATATAATCCGTGAAGGTGAGTGTGTGCTTAATCTCCCGTCGATTGACTTGATTCCCGCAGTTGATCGTCTGACCCTGTTGACAGGTCGCAACCCAGTCCCTGAGTCGAAAGCAGAGAGGGGATATAAGTTTGAGGCGAATAAATTTGGTGTCGCAGGGTTAAATCAACTTCCGTCCCAGCTTGTTCAAGCACCGCGTGTGAAAGAATGCCCCGTCCATCTGGAAGCCAGGTTTGTAAAGCTCCATCCTTTTGAAGAACCAAGTTCACTTGTTGCCATCGAAGTGCATATTGAAAAGGTTCATATCGAGGAAAATCTTCTTATAGATGGCCAATCAAATTATATTGATCCTTCGAAATGGAATCCGATGATTATGAATTTTTGTGAATATTTCGGTTTAAGTGAGCAATTTTCTGCATCTAAATTAGCCCCGGTATTCGGACCACATTCAGTTGAAAGCATGAATATGTAATGAGTGGTGTGGCATATAAGGGTATGCGATTTGGGACTAGCGTTTGGCTTGAACTCAACAAGTTTGCAATAAAAAAAGCGACAGGATTCAACCTGCCGCTGGTGCTCCAAGGAAAACTAAAATTTCTTCGATGCTGGTATTGATATAAGTGTTCATTCCAGATATGTACTTGCTGAACTCTTCCGAAGACATTTTATTTTTGCCTTGCATATAAGACTTGATCTCTTGAATGCTGTCGGATTTGTATTTGTTCAATTTCTTTAGCATGACGTTGCTTCTTTTTTTTATGTCGGATGTCTGCTTGCTACAAGTTTTCTTTGCTTCGCTGAGACTTTTTTTTGCCTTATCAAGTGACATTTTCGCTTGGCTCAACGCTTCTTTACTGGCTTTAGCCTTCTTAAGGCTGTTATATTCAGTAGAAAGTTGTTTGAATTGAGTGGTTAGCGAGGTCACATTCACGCACACAGGGTGCTTGTACGCTTTTTGGGCAGCCTTCACTTTTTTCACCTGTGCGTTATAGTCCTTAAAGTACAGTTTATGAATCTCAGACGTAGAAACGGATGCTGCAAAAGCCTGTGACGGAATGAACAATGCCAGCATCAAAAGTAATACAAAAGTCTTTTTCATTAGGATATGCACCTCTTCAGTTGTAGTGCTTATAGCATATACCATAATTTGTAACCTATCAATATATTAGTAGAAAACCTAGCTCTAATTTCTCCAGCCCCATAATCACGCAGCCTCATAGCTATTCTTAATATTTGCGCACCTTCATACAATGAATGGATGCGGCAATCCTATGAAGAACGGCATATATAATGTGGCCGGGAAGGAGGATGGAATGCTTCTTGGAACGATATTACGTATGTGGGGGAAACCGAAAATAGATGGAGGAAGGCTCGGACAGGATTTGAAGCCAAAAGCAGAGATTCCAACCGGTATGGAAGTCAGCTCTTTGCTGGCTGTCGGTCATTCGCTTGGCCCCCAGTCAGGGGTACAGCGGGGTGTAAGAGCATGGCCTTGACGGGGAGCGGATTGCTGTTAGTAGCACTGACTGGCTTGATGGGGGCGCCGCATTGTCTGATTATGTGCGGAGGGATTGTTTCGTCTCTGGCCCTTCGAACCAGCAGTTCTCCGCTTGCTTCTGTGTTAGCCTACAACGCTGGCAGAGTGACAACGTACACAATGATCGGAGGCTTTATGGGGATCATGGGCTCTTTCCTGGATGTGGCTGGCAGCTTTGTAGGCTTTCAAGGTGCGGCCAGCATCATTGGTGGACTGCTCATTCTGCTGTGGACTTTTCGGCGGTACACATTGCCCATTTATAACGCTCATCTGCCGAGACATTCGTTTTTTCATCTGAAATTGGAACGGCTTGGTCAGCGATATGAGTTGTTTGCGACTTTTCTAACCGGCCTTCTACTCGGTTTTATTCCATGCGGTTTGACCTATGCGATGCACATGAGTGCAGCGGCATCCGGTTCTGGTTTGGAAGGTCTCTTGATCATGCTGGTGTTTGGACTTTCGACTTTTCCCATTCTGCTCCTAACGGGGCTGTCTGCCGGCAGTTTGACGAAAAAGTGGCGTAGTGGAATGCGTAAATTCGGAGGGATTTTGGCCTTTACAGTGGGAATGCTGTCTATTTTAAAAGGACTTAGCGTCAACGGATGGATTCCGGGAATTCACCCATGGTTATGGTAAACAGGACTAGCGAACTTTGAACAACGTCTTCACCGTGACATATTCATTCTCCCAACGAAGGACCGCTTCCGCCTGCCAAAGTCCTTGCATAACAGGTACGGCCGTTGCACTGTATACACCCGGCTTTGATTCGACAATTACGGCGGGGAACACACCACAAAACATATCTGGCATCTTGAGGTTGAGTTTGATATCGGCGTTAACAACGGGCTTCTCAGGCAGCTCGGTAATGAAAACCTGAAAGGACGTCTCCTTCATGGGTTCTGCAACAGAGTGAACGGTTTGTATTTCCATGCGAAGTTGCCCATCCGTATAAAGATCTTCTACTTTGGGACGATCGTGAACTTGCCGGTACAGAATTATAGCCGCGATCATAAAGAGCAACAACAAAGCAATGCCCCATCTTGTCTTCATGATATCCCTTCTTTCGCCTGAAAACATGAGTATTCTCTCATAGGTATGTAAGAAAAGGTCAGAACATGCACATATAGATGAGGCTTTAGTTCTGAAATATGTGCCCGAACCCAAATTAATATCGCCAAGAAATCCGTACCGGAACAATTTCCCCTCTGCAACCTTCCAGGGATGTAGGAACGTCCCTGACATAGTTGCGGAGGTTTTTTTGTGCCAAATGAACTTTTATCACCTCAGTCATCTCTTATCTATGAAAAGGAGGGAGAAAATGAAAGTAAGCCGTCTTGTCTCACAAGCCCAAAGAGGCAACAAGGAAGCTTTATTACAACTAATCATGGCTGATCAGGACGCTTATTATCGTCTTGCTTATTCATATATGGGGAACGAGCACGATGCGATGGATGCGATGGAAGACATGATCGTTACAATTTATGAAAAGGTTGATCAGCTGCAAAATGGCGCAGCATTCTATAGCTGGAGCAAAACCATTCTCGTTAATCGGTGCAAAACATTACTTCGTAAAAAGAAGAGATTTCTTCCAATGGAAGAGGAACAAGAATCATCCCTTGCTGGATTCACTGACGATAATCCATATCGTAAAACAGAATCTGAGATGGATATGCAGCTATTGTTATCTCATCTGACTGCAAAGCAACGGGAAGTGATCGAACTTCGTTATGTCCACGACCTGCCGTATCAGACGATTGCGGACATGACGGGCGCACCGCTTGGAACAATCAAATCAAGAATGTCACAAGGAATACAAAAGCTCAAAGTCTTGATTGGAGGTGATCGTTATGAGAACGATCGAGGAGAAATTACAGGAGTACAAACAGAGCTTTGACATGGTACAAGCCCCATCAGAACTTGAGAACAGACTCCGCAATGCACTTCGGAATGTGCCAGCCAAAAAAAGAAAAAGGAATATAGCTCTGCCTTGGATTGCATCAACTGCAGCTGCCCTCCTTCTGATTGCCGGAATGTATCAATATCCTGCCTTCGCTTATTATGGAGCCAAGTTGCTTGAAAAAAACGAATTGATCGCTCTCAGCTTTTCTGAAGTGGCGGAGCATGGGTACGGACAAACGGTCAATAAGAGCAAAACGTTTGATGACGGCACTATTATTACTGTCAATGGTGTTATTTCAGACGATAATGCATTTCTAATGTATTACACCATTAAGCTTCCCGTAGGCTCCGTTATTGATACCGATGGATCGTTTGATTACAATGTAGATAAATTGCAAGGGTTCCTGACTGATTCAGATCCGAAAGAAGGGAGCGGCCATTATAACAAAGGCGAATCGCAATATGAGGGAGTATATAAATTCGAGCCTGTTAGTCCATTCTCCAGAACATTAACTGTTACATTCAGTAAGTGGTTGGATAATGGGGAACGGTCTTCCTATCCGATCTCCTTCAAGTTTGAAGCGAATAAAGCGATGAAGAGCATTGTAAAACAGAAAATATCTAAATCCATTCCTGTCGATCAGGGGGCGATTCACTATGACTCCATTACGGCTTCACCAACCTCAACGATTGTGAAGGGACATTATGAACTGGAGAATAAGGGTTACCCGAGAATATCAGAGAAAACAAAGCTATATGTGAATGGAACAGAATTAAAGCGCTGGGGAATGCGGTCGAATCATAATGGTGAAGCGGGCATCCCAGGATTCGAAATTGAATTTGATGTGCTTCCTACAGAGAAGGTTAAGACCATTGAACTCATACTCGAAGCATTCGAAGGATTTCAGAAAGTGGAAGAAGCGATTTCCCTTGCCTCACCATCAGATCAATCGATCAAGATAGGCGAAGAAAAGTTATGGATTCGAAGTGTAACAAAAACAGCTACAGGTTATGACATCGTTATCGCCAGAAAACAATTTACAATCTTGGAAACGGATAATTTATCCATACTAGCAGCTGGTAACACAGTTCCCGTATCATCGATGTCCACTTCAAGACCTTGGGATCTGAATAACGGTAACATCCTGTGGGAGCAGACGTATTCATTTAACACAAGGGATAAACCAGAACACTTGCTACTGGAAGGATTTCAATATATTAAAACGTACGATAAGACTATATCCATTCCTTTAGATATCAAATAACATTTCAGGATAATCAATTTTTACTTCTAAATGCAAATTTGTTTAATTTCATAGCCATGTTAGGATAACCAATATTATTATTGGATTTGTTATTGTTGGATTCGTCATAAGCATGACTGCAGCATACGGAGTGCAACAATATTTTGAATACCTGTGAGGTCTGTAATAGTTAAATGGATGGATCTGATGATTTCGGATATGCTGGGTCTTGCTTCTCTGATCGACATCATATGGCTGTTGCCCCTGAAAGGGTAGGGATTCAGCATTTTTCTGATGAAATTGTGAAGGCTGGCTATGATCACACCAAAGAATTGATTCGTATCCGGTAGGAAAGTCCGGTTGATTTCTCATTACTTGAGAAAATGATCGAGTTTAATGTAGGTAAGGCAGACTGTTCAATTTTTTGGCGGAAATAAGAGTACTTAAGGAAATCCCCTTGGAAAAGGGGATTTTTGATTTCTGATCGAGGAGTCGCCTTGTAGAGAGTAAATTGAAAAGTTGTGCCATAAATGAATGAAACGAGACGTTACTTGACAACGTAATAACGAAAGGGAGTCATGGCATAATCAAAACTGGAATAAACCTCTGCTGCTTTAACTGGAGCTTAGTTGTTTTAGTCAGAGGTTTAACCATAAAATTTCTCAGTTAAGAGGGGAGAAGTACTGTTGGAATCACTTTGGTTGGAGTATGCTTGGGCATTACTAATTCTAATTGGATTGGAAGGTTTACTATCGGCGGATAATGCCCTTGTTCTGGCAGTGATCGCGAAGCACTTACCGGAGGACCAGAAAAAGAAGGCTATTAATTATGGGATCATTATGGCTTTTGTTTTTCGCTTCGCTGCTCTGTTTGCAATATCGTTTATTGCGAATGTCTGGCAAATACAGGCGATCGGAGCTGCTTATCTTCTATACCTCGGGTTAAAGCACATCATCAAAGCGCGTTTCGGTAAGGAAAACACGAATATTCGCGAGGACGTAAAGAAAGATGCTGCCGGTAAAGGCTTCTGGCCAACGGTAAGCAAAATTGCTATTGCAGATCTCGCCTTTGCAATTGATTCCATTCTTGCTGCAGTGGCTTTGGCACTGGGTCTCCCAGATTCCCCGCTTCCGGATTTCGGCGGTATGGACGGAGGACAATTCTTGGTTGTCGTGCTTGGCGGAATCGCCGGGCTCGTTCTGATCAAATTTGCTGCCACATGGTTTGTAAAGCTGCTTGCGCAGCGGCCAGCACTGGAGACCACGGCTTATGCCATCGTGGCATGGGTCGGTGTCAAGCTCGCTGTGATTACTTTGGCCCATGAAGATATTGGAGTGTTAAATCATGATTTCCCACATAGCACAGTCTGGACCATTATTTTCTATGGTGTCTTGGTGGCGATAGCTCTTCTCGGTTGGTTTGCTCCTGCTAAAAATAAACAGTCACAAACCGGTCAACTCTAGTTCCGTGCTTTCCTTCATTGCAGGCAGATGGCCTTTCCGTATCGGAGGGCCATTTTGCATCAGATTGAATAGGATTCATTGATAACAAATAAAGACAGACCAAGGGGTTCTTGATATATGTATTATGAAATAAATGGCGAAACGGTTGATTCTGCTGAGGTTTTGGATTATTTACAAAAGAACTATGTGCTCCATGTCTGTAAATATGTGCAAGAGAAAACAGGATGTACACTAGCCGAAGCAAGGAAGTTATACGTAAAAATGCTTCAGAACGAAGGCATTGAAGAAAAACCGAGTACCTTGGAGATTTTAACGTACTTAAGGGCTGAATACGAAGATAAAGACTGATATCATACTGATAATAGTAGTAGCTGGCATGGCTTCGGCTATAACGCGGATGCGATCAGCCGTCTGCTCCTGGGCCAGCGGCCGATGACGGGGATTACTGAGTCCTCGAATGCAGAGGAGGGACATATGTTCTGGAAATGTAGTCCGTTATCGGATGCCGAACGACCGAGACAAGCCTTTTCACTCGATCGGATTTATAGTATGCTAACCATATTAGGGAGGAGTGGGAATTTATGGTGAAACAACTGATCATCGGAGACGCTCTGCACGAATTGGCCCATACGCGCCGCATCCTAGAGTGCTTACCCGAGGAGCATATGACGTGGAAACCGCACGTCAAATCCATGACGTTAGGCGGGCTCGCCACGCACCTGATCAACTTGCTGAACTGGCAAGTCGCGATTTTTCTTTACCCGGAATTCGATCTTTCGACCGTGCCGCTTCGGCGGGAAGCTTTGGAAAGACGCGAAGACATGCTGGAGGAATTTGACGCGAACGTTATCAAGCTTGAACAGCTGTTAGCCGAATGCGATGAGAAAGCGCTCGCAGAGGAATGGACCTTGCGGAACGGCGACCATATCATTCTGCGCCAACCGCGGGCAGTCGCGCTTCGCACCTTCGGTTTAAGCCATATGGTTCACCATCGGGCGCAGCTCGGGGTATATTTGCGGCTGCTTGATATTCCGGTGCCGGGCATCTACGGTCCCTCAGCCGATGAGGAAGGCAAGTGAACGAGAAGCGCCGAATAGTCGCAGGGCACTTGTACGAGACAAGAACACATACACATACGAAGTCGCGGAAATCGCGGCTTTTTTTGTCAGCGGATATAGACAAAAAAATTATATTCTAACTGAGCAGATGATACTCTAATTCCAATCGGCCTTGGAAGCCAAACCTGAAGATAACGGGCAGTTTTATTGAATCAATTATTTAAGGAAACTGGGCGTTTTCGAGTGTAATCATTGTGTTATTCAAAAGAGCAATCTAAAAGAAATCCATGTATTATTAATTTGCTATGATCGAAAATAGGAGTTGTCAACAAGTCAAATTCATATTGGAGGGATGGACATGAACCAAAACAAATGCAACAAACAAAATTGCGACGCAAGTAGGTGAATGCGAGATTGTAATCACCCGCGTATTTGATGCTTCACGTGATCTTGTGTTTGATGTTTGGACGAAAGAGGAACACCTATCGAAGTGGTGGGGGCCACAAGGTTTTACGATGACTATTCAGCAGTTTGATATGAAGCCGGACGGTACATGGGAGTTTATCATGCTCGGTCCTGATGGCGTTGATTTTTCCAAATACCAACTGACGTTAACGGGAAACGTTGGTTCAAATCAGATAGTGTAAAACCTTCCATTTAATCTGATTGTTGAAGGAGTGTACGTATGAAGACATTAGGGTCGATGAATGTAGATGTTATAACGTTGTTTGTGGAGGATTTGCAAAGGGTGAGAGCGTTCTATCAAGAAGTATTTCGATGTTCCACCACATATGAAGACGAAGTGTCTGCAGTATTTGATTTCGGAAATATGAGCATTAACCTCCTGAATATTTCCGAGGCATACGGTCTGATCCATCCTGGAACAGTTGCAAGCCGAGAATCCGGATCTCGTTTCCAGTTTACCATTAGGGTGGAAGATGTGGATGCAGTATGTAATGAATTGAATAAACAAGGTGTTGCTCTACTTAATGGTCCAGTGGATCGACCATGGGGGGTACGCACTGCTGCCTTCACAGATCCGGCAGGACATGTCTGGGAGATAGCGCAGCAATTGTTATAGATTTCAGTCTTCAGGCGGAGGTCAACGATGATGAGGTCCTTATAATAAGGAATGGAAAGGAGAGACATACCCAAATCAAGGCGGACATCTTTTAAAGACAAATTGGAGGTTGAAAAGATTGAATAGGCACGACAAAAGCACCAATGCACCAAGCCTTCTACGCAATCGGTTCCTGCAGACGATTTTATTATCAAGCGTACTCCTGCAGATCGGCATCTGGGTACGTAATTTCGCGATCCTCCTGTATGTTGCGGATAGAACAAATAACGATCCATACGCCATTTCGCTTATCAGCGTAGCAGAATTCGCACCTATTTTTGTTTTTTCGTTCATCGGAGGTACATTTGCGGACCGCTGGAGGCCAAAGCGAACGATGATCTGGTGCGATTTATTATCCGCGGTATCGGTATTCGTAGTGCTTCTTACCATACATTACGGTTCTTGGCAATCCGTCTACCTTGTCGCATTCATCTCGGCTATTCTTTCGCAGTTCTCGCAACCTTCAAGTATGCGGTTATTTAAGTATCATGTGTCTGAAGAACAACTGCAGCAAGGGATGGCTTTATTTCAGTCGCTGATGGCCATCTTCATGGTGCTTGGCCCTATGCTTGGCACCTTCGTTTACAGCACGTTTGGACTTGAAACATCCATCGCTGTGATGGGCGTGGTCTTTCTGCTTTCCGCACTCGTCCTGATTCGCCTTCCTGAAGATAATATGAAATCTCAAACGGCCGCAGTCAAAGGGCAATTCCGTAAAGATTTCGCGGAAGGCTTCCGCTATGTTTGGCAAAGCCAAGTGCTGCGCATGCTCGGACTCGCGTTCATTCTCGCAGGACTTGCTGTTGGCGTAGCCCAAGCTCTCAACCTGTTTATCGTAACGGAGCGGCTGGGTAGGAGCGAGGAGTTCCTGCAATATCTGCTGATGGTGAATGGCGTAGCCATGCTGATCGGCGGGGGGATCGTTGCCGTCTTTGCGAAGCGGGTTCCGCCGCAGGTTCTTCTTGCAATAGGCATGCTCGCAGGCGCGGTCTGCACAGCCATTGTCGGTTATTCGACGAGCGTTACGGTCACGCTGACCGTTCAATTTCTGAATGGGCTAGTCTTCCCTTGCATTCATATCGGAATCAGCACCATGATCCTGAAATGGTCACACGCTTCCATTGTCGGTCGGGTGAATGGGGTTCTGAATCCGATGTTCGTAGGCATGATGGTCATTTCCATGTCTTTCGCTGGTGCGTTAAAGGATGCCTTTTCGCTGAGTACGATATATGGCGGAGCCGGATTCCTATTTCTTCTTGGAGCACTGGTCATGGTGCCGATTATGAACCAAAAAGCGCCGGATAACGTACTTACTGCACAAGAGATATAATCTCGCGATATTTATAAGGTTTGATGCAAAAGAGCCGGCTATGAAAAATGAGTCGGTTCTTCTTCATTTTCTGGTGATTAACTTCCAGAGCAAGCAGCCCATGAAGCTACGGTCAGTATGGCGTGACTTGCAATCTATCCATCGGACTAAAATGATTCCTGTCTGAACCTTCTTGTTATTTCCTTCGCCTATAGTGTAGAAACAACAATGCATCATCTTGGTCCAAATTGATAAAGGAGCCCGGATATGTGTTTTGTTTCATCAGATAAAGGAGGAAATAATCATGAAAAAAACAACCATTGTATATCTAAGTGCAGCGTTATTAATCGGAGGAACTTTGTCGTCGCACGCCGTTCATGCGGCTTCCCAAGCGGAAGCAGGGCAAAGCGTAGGAAGCTCCGGATTCAAGCTGAATCCGGCTATTATAAAGGAATACGGGGGAGCCGTATTTGAACTGGAATCTTTAACAGCTACTCCGCAATTCATGGAATATGTCATTTCACGGAATGTCCCTGAAAATATGGATCCGAAAATGGACCGCAATATTATGCTTATGAACTATGTCGTCATGGACAGCAACGGATGGATTTACGACCGTATTCAGGCGGAAGACAAAATGCGCGAAAAACCGGACGGCACGTTTGACCGTTATTATAAAGAGAAACTGGGGGCATTAAAGAGCAAACCGAAGGAACTTATCATCAAGCCCTATGTAGGAGGCAATTATGATGATAAAAGTACAAAGTTAGCGCAAAAAGCCACCGTAACGGCGAAGCTATCGGATACCTATCCGGTTAAGCTGGATCAGGGCAAGATCGGAACCATGACCGTAACGGGTGTGAAATTCGAAAAGAACCGGACCGTGCTAACGTTGTCGATCGAAGGGGAGACGGCATCCATTCAAAACGTTGGAACTTGGCTCGTGGAAAATGGAAAGGCCTTGGATTTAACTCGTAAGGAATTGATCGGCTTAAAAGACGGTGTCTACCGCTACGAACTTGAATTCCCGGCGGTTGATCGAAATGCGGCCCTTCAGGTGATGACTAAGCGAATGACGCCTGTTACGTTTTTGAAAGAGTTGGAGATGAGGATTAAGCTCCAGTAAAAGCCAACCATATGCAGGAAGTAGAAACGGCCATCAGTGCCGTTTCTGTTTTTTTGCACAAATAATGAACCGAACCTCCATTCTGTTCGCCTTTATTGTATAGTACTTTTGGGAGTTGACAGGATGGAAAGCGAAGAACGATTGTTTGAGTTGTGCCGGAAAGGCAATAAAGATGCTTTTTTTAAGCTGGTGGAACCCCTGCTGAGCCGAGTATACAGTACGTCCGCGGCTATTTTGCGCTCCACTCATTTGGCTGAGGATGCGGTACAGAACACGCTGATCGAAGCTTATCAAGCCATTATCAAAGGGAAAAAAATAAGGAATTTCAAATCCTGGTTCAATCATTTGGCGGCCTGCCGTGCATTGGATCTGGTCAGACAAAGGTCACGCCACGCTAATGTTTCGGGAAATATCGATGAGCTGGAGCTTCCGGACGAGCATGAATCACCGCTCGAAGCCGTACTGAAAAAAGAGAGGGGATCCGAACTGCTGGAATGCGTCATGTCACTGGACATCCACCATCGGTCCGTCATTGCGCTGTATTATTACCAGGAGCTGTCCATCGATGAGATCGCCGACGTTCTGGGCATCAAGGCCGGGACGGTTAAATCGCGGCTTCATACCGCCAGACTAAAGCTGAGCCAAACGGCATCCCGACTAAAAATGGAGCAGGTGATCGAATGTTAAACCAGGATGAACGGCAGCTGAAGAAAAATATACAGCAATCGTTAGATGAAATTCCGCTTCCTGATTCTTTAATTCAATTTGCCAAGGAGGTACCGCTTTGTTATCAGCAGCCGGAGGAGGACATCGTGGTGACGAAGCCACGGCAGCGAAGCGGCAGAAGAAGGTATACAATAGCTGCAGCCTGCATGGTATTGGTCTTATCTCTGGGTTTCACCGTGCAGAAGTCTCCGGCTCTTGCCGCTATGGTCAAAGGGATTCCCGGCTTCTCCATCGTTTCGGATTGGCTGGACACGCTGCGCGGTCATGATGGCGTTGAGAATGCCCAATCCCATGGCTACAGTCCGTTTGAACCTGTCGTGAAACAGTTTGATGGGGTGACAGTCAGCATCAGCGATGTATATTTGACGAGCGATAGGCTGTCATATAAAGTGTTCATTAAATCCGACCGTTTGAAACAACATGTCTTTAAAAGACAGGACGGCAGTTTAGATCTTAACAGGGAAGCACCGGTCTATTCCGTAAATATTCCTGAAATTGCTGATGGAGGCAGCAGCGCTAGCGTTGTGATCGAATCGAGCGGTGATGCAAAGGAGCCGATACTGGTCATCAGCCGGATTGGTGAAGTAAATCCAGAGGATGTCAACATGTTTTTAAACCAAAACCCTAAAGAACTGCAATTTGAAATCGGTATTCGACCCTACGTTGATGAAGACGGTAAACAAACAACAGATACACTCAAGATGAGTGTTCCTTTTCATCATACGGACTGGTTGGAGGATCGGATCATACCGATTCATCAGACCGTCAATGTGGCGGGGGACCCGGATTTGCGGGAAATGACGCTGGAGCATATAAAAATTACACCGACCAATACCTATCTCGATATCAAAATCGCGGATGAAGCGAATTACTATCTGTTATTCGGCCATTCTGGAGCCGCCCCATTTGTAACGGATGATAAGGGGAAGAAGTACCAATTGCATACGGACACCCCGCAGAACATGGTGGATGTTCCCGGTGGGAAACGGATGAACGGCAACAAGCTTATGTTTACCGGCTCCCCTTACTTCGATGAGTCGGTGAATTCTCTTACGCTGCACTTGGATCAAGTGCTACTGACAGAAAAGAGCCCGGGCGGATCGTTTACCCTTTCGCTAGACGAAACGTATCCAAAGAAAGTCCGCTTTAAAGACCAGGAGTTAACGATAATCGGGGCGAGTTACAAGAACGACTATTTGCGGTTGAAAATTAAAAAGGAAAGTAACAATCATAACAAGCGTTTGGGTATTTTGTTTGCAATGTACCCTGAAGCCAAAGGGAGTTTAAATCCCGAATTACAGGAGCGTTTCGATAAAGGCATCGGGATAGATTCAGGGGAAGCACGAGTGAGAAGCGAACAGGACGATTACTATGAAGTACGAGTTTTCGCTCCCAAACTGGAAACCTATGAAATTGTAATGTACCGGGAAGCTGCCCCGGTCCGGATAAACCAAGACATTACAATTCCTATCCGTTCACTACGATGACCGTGAAGAAACACTACTTGATTTCTTTTCCAACATGAATATGAGGTGGTTGCATGGATAACAAATTATATGATCGCATCAAGGGCGGCCTGTACGGAGTGGCTGTAGGCGACGCTCTTGGTGGAACGACGGAGTTTATGAGCGAGCGGGAGATTAAGGAGAAGCACGGTTATTTGACGGAGATTATCGGCGGCGGGGTGTGGCAGCTGAAACCGGGGGAAGTGACCGATGATACGATGATGACGCTTTGCGTGGCAGAAGGGATACTCGAAAACCCTGATGAGCCGCTGGAGGCGATCGGGCGTTTCTTTATGGAATGGTACCAATCACGGCCCAAAGACATAGGGAGTATCATCCGTCATGTTTTTCAAAAATACGAGGGAGACTGGTTTGAAGCGGCCTTTGTTGCGCACATGGATATGGGGCAAAGCGCCGGGAATGGATCCCTCATGCGCTGCCTGCCGGCGGCCCTGGCCTATAAGGCCCTGGCGGATATTGACCGAGTGACAATCTTGCAGTCACGGATGACGCATTATGATCCAAGGTGCGCCGAAGTCTGCGTTTTGTACAACCGAATGGCGCAACGCCTTCTAAAGGGCGAAAATTTGAGAGCAGCCATCATGACCGAGGTGGTGGGAAGTGAATACGAAGGCATCATTGAAGCACAGCCGGATTGCCCGGCAAGCGGTTTTGTGGTGCATACCTTCCGGTGGGTACTACATATTTTACTCCATACGTCAGATTTTGCAGGAGCCGTACAGAAGGCGGCAAATCTAGGGGAAGATTCCGATACGATCGGCGCAATTGCCGGTGGGTTGGCAGGTATCTACTACGGATATGAGGGCATTCCTGCCCGATATGCGGAAGCGATCCTCATCCAAGAGAGACTCGATCGGATAATTTCGCAGCTGTATGCACTGAAAACTTCTTAGAGTTGTTTGTCACCCTGCAGAAATTGAACAGGATTTGCCGGATGTCTGATATCATTCCCTGCTATTCTAAGGATGAAGGGAGGTCGTTGGATGAATGTGCTCGAAAAATTAAATGAAGCATTAGACTACATCGATCAGAATCTCGAGAATGAGATTGATGAACAAGAGATAGCTAAACGTGCTTACTGTTCGGTTTTTCATTTCAAAAGAATGTTCTCATACCTGGCAGGTATTCCTCTTCAAGAATATATTCGCCGCAGACGTCTTACGCTCGCAGCATTTGATTTGCAGGACAGAACAGTCAAAGTGATCGATATTGCCATTAAGTACGGTTACAATTCTCCAGACGCATTTACTCGCGCTTTTCAAGGATTACATGGAATTACACCAACAGAGGCAAGAAATACCAGCCATTCACTACAAGCTTTTCCTCCAATGACCTTTCGATTATCAATAGGAGGTAGTGAGCCCATGAGGTTTAGAATTGAGCAAAAGGACGCATTTCATGTGGTTGGGATAAGTAATAGAGTTACACCAGTAGATTCTGGAGAACATCCTGGTGTGGCACAGGTCTGGGGATCAACAGACAAGGAAACGTACAACTTATTGAAAGCACTTAACAATTTAGAACCATATGGAATTTTGCATGTGAATGTTGGAGATGCAATACGACTGAAGCAAGATTTTGATTATTACATGGGAGTTGCTTCAACAGAACCCTGTCCAGAATACTTCTCTAAATTATCTGTACCAGCTATGACATGGGTCGTATTTGAAGTTATGGTCCCGTGGGGGAAGGAGAAATGGCACCGTATTTATGGAGAATGGTTTCCTTCCTCAGGGTATGAGCAAGTTGAAGGGCCAGTGATACAAGTAGGTCCTGATATCGAAGCAGGTATAGAAAAACAGGTGTTTATAGAAGAAAAAAAAGTCGAGTTATGGGTTCCTGTAATTAAAGTAGTCCGGTAGAAAAACACTCCATTACGAGTGTTTTTTCTTGTTAATTGAAACCTGTATCTAATGACAGATGTCTCGTAAATCACCCTCTGTATGAAATGGGATGCTTCAACCATAATAAGACAGATTGTTTTATTCCAAACATACAGAGGAGCAGATGAATGTGAAAAACAAAGGATTGGCGGCATTACTGTTAACCTTGGCGCTAGTTTTTGCCATGACGCCAGTAGTACCTGTGCAAGCGAAGGTTGCTAAGGAAAAGGATTGCCTAAGTCCCAAAATGGTGCAGCTAAAAACCGATATGCAGAAAGTGTGGATCGACCACACAATATGGACAAGAAGCTATATTGTCAGCGCCGTATCCAATCGACCTGATCAGAAGGACGTATTGGACCGGCTATTGCAGAACCAGCAGGACATAGGCAATGTGATCAAGCCATATTATGGAGAAGCCGCAGGCAATAAGCTGGCTGATCTTCTAAGAGAGCATATTCTGATCGCAGTGAAAATTGTAGACGCTGCCAAAGCGGGCAATCAGGCAGATGTAACCAAGTTAGAGGCAGATTGGCATAGAAACGCCGACGATATCGCTAAATTTTTAAGCGCAGCGAATCCGAACTGGCAGTTTAAAACGCTGCAAGATATGCTGTATACGCACCTTCAGTTGATTACGGAAATCGTCGTTAGCTGTATCAAAGGAGATTGGAAAGCGGATATTGCAGCAACTGACAAAAACGAGATCCATATGATTCATTTAGCGGATATTCTGACGGAAGGCATTGTCAAACAATTTCCTGAAAAATTTTGATGCGGCGGTTAAGAAGCAGATATTGTTGGAACAATCATTGGACTCAGACTTAAAACAGCACCTTGTTTTCCATAGGTGCTGTTTTGTTTACGCATTGATTCAAATAAGAAAATAGTGTATTTTAAAGGAATGATAAACCTCCATTACCAGATAAGTGTAATTTGAAAAAAACGAAGCAAGTTAGGTCTTGAGTGATACTGGCCTCTATTTTGGGAAAGGGGGGCTTTAGAATGTTCCTACTCAGTATCATTTTGTATGCGATCGTCGTTTCGTCTGGGTACTTATGGATCAAAAAAAAGCTGAAGGTATCCTACGATTCAGATGGGCTGCTGTATAAGCATATTAATCGATTTCATCTAATTGGGGAGTCCATCATTGTAGTTGTTTTTCTAATCGGCCTTTTCTACATGAGGTTTGTTATGGAATGGAGATTATCGGCTTATCAGGACGTTATTCTTGTAATAGCTATTCTACATGCATTCCGATCCGTTGTTGAAAGACGCCTCAATAAGGATTCCAAACAATACCTCCTCAGTGCTTATACAAGTGTTAGCGGTTTTCTCTTTTTCCTTGGTGTCGAGCTATTTGTGTGACAACACAAGAACACACTTTTTCAATATCCATAGCGAGATTATGATCCGTAACTCTAAATCGAACCATCACTTTATAGAACAAGCGGATTGCTGATTGGCAGCGATTTACGGTAGCGTGCGCCAGCACCGCCTTCTCTGACTTGGGCAGAGCCCGTTGCACCTTCGAATTAGACAGAGCTTGTAAAATGAGAGAGGTTGTCCGAAGTCACGTTTTGTGACTTGAAGGACAACCTCTTTCTTGATAATGATGTTAATTTCCATGGTTGCTAATAAACTCACTCGCGGAATCATGAGATGTATTTAAATAGGCTGCTTTGTTGGACGAATAACCATTTCGCTTATGGATACGCTATTTGGTGTTCCTACTACATAAGCAACCGCATCTGCAATATCTTCGGATTTCATGCTGAGCTCAGGGTTTGCAGAATTTTGTTGCACCCACTTTCGATTCTCTTCATGATGAATGGACGTATATAGTTCTGTATCAACTGCGGGCATAATACCAGCGTTGTTAAAGATAGCATCAATTCGTCCATATTTCACAATGGACAAATCCGCCATTTGTTTGATGCGAACGTAACGATTGGCTACGAACTGCTCCAGCAAATGTTGGCCAACGAAGACTGCGGCTGAAAGCCGCGCAGCCTTTGAATCGTTACGAGTGCAAGGTAGCGAAGCATTGCAGCTCATTACGAAGGAGACGGTTACCTTTGAAAAAGGAGCGATGGTCATTCCAGTATATCTCGCCAAGGGTGTTGAGTTTGATGCAGTTCTGATTTATGAGGCATCATCTCGAGCTTACAGCCGGGAAAACGATCGCAAACTTCTATATACAGCATGTACACGTGCCATGCACCGGCTTCATGTATATGCAACGGGCGACTGGTCGCCGTTCGTGCAGGCATTGCCTGTTGATTTGTATGAGCAAGCAGCATATAGACGGATTGGGGATGACTCTCTTCAAGATTGCTGCTCAAGTTTCAGCTAATTTTCGAAAACAGATCAATTTGTTCCTCGACCATCCATAGACAGCTCGAGTGAGAAGAAAGCAAGATCATGTAAGCTCCTACGCAAACATAGGCCCCGACCCCTCATATGCAAACAGCCCTGGCCGTTAGTCGGCCAAGGCTGTTTTTTTACTGCTTGTTAGTCTGAACCGTACATCATTATAAGGGCAGAGGACTTTCTTTGCAGGCTCCGCGCTGCGAGGCTTGTCGCTAGACATGACACAGCTCATCGTCTTTCCGATGTCAAACGCTGACGGTAGGTTCAACTATAGTTATTCTACTATGGACTGAATCGAGATTAACGGTTGCGCCAATCGGCAAAGCGGCTTTATACAAACCATGTCCTGTAGCAAGGTTCGTTATAAGCGGCTTACCGAGAGGTACAACAAATTCGTTGATTACATCTTCATAGGATTTGCCATAAGCCGCCTGGCAACCTGAGCATTCTCCCATAATAATGCCGATGCAGTCACGGAATTTTCCGGCAAGCTTCAAATCATTCAAGTACCTGTAGACGGTATTGGTGGGTTCATGTGTTTCTTCAAGAACGAGAATCTTCCCCCGTGTATCGATTTCGAAAGGCGTGCCTAACGTATCGACAAACGATGTCAGATTACCACCTACAAGCTGCCCCGTAACGTTGCCGGGAACACGGCTTATCAGCGGCATCCCCTGTGGATTCAAGATGGACCGGGTTAATGAATATACGGATGTCGCAGAAAAAAACTGATCGAAATTATAAGCGGGCGTTTCGGGTTTGAAGTCAATAAGCAGCAGACTATGGAATGTTATTAGATCCACGTATTGATGCAGTACATTTAAGAGTACCGTGATGTCACTGTAACCCGTAACGATTTTTGGATGATTTCGTATCTCATTATAATCAAGGTACGGAAGAATTCCTGCCACTCCTGTACCGCCTCTTGTGGGCAGTATCATTTTGACCTGCTCATCTCGAAACATCATCATTAAATCGGAAGCCCGCTGCTCGTCTGTGCCAGCAAGAAATCCATTCTGCGCATATACATATTGACCCAAAACAACCTTAAGCCCCATTGCTCTCAAATATTCGATTCGTGCATTAATGATGTTTGCAGCGAGTGGGCTACCCAAGGTAACGATTCCAACGGTATCGCCGCTCTGCAAGATAGGCGGACGTATCGGCATATCCATTTCTTCCTTCCCTGAAAATAGAAGAAGCCATCGCGATCATGTCTTTAGAATATATTGACTAAATTTGCAGTGCAGTACTAAAAAAAGATTTTGAATGAACGTATTCTGTGTTGAGATAGAAGAAGTGGGGCAGACTTTGCCGGCTCGTTTCTCTTGCTATATCGCCGAAGGATCAGAAAAGTGCTGCCTTCTATGAAGACTTCGAATGTTGGATAGCTGTCTCGATGTAGGCTCTCAAAGTTTTGATAAACGTACGCATGGCGTATCCGACATACCTGTCGCTACGGTAGATCAGACAAATGTCCTGAGAAGGCGTAGGGTTCCTCAGGTGCACAACCTTGATGTCGGGATTGTGAAGATTCTCCAATAGAAGTCGCGGCAGAACACAAGCGCCAACTCCGCTCTGTACCATCTGAAGGAGGGAAGATAACGTTGTTGTCACCATGTGCGGCTGTAGAGTAAACCCGTTGTCCATGCAAAATCGGTCGATCAGCTTCCGGCATTGGTGGTCGGCTGGAAACATGACCATCTTTAAGGCTTGCAACCTCTTCAAGGGGATGAAGTTCTCCGTGGCAATGGGATCATTCATACTTACTGCCAATGAGAACTCTTCATGAAACAGAGGAATTGACGTGAGACGATCATCGATAACAGGTCCAATGGTTACGCCGACATCGATGCTTCGGTCCAGAACTTGTTCTGTTACTTTTGTGGTTTCCAAAAGGGACAGGGAGATGGTGGGATAGGTTTGATGGAAGTTAAGTAGCAAGGCATTAAACATGAGATCCGCGTCACCGGGCAAGACCCCGATGGAAAGAGATCCGCCTTGCATTTGCTTCAGATCAGCAATGGCGTCGCCCGCTTGCTGCAGATGTCTGAACACGGCAGCACCATGTTCACGAAGAATTGCTCCAGCGTCTGTAAGAACAATTGTTTTACCCACACGATCGAACAACAGAACCCCTAATTCTTCTTCCAATCTTCTTATCTGCTGACTGATATTGGGTGCGCTGACACCCATTTTTTCGGCTGCTCTCGTGAAATGAAGCTCTTCACATATGGCCATGAAATATTGCAGTTGTTTTAACTCCATCGATTTTCACCTGCTTTCTATTGTATCCCTGTATCGTGTTCACTGATTATTGTTGCTCCATCTTGTTTTTCTGTCAACGAATAATCGTTAACTGATACTTAACGTTCCGGTAACGCCCACTGCATTGATGGAAGGCTCCATGAGATCTAAACTGGGAATATCAGAAGGTTCTCATAACAAAGGAGGAAATTAACATGTCTGACATGGTTATCAACACGGCAACAACCGTACGTCAAGTGGTGCTTCAGCAGGTGCAGGCGATCCCTGAGGAACTGTTCGACATTCAAGGGCTAGGATTCAACAATACAATCCGTTGGAATGTCGGCCATGTGATTTATTGGATGGATAAGTATTCTACGCTAAGCTTCGGCTCTCCGGCTGCTATACCGGGTTCGTACGAAACGCTGTTTAACTCTGGAACAAAGCCCTTGGACTGGACGTTTACTCCTCCATCGAAGGAAGAGTTGGTCGCGTTGTTAACCGCGCAGCTTTCTCGCTTATCTGAGTTGACACCTGAAATGCTGGGGGAGAAGCTTTCGAATCCGTATGCTTTGGGCCCGTTCCAATTCAACACCGCCGGCGAGTTGTTCAACTTCGCTCTGATTCACGAAGCCATTCACCTTGGAACGATATCGAGCCAGCTAAAGGTTGTGTCGCACTAACCAATGTTAAGCAAGATTCCTTTTACATGGCGTCTCACCAATCAAAACGACTCAATGTAAACTCAATATTTAGAGAGTACAACAAACCATTAATAAGGAGGATTTGTTCATGGAGAAATCTCTAGACTCAGTCCAATCCCGAACTTGTGAAGTGTTTGATGCTTTTAAGCAGGCTTTGGAAACAGGGGATACAACCGATTTTCTCACAACCGTTACGGAAGATTTCCATTTCTTGGTTCCGCTTCCGTTAGAGGGATGGAACCACGAACAGCAAGGCAAAGAGCGGTTCGAGGAATTGATCAGGTTCGAGCGCTCCGTATTTCAGATGCAACTGACTCCGCTCATCGAGCTTGAGAGTGAGGACAACGGGGTGGTGGTATTTCGCTCGGAAGGTTTGTTGAATGGGCGGCCTTTTCGTAATGAGCTTGCAATTGTCTTCGAGTTCGAGGGAGAGCGGATTCGCTCCTTCCGGGAATACGTAGGTATGCCGTTAAAAAACTACGAGACCCCATAATCGATATAAACACTGCCGTGCATATTGGGAAGCCGGGTCCATTCGGATCAAGGCTTCCCAATACAAGTTCTAGCCTACTTAGCCTTCAGATTAATTTGAAATACATCTCCCGCCTTACCACCAAAAACGATCATCCCGCTTTCAGGCAGTACAACCGAGTGATTGTTGCTTGCCTTTGAAAAGTTCACAACATTTCCCTTTCCGTCATAAACGGCAAATCCTCCACTTGAAGGAGCCTCCACAGTCATGGCTCGATTGGCTGATTTTTCATCAATCTTATACCAAACAGCCTGACCATTGAATGGTATGCTGCTGATCGAGGAGTTCCCTGCATATATGGGTTGAATCGCATCTTCACTGATATAGGATTGACTATTGACCATTACATACTCCGTACGGTTCAATGTATAGAACTTCAAATCAAATGCATCCCTTCCATACATGATAGGAATTTCAACTGCGTTTACGGCTTGATTCTCATCCACAATATTAGTGCCGTTTGCGTACCCATGTTCCACATCAACGGATATTTTCTTATTTAAGACCTGTGGTGCTAGATAAAATCCAGAAGTTATCTTTTCATCCAATGCATAATAACTTTTTCCGTTTCTATGCTCCCATACCTTTTTAGTTGCATCATTTAGAGGATTGGGATCCAGCTTTTGATATTCATACATTACCGTAACGGTTTGGCCTAAACCTGGCAGATTCGTATATGCGTTAATCTTTAAATACGTTTTTCCATTTTTTTGTAGATCAAAGCTTATGGCTGCATTTCCTTCCTTGTTTTTAAATTGTCCATTTCCCGTGTATACATATGTTTGTGATGGTATCTCCCCGCCTTGTAGAGCAGGTAAATCAATTTCTCCGTTCTTGACTTCAAGATTTATTGTTCTGTCCACGGAACCGTATAATCCAGAATAAGAGAGATATTCCGATGGCATATCCACTTTTATGGAAGGATCAAATGTTTTATCGGGCAGGATATCTTGAATGATGCCTTTATCCTTTAAATATTCTAATAAAACGTTGGATGCAAATGCACTATTGAAAACTGAACTCCCTCCAGATGAAAGCACAGCCATAGAAATATCATGTTCGGGTAGGGTAGTTAAAGCTGCGTGATACATAACGGTATCCCCGCCTTTGGATAATGCTGTTATTCCGTAATCACTAAAAGGTGCTAAACGAACGGCATCCCAACCAAGACCGTAATTCACGGTGTTCGTCTCTTCAGAAACCCAGATTCCATTTCGATACTCATGATTTTGCATGGCCTTTGCAGACTTCTCAGATAAAATATCCGTTCGATTCCCGATTAATACTTCAGCAAACTTACTTACTTCCTCTGCCGTGGAGTAGATGCCTCCTGTCCCAAGGACATTGGCATTCTCAACGGGTAAAGCCTGATCGATCCCAGGAAAATATGTTTTTGCCAGCCGTTCTCTATCAAAGGAATCGAGTGGTGTTTTAGTAGAGTCTAAATTCAGAGGGGTGCCAATGTATCGTTCAATGAAGTCGGTGTAGCTTAAACCGCTTACTCGTTCAACCAATAATTCAAGCAGCTGAAACCCATCGTTACAATATACTGAATATTCGCCTGGGTCTGACTTTAAAACTTCTGATTGTAATTTTACCAATAATTCATCATGATTTTTCGTATCGTTATCATCAAAAAACATGCTGTTTCCATAGTGACTCCCATAAAGCCCTGAAGAATGATTCATTAACATTCGTGGCGTAATCTCTTTATATCGTTCATCCGCCATTTTAAAATCCTTGATATATGTGTTCAGGGGTATATCAATATCAATTTTATTCGAATCAGCTAGCATCATCGTTGCCGCAGTTACATGCATTTTACTGACCGAGCCGATTCCGAACATCGTGTCTTTAGTTACTGGTTTCTTGGTAGCTTTATCATATACGCCAGCACTATCGGATAACACGATGGATCCATGATCCATGAGGGCATACTGCAAGCCACTAACATCATAATTGGACACGATCTCCGAAGCCAACGCTTGAGCCTTTTGCTTGACCGTATCATGATTCGCTTTAGCAAAAGTAGGTGTAACCGGTAATGCAAAAAGCATAGCGGTGATTAACACAGAATGTATCTTGTTCATTAATAATTCCTCCTAAAATAAATTCGGTATTTACTACCTCACGTTAGCTTAATAGATGGGAGTAAAAATGAAGTAAAGTCAAAGTAAAAAGGAAGCAGGACACAAGATTCGTAAGAGATATGGGTTAGATATCGATGTATAAATAAGCGGGGGGAGGGGTAATTCAGTTGTAAAATGTAAGGGCATGTTGTTGGTCGATAACGAACAAGGCATGTACTATAATCGGGGCAGAACGCATCCGTAACAGTTGTGAAGAGTTAGTCGCCTTATTCATAACCGGAGTGTATGTATGCGTGATAAGAATCTATTATACTTATGTGGCGGCTTCGAATACAATGAACGTATAGCCAAGAGCGAGATCACGACTGGAGCCAGCGATCCGTCCGAACGCCTCAGAGCGCTCAACCTGATTCGGTATTCACGCGTGAATCGAACCCAATACAAGTTTATCGGAGGGGATACGATGGGAAAACAGTTTCCGGCCATGCTCCCCGAGCATATGGCCTTTATCCGCAAGCAGCACCTGTTTTTTGTCGGCACGGCTCCCATGTCGCGGGATGGGCATGTCAACCTGTCGCCGAAGGGATACGACACGTTCCGGATTTTGTCCGATCGTAAGGTCGCATATTTGGATTTGACCGGGAGCGGCAATGAGACCAGTGCCCATCTCGAAGAGAACGGTCGTATCACGATGATGTTCTGTGCATTCCAGGGACCTCCGAATATTCTGCGCCTGTACGGAACCGGAACGGTAATTCTTCCGGAACACACCGAGTGGGAGTTGTTATACGGAATGTTCGAGCCACTGCCTGGAGTCCGGCAGATCATTACGGTTGATATACATAAAGTCCAGACGTCCTGCGGTTATGCGGTACCATTCATGTCGTACGAAAAGGAGAGGGAAACACTCCAACGGTGGGCGGAGCACAAAGGTGAAGAAGGCTTGAACAGTTACTGGCAAGAAAAGAATTTGAGCAGCCTCGACCAATTGCCGACGTCTCTAGCGAAACGAACAAGGACATAAAGGGGGTACCTCGATGATAAAAGGGGAAAGGAATTCCAAGATTGATCCCTATTTTAACAAGCTTAAGAAGTGGAAGGAAGAATTCAATCTGCTGAGAGAAATCGTTCTTGACTGCGGACTGACCGAGGATTTTAAGTGGATGCATCCTTGTTACACGCTTGACGATAAAAACATCGTTTTGATTCATGGCTTTAAGGATTACTGTGCGCTTCTGTTTCATAAAGGCGCGTTGTTAAAAGATCCCCATGGAATCCTAATCCAGCAAACGGCGAATGTTCAGGCAGCGCGTCAGATTCGGTTCACCAATGTTCAAGAGATCGATGAAATGCAACTTATCCTGAAAACATATATTGTTGAAGCCATCGAAGTTGAGAAAGCCGGTTTGCAAGTGAACTTTAAAAAGAATACGGAATATATCATACCGGAAGAATTAGAAAGTAAATTCGTTGAAATTCAAGGCTTAAAAACGGCTTTTGAAGCATTAACGCCGGGACGGCAAAGAGCCTACATTTTGCATTTTTCTGCACCCAAGCAATCCAAAACGCGAGAGTCCAGGGTTGAAAAATATATCCCCCATATCTTGAATGGAAAGGGATTAAATGATTGATCGACAACACACGAGCAACAGCCTGGAGTATTTGACTCAGTTCTGCCCAGATAATAAATCCCACTGATCAGATTAAGAATCAGTGGGATTTTGTATGTTGGAAGGGAATTCAACTCTTTTGACACAACGAATCCATCTAACTTTGCGAGAGTGAGGATATACGTGTAGCAATGAACAACTTGGGTACTTCCTTGAAAAATCCGGGCTTCCATCTGTTCATTATGGTGTTTCCGGCGCGTCAATGATATGAATCTCCGGCTGCCAATTCATAGCGAAATCACTCATGCCGTTAATCATGATTTTGAACTTTCCACCTGGAAGCTGGGTGGCCAGCTTGGAAATGCCCATAGGGGTAAGCTGGAGCGTGACGGCGCGTTTATCCAGTGTGATTTCTATCTTGAAGTCTTCTCCGTCCACTAACGGGAAGATATCGATGGAATTTTGGCTGAAATCGCCGTTACCGGAATAATCCACTTGTGCTCTTAGTTGAATGGTCTGAGGATAAGAGTATACCGGTTCACTGGATTGGAATAAGAAGAGTCCTTGAGCGCTGTCGTAAGTAACTTCTGTAACCGTTGGAGGCTCGGAATCAAATCGGATGGGCAATTCGACCTTGCCGATTTCTGCATCCTTCTCGAAAACTTTAAAGATCAGGGAGACCGGGCGGTCTTGATCGACATTCGGAACAGGTGCTACATGGATGCCATGATCACGGGCGGTTAACTGGATGAGCGATGGATCCGAGGTCTCGATCTCGATATGTCCTATCGTTTGGCCTTCTGATTGAATCTCGTACCTATTAGTGACAGAGTCATAACGAATCTCCAATTCTATGAAAGCATCGCCTCTCGTTACCTCGATAAGGTTTCTAATATTCCTTATATCATATCGATCTTCGTCTAGCGAGGAGTCCGTAATTTGGGCTGTCATGCCATTCACGCGCAACATGTTGCTATTTAATATAAACGAAACATTTTCCTCGGCAAGAGAGACCCTCAGGGGCTCAATTCGGCTGTTTTTGAAGGCTTTCATTTGTTGGAGCAGATCGTTATAACCGATTGCCAAACTTGTAGCAGGCGTATTCGGGTTGTCTGCGGTGGAGTAAGCATTCAAGATCCCCTGGTTTAATTGCTCAAACGCGAACGACGGGTAAGTGCCGGCTGTGTTCCCTGGAGTTGAGGTGTCGCGCAGCTTCTCGGCTTCGGTGATCAGCGCTTCAAACAATTCCCTTACGTTGTCCGGCAAATACTGAACGATGATCGGCCCGAATGCAGGTGAGATCGTTCCTGTTGCACTGCGGATCGCGGTGGCGGCTGAAGACGGGTCATATACGACCTCCACCGGCCTTGCCATCGGCAGTGATTCGGCTAGTGCAACGATAACGGTTCGGCCCGTAATGTTAATATGTTCAACCTCTTTCGGTAATTGTAACTCACCATCCTTGGTATATACCGATAATTCATGGGCAGTTGGAACGAAGAGGGGGTTAAGGGTCTCATTGTATGTGATTACGAGCGTCCGTGCATCGGAAAAATGCAAAGCCGGCTGTTCCAACTGCAGCGCTGAAAGCGTAATTTTGCCGGATGGCGCGGACACATTGCCTGCAGCGTCGACCGCATACGCTTTGTAGTCGCCCGCTGACAGATTCGCCGTTGCAATGAGTGTTTCCGTTTGAGCTGCTGCAACGATGGATTTATTGGCAAGCTTTTCGGCGACAGAGGTTTCAAGCTGCGCTTTCGTGTTGGCGTTTAGGGAATAGGGGACTAAGTAAACGAACCCGGTTTCATTGCTAGTGACCGCCACGTTCTCCCCTATGAGAACGGAGGAGGCAGACAAAAGCCTTACAATCGGAGCAGCGCTATCTGGCGAGCTTGGGTTGCCCGGATTCGGATAGCTTGGCGCGGTTGATCCGCCGCTGCTGCCTCCGGTAGACGGCGTTGGATTCTGCGTCGGCTTCTCAGCAGGAGGAGGTGTTACCTCGTCGGGTTTGGGCGTCTGGACTGGCTGTTCTGACGGGGTATCTAGCTGCTCTTTCACTTTCAGGAATCGATTGGCGACTAAGGCGACCGATTGCCTGTCCGCCTGACCGACTGGGTTGAACTCCTTTCCATTCATGCCGTTCATAAGCCCAAGCTCAATGGCGGCTGCAACGGCATCCTTGGCATAGTAGGAGATGCTCGCCGCATCGGAGAATTTCAGCTGGCTGCCCATGCCCTCAACCTCAACGCCCAATGCCCGAACAAACAACACCGCCATGTCTTGTCGAGTTAGGTTCTGTCCCATGCCAAACTCCCCATTGCCCTGGCCTTTGATTAAGCCGGCTTTAACCGCAGCCTCTACGAATGAGTAGGAGTAGTGGTCCTGCGGGACGTCGCTGAACGTTGAATCCGCCGGCTTCGGCGACACATCAAGGTTTAATGCCTTCGCCAAGATAATGGCAAAGTCCTGGCGCTCGATTTTGCCGGTCGGATCGAACTTGCCGTTGCCCTTTCCATTGATAATGCCCTGTTCCACTAGTTCCAGAATCGCATCCTTGGCATAGGATTGATTGATATCGCTCAGCGAAATGGAATCCGCGTGGACGGGATACGCGCATGCGCTCAGCAGCGCGGCTGTGGTCATTGCTTTGACGATGAGTTTGCGTTTCAGATAAAATCCCCCTCATGAAATGGCAGAATCAATGCCGGATTATGGAATCCGTAACGGATTCGTGATTTTATCATATATGCCGAGGTTTACGGCTTGCAATCAATTTTTTAGGAAATAGGTCTATACTTGAACTGGGTCAATGGACGCAAGAATGAAAAGTCTTCCCGTTCTTATTAAATAAGACATTAGATGACATAATGATGGGATACAATGAGTGGTAAATCCCGAAAGGAGTAATAAATCATGAGCCGAAAGATCATTTTAGATTTAGCAGTTACGTTGGATGGTTTTATTGAAGGGAAGAATGGGGAAGTCGATTGGTGCATTATGGACCCGGAGATGGGGTTTATGGATTTCTTAAATCAAATCGATACGATTTTGTATGGCAGAAAAAGTTATGATTTATGGGGGCAATTTACACCTGAAACGGATCATCCGGAAACGGAACAAGAATTATGGTCAATCGTTCACAGTAAAGAAAAATATGTGTTTTCCAGGACGCAAAAAGGGAGCGACCATAAAGCAACTTACATCAACAATCATATCCTTGAGGAAGTACATGCATTAAAGAATAAGCCGGGTAAAGACATCTGGTTATATGGGGGAGCAAGCCTTATTACAACCTTTATCCAGTTAGGGCTGGTTGATGAATTCAGATTATCGGTTCACCCTGTCATTTTGGGAGAAGGAAAACCGTTGTTTATGGATATCAAGCAAAGGTTGAATTTAAAGCTGGTAAATGCAAAAACGTTCTCCACTGGGGTTGTACAGCTCATCTATCATTCGGATGGGAATGAAGTGGACCATGTTAACCTCGAGAAGACGCCATAGTTAAAACATAGCTCTGTTTGATCAGTTCATGGATTTCTTCTTCTGGTACGGTGCCGTCAAGAATACGAGTGCAGCTTGAATCTAACGCTTATGTGATTTTCTTCGGGGGACTCTTACTACTCGGTGGCCGATTATCAGACCTCTTTGGACAACGGCGCATGTTCATGTGGGGTTTCATGATTCTCACAGTAGCATCCTTACTCGCTGGTTTTGCATGGAACGAAGAGTCACTAAACATCGGTCGTGCACTGCAAGGATTCGGTTCCGCTTTAATAGCACCTTCAGCTCTAACCATCGTGATGATGTTGTTCAGCGGTAATCCTAAAGAATTGGGTAAAGCGCTGGGGTTCTGGGGTGCTTCGGCAGCTGCGGGAGGATCAGCAGGGGTATTTCTGGGTGGTGTTATAACGGAGTGGTTAAGTTGGCAATGGACCTTCTTAATCAATGTACCTGTTGGGATTGTCGCCTTACTCTTATCTCCTGGTCTTTTAGCAAAAGGTATACGCAGAAAAGGAAGCATCGATATAGCAGGATCCATATCGGTCACAGCATCATTGGTTTTAATCGTTTACGGCATCGTGACCGCAGAACATAATGGATGGGGAGCACCGATCACCGTGTGGACACTTATCGCAGGAGTGATATTGTTTATTCTTTTCCTCATCATTCAGCTAATCAAAAAGGAACCGCTTGTACCCCTTCGAATCTTTAAGGCGCCTAACTTGGCTGCCGGCAATATCGCGCTTATCATGTTATCTGGTGGTTGGATACCATTATGGTACTTCCTGAACCTTTATATGCAGCAGGTACTAAAGTTCTCAGCTTTCGCTGGAGGGATTGGTCTGCTTCCGATGACGATTTTGATTGCTATCTTCATGATCGTTATTACGGGCAAATTGATCGGTAAATTCGGTATAAAAGCAAACATTGTGATTGGATTGATTGCCCTTGGAGGCTCAATGCTCTTATTCTCAACCAATACACCTGTGGATGGCAGTTTCCTTATCAATGTACTTCCAGCTTCACTTTTAGGTGCTCTCGGAATGTCTCTAGCCTATATTCCTTCTATGATGGCTGCTATGTCGGGAGCCAAGCCTGAAGAAGCGGGGCTGGCATCCGGACTTGCTAATACAAGCTATCAGATAGGATCAGCCATTAGTCTTGCTATCATGGTAGCGATCGCTGCATCAACTACGGCTTCCATATCAGATTCTAATCCTGTGGCAGCACTTAATCATGGTTTTCAGCAAGCTTTCCTTTGGTCTGGTATCGTTGCTTTTGCAGGTGCGATATTAGCCTTGATGTTTATCCGTTCACCTAAACCGACAGATTCATCAAACGTTCCGAAAGCGATGTAATCATTGTGCAACAAAACTGAAGGGATGGCTAACCAGAGTAATGACTGCTGTTTTGCACCTAAAGCGTAAACAGTGGGATTCATGCAATCTATTGATAGTTAAAAAACAAAAACGATGACTTTGTGGCATCGTTTTTGTTTATAATTGAAGATTCAATTTATCAACTGTCAGTAGACAAAAACATATACATTTGCCGATTAGATGGATGCCTGATGTTGATCAACATTGGTCTGCTAGACAGGAAAAAGGAAACTTCATTCATACCAAGACGGCGTTTCTTTTTCCTATCGGCGATTTCCAACGCTTTAGCGTTCACTGAAGATTTACCAGCCTATGCGGATGATCAGGCCTTTCGGATCGCCCACTTCAAGGTAAGCGGCCTGGCCGTTGACATCATCATATGGAAACCCGTAGGCCAAACGGTTAATGCTGTGGTCGTGCCAGAATTTAGCGTAATAATTGGCAGGCGCAGCCTGATAGTAATTCGACACGTTATTCCAGTCATTAGTCGTATATACATGGCGATTGATGGCTGCACAGGTTGCCGCATCCGTTAAAGCGCCGTTGCATCGGAAAATATCCTGTGTACTGTATGGAGCGTACCCGCCGAAATAGTTGGCATTAGCGCCACCTTGTGCAAAAGAACCATGAATCGGCGCGACGATGCGATAAGGCGCTTGAATCGTGGCCAGCGTTTTGAAGGCGGCAGGAACTTCGGCCTGGAATTTGGCGAAGATTCCGTTTCGGGTTTCGTTTTCGAACTCACCTACGGTTTGATCGAAGGAACCGGATTTGTTGATCAGTCGATGCTGGATTGGAAAACCGAATCCGTCTACACGTGTCGTATTGCCGTGATAGCCAGCCGCGTCAATCGTGAATTCGACGAAATCGAAATAGATATCGTGGTTTGGATCGGTCGGATTGTTCAGATCGGGGCCGGCGAATCCATCGTTATAGGTCTTCAGGTACATTGGAGTGCCAACGCTAAGGAACATTCGACCTGACGTGATCCGGGGCAAGGTGACCCAGGAAGCATCGCTGACCTTGTGATAAATGTTGGCGTAGTTGATGCCGTTCTTGGTTAGATGTTCTGGTGCATCATTCAAGGCGCTGGAGATGGGGATCAGATTGCCACTCAGGTCCAGATAGCTCCACTGATTGTTAACGGGATTGATGCCGAGAACGCCCCAGTATATTTGCGAGTCGGTATAAGCGCCATTGGTCCCGTTCATGATCTTCACCGAGACGGAGCCGTTTGGAGGCATGGGAATTGAGGACGGATGAATGTCATAAATGGAGCCGGAAGTAGAGGGAGGTGGAATGGATCCGGCGGTGTAAGTAAAGACACCGGTGTCGTAGGCTGGAGTTCCGTTATTGTAAGTAAAAGAATACGCAATCACGTGGCCGGTGGCCATGCCTGAGATGGCCTGTTCATATCGGGATTTGCTAGCGTTGTAAGCCATTCTGAGATTTTGCTGTTCTCCGCTGTTCACTTTATAATGCACATCGACCCAACTCGTATTGACGGCGGATTTGAACCATACGGTAGCTGTACTTCCGGATAAATCGACGCCCTGCGTATAGTCTGTAGCTTCGGCTTTCGTACCGAAGATGAAACAAGAGGTCAGCAGCAACGACAGGATCAGCAGGTAAGGCATTCTCTTTCGCATCATCAGAGTTCCTCCTTTAGTATGGGCATAAAATCAACTTCGCAATTGGGTTTGAAACGGCATCCCTCCTTTGTATGGCGGTGGAATATGGCTGTCTGACTTAGAATTAATGTGATCACAAAAAGGATTATAATTCGTTTTGCCAAAATATAGTAGTATTGGAATTTCGGGCTGGGGTTCGCAATTTCGGATGTGGGCGCATTCATCGCGAAGTAATGACAATTGAAGGCAAACCAAAAGACAGCTAATCATATGGATTAGCTGTCTTTGTTGTTTCCCAAGCAATGATGTTCCTTGGATGTATATGACGACAGAGAGGGATCAATCCACCACCACGAAATCATCATGCAATCTGCGGAGGCGGTAAGCGTTCATGGCGAATTCACGCAATTCCTCAAGGATGCTGTAATTTGCCCATGCGCCTGCAATAGCGCCGATCCCAGGCGCCATCTGCAGCATTTTCCGAAAGTCCATGGCGTCTCGATACTCGATCTGAAATGTCTCCCAGTCCATATTCTTGGCGTAATCGGCATCGGAGCGCCATTGTTCCTTTTCTATATGCCAATGCTTGATGGAATCGAGCAACCTTGCACGGTTTTCTGGCCCGGAAAATGCCATTTGAAATACCTTGAGAATGAATACCCGCTCGGAGAAGTGTTTAGTGTCATAACCGTAAACATGGGCCAGCTCAAACAAATATTTCATCTTGATCGCAATTAAAGCTGGAAAGTCCACCATGCTAAGCATAATACCGCCAGCCCCTGTTCCAGCGCCCTCGGCAACAGCGATTTTTTGGTACAAGGCAAACAACTCTTTCGCTTCTTGATCGGCAGCCTCCAATTCCAGTGTACGCTCCACCGCGCGACTTGGCGTATATTCCGCACCGAACAATGCCGTGCGAACGATTGATCGAATGGTGGTCGTAATGATGCTGTGCACCTTCGGGGGAATCAAATGATTGATCCGATTGCCGATGGTTTTCGATGTCTTTTCCAGCCATCCTGGCGGTTTGAACATTTTATGCTCCCAGTCGGCAATTTCCCTCTGTACTTTATGTTCGTAATTCATGATCAATCGCTCCTCAAAAATACTTGGCTATATTGTAACGAATATCTCCGTAATTCGAAACAGACTGCAGGAGGTAGCAGACCTCGACTAAAGTCCAGTTTCGCATGGAGGCAAGAATAAGATGTATACGTTCATCTTCAAGGTTTGATAAGGGAACGATTCCCAGCCATTAAAATAAGCAAACCATTCTATAAATAAAGCAGCCGGAGTTTGTGATCCGACTGCTTTATTATGTTTTAGGAGCATAGAGAATAGCTCTAGGGGATATAATTTCTTGTCCTCTGACAACAGAAGAACTGCCGGAAGACAAGAACATAGTTTCATTAAAATCCGCTTTTAAAGCGGATTTTTTTATGAATGCTGCTTGCAAAAAAGACATCGGGAAGGGTATCGCTGAAGGGGGCGTTTCACAGGCTCTGCTTATGGGCAGTATAAGCTTAAGCGCTCTTGTAAACCTTTTACGGCTTCTCCGGGTATCTCCCTGACCTTGATATCTCCACCTAGGAAAAGCAGCCAATTGGTTATTTCGGTTAATTCTTCTGAATGATGAACATTGATAAAAGTCTTTAAGGTGGCTGTGGTTTGGTACGGATTCGTATATGAAACTGAAAACTTTAAAGGATGGTATTTTTTGAACTGGGCAATCGCCTTTGGACCGAGATCAAGGACAAGGTTGATTTCTTCTTCCTGCTTACTTAGTTGTTCTAATATCTTTTTCTTACTTACTCTTTTTTTCGTAGGGTATGGTTCTACATGGGTGAGATTGTCGACAGGTACAATCCGCCTCTTTTCTTCCTCCAAGTTAAAACCTTCAATTAGCCATAAGCTTTTTTCACGATAAAGATGCAAGAGATACATGGGATAAGACTTGATTACCTTCTCTTCTTTGATGGAAAGCCATAAACATCTGTCCAGAAGCAGGACCTGAATGAGTTTATCTAGCATCGGATGGGGCAGGTCAGACAGATCAAGAAGGTCGGGGTTATGAGGGTTGGTTCCTTCAAAAAGCAATATCTGATTTAACAGAACAAGGTCATCTTGCTGGTTTTCCGAGATGAGGCCAAGTAATTTTTCAGCTAAAGATTGACGACTCTTTAGATAAGGGAGTTGTTGATTTCTTGTCGCCATAAAGGCAATAAACAAAGCTTTAATTTCATTATCGGTAAAGCGGACTGTAGGCAGGACAGAGTTGTTCATGACAAAATAACCCCCATCCCTCCCAACTTCAGCGACAAGTGGCATCCCCATCGCTTCGATTTCTCTGATATCTCGAATCGCTGTCGAGCGAGAGATATTAAATTCCTGCATGATTTCAGATATAGTAAAGTGGGCACGATTATTGATATAGCGCATAATGATATTAATCCGTTCAACTTTTTTCATAGGGCCTCCCCTAAACAGTATCATTTTTTGACATGATTTAAGGATATTATAAACCCATCAAGTGAAAAGACAAATCATTTGATAAATTTAAAAAAGAGGAAGGTTTTGAATATGACAAATTTTACGCTTGAGGAAAAAGACAGCTTTATCGTTTTAGGAATTGGAACTGAGCTGCAGAGCGATTACACAGACTATGCTGGCATAAACCAAGAGAAAGCAGACTTTTGGGAGGCTGTGAAACAAGATGGTAGGCTTGATACTCTGAAGACCATCGCCGCAAATGACTACATTTTTGCCGTGAACGAAGCGGTTAATAATAAGATGATGTATTATGCTGGTGTTATGACAGAGACATCTCTACCCGAAGCAACCAGGGTTATTCAGTTTCCTAAGGGGGAATACCTTGTTGTTAAAGGGGAAGGGAAGACGGCCGAAGAGTTGAGTAATACACTTACTGGCATTGCCTTCGGACAAGTTTTGCCGGAAGCACAGAATTTTGCCTATGTTGGTGGGCCAAATGCAACGGTTGAGATGGGGCAGCGAAACGGGCTAGTATTTGGTGAAGTATGGATTCCCGTTGTTAGGAAATAAGTGAACGCTTCCGATGCAAGCTTTGCTCGAAGCAGGTTCTAAGAAGTAACGCTCACAGAATTTTTTAGGAGGGATGAATATGTCCTATATCGTTGATTTTAAAAATGTGTCTACGGTTGGTTTAGAATCTTCCCCCGTAGCAGAAGCGCTTGCTGGTTTACGAGCGAATGAAGCCCGTTACTTTATGAACAAATACAAACATGAATTTACGGTTGTACCAGCAAGCGAAAGCCAGGAGACCCTGGATTATGTAAACCGAATTTTAAAAGAAGAACGTGATATTGAGTTTGCGGCCAAACCATTAGAAACGTCGCGTTTTCAAGTGGAGAATATCCAATTTGCCTACGTCTTTTATGAGGATGGTCTTGGACTCAACGTCATGTATACGATTGATGACCCTAAGAAGCGTGCCGTTGGTTTTAAGCTTTCTGAGGGGATGGAGGTACCACCGGAGTTAGAAGGAAAGTTTAAGTTTGCCAGGCAGAAGTCTAAATTAGCTGGAACCATTCGAGGCTCATTTTTCGTCATTAAGGGAGAATATTAAAGTCTTCATCAGTAGTAACTCGAAAAGCAAACACGCCTTGCGGCGTGTTTTTTGCTTATTGCAGCATTTCATCCAATCGCTCATGATGTGCAGAGTCCGACCTCGCGATCGCTGGTTAAGCAACCCTACAGTTGCTTATTATTGACAAGCAACCGTAGGGTTGCTTATACTGGATATATGAATTGGGACAAAGACGCTATATTCAAAGCACTAGGAGACTCGACTCGGCGGCTTATTTTAGACGAACTATCCGAACGCAACGAGCTTACGTTGTATGAACTAACGGTACGTCTCATTATGAAGCACGACCTGTCCATTTCGCGACAAGCGATAGCCAAACATCTTTCTACATTAGAAGATGCAGGGCTCGTAAAATCAAAACGAAAGGGAAAATATCGAGTAGTTATATTCAACAACGAACCCCTTAAAAATTTGCTGAAAGGATGGATAGAGTAAATGAAGATCATTGTTACCAGTATATTCGTACAAGATCAAGACAAGGCACTGGAGTTTTATACAAAAAAGCTGGGGTTTCTAAAAAAGGAGGACGTTCCCGTCGGAGAATTCAGGTGGATAACGCTTGTTTCTACCGATGAGCAAGGCGGTACCGAGCTTTTACTCGAACCGAATGACCATCCTGCTGCCAAGGATTATCAAAAGAAGATATTTGCCGATGGGATCCCAGCGACAATGTTTGGTGTGGCGGATATTCAACAAGAGTATAAACGATTAGTGGAAAAAGGCGTGAAGTTTACGATGGAGCCGACAAAAATGGGCGAACTCGCAATAGCTGTATTCGACGATACATGTGGCAACCTTATTCAGATTGTGCAAAAGTAACACACATAAGAAGTCGCGGAATCCGCGGCTTTTTTTGTTTTATACCCAAAACAATAATTAAGCTTACAGGGGGCGAGTGATTTTTAAGGGTGATCCTGGTTATGAAGCCGCTCGTAAGAATTGGGATCCACATACGGACAGATGTCCTAAAGTTTTTGTCTTCGCTCAAAAAACACAGGATGTTGCCAATGCCATAAGATGGGCACGTAAAAATAATGTCCCTATTCGTCCGAGAAGCGGAAGGCATGCTCTAGAGACCAACCTTTCACAGGTTAAGCATCGTTTATAACCAGAAGGGCCATTCTGTGTGGGATGGTCCTTTTTTTGAGTCGCCTCTATTTCGTAAACATTACGAATTATATTGACAAAGGAAAATCCCCACCGTATAATCCTTAATCGTAATGATTACTATTTAATGGAGGGGTTAAGTATGAAACTTAAACTTGGGATGGGAGTAATTTTAGTAGCATTGGGGTTATTGTTTGCAGGGTGTCAAAGCGCTGATCCGAATGAGAATCGTCCTATCAATGAGACTGAGGCAGACAGCGGTACTCATGAAAGCAGCAACAATCATAGTCATGATGATGAGGACGACCACAACCATAACCACAACCACAATCATGATGAGGAAGCAGAAGCGATCTACAAGGGGTTCTTTGATGACAGCCAAATCCAGCATCGCACACTGTCAGATTGGGAAGGAGACTGGCAATCGGTTTATCCATACTTGCTGGATGGAACACTGGATGAGGTGTTTGTGCACAAAGCGGAGGATACCGGAAAAATGACGGCGGCAGCGTACAAGGAATATTATGAAGTCGGCTACAAGACCGATACGGAACGTATTGTCATCGAGGGTGACACCGTCACGTTTTTCACGAACGGTCAGGAGCAGTCGGTCGAATACCAAGCCGATGGATACGAAATACTGACTTACGAAGCAGGTAACCGCGGGGTCCGTTACATATTTAAGTCGGTTGATGACATCGAGGGACCGCCTCGCTACATTCAATTTAGCGACCATCGCATCACGCCAAGCAAGTCTGATCATTTCCATTTATATTGGGGAGACGACCGCGAGGCTTTACTTCAAGAGGTTACGAATTGGCCTACCTATTACCCGTCCGCAATGGATGGCCATAGCATTGCCCATGAAATGATGGCACACTAACGGCTTCGATGCTCGATATCGGCATTCTGGAGTACATCAATTTATTCTTGATCACAAAAAGACCGCCGGGCTGGCGGTCTTTCAGCTGTTCATGAAGTTTATGCTTGGAGGTATAGCAACCCGTTGATTCTGGGTAACATCAAAAACTTTGAACCTAATGAAAGCGGTCGGAAATTTGAGAAGGGGCAACAGGAGGCTTTAAAAAAAGAAAAAGAACTATTAGAGCGATTGAAGCAATTGCCAGATGGTGAACAAAAAGCCAAAGAAACCAAACGAATGATCGACCTTATCCGGAATTTCATCGGTTATCGGGAATATCCAAAATACGGCATGGTGAATCGCTACTTCGTTTATAAGCAGGCTTTACTCAAAGAAGCCGAACAACTCGTACAAGCGGGCGTTATTCATGAAAGACAAGATATATATGATCTCACGTTTGAAGAACTTCACGAAGTCGTATGCACCAATAAACTGGATGACCCGGGTTGCATGGTCGAGCAGCAAGCGAATCTTGCGACCAGACAGATCATCAGCAAACGAAAAGACGAGTACAAATTGTATGAAAAACTAACTCCTCCACGTGTTATCACGTCGGATGGTGAAATCATTGCAGGTAAGTACAAACGAGAAAATCTTTCAGCCGAAGCGATTGTAGGTCTAGCTGTTTCTTCCGGTGTTATAGAAGGGCGAGCACGTGTCATCGTAATGACTGAATAGGTGAAGTAAGAGGCGATTTATCCCCAGTAGTATTACTTGGAGTAAATCGCCTCTTAAACCTTTTCCACCGTCAGAGTTGCTTCTTCTTCAGAAGATCATCACTTGGGTAGTGAGGAGAGTAGCCCAATAAGTTCCCGTCAAATGGGATGACGTGTTCTGTTTGGATGACTCCATCGAGTCGGAATTCGACTAAACGCTGTGCCCCGGGAGACCTCAATTTTTCTTCCTCACTAATATCCCAAACGATTGTTGAACGTCCAGTAAGCTGGAGTGTTCTGCCCATATGGAAATCAAGAAATAAGATCCTAAATGCTTTTCGATGGGACACAACATTTCTATTCGTTACGAATGGAGGATCTAGAACAACTATTCCCTGGTTTGATGGGGATCGTCCTCAATGTGAAACCGGAGCTCATCGAGTAGGGTTTTTGTAGAAAATGGCAAAAGGCTCAATGGAGAAGCGGAAGAACACTACAACCGTTCCCTTGAGTTTTTTTGTAAAGGAGAAACTTGTATGAGTAATGTTTTTGTGAAAAGTGAGTTTGCACCTTTAAAAAGAGTCGTTATGGCTCAATCTGAAGTTGCATTTCCATCGTAAATGTATTGGGAGATGAGTTAGAAAAAAGAGGGGTTAAAGTAGAATATGTAGATTTTAAAATATCAAGAAGTTTCGGTGGATCTTTCAGATGTAGCACTCAACCTCTTTTAAGAAGTGATGACTAAATAAATTTTGAAAGTCGCATAAATTGCGGCTTTTTTTGCTTTAAGTATATAAGTTCGTCAAATTGATCGTCGAATCGGATCAAAACACAAGTCTAGATTATTGTATTTGGATTGACCATATCAACGTATGTTATCATAGTAAAGCAATGAGTAATTTTAAAACTGAACGAATACTTGGAGGGAGTACTCATTAATAACGTCGACCTGAATGAAGCAATGTCCATGTTAAAGAAGACGAGCCGTACTTTTTATATACCCATAAGCTATTTGGAATTAGGAATAAGGGAGGCAGTTGCATCTGCCTATCTATGTATGCGAGCAATAGACGAAATCGAAGATCATCATGAACTCACTGACGAATTGAAAGTTGAATTACTTTTTGGGATTTCTGAAATATTTAAATCCCAGGATGTTCTGGAAGTTATGGAAGCAACACGAAGATTACTATCACCTTATCGGGCGGTATTACCGGAAGTTACGATGCAGCTAGATAAATGGGTGCTTCTTTGTCCGTCTTCCGGAGTCGCCATCGTAAATCATTACATCGCAAAGATGTCGTTACATATGTCTGATTGGGTTCAGAACGGGTGGAATATTCATACAGAAGAGGATCTGGACAGATATACCTATAGCGTGGCTGGTATGGTTGGAGAGATGTTATCAGAACTTTGGTTATGGCATGACGGGACGCAATCTGATCTAACAAAGGCGATTGCCTTCGGAAGAGGACTACAAGCAGTAAATATACTCCGAAATAGAGATGAGGATCTTAAACGTGGTGTTGACTTCTTTCCTGATGGTTGGGGATTTAATGAAATGCACCAGTACACATGCCGTAATTTACAAATCGCCGATTCTTATGTCGCAGACCTAAAGGATGGTCCAGCGTTAAAATTTTGCAAGATTCCACTAGCGTTAGCTCATGCTACCGTCAAACTCATTTCTGCGGGCGGAAGCAAATTAACGCGGGACACTGTTCTAAAAATTGTGAATCGTGTGACTGGATAACGTAATTGTTCATAGTTAGACTTGGATAAGGAGCCGTAAGCTATGGTATATCGGCTTCTTTCTGTTGTTCTTCTATCCTTTTGAGCAATGTGACAAGAATGTCATACGGAATGGAATATTGTTAGGTTAATCGATGGGAATATATAGACGTCTACCTTATACTGGAAAAGGCTTGAACGAGTTTTTTCCGAAGGAGGACATCCATTGATGACTGATGTAGTTAAAGCAATAATACTAGGCATAATAGAGGGCTTAACTGAATTTTTACCGGTATCGTCTACTGGACATCTGATTTTAGCAGGCCATCTGCTTAGCTTTGAGGGAGACGCTGCAATAACTTTTAAAATTGTGGTCCAGTTGGGTGCAGTCTTGGCAGTTCTAATTCTTTATTGGAAAAGGTATTTGCAGATTGGGGCTAATCTGATTAAAATGGATTTTTCCCAAAGTAAAGGATTAAATGTTATTCATATGATTTTGGCTATGTTACCAGCATTAATCCTATATCTTGTCTTCAAAGACACAATAAAAAGCCTATTATTCGGCCCAACCCCTGTCTTGATCGGTCTAGTTGCCGGTGGCTTGTTGATGATCGTCGCAGCACGGAGCAGGAGAACTAAAACCGCTGATACGATGGATGGGATTAATTACAAACAAGCTTTCGGGATTGGCCTGTTCCAATGTTTGGCTTTGTGGCCGGGATTTTCAAGATCGGGGTCCACGATTTCCGGTGGACTATTGCTTGGTACTAGTCAAAAAGCCGCCGCAGATTTCACATTCCTTATTTCCGTGCCTGTTATGTTTGGCGCAAGCTTGTTAGATTTATACGATAGTCGTGATTTGCTGAATGCTGACGATCTCTTTCTAATGTTAGTGGGCTTTACGACATCCTTTATTGTGGCCATGATTGCAGTAGTGACGTTCATCAAACTGATTAAGCGACTTCGATTGGAATGGTTTGCTCTATATCGTTTTGTCTTAGCAGCGCTCTTCTATTTAATCGTCATACTGTAAAGTCCTAGCATAATTAGATGAAACGCAGCCGGAAAGCTGCGTTTTTTCTTTTTTGATATCAAATTGAACCTTATTGGGCAATGGAGCCAATATCAGGTGTAAGTCCTTAAATGGAGGCCGGCCCTATGAATGAAATGGATATCAAACCTTGGCTCGTCCGGGTGAGTCAGGGAGATGAAGAAGCGTTCCAAACAATTTATGATTTAACGCGTGATCAGGCTTTCGGTTTAATCTATTATCTTGCTCCCAACAAGCACGATGTTCCGGATATTATGAGCGAGGTGTATATCGAATTGTTCAAGATCCTGGACAATTATCAGCTGGAGCAGAAATTCAGTTCTTGGTTCAACGGCCTGATTATCCGGCAAGTTCGGAACTGGAAGCGGAAAAGCTGGCGCAGAATTCGCATTTTGGAAAAGATGAAAGGGATGTCTTCCGAACCGCCTCAATTGGCGATGGAAGATCGAGTATCCCTTCTTAGCGACCGCCTGGAGCTGATTCCAATGCTCGAAGCGCTGCCTTTGAAGCTCAAAGAGGTTGTCGTCCTCAGGTATTATCAGGACTGCACGCTTGAAGAAATCGCCCATTTGTTAAAAATTCCATTAGGTACCGTAAAATCCAGGCACCATCATGCCCTGAAGCGACTTCGCCATATGTATAGCCAGCGGGACCACAGAAAGGAGCGGGACGGCTATGTCTATTGAACAGCAATTGAAAGACGAGTTTCAACAAAACGCAAAAAACGTCGTGTGTCCTTCTTCTATAGATCTGCGAGTAATGAACGTCCACAGGGAGCAGATGCTGGAGAAGAAGGGAGAACAACCGATGAGAAGAAGACGGAAATGGTCCAAGGCAGTAATGGTCATTTTACTGATCGCGGTCGTAAGCGGCTTTGCCTATGCGGGTCAAACGCTGCTGTTCGAAGAGACGAAAGGCAATATGACGATGTCCGCCGAAACGTTAGAGGATTTAAAGTTAAGCAAAACTCAGCTCGAGAGCATCCGTCAAGCCCGGAATGAGGTGAAAGCCCAGTTGAACCCGGGAGAGTCCGCTGTCATCTATTTAACCGATTTGGATAACGTCAAAAAATTGCCGTTCATACCTGTCTCGCAGCCGGACGTGAACGAGGACCTGGATACTTGGAGAAAGGCATTAACGGACCGACATTTTGATGTGTTGCCTCCAGACTCCTTGCTTGGAACGTATAGGTTCACGGGAGGAATGGAGCTGTCTCCATTCGGCGCTTATGGGGGCTCCGAGACGGATATCGCAGCTTTGCTTGAAGAGTTGAAGGCCGAGAGCGAAGAGTCGGGAAAAGATTTTATATGGAGAAAAACTTCCATTCCAACCTCGTTTCCGTTGTTATCCTACACCACCGTATATCGCAATTCAGATCAAGAGACGCTGTATTTGGTCATGGAAACACCTCGCGATTCCAAAGTGAAAATACAGACGTTAGCCCCATCTTCAGCTAAATATGAAGAAATGGAGCTGAATGGACACGACGCCCATTATTTAATAAACGATTCATATGTATATACCGATAGCCATGTCTACCAAGAAATCAGCTGGATGATTGAAAAAGAGGGGCAGGCGATCATATATCGGTTAGGCAGCGATTCGCCTGCGATGACAAAAGAGCGACTAATGGAAGCCGCAAAAAGTATATAGGCTGATAACGGCTGGACGGTCAGGATACATCGCTCCGGAGAGCTGCGTAAATCGCGGCTTTTTTTTATTGAACGAGAGCATACCTTTAGCTTGTTGTTTGCTCCCAGAAAGGGGCCAAATTGACCGATATAACCTCAATGACTTCTTCAAACATCGTTTCCACTGAACGATCTTGAGGTTTCCGGCTCTACTGCAAAGCGGATCCGAATATGCCCCAACTGATAATGAGTGCCGCAGCTTCCAATTTTTCTTGCGAAAAGCCCTGTGTGTCCATTTCATTTACCCGTTTAAGCAGAAGTCGATGAAGATCCTGACGCATGGCATTTTCAAACATCGCTTCAAACTGCTTGTCTCCCGGCGTACTACATTGTCGAAACCGCAAAAGAAAATCGAATATGGTTTGAATAAGAATGCGCAAATTGTCCGCATTGCATCTTGTTTGTTCCGGCAGTCTATCCCTTATAGTCCTTTGGAACTTTTCTGTCATCCAATATTCAAGAAAGTCATATTTATCCTGAAAATGAGCATAAAATGTTGTTCGATTTACGGTTGCTTGATTCGTGATATCGTGCACAGAAATGGAATAGATGTTTCTCTTTTTCCCAACCAAATCGTTAAAAGCCTGCACGAACAATTGACGGGTTCTTTTAACACGCGGATCCTCGGGATTTACCGACATTTTATCCCCCTCTTTCTCTCAAATTCAATAACAGACAAAAGGGCAAAAATGTTGGGAACACAACAAAAACAGCTTTTTGCAGGTTGTTTGCATAACTCAATCCTTTTATCTTTTACTTAAAACACCGAATCATAAGGAGGAAAACCAAGGCCTAACTTCAAAACCGCGAATTGGATACAAAGCATTTCAGGAGGTTTCCGGTATATTAGATAATCCACCTTTGGTTACCGTTCTATTTGTTTTGGGGAATAATTTGGTAATATTATACTACAATATCTTTTAATGGAAAACGACCGATCGAACCCCGGTCGTTTTTTTTTGATAGGAATGAGATGTAGGAACGTCTGTCGCGCAGTTTCTTTGCTTCCGTCGAAATGTTTGATTTTGGCGCTGACCTCCTTCAGGATAGTATAGTACAATAGGATCGTTTCAGATGAGACGGACGGATTAACGTAACTTTCATTCTGTCCGCATGCTTGGCGATATCTGGTCGTGATGGATGGGGCCAAGTTGGGATATTGCGTTTTGCCAAAGATTTCAGTCTACTCTATGCGCTAGCTAAGCTTTCTAGTTTTGAGATTACGAAAAATCAAAGGTGTGCAGGCTTTGCCTTAGCACTTGCGTGAATGTTGTATGATTTTAGTTGGAAAGAAAAAACAAGGGGGAGAACCTTATGGAAAAGGGGAATCTTTTCAGCAAGATATGGGCAATTCCCAAAGATACCATAGCAGCAGGTCGTCGTCATACGGTTGGACTTAAATCGGATGGCACGGTGACGGCTGTGGGTGATAATAAATATGGCCAATGTGATGTAAGTGGCTGGCGCGATATGGTTGCGGTTGCGGCTGGTAATGTTCATATGGCGACGAACACGGGTAATGCTCATACCGTCGGGCTTAAATCGGACGGCACAGTGGCGGCTGTGGGTTGGAATAAGTATGACCAATGCGATGTAAGCAGCTGGCGTGATATGGTTGCGGTTGCGGCGGGTTGGCGTCGTTCCGTCGGTCTTAAATCGGATGGCACAGTGGTGGCTGTGGGTCGAAATAATGAAGGCCAATGCAATGTAAGTGGCTGGTGTGATATGGTGGCGGTCGCGGTGGGTGACTGGCATACCATCGGTCTTAAATTGGACGGTACGGTGATGGCTGTGGGTAATAATAGGTATCGCCAATGCAATGCAAGCGACTGGCGCGGCATCGTGGCGGTTGCGGCGGGTTATCTTCATACCGTTGGGCTTAAATCGGATGGCACAGCGGTTGCTGTGGGTCAAAATAAGGTAGGCCAATGCGATGTGAGCGGGTGGCGCGGTATTGTCGCGATAGCGGTGGGTAGTCATCATACCATCGGGCTTAAATCGGACGGTACGGTGGCAGCTGTGGGCTGGAATGAGTATGGTCAATGCAATGTAAGTGATTGGTGCGATATTGTAGCAGTTGCGGCGGGCTGCGCTCATACCATCGGCCTTAAATCAGACGGCACGGTGATTGCTGTGGGTGATAATGAATATGGCCAATGCGATGTAAGCAGTTGGGCTAGCATCCAACTGCCCAGCGGTAAGGAGTGGTAAGAATAAATAAAATAAAAATAATGTTTATTCCTTTAGTTATTGTTCTGATTTTTTTAGCGGGGATAACCATATTCGAATTTTTTGTATTGAGGTTGCTGGGTTTACAATATAATTCAACGGGTTCTTTAATATTATTCTTTGTTCTGTATCTATTTCTGGAAATACCTCTTTTGCAAAAATAAAGGAAAGCAGCCGATTAATGTGATCGGCTGCTTTTCGCTGGTTCAGCTGACTCAAGTCTCGCAATCTCATAAAAGATACGATACTACTCCAGATTTTGCTTGCATAACCATTACCTTTATTTATATCGAGTATAACAAATATCAATTATTATAATGTGCCCTATTCCATTATCATTTATTTTATAAGCAAATCCAAATAGGAGTCATAACTGTAAGCTGCAAGGGATTTTGTTGAACGAATCGAGTCGGAGATAGGGTACCGACTACGATTATGTCCGTCGAACCTAGGCGAGAACGGGGCATTCAGCGATGAGTGCGGGCTGAATTAAAGGAGGAAGTAGTATCATGGCATTGATTGTGTTTACTTTCATCGGGGTGTTTATCGGCGTATTATCCAGCCTTTTCGGCCTAGGTGGCGGCTTCGTTGTCGTCCCAATTCTATATGTTTTCCTTCCTCACGTTGTTCCTGCGGAATATGTTATGCATACAGCTGTGGGAACATCGCTGGCTGTCATGATTATAAATTCAACGAATTCCACCTATAATCATTCGAAGCAAGGTAATATCAATTGGATGGTATTTAGACAATTAGCCGGTTTTATCGCATTAGGCGCTCTAATCGGCGGGCTGTTGGCCCGCTATATCGATGGTGGATTGCTCAAATGTGCATTTATTATGCTACTTTGTTATGTCATTATATCTAATTTGTACAAGAAAACAGCGAATAGTAACGATGAATACCCGATCTCTCCTCTGCCAGGACGCATGTCCCGTTTCGTTATTGGATCGTTCATTGGCATTATTTCAACGTTGCTAGGGATTGGCGGTAGCGTTATGACGATCCCATACCTTAGAAAATATGGGATGCGGATGCTGCATGCGGTCGCTCTAGCTACACCACTAGGTCTGCCTGTCGCTATTGTCGGTGCATCCACTTATCTTGCTTCAGGATTACGGGTAGCTGGCATGCCAGATTCGACCATTGGATTTATTTATATACCTGCATTGATTGGATTTTCGCTTGGGGGGCTGATAGGAGTACCAATCGGGAGAAGGTGGGCTCAGAAAATTCCAGATACTTTGTTTTTTAGAATTTATTTATGGTTACTTATCATCGTGGTCATTACGATGATTATAGAATAACCCATCAAACATGATGACTTGTTCAATGAACCATTCGGCAATATAAATGGATTTTGGCGTATAAAGTTTGTCTTTGATATCGGCCCTCATCGAGATATTTTGATATAGAAAGAGGTATAATAAAATAATTGAATAATCAAGTACAACGCGATATTCTCGTTATTTATAAAACACGAAGGAGGGAATTTTATATGCAATATGGACCTGATCCTAATGCAATCTACCCAAATGAGGCAATTAAAAGTATATGTTATATTAAAAACGTTGTAACTCGCTCAAATATTATGATCGGTGACTACACATATTATGACGACATCAACGGGGCTGAAAAGTTTGAAGAGCATGTCACACATCACTATGAATTTATTGGAGATAAGCTGATTATCGGAAAATTTTGCGCAATAGCAAAGGGTATTGAATTTGTAATGAATGGGGCAAACCATAGAATGTACAGCGTTACTACCTATCCATTTAACATTATGGGCCATGGTTGGGAGAAAGCGACTCCGACCCTGGCCGACTTACCCCTTAAAGGTGATACTGTAATTGGAAACGATGTATGGATCGGTCAAAATGTGACCGTAATGCCCGGTGTACATATTGGAGATGGAGCAATTATTGCAGCCAATTCTGTTGTTGTAAAGGATGTTCCCCCTTACCATATTGCAGGCGGGAATCCTTGCAAAGTCATTAAGCAAAGATTTGACGATGAACTCATCGATTATCTCCTTCTCATTAAATGGTGGGATTGGCCTGTTCGTAAGATATTTGATAATCTTGAAACTCTATGCAGCGGGGATCTGACAAAAATCAAAGGAATTTAAGGGGGTGGCTCACAATGCGAACATCCATTTTCAGGCGTTTGTAGCTAAAGCTCCAAACTACTTGACAGCCCCGTTACATGTTCAAGCTTTTGCAGGTCAACCTATCAGCAGATAATTAACGATCTACAAGTAATGTAAGGCCGCCCATAGGTTGGCCTTTTTTTGCTTTGCTTATCTACATACTGCTACATTTATATTTACTGAAATGTGGCAGCAGATTCTCCTTCACTGGCAGCACTGAACCAGAGCCACGCGGGTTTGCGGGCTCTGGTTTCTAATATTATTGAACTTCACACGTTTTTGTCTCTAGCTGTTCGCTAAATTAAAGATGCGTTGATTAACGTTATCCTTGAATATGCCCCCATGATAACAAATGACGGTTTGTATATCGTAGGAGATGAATTTTTCCAATGACTTTTTAGCCAAATCCACATCAACGCAGTTACCAGGCTCTACGAAATTCCCCTCTTCAATCATAAAAGCGTCTCCTGCAATAAGGATTAAGATAAAGGCTAATATGTCCGGGTGTGTGACCCGGGGTATGGATGACTGTAATTCCACCGAAGATAGGGATCTCATCTCCGTCAGCTACGGTTTGGTCAATCTTTGCTGTTGGTGGATTTTCAAACACTTGAAGGATGGCTTCGCGTCTCTCTGGTGATACCTTAACAGGGATCAGACCACTAATTTGTTCGATTCCGGATTCGGGCATCATCAGTATCGCCTATTTGAATATACTTGGTGCGGAGCTCGTGCCGAAGCTCATACGCGGTTTCCAACAACGTTACCCTAAGATCAGATTTGAGTTGGTACAAGGCAATCACACGTTCATTAGCAATCGGATGGAAAACGGAGAATGCGACTTACTGATTTCGTCAGCGAAGTTGGAGTCGGACGCTTACGAGTGGATTCCGATGAGGACAGTTCCTTTGTATGTGGTTGTTCCTCTTACTCATCGTTTTGCGCAGCGGAAGGCTATCAACCTAATGGAATTGGAAAGCGAACCGTATGTGGAAGTAAAACATCACTGCGGGCTGAAAACAACGCTGAACACTTGCTTCCAACAGATCGGATTTACACCGACTGCTGCGTATGAAGCGGAAGACTTGATGACGGTAGCGGGCTTTGTGGCGGCAGGGCTCGGTGTCTCGATACTCCCTAAGACACACGGTTTGATGCTAAACGGGTTGGTATGGCTACCGATCAAGGATGAGGGAAGTTGCTGCGATATCGGCCTTGTCATGAAGCGAGGCGGATATCTCACACCGGCGGCGAAACGATTTTCGGATTATGTACAGGTTACGGTTTCCGATCGCTCATAAAATGCTAACTGGATCCCATAAATGAATCAATAATGGAAAAACGAATTGAAAAGCTATTGATACTTTGACGGAAACAACCAGCGTTCACTTTTTGTGTTTCTAAACCCTTACTTGGGTAATAACTCATAATTGATCATATTAATGTGAAGAAACACAAAACGATGTTTTCTCAACAATACTCAATGACGCTAACCGATTGCAAATATCGTAAAATCAGTAGCTGTCTGATCATCAAGTGCAGTCGTGAAGCGTGCATGAACTAAATACAGGAAGGCGTGATTTAACGTGTATCCAAGACACTCTGCATATATGAGGATTTCAATTTTCATCATGGTTCTAACGCTTACGGCATGCTCTGGAGCAGCTGAGCCTCCCGCCAGTCCAGAAATATCAACACCGGTCAATGAACAGGTCACGGCTCCTGAAACCGAGAACGAGCAAGCTTCCGAAGGGACGCGTCCGCAGAGCGAAAACTTTGATTTGATGACGGGTGAGGGTAACCAGTCACTTACAGCCACCTTGCATCAGGGAGAAGATTTTTCCTTATACGTATTCGAAAAGTTTGCTTTCGACGCTGCCGAAGGACGCCTATTTCTTAGCAGCAATCCAGAATACTATGTTGATATTGAGTCACTGCCTACAAATTATGACCTAACGCAGCTTAAAGCTGCAGGAAAAAAGGAATTGGAAGAGTTCGGCGAAGTATCCGATTTTAGTGGAGAGCTCGTCGAGCATCCACTAGGTTCCGCCGAGCTCTACCTACAAACCTCGAGTGGTGAAGGGATAAACGATTATATCGTGTGGCAGTCTGAAACAGGCGACGCATTCCTGTTCCGCCTTCACAATCCAAAAGGCGAAGAGGCTTCGGATTTTGCCGGTCCGGTCCTCGTTTCGTTATCTACGGTTCAAAGCGATTCAAAATGAATGAAGTTTTGCACCGATGATTCCAGAAGAGACGGGAATCATGCAAGGGCTCGAAAAAGACACTGGATCAGCTGCTTAAGTTCTGCCTGAGGTCAAGAACATTGTGCCGTAGCTGTTGATGTTGTCAACAGAAAATATAAACACCAGACTGACGACCGGTTTTAGCTAACGGGCAGAACTGCTCAGCAAGCACAACTACACAAAAAGGAGGTCGACCAGTAAGTTCTGGTGACCTCAGTTATGATCTATCCGTCTGTGCTAAGCGCCAACAAGCGTTTCAGGCTATCATCAATAAATTGATTATCGGCAGGGTTGATTCCGCGACCAGCAATATGGCCCCAGATCGAATCGATCGGATTAAAAACAGCATTAGGTATAAGGTTAGCCTCGTATTCGTTATCGTCCGCCGAGCAGAAGAGATCCGTACTCCCTGGCATGACGTAGGCAAGCGCTTTGATGCTTTTGAGCGCCTTATCGAAGTCTCCGTTATAAGAGGGGTTTGCACTAATATCTGCATTTTGTCCTGTCCATAACATGGCCAATACATTGAGTGGATCCATCTTCATAAAGCTATCTTCCCACACACCAACCACAAAATCCTCCAATGAGTCAAATCCCATCTCACGATAAAGTTCCTCTCTGTAAAACGCCTGCGATAACCCCCATCCCGCATAGACACGGCCAACGGCGCGCATGTCTGCTGAAGTCAACTGGTTTAGTTGACTTGAATCGAAGCGGGCTGCAGACATGAGGGCAGCTTTCATTCCGTCCAGGACCACATACGTGTGGGGCCAAGGCTTGGCAACTCCGGCGAAAGGTGCAATTCGTTCCACCATGTCAGGATAACTTGCTCCCCATTGGAATGCTTGAATGCCTCCCATGGACCATCCAACGACGAGGGCGATTTTTTCAATGCCAAATTTTTCTGTCACCAGCCGATGCTGGAATTGAACGTTGTCATAGATGGTTACCTGCGGAAAATTAGCCCGGTCGAATGGGGGAGGCGTGTTACTGGGTGACGAAGATAATCCGTTGCCCAGCAGATTTGGAACGATAATGAAATATTGTTGCGGATCTAGTGCCATGCCGTTTCCAATCAACCATTCATTCTGAACATGCTGGTCGCCAAAAGCCGTTGGATAGATGATGACATTATCTTTCTTATCATTTAATCTTCCATAAGTTTTATATGCAAGAAAAGCGCTCGGTAACGTCACACCTGATTGCAAGGTTACGTCACCCAAATCAAAAATCTCATAATCCATCGTTTTGTCTCTCCCTTCAAAATGAAACCACACATGCAGTGTGTATTTCTTGTACTAAGTATAGGTCTGTGGTACTCTCAATAAAAGTGAATGAAATTCAAAGTTGTATTCAATATTATTGAAAGTAAGAAGGGGGATCATATGATGGAATTGCGCCAATTGAATACGTTCCGCACGGTTGCATCAACATTAAATTTCACTCGGGCTGCGGAAGTGCTGAACTACGTCCCCTCGAACGTCACGATGCAAATGAAAGCCTTGGAGGATGAGCTTGGTGTTCGTCTCTTTGACCGCTTGGGCAAGCAGCTCGTTCTCACAACTGCAGGTAAACGCTTTTTAATTCAGATCCAAAGTGTTTTAGACAAATTGGACGAAGCCCGCAGCGTCGTTCATGATAATGAAAATCTTATCGGCACCTTAACGATCAGTGCCAATGAGGTTATTTGCGCCTATCGGCTTCCAGCTGTCTTTCAACTATTTCGTTCACACTATCCTGGAGTGCGCCTCATCTTCCGCTCCGTTCCCAATCAAGAACTCAAGCAAGCGCTCTTTGAGGGAGCCGCGGATGTCGTCTTTATGTTGGACGAACCCATTCGCTCGACCGGACTTGAAGTGGAGCCGATGGTGGAAGAAACTTTCCGTTTATTCGCTGCTCCTGACCATCCACTTGTGAAACCAACGGTACTGCAACTGGAAGACTTTCATGGACAAGTATTTCTTACGAATGAAAAGGGATGTCCCTATCGAACCATGTTTGACCGGCAATTTGAGAAAGAGGGCATTGATACGATTACTTATTTAGAGTTTCAAAGTGCCGAAGCCATTAAACAATGTGCAATTTCGGGAATCGGTATTGCCTTTCTTCCTGAAATCGTAACGAAAGCCGAAGTTGAACGTGGCGAACTTGTTGCTCTTCCATGGCAAATTCCGGACTTGCACGTGTATACACAGATGTTATGGCATAAAGATAAGTGGCTTTCACCCATCATATTATCTTTCATAGAAGCAGCAAGGGAAGTTATTGCTATAGAGGAGGAGAATAAAATCGTATAGCTATTATAATTAGCTATATTAGTTAGCTACTTTAGCGAATGATTTTCGGGCCGTGCGGATCTAGGATTCACTGTGTACTGCAAAAAACGCACTGTTATTGGGCCCATGCGGACACACGATTCGCTATTTACCGAAAATCGGTCCATTTGGGAGTCTATCCGGACACATGTTCCGTTAATCTACCCATAACCACAAATTTAGCCTGTGATAACCTACAATAGCGGATCTCATGCCCTCATACATTCGTTAATGAGCAGAAAAAAACAAATAGCGGAACTACAGTCCTCAAACACGGCTAATCCAGAGCAATCGTGCTGCTTGAGAGTCCATGCGGACACACAATCCGCTATTTACCGAAAATAGGTCCATTTGGGAGTTTATCCGGACACATGTTCCGTTAATCTACCCATAACCACAAATTTAGCCTGCGATAACCTACAATAGCGGATCTCATGTCCTCATACATTCGCTAATGGGCAAAAAAAAGAAATAGCGGAACTACAGTCCTCAACCACGGCTAATCCAGAGCAATCGTGCTGCTTGAGAGTCCATGCGGACACACAATCCGCTATTAACTGAAAATCGGTTCATTTGGGAGTCAATCCGGACACACGTTCCGTTAATCTACCCGTAACCACAAATTTAGCCCGCAATAACCTCCAATAGCGGATCTCATGTCCTCATACATCCGCTAATAAGCAGAAAAAAACAAATAGCGGAAATACAGTCCTCACACATCGGGGGGGACGATAAGCTTTAAAAGGGTCGTTGGTTCACTCATCATTCGCCTTGACCATATTAACCTAACTGAAGCACACCATTGAACCACACGGATTTGATTGCCAAGGAATCCGAGATCGTCGTTGTTGGATCACCAAGATTGGAACAGAAACGGGGGATACATCCGTCCCTACCAGAATATCCACATCGGGTTTGTGCAGATCCATGGCGTTTTTAAAGCCTTCAGGAATATTTATTTACCATTTTGAGCAAATAATTACGGAATTCTTCAACATAGGATTGGGGCTCTACGATTTCTAGATTCGTCCCGAAACTTGCTAAAAATTGAAATCCAATACTGTTCTGAGGAATATGGATAGTGGCTAAGAAATATTCAGAGTTAAAGTTTTCAATGCTCTTGCGACCGTATCTTTCAATGAATTGATCTTTTACACTGGGCGCAATCAACGCCTTGATAGCAACAAGTTGAGGTTGATAACCGGCTTCATTTTGTTCAAATACATAATCTCTAGGGATAAAGGTTTCTTCATCCATAATGAGATTATCGATCCTGGATAATTTAAATGTTCTATAGCTCTGACGATGTAAACAGAATCCCTTTAAATACCAACTCGTTTCGCTAAAATGAAGCTGATACGGCTCAACAATTCGATTCGTTATCATGCCATTTTTATCTATATAATCGAATGAAATTAACTTTCTCCCAGTTATCGATTCCTGGCATGTCTTCAAGGTTTGAAGAATCTCGGACCGACCCTCCCAATCATAAAATGATAGTCGGACTGAACTTTTCAGTGACATGGGGTGAACCATGGCTTCCATTTTTTTAATCGTGATTTCAACTTCCTCGCTAATTAGAATTTGTTCCAATCCGCCGAGTGCAGTCAATATATTTTCTAAGTCGGAGCTGCTTAAAAGACGTTTATCCACCTTGTATTCATCCATAATACCGTATCCGCCATGAACTCCATGAACAGAATAGATGGGAATGTTGGATAAGCTCAGTGTTTCCATATCGCGAAGAATCGTTCGTTTGGAAACGTTAAATAATTGTGCGAATTCTTTTGTTGAAACGATATCTTTTTTCAGCAATATCATGATGATAGATATTAATCTCTCAACTTTCTCCATAGCTGCCCCTCTTTTGGTACAAATTTTTAAATGGTGACATGCCTCTGTCACCACTAATAAATTATACTTCATTTATCAAAAGAAGGAGGTACAACTTTATGTCAGCTATTGCATATTTAAACTTTGATGGAATCGCCGAAAAAGCGATTGAGTTTTATTCGGAGGCTCTAAATGCGAACGAGGTAAAAAAAGTGAAATTTAGGGATTTTCCTCAGGATCCAAACTATCCGTTGCCAGAAAATGAACTCGATATGATCATGGAGTCTTCGGTAGAATTTGCAGGCGGGAAAATGATGATGTCGGATATTTTGCCTTCCATGAAGGCGGTGACAGGTGAGCTGGTGAAAGGAAACAACGTACTTATTAGTCTAGTCATGGACGATAAACAAACTTTGGAAGAATACTTTAATCAATTATCTGTTGGTGGCCATGTTGTGATGCCGTTATCTAATACTCCTTGGTCTTCGTGTTTTGGAATGCTGGTTGATCAGTTCGGAGTTGCCTGGAAATTTAATAGTGACGCAGATCGCTTCCTTGATAAAGTCAGTTCAAACAAACAGTAACTCATTCAAAACATGGCCTTCCAATGAAAGGGCCATGTTTTGATATTCTCATTAGAAAGGAGGAGGATGGGGATTAGCTATGGAAATCGAACATGTAATTCCAGTAACATCAAGAGAGGATTTAAGGATTTGGCTGCAGAACCATGGCAAGACTGAGGAGTCTTGCTGGGTCTTGGTTAGTATGACGCCAACCCCTGATAAATTGTTATATTTAGACGTCGTTGAGGAAGCATTATGCTTTGGATGGATTGATAGCATCAAGAAGAAAATTTCTGAAAGAGAGCTAGCTCAGAGACTATCACCTAGAAGTAAGAAAAGTTCATGGACTGAATTAAATAAAGAACGCGTCCGCCGACTTGAAAAGCTGGGGTTCATGAGAGACGAAGGCAGAATGGTTCTTCCTGAGATGGATCACGATTCTTTCAGACTCGATGGAGTTATTGAGCAAAGACTAAAAGAGGAAAAGCAAGTATATGAGAATTTCATGGCATTTCCAGATCTTTATAAAAGAGTTCGGATCGACACGATACAAAGCAATAAGAATCAGCCAGAATTATTTAAGAGTAGATTAGACAAGTTCATAAACAACACGAGAGAGAATAAAATGTACGGTCAATGGAACGATAATGGCCGTCTACTAGACTATTGATATTTCTGGGTTGAAGGCACACAACCTTAGTCCGGTTGAGTACCGAACTAAGGTTGTGTGCCTTACCTATTTTTATCATGGGAACTCTATTGTATTCGACATTATGAAATCAAAAAATTCCTCCCACCACGCCGTTATTTCTGATTTCCATATCTCATCGTCCATTGCTGCTTCTAAACTGAGCAATTCAAATTCATTCCATTTAAATTCAGTATCAGAGCGATTGTTGTATAAATTGAAGACGAATTGATCCTTTCTGCACCTGAAATTGATTTCTCTATCCTATGATATGGATACCTTGCAAGAAAGGAGTTTTTGTGTGTGAAAATGATACAACGCTGGGTAAGCATTTTTTTGTCAACAGTGATACTATCGACCCTCGTCGCCTGTAGTGTGGCTGACAACAAGGGTCAGTCTAAGCTCGGTACGACGCAGGAGCCCAGGAATTGTTCGGCAGCAGCTTGTTCCTAGGCGACTCAATTATCGGAGGACTGACGAACGAGGACCTGCTGCCTGGGGCAAACGTTATGGGGGGATTGGGCGCAACGGTCCAATCTACGCTGGACAACGTCGAAGAGATCACCAGCCGCAAACCGTCGTATGTGTTCCTGTCAATGGGGCAGAACGATCTAGGGGAACCGACGGAGGAAGCGAAGAAGACGTTCATACAGCAATACACCCATCTGGTTGATCGTATAAGGGAACTATTGCCGACGGCGCGCGTGTACGTACTGTCGATTACGCCGGTAGATACCGCAACGCCGTTCAGTGCGACCATGAACCCGTAGATTGAAACATTCAATGCGGCTCTGCAGAAGATGGCGAAGGAGAAGGGAGTAGACTACATTGACCTTGCCCCGATTTTCCGGGAGCACAAGATTCAATACGATGACGGCTCTCATTTCACGAACGCATTTTGCCTTGTCGGATAAGTAGAAATTCGTCGAGAACTATCGCCAGCTGATCAGCAGCATTCGGAACAAGCTGCCCAAGACCGGTCTTTACATCCTGTCGATCCCGCCAGTCGACGAGGAAGCCGTGAAGCAAGAGCCTCGGGATGCGAACATTACGGACTACAACCAAGCACTTGATCCGTTGGCGGATGAAATGAAAGTCGATTGCGTGGACTTGTCAACCTTCTTTGCCGCCAACAAAATCCGTTACGCGGACAACGGCGTTCACTTCAAGCCGGATTTCTATCCGCTGCTTCTGGATTACCTGATGGAATTCGTAAAGGAGGGAAGTGGCAGGTTTAGGAGTGCCGCCAGATATGCGATTTTGGTCCCAAAATAGATTAGAGTTGTATTTAGATAACAACGTTTGTCTAGCATGTGAAAAAGTGCTAATATCCAAATGATGCACATACTGGTGAGTCTAAGGGCTAATGTCATGCTCATTAAAACTTGAGAGGTTGTCACATGTCTAAAACAATAATGATTGTAGAAGATGAGCAGATTTTACGAGAAATCATAAAAGATTATTTGCTTGAAGAAGGTTATGAAGTGCTTGAAGCAGACGATGGAAAAAAAGCTCTGGCCCTATTCCAGGAACATGAGCTGGATCTGATCATTCTGGATATCATGCTCCCTGAATTGGATGGATGGTCTGTATGCAAACGCATCCGAAAAGTATCAAACGTTCCAATTATCATGCTGACGGCCCGTTCGGATGAGGATGATACCTTGATGGGGTTTGAACTGGGAGCCGACGACTACGTAACCAAACCGTACAGCCCTGCAATCCTGCTGGCCCGGGCGAAGCGGCTTTTGGAGAGCAGACAGACCCGGGACCAGGAAGACGATGCATTGTCCAGCAACGGTATTTCCATCCACTTTCCATCCCGAACGGTTACGGTGGATGGGGTAAACTGCAGTTTGACGCATACGGAATTTGAAATTTTGGCTTATCTGATGAAAAACAAAGGAATTATTATCACCAGAGAACAGCTGATTACAAAAATCTGGGGGTATGATTTTGTCGGCGACGATCGGACTGTCAACAGTCATATCCGCAATTTGCGTTCCAAGCTAGGGGAGCATGCCAAGCATATTGCCACGATTGTTCGATCAGGTTATAAATTCGAGGAGAAGTTATGAAAAAAGGCATTGTTCTTAAGCTGTTCCTATTAACGACGGGATTATGTTTGTTCATTCTTGCCGTGATTTTTATAGGGCAAACCGTATTTTTCAAACAGTATTATGTTCACCAGAAAGTGAAGAGCGTTAACAAGGCGCTGCAGGCTTATGAACAAAGCGACTTGAATCGTGCCGCGAACGCCCAAGAGATGGTCAAGCTCGAGCAAGACTTCTATCAAAAGAACAACACATGGATCGCGACGCTGGACGCCCGGGGGAATCTGAAATATACCGAAGATTACATCATGGAAATCAAGCTGGAACATTCGGATGATGCCATGTTCTCCAATAAAACGTTGAACGTACCTCTATACAGTTTTATCAACGTAGAGGACTTCAGCAGCAATAATCCGTTCCTCACTCCTTGGATCAAAGAAGGGGAACCGATTGCGATCGAAGGCTTGATCATGAACAATAAGCCGGTGATCCAGCGGATGGCGAGGCACGCATATAATCTGAGAGAGGAAAACCAGCTGGAAAATCGGCAGATGGTGAACAAAGAGGGCGAGGTCCTCAATCGAACGAACGTGATCCAATATCGTGAAAAATATCCCGGATTTCTGGTCAAAGGAACCATTGCGAAAGTCCGGATACCGAAAGGCGCAGAAGTTTCTCGTTATACGAATCACTTGTTTCTGGACCGTATCAAAGCTTTCCAAGCGGATCTGCTGTACGGCGACTATGATCCTGCCGTGAATTCGAATCGGACTATGGATGTCGAGGAATACCGCGTGGACTATAAAATTTTCGTGGACCGCATTCAAGATGGTGACGGTAATCCGGCATACTTGTTCGCGATGACGTCGCTTCAGCCGGTCAACGAAGCCGCGGGAATGATCCAAAATTATTATGCTTACATCATTATCGCGACGCTTCTCCTCGTGATGCTGGCATCGTTCTATTATTCCCGCCAGATCGCCAGGCCGCTGCTGCGCATCAACCGCACCACCCGGCAAATGGCAGACCTCGATTTCTCGGAGAAAATCCCGATCACATCGAAAGATGAAATCGGAGACTTGTCGCGCAACATTAATGAGCTCTCCGAGCGGCTGCACTCCCATATTCTCCAGCTTGAGCAGGACATCGAGAAAGAGAAGCAGCTGGAGAATACGAGAAAAGAATTTATATCCGGCGTATCCCATGAGCTGAAGACTCCTCTAAGTGTCATTCAGAGCTGCCTGGCCGTTATGAAGGACGGGGTGGCAAGCCATAAAAGGGATTATTACTTCAAGGCGATGGAGGACGAAGTCAAAAGAATGGATCTGCTGATCGTGGATATGCTGGAATTGGCCAAATATGAATCCGGAACGTATACCATGGATATGGATTCTTTTTATATCGACGCCGTTATCGAGCGGGTATGCGCAAAATTGGCTGCGGACATCGAGGCCAAGCAATTACATCTTGATATGTCACTGAAACCTGTCGAAGTGCTCGCAAATGAGCGGCGAATTGAGCAAGTCGTTGTCAATTTCCTCAGCAACGCGATTCGCTATACGCCGGAGCAGGAGTCTATTCTCGTCAGCATCTTGGAAGATGGCGACACCGTTAAAGTATGCATCGAAAATAAAGGAGCGCACATTCAAGGCGAACAGCTTGAGAAGATCTGGGACCGATTTTATCGCGGCGAGCCTTCTCGAAAGCGGTCGACTGGAGGGACCGGGCTTGGCCTCGCCATCTCCAAAAAGATTCTGGAAATGCATGGCGTCCCATACGGTGTCACCAACACTCCCAATGGAGTCCTATTCTATTTTCATTTGAATAAGAAAGCGTAGAACCCGGTTCTGCGCTTTTTTAATTTATGTCTACTGAGAAAGTACGTCGATAGACGTTTTTCTTATGCAAGGAAGCAACCTGCAGCGCAAGGATCTGCAAAGTGTCGTGAAGCGTGCAGCAGACGAGGGACACTATATTGGCGGGCACAGCATGACTCATCAATACAATAAACTGTATGAAGAGAGGCAATTCGTATCTGAGATGAAAGACAACTTGGCGTTCATCCATGAAATTACAGGTAAACAACCGAATTTGGTACGTCCGCCATACGGTTCAGCGCCTGGACTGGACGATAAGATGCTGCGCGACCAAATTGCCCAAGAAGGAATCAAGATTTGGGATTGGACCATTGAATCGAATGATTGGCAACTGAAGGATCACCCGGATCAAATTGTCGAGAATATCAAACAAGCAACAAAAGTCGATTTGGAAGTCGTATTGATGCACGAAAAGCCGCAAACCCTGTAGGTTCTTCCGGAGATCATCGAATTCTACGAAGAAGAAGGCTACCGATTTGGTGTTTACGACGATAACGAGCATTTTCACTTGAATTTTCAAAAGGATCATCGCTTGTAGACGCAGCAATAGCATCCTTTGGAACAGGGAGCTGTTCTTGAAGGTCTCTTATGGACCTGTCAGGAACAGCTTCCTTTTGTTTGCCGCAACCTAAGCCTAATACTCTATGGAAGTTTGATATTATCTGCACCTTATCTTTATCTCTGAAGATTAAACTTTTTTCAGGAGGAGGAGAGAACGTATGAAAAAAGGCAGCTCGATTATAATCACCCTTTTGTCTGTGCTGGTGATCGTTCTGCTGTATCAACTTGTTTCCGGGGAAGGGACAGCAAGCGACCGTAAAACCGGCATGGATGTCCGCTCGGATAAGATAAGAATGCTAGAACACCAGCCAGAAACCCCTTATAAGGTCGTGATTGATTCAGGACATGGCGGTAAGGATAACGGTGCAACGGGAGCCAGTGGAAATTTTGAGAAGGATTTTACGCTGCAGGTAGCGCTTAAAGTAGAAGAACTGGCGAAACAGGAGCCGCAAATTGAGGTGGTTCTCACTCGATCAGAAGATCGCTTTATATCTTCGATTGACCGGGAACGGCCGGAAATCGGCAATCAACTGGGTGCGGATTTGTTCATATCCATTCACGGGAATACGTACGAAGACGCTAGCGTTTCAGGTACTGAAACCTACTATTACCATGAAGATTCCCTGTTCTTGGCGGAAATTTTGCAAAAGCATATCGTCCAAAACAGCGGATTTCGGGACCGGGGAGTAAAAAAAGAGGATTTCTTCGTCTTGAAGGATTCGAACATGCCGGCGGCTCTAATCGAAATGGGGTATTTAACGAATCCGCAAGAAGAGAATGAAATGCTGTCGGATGATTTCCAATACCGGATGGCAAGCTCCATGCTAGACGGAATTAAAGAAGCTCTAAATTTAAATTAAAGAGAGGAACATGAACATGAAAAAAATAGTTACAACCCTACTAATTGGGAGTATTACACTTGCTTTAGCAGCATGCGGAAACGAATCCACAAGCTTGAGTCCGCAGCAACCGACCACTCAAAACCAAGGACAGGCAACGGTATCAAAAGACTCAGTAGAAACCACGTATCAAGTGTTCTTCCAGAACAGCGTATTTTTTGGGGATTCCATTACGGAGGGATTATCTTTCCATGATGTGCTTAAAGAGGAGAATGTTCTGGCAGGCGCAGGTAAAACGGCGGAGTTTGCACTTCAAGATATGGATGAGTTGATCAAGCGGGACCCGGAACGAATCTTTATCCTCTTGGGTTCGGATGACATTTTATGGCCAGCGGATAACCCCAAAGCCTATTCCATGAATAACTATGCGAAGCTGATCAGTATGATCAAGGAAAAACTTCCACAAGCGAAAGTAACCCTTTTATCAGTAACTCCGGTGACAGCGAAAGCGGAAGAACTGGAACCAAGATACAAAAATATCAATGATTATAACCAAGGCTTAAAAGAGTTGGCGGAGAAAGAGAACATTGGATATGTTGACTTGTCCCCAATATTTTCAAACGGCTCAAATGATCTGTACGACTCGGACGGCATTCATTTCAAACCAGAGTTTTACACTAGAATGCTGGATCTGCTAAAAGATCAAGTGGAATAGCATGCAATGGATCAATCAACATGGGGGTGTGAGTATTGGTCTTTAGCAGCCTAATATTCCTGTTCCTCTTTCTGCCGGTAACCATTCTGATCTATTACGTATCTCCGATGAAATTTCGAAATGCTGTCCTCCTTGTTGTCAGCCTGATCTTTTATGCATGGGGAGAGCCTTTATACATTTTTATTATGATCTTCTCCATGGTCTTCGATTATATCAACGGGCTGCTGATCGATAAATATAGACATCGGAAGCTGATTGCCAGATCGATTTTTATCGGCTCGATGGTCGGCAGTCTTGGGATTCTCGGATTTTTCAAATATGCGGATTTTGTCGTGGACAACATCAATCAGTTGTTTCACATGAATATCCAAGCGGCCGATTTGCCGCTGCCTGTGGGCATATCTTTCTATACCTTTCAAACGATGTCTTATGTCGTTGACGTTTACTTGGATAAAGTATCGGTGCAGAGAAATTTCATCTCTTTTGGGGCATATGTGACCATGTTCCCGCAGCTTGTAGCGGGTCCCATCGTCAAATACGGCGATATTGCGGAACAGCTTGTTTCCCGTAAGGTGTCGCTGGACCGTTTTGGCGAAGGGGCGGAACTGTTCATCAGGGGACTTGCCAAAAAAGTGCTGCTCGCCAATAATATCGGATTATTGTGGGTGAGTGTTAAAGCGACGCCGATTGAGGAACTGAGCGTACTCTCCGCCTGGCTTGGCATTACCGCATTTACACTGCAAATCTATTTTGACTTCAGCGGTTATTCTGATATGGCACGGGGACTGGGGAAAATGTTCGGATTTGATTTCATGGAAAATTTCCGTTATCCCTACATCTCTAAAAGTGTAACCGAATTTTGGCGCAGATGGCATATTTCGCTCGGCAGCTGGTTTCGGGAGTACGTTTATATACCGCTTGGCGGTAATCGATCAGGGCTTAAGAAGCAGCTCCGGAATTTACTGATTGTATGGTTTTTAACCGGATTATGGCATGGCGCCAGCTGGAACTTTATCGTGTGGGGCTTGTATTTCGGATTCTTTGTGATCATCGAGAAACTATTGCTTCTGCAATGGTTGGAACGCAGATCTGCTTTTGTCGGCCATGTCTATACGCTTCTGGTCGTCATCATCGGCTGGGTTTTGTTCGAAATGGAGACACTCTCTTCCGCTTGGCGTTTCATTGGCGCGATGTTCGGTTTCGGCGGGCATGTTTTTGTGGATCAGCAGGCGCTCTATGATTTGTCTACGAATGTTGTATTACTAGTCGTATTGGCATTCTGTGCGACTCCGCTTCCGGGAAAGATGTTATCCTTCATAAAGGAAAAATGGAGAATTGCCAGCATGATTGCCGTACCGGTTATCTATTTTCTATTCATGGTTCTGTCGACGGCTTATTTGGTCAATGCAACCTACAATCCGTTTTTATATTTTCGATTTTAAAAGGGGACAGCTATGAACAAATATGACAAAATCAACCGGAAGTTGCTGGCCTTATTACTGCTGATATTTATAGGAGCGATCACCGCTCTCAATCTTGTGGCGCCGGATCGTACATTATCGGAATCTGAGAATCGGATGCTGGAGCAGCTGCCGCATTTCTCACTGAAAGCATTGGTGTCTGGTGATTTCACTCTTGATTTCGAAAAATATGTGTCCGACCAATTTGTTTTCAGAGACTTTTGGATCGGGACAAAAACCGATACGGACCGCATGATGGGGAAAAAGGAGAACAACGGAATTTACATCGGCAAAGACGGGTATCTGATTCAGAATTTTATTCCCCCCGCAGAAGAGGATTGGAAGGGGAAGGTTGATGCCATTCATGCGTTTGACCAGGCCACACCGAAAATGCAAAAATATGTGATGTTGGTGCCGACGGCAGCGGCTCTGTATAAAGACAAGCTCCCGAAATATGCCATGGTCGGCGATGAAGAAGCGTACCTGGAAAAGGTCCGGCGCTTCCTGCATCCCAATATTCGTTTTGTCGATGTGTTCTCCGCTTTATATGCCGAACGGGAGCAACATGTTTTTTATAAAACCGATCATCATTGGACGACGAAAGGAGCTTATATAGCTTACCTGGAACTTTGCAGACAAATGGGGCTGACACCACAGAAAGAGGCAGAGTTTAACATCCATCAAGTAACCGATGAATTTTACGGCTCACTTTATTCAAAAAGCGGTTTCAGACATATACAGCCCGATCGCTTGCAGCTTTATTTGCCAAAGGATCAAGAGAAATATACCGTAACGTATGTCGATGAAGAGAAGACCACGGATTCATTGTATGCGATGGAGCAGCTGCAGAGGAAGGATAAATATGCGGTGTTTCTTAAAGGTAATCATGCACGAATCCATATTAAAACGGCTAATCCGAGTGGTAGAAAGCTGCTGGTGGTTAAAGATTCGTATGCTAACAGCCTGATTCCTTTCTTATTAAAGCATTATAGCGAAATACATGTGGTAGACCTTCGGTATTATGAGGAGGATTTAGCGTCGCTTGCGAACGAACAGGGGATCCAGGACATGCTATTGCTTTATAATGCGAATACGTTTTTCGAGGACCCATCCATAACAAATCTAACGGAGTGATCAAAATGAAAAAACAATGTACAGAAAAAAGAAGCTTTTACTCGGTTATGCTTGCATTCGTCGTCGTGATTGGCGTTTTGTCCGGATGCGCAGGCAAGGATGACAAGACTTCAGAACAACTGTCGGCTACCGAAATCGGAAAAAGTATCGAACAGGCAGTGAGCCTAAAAGAAATGAAAAAGCAGGATCTGAATAAGCTGCAGAAATTGTATAAGATGGATACAGACAGCGTGGATGATTTTATTCTTTATACGTCTACATCGAATGTAAAAGCTGATGAATTGGCCGTCATCAAGCTAAAGGATGAGCGTCAGGCAGAAAGCGTCAAAGAGAATATTGAGCAACGAATCGAAGCACAGAAAATGAAATTCAAGGATTATCGACCAGATGAATATTTTCTGGTCGATCATCATGTGCTAAAGACGAAGGGGCCATTTGTCTTTTTCGCGGTTTCTAAAAAGGCTGACTCAATGGAGCGTACGTTTGACAGCGCATTTTAACACAAAGCCTAACTAGAGCAGTAGACCCCGTAAGCCGGCTACTTTATCGGCATCTTCGACTCGAGCGGTTAAAAATAAGATTGGGCACGAGACGAAATCTCTGATGATTTCGCATACTTCAAGACCGTTCTGCCCAGGCATGTTGATATCCAGCAAAACGAGATCGGGTCCTTGTTCCACTTTACGCAGGGCCTCCCGGCTGTCCTTGGCCGTCATGGCGAAATACCCGTTGATTTCAAAGTAATCGGTCAGCAGCTTTCGAAGATCCGCTTCATCGTCCACGATCAGTATTTTATACACACATGTTCATCTCCCGTATCCAATGTTTGATATCAGCATATCAAAGATGATTCAGCAGACCAATCCGTTTTTAATCGGAGGATAAGAACATGTAGCTTTAGGAGTCGCGAACTCGCAGCTTTTTTGTTAAAAGAATAGTTCCACTTAAGTGATGGAGGTTTTGGAAAAGAGTCACATCGAGTCGATAGGGATGAACCGGGTTGAAACTGGGCTCCATCCTGATGGATTCGTTGAGGCTTTCTTTTTTAATATAGAATTTTAAATTTTTTGGGATTCCAGCTCTTGTAATAAATAAAATTAATCACGAAATTAATTAAATTAATTTTATGCGCATTTACAAATTGAATATATTGATTTATAATTCAAAAAAAGAAAGGAGTAGAGCATGAAATATCCCATCATCACACAGTGTCCTGTATGTGACCACCAACTGCACGCCGTTAAGCTGGAATGCGGACATTGCCGAACGACGATTGAGAACACGTTTGAATTATCAAAGCTGGCTCTACTCTCGCCCGAACAACTCCATTTTGTGATCACCTTTCTAGTAAACAGAGGCAATATAAAGGAAGTGGAGAAAGAGCTGGGCATATCTTACCCGACGGTACGAGGCAAGCTCAATGATATCATTACAGCCCTCGGATATGATACGCGGAAGAAGCCGGAAGTTGATGAGAAGAAAGTCATTTCCATGCTGGAGAATGGCGATATCACCGCGGATGAAGCGGTCAAAATGTTGAAGGATGAATGAGCCTATGCTTCCGAAGCGAGTTTTTACGAAGCCGATTCAGGAAGCATCGTTCACAAAAACTTTTAGGAGGAAGAAACGATGAAAGAAGAAATCAGTAAAGTGCTGTCCATGATGCAGGAAGGCAAAATTGATTCTGACAAGGCTTCGGAGTTGATCGACGCGCTAAAGGAGAAGCAAACGGCTCATCCATCACATGCCGTGCAGGTGCTGGGGAAACCCGACTATTCGAAGAAACTGTCACATTCATCCGGCGGTTATTTAGACAAAACGTTGAAAATACGGGTAACCTCCCAAGAGAACGATAATGTGAACATCAATTTGCCGATTAAACTGGTAAAGGCTGTTCTCGGAGCGGGGCACAGCATTGCGTCCAATATTCCGCAGGCGGCGAAATATGTGAAGGATATCGATATTGATCTGCTGATCGATGCAATCGAGAATGAGCTTGACGGGCAAATCGTTGACATCCGCTCCGGTGATAAGGATACCGTCACTGTAGTGATTGAGTGATGGGTTATGATAATTGTGAAGGTTAAGAGCAAGGAGCACGCTTTTACGATTCCAGTCCCATATGCCGTATTGCGTATAGGGAGCGGTATCCTGACTTCCAATTTAGTCCAGCGCAAAATGAAGGATTGGCTGAGCAAGCACGACGGACACGCGGGTGAGCATTTGAGCCGGAAGGATGATTTCGATTCGGACTGCAGCCGGTTTGGGATTGAACTGGTACAGTCGATTCTCGAAAACGAAAGCACGAAGCAAGCGATCAGGCAGCTCATCAAGGAGTTGCAAGGTTGCAAAGGGACGGTTCTGGTCGATGTCCAGACTCAGGACGGCACGGAAGTGTTGATTAAATTGTAGGCGAAGCTTTCATTTATTGCGTCTCTACATATTGCCAGAACCAAAGAAGGCAGAGATATAACGTAAATGACACTCCTTGACCGTAAGTTATAAATTGTGTTAAGTTTTTTATGTGATTACAATGATGAATTGAATGGGAGGGATAAAGTGATGACTGCTTCTGAAATTGTAGATGTACATGTGAACCTGTCATTTAAGGCGATGTTTGATCAGGTTCACAAAATAACAAATCAGATACCGGAACTTTATCCTTCTATGCATATATACAGTTCGTGACTTATTTATAGGTAGTCTCTTATTTCTGTATAGGTATAGTTAGGTTAATGTACGCAAAAAAGCACCGGTAAGCTGGTGCTTTTTTGCGTTTTCTCCGTTTAAAGGGAGATAGATATGAAGCATTTATCGAAGTATGAGAAAATTCGTAAGATCTTATCGGCTCTAAAGCAACCGAATTATAGATATTCGCAAATAACAGAGGCAATCTTCAGGAACAGGATTGGAACTTTTGAAGCAATGAACAACTTGCCTAAGCCATTAAGAAATGAACTAATCAAAGAGCTTGGAAACAATGTGTTAAGCATCACACCAAAAATGGAGCAGAAATCCAATCAAGTTAGTAAAATGCTGTTTGCCATCCCTGGCGATGAATTCATTGAGTCCGTAAGGTTAAGTTATAAAACTGGATGGGAATCCTATTGTATCTCTTCGCAGTGTGGTTGCGGATTTGGTTGTACATTTTGTGCTACGGGAACACTTGGTTTGAAAAGGAATCTCACAACGGATGAAATAACGGATCAACTTCTTTACTTTACTTTGAATAACTATCCCTTGGACAGTGTGTCCTTTATGGGGATGGGAGAGGCACTTGCAAACCCATATGTATTTGATGCATTGCATGTGCTGACGGATCCTAAACATTTCGGTTTAGGACATCGAAGAATTACGGTTTCCACAATAGGTATATTACCTGGAGTAAAAAAGTTGACGAAGGAATTTCCACAGATTAATTTAACCTTCTCCCTACATTCACCGTTTAATGATCAGCGAAGTGAGTTAATGCCAATTAACAATCATTTTCCATTGGAAGAAGTTATGACCGTGTTGGATGAGCATATTCAACAAACGAAGCGAAAGGTCTACATTGCTTATATCCTGCTGAGGGGTATCAACGATACAACTAAACATGCTGAAGCTGTAGCAGATTTGTTGCGTGGCAGAGGATCATGGGAACATTTATATCATGTCAATCTAATCCCTTACAATTCTACTGATGCCACATCACAAAGTTTTGTAGAGTCGGATCAGAACAGCATCAATATGTTCCTTAAAATCTTGAAGTCAAAGGGGATTAACGTCACCGTCAGGACCCAATTTGGATCAGACATTAACGCAGCATGCGGCCAACTATATGGATCAAACGGGAAAATTTAATAACTCGATCAACTGACCAGGGGGAATACAATGTCCCATAAAAATACATCGATAACACATGTGATTCTCCATGCAGAGCCGGTTTTCAGCATTTGCATGGAGTAGCCAACAAAATTTAAACTGGCTTTGCTACTTGAACTATAATTTCAAGGAGTGAGTCGTTCGTGAGATATATTAATGCTACTGTCGTCTTGCCGGAGGAACTAGTTGAAAAACTGCAGGAGTATATACAAGGAGAATACCTCTATATACCCGCTAAAAAAAATGAACATAAAGTCTGGGGAGAGCTGTCCGGCGCACGAAAAGAGATTAACAAAAGAAATAATGATATTCTGAATGCATATTTAGCTGGCGCTTCAGTCGAGGAACTCGCAGAATCATTCTATTTATCAACCTATGCTATCAGAAAAATAATATATCAGAAATAGATGCCTACTTTTCCCTTCAAGAGTGCTAAACACGAGCACTGTTACTCTTGAAGGGATTTTTATAATGAAAAGAAGAAATCTGCACTCGGAGTACACACTACATGTTAATTAGCATTAGTTCTGAGTTAACAAATATAAAATACTACAGCATCGTTTTGTATATAGATCATGAATTTTCTATCTGTTATCGTGTAGATGTAAGGGGCACATTGGGTATTAACCATTTAAATTTGCACCAAGAGGGGGTCGAAGTGATGGATGTTATCGTAGATACTTCGATTGTAATATAAGTGAGTAGAAAGAAAATGTTGATATTCAAAATCCAATAAACTACTGATTATCATGATTTCTGCTCACTTTTGAGCTGTCCGTTCCTATAATGAAATCCACTTTTTTACGATGATAATCAGGAGGTAGCTAAGTTTGTTAAACGTTTCTATTTATAATATGGAAGGTAACATTACGGGTGAAATGGAACTTGAAGAATCCATCTTCGGTATTATCCCCAACGAATCGGTACTGCATGAAGCTGTTGTTAACCATCTTGCGAACAAACGAAGTGGAACACACTCGACTTTAACTCGTGGCGAAGTTAGAGGTGGAGGTAGAAAACCCTATAAACAAAATAAAATTAATAGATCTCGAGCGGGTTCCATTCGTATGCCGCACTGGCGTCACGGAGGTATTGCGTTCGGTCCCAAACCTCGTGAATATGGATATCGTCTCAATAAAAAGGTTAAACGTCTTGCGATCAAATCAGCTTTATCCGCCAAAGTGCAAGATGATGAACTCATTGTAGTTGACCATATTAAGCTTGAAAGCTACAGGACAAAAGGTATCGTCGCGATGCTTAAAGCTCTTCATGCCAATAAGAAAGTGCTAATTGTAACACCTGAGGTGGATCACATCGTGTATAAAAGTGCAAATAACATTCCAGATGTGCAGACCACTGAAGCCAACTCGCTGAATGTATATGATATTCTTAATTGTGACACGCTCATTATAGCTAAGGATGCTATAAATATAGTTACAGAAGTCTATAACTAAAAAGCACCATTGGAAATGGGGTGATGAAGAAAAGTACAAGGCCCATATGAACTTTTAGAGTCGCAGAACAACGATCGCTAAATGGATAAGATCCCCTTTAAGTAGACTGTGTGTAAAAGCACATTAAGTTCACTTGGAGGGGATTCTTCATTTATGAACCCTGTAAATGCAGCTTCTTCCACCTGATAGGATGTATTCGATCCGTTCGACAGTAACATCATTTCCAAGAACATGTTGAAATAATTGCAATTCGTTCTTACATAAACCAGTACATGCAGCGGCCATGCGAAAAGGCAACCTGCAAAAAGAACATTTACTTAAGAGGATTTCAACCATTGGATAATTATAACATTGACAACTGTAGGTTTTTCCAAAATAATAGAATGTAATTGAATACTGGTACCTTTAATTCAGTCCAGAGAGGCTGGCAAGGGCAGCGGATTTTTATAATCATGCGAGGATTAGTGCATATTCCGTCAGGGGATGCTCTGCGTCTTCGCGCGGGTTATGATGTGAAAAAGAGGCTACTTGTCAGTTAAGACTTGACGAGTAGCCTCTTTTTTCTGCTTCTTTGGTATCAGAACACTTTAACCTGGAGGTATTCTGATGAGCAAACAAGATCAAGAGTTTTCGTGGCAAGCGGTACCGAAAACGCAGAGAAACCATTTTTGGAAGACGTTATCCGTCATGTTAGGATTCACTTTCTTTTCGGCAAGCATGCTGGCAGGGGGGACGCTCGGAGTCGGCTTGACGTTCATGGAGTTCATTGGAATCGTGCTTGCAGGCAATTTGGCACTCGGCATCTATACGGGAGCGCTGGCACATATCGCTGCCAAAACGGGCCTTTCCACGCATTTGCTGGCAAAGTATGCGTTTGGTGAGAAAGGCTCGTACCTGCCTTCATTCCTGCTCGGCTTTACGCAGGTCGGTTGGTTCGGCGTCGGTGTGGCCATGTTCGCGATTCCGGTTGCCAAAGCGATGGATTGGAATGTGTACCTGTTGATCTTCATATTTGGTCTCGCCATGACGGCATCAGCAATCTTCGGCATGAAATCGCTCGTCATTCTGGGCTATATTGCGGTACCGGCTATTACCATTCTTGGCGGTTACTCCATGTTCGAAGGGACAGGCTCCTTGGGCGGACTGCAAGGATTGCTCGATTACACCCCGACCCAGACGCTCACCGCGGCAGCGGCATTGACCATTTGTATCGGGTCATTCATTAGCGGCGGAACACTGACTCCCGATTTCGCCCGGTTTTCTCGAACGTCCCGGCAGGCGGTTACTGCGACGGTCATTGCGTTCTTCCTGGGGAACTCACTCATGTTCCTGTTCGGCGCAGTCGGCGCAATGGCATATAAGCAGGCAGATATCTCGGAGGTCATGTTCCTGCAAGGGCTGATTATTCCGGCGATCATCGTTCTGGGACTGAATATTTGGACGACCAACGATAACGCTCTTTATGCTTCCGGGCTGGGTTTTGCCAACATTACGAAAATTCCGAAAAAGTTCTTCGTCATTGTAAATGGCATCGTAGGTACCATATTGGCCATGTGGATGTACAACAATTTCGTCGGTTTCCTGAATGTGCTGGGCGCGGCGATCCCGTCCATCGGGGCCATCATCATCGCGGACTACTTCTTCGTGAAGCGCAGAAACTATAAACCGTTTGCCGACATGACTTTCAAGAAGGTAAACTGGATAGCGATGGTAGCTTGGGCCATCGGCGTTGCCTTCGCCCAGCTGGCTCCGGGAATCACGCCATTGAACGCACTGATCGGTACGGCAGTGGCCTACATCGTGTTAATGCTGATCGTTCCTGCCAAAGAATCCAAAGAAAAGGGGAAAATAAATGATTATACAGAACGCAAAATTGCGGGGTAAAGAAGGCTTATGGAATATCGTCGTGAAAGACGGGAAGTTTGAGCAAATCACGCAGTCATTGGAAACAACTGCGAATGAGGAAGTCATTGACGTTGGCGGCTCGCTTGTGCTGCCGCCGTTCATTGAACCTCACATTCATCTGGACACAACATTAACGGCGGGCGAGCCGGAGTGGAATTTGAGCGGAACGTTGTTCGAAGGCATCCAGCGTTGGTCAGAACGCAAGGCGTTCCTGACGCATGAAGATGTCAAAACGCGCTCCAAAACGGCGCTCAAGTGGCAGATGGCGCAGGGCATCCAGCATGTGCGGACGCATGTGGACGTTACCGATCCAAGCTTGACCGCAGTTAAAGCGATGCTGGAAGTGAAAGAAGAAATGGCACCGTACATCGACATCCAGCTTGTTGCTTTTCCGCAGGAAGGCATTCACTCTTACCCGAACGGCGCGGAATTGCTGGAAGAGTCGCTGAAAATGGGCGTTGATGTGGTCGGCGGCATTCCGCACTTCGAATTCACGAGGGAGTATGGCGTCGATTCGATGAAGGTTGCGTTTGACCTCGCCGAAAAATACGACCGTCTTATCGACATCCATTGCGACGAAATCGATGATGAGCAATCCCGTTTCGTGGAAGTCGTCGCCAAAGAAGCCTACGAACGCGGACTGGGCTCCCGCACGACAGCAAGCCACACGACGGCGATGGGCTCATACAATGATGCCTATACGTACAAATTATTTAGATTGCTGAAGATGGCTGACCTGAATTTCGTCTCCAACCCTCTGGTTAACATCCACCTGCAGGGACGCTTCGACACGTATCCGAAAAGAAGAGGGCTGACTCGCGTCAAAGAGCTGCAGGAAGCCGGTCTCAATGTGTGCTTCGGTCACGATGACATCTTTGATCCATGGTATCCGCTAGGCACGGGTAACATGCTTCAGGTGCTGCACATGGGCATCCATGCATCGCAGTTGCTCGGTTACGATCAAATCGTGAACTCAATCGATCTCATTACGAAAAACAGCGCGAGAACGCTGCATATCGAGGACGTGTACGGTATTGAAGAAGGCAAGCCTGCCAACTTCATCGTTCTTGAAGCGGAGAACGAATATGAGGCTATTCGCAAACAGGCGGCAGTGCTTTATTCGTTCAGAGGCGGCCGCAAAATCGCGGAAACGAAGCCGCAGGACACGTCGATCGTTCTTGAGGGCGGTTCAGAGAAAGTTACTTTCAATAAATAATCTACCATGTATTAAAGTCCGCGGATTCCGCGGACTTTTTTGTTTAACAACAGCCTGATAGATCATGAAGGTGGTAACGCAATGTGGAAGAACTGTTGGTGTATAATATATGTTGACATGTATATACGTTAAAGTGTATATTGGGTGCACGAACACATTAGTCATCCAAATAACGTTACTCACTTTTGCCGATGTCAATCGGTCCAACATTGTTGAACTACTTAAAAAAGGTCCGAAATCGGTAAGAGAAATTGTCATTTAGTATCAGCCAGTCGCACGTATTCCGTCATTTGCGCATTTTGAGCGAAGCAGGGATAGTGCGCTCCCGTAGCAAAGCGCAGCTGGAAATATATCTATCCTTGAAGAGGTCTCAATCATTTTGAGGAGTAAAAGCTGGACTACTAGAAAAAGGAGGAACTATGACAGGTATCAATAGTTTTATTACGAGTTACATGTTAAATTATCGGGACGTCTGGAACAAAAGGCTAGATTCACTTGAAAATTATCTAACAAGGATAAAAGCTGATTTTGAATCGTAAGACATTTTGCTTAAGGAGAATGTGAATATGACTGATCTTCAAACTCTGAATCGGTTGGTCGGCACTTGGGATATCAGCGGCGGAGCCGAAGGAATGGTAACCTATGAATGGATGGAAGGCGGACATTTTTTGATCCAACGCGTCCAGCTTTCTCAAAATGGGCAAGAAGTGAAAGGCATTGAGTTTATTGGGCATTTGAAGCCGTTCGGTGAGAGAACAAGCACGGATATCCGATCCCGGTATTATGATACGCTAGGCAACACGTTCGACTATGTTTATGAGATCGAAGGAGACACGCTTTTCATTTGGGCAGGTGAGAAGGGATCGACTTCATACTTCAAAGGAATTTTCAGTTCTGATGGGAACTCCAATGAAGGTACATGGAGTTATCCCGGTGGAGGTGGATATGAATCGACGATGACGAGAGTCACGGACAACAGGAGGGATAGAAATTGGCTAAGCAGCTAGTCCATGCAAAACCTATAACAAAGACTGCTTCCAGATTTGCGCTTATATCGGTCCTCGCTGGGACGTTGTTCATTTTAATCCTTTCTAGTCTTCATATTCTGGAGCCTGAATTTGATCCGACATGGCGCTTTATCAGCGAGTATGCGCTTGGCACCTCTGGTTGGATGATGCATTTGTCTTTTGGAATGCTGGCGGTTGCCCAAATCAGTGTCATGGTTACGATTTTCCCGCAAATTCGTACCTTCACAGGATACATAGGACTTGTCATACTAGGGATCAGTGCAATTGGCGTCATCATCGCGGGGATCTTCGTCACCGATCCAATTTCTATCAGTCCAGAGGATGCAACGTTCAATGGCAGAATGCATTCGATTGGAGCGATGCTTGACTATACGCCACTAGCCTCAGTCTTGATTAGTTTTTCGCTAACTCGAGTCGATACTTGGAGACCGATTAGGAGTCTGCTCATTCTAAGTTCTGTTATTGCAATAGTCGCTATGCTCCTATTTGTACTTCAAATTCCCCAAGATGGACAGTTTGGACCCGATGTTCTGGCAGGTTTGTTCGGACGATTCTTAATCGCAGCCGAAATTGCATGGCTACTCATTGTCGGAATCCATGCTGCAAAGCTGGGATCTTTTAAAAGGAAATAGCTGAGGCATATTATTGCGAAAAATTACATTTGGATACGTAATCGATAAACCGACTGCAATCTGTTGCAGTCGGTTTAAGTCTATAAGGATGGCTCAACTACTTCAACCCCATGGGGCTTTCGGAATAATACCGTGATTGGCTGAATGATAAGAGGACGTATGAATCGAGAGGTTCATGATTTTAATGCTGCAATTTTCGGAAGACACTATAGCTTCTTTGTGCGCATTCGGAGATGGCAATGGGGTGGAAGCCACTGACATCGGCATACAACGTATCGTTTAGCGGCGAGATCCACTTCTCAGGGAGCGCCGCTGCTCCAAGTGATGCGCCAAGAATGGAACCGACGGTGGCGCCATTGCAATCGGTGTCCCAGCCACCAAGTACGGCGGTTGTTATGCCTTTCTCAAAATCGCCTCCGGAATGAATGAGAGCAGCCGCGCATAATGCAGCATTATTATTGGTATGAACAGGGTGATAGTGCTTAAATGCTTCCCATATTTTACTCACCAATTCTAATGAATCTTCCGTTTCCTGAGCAATGTTGACCGCTAACGCGATATCTTCTGCAAGACGGCTGCGTTTCGGAATTTCACTCAATCCGATCTCAACAATTCGCTTCATATCACTTTCAACGAATGCGGCGGCAATCATAGCCGAGCAAAACATGGCGCCGTAAATACCATTCTTCACATGGGAGAAGGAAGCGTCCCGCCAAGCAAGCTCAGCTGCAAGCTGGGGCTGGCCGGCAGCACCGTATGCATAGCCGTCCACACGGATCTGGGCGCCGATCCATTCGCGATAGGGATTTAGATAAGAACGTCCCCAATGGATATGTTTCTCCCAGTCATCTGGCCGATCGCCGCTAATATGTGAAGTGACACGCGCGAAATTAAGATAGGACTGCGCTTCAGCTGTGAATACCTGCCCGAATGACAAATGACGATGCCACAGCTTGCCCACATCCCAGGAGTTGAAATCAAGCCCGCGCTCCTCAAGCATGAGTAGGCCAAGAACGGTATAACGAATATCATCGTCTGTTTCCATAAAGCGAATATTCTCCCGGCAGCTCGCCAAGCTGCTCCACCTTGCGATCTCGATACCGTGCTCGGCTTCCGCAGTTGATTCGCCCGGTGTATAGTGGCGAATCGGCCATTGCCCCGAACCTTCGAACCACAACTTAATATTGTGCCACCCGGGTCTTCCGCCGGAGCCTTGCATGAAAGAAGGAGCCTCGAGAGGTTTTCCGAGCGCACAACCAGCCGAACGGCCGAGCCAAGCACCATGAAATTTATCCTGCCATTTAAGTTCATCCCACTTTCCGGACAGTGTTCTCGGTCCATCCGGACGTTCGGCGCGAATGGCTTCCAATTCCGACGGCTCGATATACTTGAAATCCGCCGTTGGTTCAAGTGCCATTAAAGCCTGGTATACTTCCATTAAGTTTGCTTCGTCTGTGCCGGCGGCTTCCAAACGTTCGGACATCCCTTCTACATTACAGCCTTCTTCTTCGCGCTGTTTTACTTCTTCCCGAACTAATTCCCTCAGTCCAATCCATTTCGTCATAACGGTTGCCCTCCTGAAATACGTGAAATCAATGTATGCCTTGATTATAACCAGCCATGCCGGCAATGGCTTCTCAAATTAGGAAAGCGTTATTCTCATTTTTTGTTCATTCCATAACCCCCATCGATTGCCGATAACGGATCGGAGACATGCCGACAGTCTCTTTAAAGACGCGGTAAAAGGTCGGCAAGCTTTGAAAGCCGCATTCGAATGCAATATCAGCAACAACTTTGTCCGTTCCTGCCAATTCCCGCTTGGCAGCCTGGATACGAAGTAAGGAGACATATTCCGAGAAACGGTAACCCGTCGTTTCCAGAAACGCTCGGCTCACGCGCGAGACGCTTAAACCAAGTTCATCAGCCAATTCCCCTAAGCTAACCGGCTCATTGTAACGATGCTCGACCAAAGCGGCAAGCGATTGCACCTGGAGAACGGAATGTACCATATGATGACGCTCATCATCGGATAGCAAACCGTTGTAATGTCGAAGAAGACGGCCGCACAGCTGAATGAGCGCGCTTTTGGCCATGACCAAATACCCCGGGGACTTCTCTCGCAGTTCTTCCGCTATAGCCAGTACCCAAGGAGTGAGCTGTTTGGCGAGGGGGGAATCGCCAATGATATGATTGCAAAAATGATTGGAGCGATAGGAGAATGGCAGCAGCAGCCCAGGCTCCTCAGCTAGCAGCAGCGCGGGATCAAAGTTAATAAAAAGATAGCGGCTCGGGTCATCGGGATCGGATTGGGCAATGTGCCGTTCCTCGTTATTGACCAGAAACAAGTCGCCGGGATTAGCTGTATATTGTTTATTTCCGAAGAAAAAGCGGCCTTTGCCTGTTAAACAAAGGCCGATCTCCAGACTCGCGTGCACATGGGGCGGCTGCTGATAAGTAGCAGGGGTCCATTCGAAAGCATTGATGGCAATGGGATGATCATAAGCAATATGAAGTTTCATTATGATCCAATGGCCTCCAGACAATAATGAATTTATATGCTAAGTATATAGACAAGAGATGCCTTTAACCAGATACTGTTATTTACTTCTATACATACATTTTGAGGTGTATCTAAATGAAAAGAATACGCCGACGTTGTATACATCAAACACAGTAAATATTTATTTTTGTCTGGTGTCAAGAGGTGTATACGAAAGTAAAGACTAGTATATAGAACAGCGGGAGGCTTCTTTTTATACTTGAAATATGAAATACTGCATTATAATTTGCAGCGAAAACTATAACGAAATGTACCGGAGGGGTAAAATTTGAAGAGCAAAAAGGCACTTGTCATGATCTCCTTGACGCTTGCATTGGCGATTACAGGCTGCGGTTTCAAAACGTCGTCTGAGCCACCACCTGGAAATACCAAGGAACCGGTCGAAACAACAGGCACAGGAAACAGCAATGATATCATTGAGGTTTCAACGGTTTCGCCAAGCGATCCTTACTTGAAATTTGACGAAGGTGAAGACTTCGACAAAAACTCAGTTTATGACGCTTATGAAAAAGATATCGGTGTCAAAATTACAAACAAGTGGATTGCAGATGTAAGCCAATTTAAAGAGAGAGTAAAAATTGCTATCGCTTCCAACGATCTTCCGGATTTCTTGCTTGTAAACGCTGCACAGCTTAAAGAGCTTACTGAAGCGGATATGATTATGGATTTGACAGAGATTTATGATCAGCATGCTACGGAAGAGACGAAAAAGTTTCTGACCATGGACGGCGGCATGCAAATGAAAACAGCGATGATCGACGGGAAAATGATGGGTATTCCAAGCTCATACAACCCGTTCAACTATCAATTCTTGTTCGTTCGTACGGACTGGCTGAAAGAACTGGGCCTGCCTGAGCCTAAGACAATGGATGATTTTATTGAAATTGCCGAAGCGTTCAAAGCGAAGAATCCTGGCGGTACAAAACAAGCTTATGGTATTGCGGTCAGCAAGAATCCTTTTAGTACAGAGACAGGCGTTACCGGACTGAGAGCGTTCTTGAACGGCTATCATGCTTATGAAAACATTTGGATGGAAGACGGAAATGGCGGTTTGATGAACAGTGATATTCAGCCTGAGATGAAGCAGGCTCTTGCAGCGCTGCAAGACCTATTCAAAAAAGGATTGATCGATCCAGAGTTTGCGGTGAAAGATTCGGAAAAAGCCGCTGAGCTAATCTACGACGGCAGTATCGGCATGGTATTTGGCGCTTCCTGGACACCGGCGCAGCTTGTGCAGGGCGCTGTGAAAGACGGAAAGGTTGTCCAAGAATGGGGATTATACCCTATCCCTTCTATCGATAACAGGCCTACATTAAATCAAATCGGTCTTGGTGTTGACGAATACTATGTAATCTCTAAAAAAGCCAAGCATCCGGAAGGCGTGATCGGTTTATTAAACCAATGGATCGTTGTTGACAATCATCCGACAGAAGAGCAGAAAGTATATGCGTATGGCAAAGACCCTGTGGAAAAAGGCAACAACTACTGGCTCCTGAACCCTCTTCGTGTAGGCAAACAGTTTGACAATAACGGCGAAATCTTGCCTAAAGCTATTGAAAACAAGGACGAAAGCATCCTTGAGACAGTAGACCAAAAAACGCGTTATGCACGCGCCATGCAATACGTTGAAGGCGATACAAGCATGTGGTGGGAATATGTAATCTCCGGTCCGAATGGTGCCTTCGCACATATTCCAGAAATTCAAAAGAACAAGCAGTACCTGCAAAACAAATTCTACGGCGCGCCTACGCCGACGATGGCAGACCGTCAAGAAATTTTAACGAAGAAACGTGATGAAATATTCATCAAAATCATGATGAACCAAGTATCCGTAGACGAATTCGATAAATTCGTTGAAGAGTGGAAGAAGCTTGGCGGCGACGAAATCACGAAAGAAGTTAACGAGTGGTATAAATCGCTTCAATAGGATCTGCAGCGCAAAGGAGGGATTGAATCTATGCAATCCCTCCTTTTTTCAAGAACAATCCGGTTCTTGAGCAAGGGAATGCACAGCACGATAAGTGAATCAGCGAGGTGAGAGATATGAAGAGTCTGACGCGCGTGTGGAAGAAGGAATGGCCGCTTCATTTGATGCTGCTGCCGGGTTTGGCTTTTATTATTATTTTTAGTTACATTCCGATGTCAGGAATCATGATGGCTTTTCAAAAATATGTGCCGAATAAAGGGTTGTTCGGCTCCCCGTTTATCGGATGGAGGAACTTCCAGCTGTTAATGGATTATCCGGATATCGGCCGTATCTTTTTTAACACGGTATATATTGCTGTAATGAAAATCGTTGCCGGTTTGTTCGTGCCGATCACCATTGCTATTTTGCTTAATGAATTGCGCAGAGAATGGATGAAAAGAACGTTCCAAACCCTGGTCTATCTGCCCCATTTCTTATCCTGGGTGCTGCTCAGCGGTATTTTGGTCGATATTTTGTCTCCTTCTTCCGGCATATTGAACCAGATGCTTGGATGGTTCGGCATGAAGCCGATTTTCTTTCTTGGCGACAATAACTGGTTCCCTTATGTTATGGTCATCTCCGATGTATGGAAGGAATTTGGATTTGGCACCATTGTTTATTTGGCGGCGCTGACAGGAATTAATCCTACGCTTTATGAAGCCGCTGAAATCGATGGTGCGGGCCGCTGGAAACAAACGCTTCACGTGACGCTGCCGGGCATGATGCCGATCATCGTTCTTATGCTTACGCTTAATATCGGCAATGTGCTGAATGCCGGATTTGATCAAATATTTAACCTGTACAGCGCCCCGGTTTATGAAAGTGCCGATATCATCGATACTTTCGTCTACCGCATGGGGATACAGCAAGCCCAGTTCGGATTTGCCACAGCTGTCGGCTTATTGAAATCCGTTGTATCCTTTATTTTCATTTCCGTATCCTACGTACTCGCCTACCGACTAGCGAATTACCGTATTTTCTAGTAGCGGAAAAGTCGGTGATTCAGAAAGGAGACACACCGTGATTATTAAACCGTCATTAGGAAGAAGGGCTTTTCTAGTTAGCAATCTAATCATTCTTGCGTTTATATCTTTTTTATGCTTAATGCCGATTATTCATATTTTGGCGATTTCCTTTAGCTCGGGTTCGGCGGCGGCAGCCGGGAAGGTTGCGCTGTGGCCTGTAGAGTTTACAACGGCGGCTTATGATAACGTGTTCGGCAAGCCTGAATATGTAAGAGCCTTTGGCATTTCTATTCAACGGGTTGTTGTAGGGACGGCATTAAGCATGCTGTTAACGATTGTTACGGCTTATCCTTTATCCAAGGACCGCCATTCGTTTCGTCTAAGAACCGTTTATGCCTGGATTTTCGTTTTTACGATTTTGTTCAACGGCGGACTCATTCCTACCTATTTGACAATTAAAAGCCTGGGACTTATTGATTCACTCGGAGCGCTGGTGTTTCCTATGGCGATTAACGTGTTCAACGTCATCCTGCTTTTGAACTTTTACCGCAATTTGCCCAGGGAGCTTGAGGATGCTTCACGGATAGACGGAGCCGGGCATTTTTCAACACTTTGGAAAATATATGTTCCGCTATCGTTGCCCGCACTGGCGACAACGGGGCTTTTTACGATGGTAGGGCATTGGAATAGCTGGTTTGATGGCATGCTTTATATGAATCATCCGGAAAATTATCCGCTGCAAACTTTCTTGCAAACCGTTATTATTAAGATGGATTTCCGATTTCTTAAATCAGAAAATGTGGAACTCATGCTCCAGCTGTCTGACCGTACAAGCAGAGCGGCACAAATCTTTGTTGCGGCTTTCCCGATTCTTATTGTCTATCCATTCTTGCAGCGGTTTTTCATCAAAGGCATTGTAATGGGAAGTGTAAAAGAATAGATAGGAAGGTCGTAGATCTCGGGCACAGGAGAACAAACGATGAAAAGTATATTCTTTTTACAGGATTCCTCTATATTCAAAAAAATAATGGCTGCCTTTTTGGCGGCCTTACTTCCGCTTATGGCTGTTACCTGGTTGATTAATGAGCAAGGGGCTAATCATATCCGCAGTGAAATATCCGATTCGATATTGAATACGACGCGGTTTTATATAGACTCCCTTGATAAGGAAGCAGACCGGATTAGCCGATATTTGCCAAACTACGTCATGGACAGGGATTTAATGGAAGTGGCCGCGACAGGCGAGCAGATGAACTCCTATGAGCGGTCGTATAAAATATTGGATATTCAGCACCGCTTGGATTTAATGAAAAACTCCAGTCCTTTTATTCGCGAGGCGAAGGCGTACATTCCTCAAATCGAGCGTACTGTGCTGAGCAACAGCTTTGAAACCAAGCTGAATGTGGAAGAATATGAAGCGATGCAGCCAGACAAGAAGCTCTATACGGAGCCCTTTATTTATTGGCAGGATCGGCTGTTTATTACGATGCAATACCCTGCAGGCAAAAAGGACCCGCTCTATGTGGTAGGCGTAGAGCTCTCAACCGGTAAAATGAAAGAAACATTAGCGCAAATCGGCAATAGCAGGGGAGGCCAGAGCGTATTGTTTAATCTGGAGCGCGGCTGGGAAATCAATAGCGGCTCCGACCCTGAATTGCATGATCTGATGAAGCAGCTGGCTTTTGAAAAGCAGGCAGCAAAAATGGATGAAGGCTATGATACGATCCATTATAAAAACAAGCGATTTCTAACCGTATTCAAGTATTCCAGCCTCTGGAATTCATACATGATAACGAGCATACCGGAAGAGATGATTCTCGGTTCGCTCGAGGTATATAAAGCTTTGTTTTGGTGGGCTTGCGTGCTTGCTGTTTTTATTTTTTTATTCTTTACCTATTTTTTAATCCGGTTAATATACCGTCCGTTGATCAAGCTGGTGCGTTCTTTCCGCCGCATGCAGCAAAACGAGCTGGAGCCGATCTTGATTGACCGCAGGAAGGATGAGTTCGGCTATTTATACCAGGCTTTTAACGATACCGTGAAATCTTTGAAAACACTGATTGAGGAAAATTATGAGCAGCAAATTCGCAATCAGCGTTCGGAGCTGAAAAGATTGCAATCGCAAATTAATCCTCATTTTTTATATAATTGCTTTTTCGTGCTTTGCCGTTTGATTAAATCCGATAGCCAGAAGGAAAAAGCCTACCAGTTCTGTTTATACATCGGGCAATATTTTCAGTTCATTACTCGCCAACATGATGACGACATCCCGCTGGAGATGGAGCTTGAGCATTCCCGCACTTATGTGGAGATGCAGTCGATCTGTTACGGGGATCGAATCCAAGTGCTGTTTGAAGTCGAAGCCCAGCCGATTGAAGTCCCCCGTTTGATTTTGCAGCCTATTATTGAAAATGCTTACAAGTACGCCCTCGGCAATATGCGTGGCATGGGCGAGCTATGGGTGCACAGCAAGCTGCGAAATGATGCTTTATACATTTATGTAGAAGATAACGGCGAGTTCATTACAGACGAGGAGATCGAAGCGCTTGGCAAGAGGCTGCGTTATTCAACCAACCAGATTGAGGAGACAACCGGCCTGCTTAATGTTCATCGCAGAATTCAGCTCCGTTATGGAGAAGAGTATGGGATTACCGTATCACGCTCTGAGCTTGGCGGGCTTCAAGCTATTATTAAACTGAGCATGAGCTAAGGAGGAATCGCCATGTACAGGCTTTTAATCGTGGATGATCTGCCGATTATTGTAGATGGTCTTCTGGAGTTGTTCGAGAAGACGGAGCATTTGGACCTTGAAGTCATGAAGGCCTATTCCGGTGAAGAGGCGCTTGCGGTGCTGTCTCATCACCGGATGGATATTGTGATTTCGGACATTAAGATGTCCGGCATAGAGGGGATTGAGCTTCTGCAGGAAATCAAATCGCAGTGGCCGAAGTGCAAAGTTATTTTATTGACAGGGTACAATGATTTTCAGTATGCGAAGAACGCCCTTACGTTTGGCGCTTTTGATTATTTACTGAAAGTGGAAAGCGACGAGAAGATCATTCATACCGTTGAACGGGCCATAGAGGAAATTGAAGAGGAACAGGATCAGGCGCAAATGATCTTGCGTGCCCAGTCCAAAATGAGAATAGCGATGCCTTCCTTGCAGAAGGAATATATTTGGGGCTTATTTCAAGGCAAGACGATGACGGGGCAGCAGCTTCGGGACGCTTTTGCGGAAATGGACATTCCGCTTGACGCATCGCTGCCTGTCTATTTACTGATTGGCCGGATCGATGCCTGGAAGGAAATGTTCACGGCGCCGGACAAGGCTTTGCTCGCTTACGCTCTTCAAAATATCGGCGATGAGTATTTATCCGCCCATGTGCGCTGCTTCTCCGTCGTATTTGATATGAACAAAATGGCATGGATCTTTCAGCCTAAAGCCGGCCCGGAGTTAACGACGGATACCGGTACGATGGAATGGACCAGGGCATACCGCTATGTGAGCGGCAATTTGGAGACGATACAAGCTACCAGCAAAAAGTTGCTGAGCCTCTCCGTATCTTTTCTTATTGGCAGCGAGGCTGTCCCATGGAATCGGCTGTCGGATCGTTTTCATGCGATGAAATACGGTCTTATGCAAGGCCATGGCTTGTTCCATGAGGTCATCATGACAGATAAAGATATTCAGAAGTCCGAAGAAAAAGAGAAGGCGAACAGCTATCATGACAGCTTTTTACACGCTCGCGTACAGCTGCTTATGAGCTGTCTTGAAAATAATCACCGCGAGCAGTTTAATCATCTATTTGTTGAATTGACAGACATCTGGAACGATCCGGATACTCCTTATGAGCGCAAGATTGAGTTGTACCATTTCCTATCTGCGGTATTTCTGGCGCATTTGCACAAAAATAAAGATATGCGAGACTATATGAATACCCAGATTAATTTGGATATGCTGTTCCGCCAGGAGGAGACCGCTTCATGGACGGAGCTCATTCCATACTATTGGCAAGTTGCGGACTGCTTTTTTGAATGGAATGCTATTAGGGGAACAGAGCTGCCGGCGGAGGTCGTCAATAAGGTGCATCGGTATATAGAGGAGCATATTGCGGGTGATATTTCCCTAACCGCTCTTGGGGATTATGTCAGCTTGAATCCATCCTATCTATCAAGGCTTTACAAGCAGATAACAGGAATTGGACTCTCTAAATACGTAAATGATTACCGCAATGTCATTGCAAAGGACATGCTGCTCAATACATCCATGAAGGTCAATGAAATTGCCGCCAAGCTCGGCTACAATTCAGCGCTTGCCTTTATCCGCTTCTTTAAAAAGCAAAATGATATGACACCGCAGGATTTTCGGACGGCCCGCACCGAAACGATGCAGCAAGGTCAATAAATGTATATGAAATGTAAGCAATGATCTATTTTGATGCGCGGAATCACCCTTTACAATGAAATTATGATGCAATTGTATAGGCAAGGGGGAAGAACATTGAAGACATTAACAGCTGTACTATTAGGCGCAGGCAGTAGAGGAAGATACATCTATGGACCGTATGCGGAAAAATTTCCGAATGAGCTGAAGTTTGTTGCCGTAGCCGAGCCGGATGATGAACGCAGACAACGTTTTGCAGAGATTCATCAAATCACTGAAGAACACGTTTACAATTCGTGGGAAAAAGCATTCGAGCAGGGGAAAATAGCCGACGTGATGATCATCTCCACGCTTGATCGGATGCATTATATCCCAGCAATGAAAGCGCTGGAGCTTGGCTACCATGTCATGCTAGAGAAGCCGATGTCACCGAATGTGCAGGAATGTATAGAACTGGAGCAAGCTTCACTTAAGCATAAGCGTTTGCTGGTGGTCACGCATGTGCTTCGCTATTCCCCGTTCTGGTCAGGCATCAAGAAATGCATCGAGGATGGGGAACTGGGCGCAATCGGGACCATTCAACTGACCGAAAACGTAGGCTATCACCATATGGTTCATAGCTACGTACGCGGCAATTGGCGCAATTCCGAGGAAACAAGCCCGATGATTTTGGCCAAGTCCTGCCATGACCTGGACATCATCTCCTGGCTGATGGATGAGCCGTGCACAGCGGTCAGCTCCTTTGGCTCATTGCTGCATTTTATAGCCGAGAACGCGCCCGAGGGTGCAACGGACCGCTGCATCGATGGTTGCGAAGCGGAGAGGGAATGTGCCTTTTCGGCGATTAAAATGTATTTGGAGCAACCTGCCGATCATTGGGCGCGCTATATGACGCACGATTTATCACAGGAAGGCATTATCCGGGCGCTTAAGGAAGGACCGTTCGGCCGCTGCGTCTATCGCTGCGATAACAATGTTGTTGACCATCAGGTCGTCAATATGGAATTTGCCACCGGCGCCAACGCTAACTTTATTATGTCGGGATTAACCAAGAGCGCTACCCGCCGTGTGCAGATTATGGGCACGCAGGGAGAGATCATTGGTGACATGGATAAGGGCTCATTTACACTGTACCGCTATGCGACGGGCGAAGAAATTGAAATTAAATGCAGTGTGCAGGGAGACGGCCACGGCGGAGGCGATGAGCGCATGGTGGGCTCCTTCCTCAAAAATGTACATAAGTTCGACCGCAACCCGTCTCAAGGCCTCACATCGGCTACAGCTTCCTTGCAAAGCCATTTGATAGCGTTCGCTTCCGAACGATCTCGCTTTGAGCAAGGCAGAAGCATAAAGCTGACAGAGATGTATGAGAAGGAAGAAGCGGGAGTTTAATTGTTGAAATCTGTGGAACTATTCGGCAAAGGCAAATAGAACAGAATTACTTGCCGTGCAGTAACCATGGCGGACATCCGCGGCGTCGGGGGTTGGGAAGTGCGTACCCCGGACGCCGTACAAGTTCGCGAGCAAAGAAAAAGGAAATGGGGAATATGAATTTTTAATTTTTGAAAGCGATTCCAACAAAGGCTTTTGCCAGATATCTTGAAAGGGGGGATCGATTCAGGTATTCATCACAATGCGGTAAAGATTTCAGGCATTTCTTTCAGTTGAGAACAAAAAAGGAGTTGACCAAAATGAATTTGAATAAGAAATGGGGAACCGTCCTGATGGCAGCCGTATTGCTGATGGCCCCGGTTTCTGCGGTCCAGGCGAAAACGCCTGTTCCGGAAGTGATGATTGCACAGGCAGGCGATGCAGGCCAGCCGGAAGGAAATGAGGCAGGAAATCCACAGTTCGTACCAGATCTACCGACGGATGCTGGGGAACCAGCAGCGGAACAGGCAGGATCAGCTCCGAGTCCAAACCAAGTGGCGGCATCTTCGGCAGTGGAGGAGACGCAATTCCGCAATCTTGCGGCCGGCCTTCCTTATGAATGGTCTGAGGAGCCAGACGCGTCGCGTCCTGACGGCGAGTACAAGCTTACGGATGGAAAATACGGCACATTGGATATGAATGACCCGGCATGGGCAGGGCATCAGCGTGGAAAAACGCGGGAAGTCGTCTTTGATCTCGGTGAGGAAAAATCAATCGGAAAGACTACAGCACACTTTTTCCAAGATTATCCTACCAACTCGATCCTCGTACCTTTGACGGTATCCATGTATGTCTCCGACGATAAAGAAAATTGGGGACTGTTGTCCCATAACGCCACCCAGCTGCTCTGGGGGGAAGGTCCGCCAAGACAGGAGACCTTTGAATGGGACGGCAGCCGGGATGGAATCAAAGGCGGGAATACGAACGGCAAGCTGGCTTATGCCCGTTATGTCAAAGTCACCTTTACGATGCATCCAACACAATGGTCATATATTGATGAGATCGAAATTCGGGGTACCGATGGACAGGCTGACGGGGCCGTAAAGGTCCCTGCCGAGCATCCGCAGTTTATGGCCCCGGGAGAAGCCACTGGAGGCATCCGCAATCTCGGCCTGCTTTATAACGGACAATATCCAAATGGTCTGGGTGATTGGAACAAGGAACGGATCATCCCTAATATCAGTTATGTAAATAAAGATGGCGAGCCTGTCGACTGGCTTTTTGACGGGATATTATATCTCGGACTGGCTTCGCCTGCCGGCCGTGACTTCGGTGTCGGGCAAACGATCCTGGAGGACTGGAGTTGGTATTTGGACAAAACCTTCGCAGCCGCAGGGGATATGCAGCAGTTAAATGAGGCTACAGTGGAAGTCGGATCCAAGCTGAATCAGCCTGATCATAAAATGAAGGTTGTGCTCATGATTCCGAACCCGGGGGAATACGTAAACGACTTTGGTGACGTTGACGGTGACGGGGTATCCGAAAGCTTCAGAGACTCGGTTGTCGGCAAAGAGAAAGCGCAAGAAAACCGGATAAAAGTGATGCAGTGGTGGCTGGATCAGGTCCGCCAAAGATGGCAGGAGGCGAACTATTCCAATCTGGAGCTTGTCGGCATGTACTGGCTGGAAGAACAAATCAGCACAAGTGATACTGGCCCGGATTTGATTAAAGCAGTAAGCGGAAAAGTCCATGATATGGACCTGAAATTTTTCTGGATTCCGCATTCTTTGGCATACAAAGCGTTTATGTGGAAGGACGTTGGCTTTGACAACGCTGCCTTCCAGCCGAACTATTTCTTCGAGGACATGGGCTACGACCGTCTGGAGGATGCCGCCAACCTGGCGAAGCAATACGGCATGACCAATGAAGTCGAGTTTGATGACCGGATGCTGACTGATGGCGTGTTCCGTGAGCGATTTATCGACTACTTGAACAGCGGCGTTGAAACCGGCTTGATGCAAAACGGATTCAGAGCTTATTATCAAGGGAATAATGCCGTTTACAATGCGGCGGTCAACCAAGATCCTTCCAATCGCATTTTGTATGATTGGTTGTATCAATATGTGAATGGAACATATGAAATCAATAATGCGGCTCCGCCGGAGGCAGCCGTACAAATAAATGGACAACCTCTTCAAAGTGGTGCCGTGGTAAATGAAACAGAGCCGTTCCAGTTTACGTGGCAGTTAAAGGATGACGATGGCGTGACGAAAGTGACGGCTCAGTTTGACGGCAAGCCTTATACGGCTGGAACAACCATAAATTTGTCGGGTGCACCCGGAAAACATGAATTGGTTATTACCGTAACGGCGGGCAAGTCGCAGAAAACGTCTTATATCATCGATGCCAGTGCAAACGCGGACAGCATGAAAACATTGGTGAACCGATTTGTAGAACAAAATCAATTTACGAATGCCGAAGCGCCTCGTTCTTTGAACAATTATCTAGAGCTAATGAAACGCTACGAAGGAACGGATGCGACACAGTTTGACAAATATCTGAAAGGATTTAACGCGGAACTTGATATTTTGTTGAAAGATGGCGTTATAAACGAAACGGCGTACAACGCGCTGAAGGAGGACGTTTATTACCTCATTGGAAACTTGGCGCAAAATAAAAAGGCGGAAGCTTCTTCGGTAGAAGGCGGCAGCCCGAATTATCAACCGGAAAAAGCAGTAGACGGATTCCCAGCGACAAGATGGGCCAGTGATTACACCAATAATAGCTGGTACCAGGTCGATCTTGGCGAAACCAAGGAATTTGATACCGTACGAATCAGCTGGGAATTTGCGCGTGCTAAAACCTACAAACTTCTTGTATCTGACGATAAGCAGAACTGGACCAACGTGGTCAAGGACAATGACGGAATGATTACGGCACGTGACGGAAAAGAAACGGTTCATTTTGAGCCGGTCAAAGCCAGATACGTCAAATTTCAAGGCCTCGAAAGAAATACGGATTATGGTTACTCCTTCTATGAGTTTGGCGTGTACAACCTGGCGGGAGGCGACGGGGTAACCCCGATCGACGGCGTAAGAGCTGTAGCAGATGTCGGCGCAGGAAAATTGACGATTGATGGTCTGGTCATGGATGGAAGCAGTCAGTCCGAAGTGAATTTGAAAGTGCTCGATTCGAAAGGGAATGTTCGGTATGAAGGCCAGACGACAAGTACAGTAACGGGAAGTTTCCAATTCACGATCAAGCTTACCGGTTTTCTAAAAGGAACCAACGTTGCCTATCTCTCAATGGACGGTATGTCGACTCCCGTGAAGTTTACATTTGAATACAAGCCACAGTGAATGATGATTATTTCTCGGGCAAGCGCAGAATTCGATAACAAACGGCTTGTTTTCGTTGATTTCGGCCTTGGACCAAGGCATTTCATGACAAATTCTGTTGCAGCGTGATGCAAATAGCATGCGGTATACAACGTATGAAGAAAAGAAACGTGGGAATGATATAGGTTCTTATAGGCCATGTCCAGTTCGGATATGGCCTTTTTTTCGTGTATCATTTTCTATTTTTTTGCGATTTTCACGGACAATACGTCTCATATAGCATACGAAAAAAATAGTACAATACATCAAATTATGCTGCTTGCTCTCCTGTAAGTCCCCCTTTATCATAAGTCCATGCGGAAGCGTTTTCAGCATGGCCGTTACGAAAGTGTTCTCCAAATGGTTTGTGCCGGATGCCGCGAAAGGAGGGATCAAAGATCTAGAGTTCCATACGAGAATACAATAAAAGAAAGGATGATATGTCAATGAACAAACCTCGGTTTCAAAAGTCGTTGGTAACGCTTTTGTTTTTGTTTACACTGGTCATTGGTTTGTTAGGATTCAATCAATCACAAGCCTATGCGCTTGACAATGGGCTTGCAAAAACGCCTCCGATGGGCTGGAATGGTTGGAACGCCTTTCATTGTGACGTTAATGCCGATCTCGTGAAGAAAACGGCTAAAAAGATCGTTGATTCCGGGATGAAAGAAGCGGGCTATGAATACGTCAACATCGATGATTGTTGGATGCTTAATCAACGCGATGCAAACGGCAATTTAGTTCCCGATCCGGAAAAGTTTCCAAACGGGATGAAGGAAGTCGCCGATTATGTTCACTCTCTCGGTCTGAAAATTGGTATTTACGCAAGCGCAGGTACCACGACTTGTGCCAATTATCCGGGGAGTCTCAATTATGAAAAGAAAGATGCCCAAAGTTTTGCCGAGTGGGGAATCGACTATCTAAAGTATGATAATTGTGGCGACCCTCTGGGGCAACCGATACAGGAACGCTATTCGAAGATGCGCGATGCGCTTGCGGATACAGGACGGGACATTGTTTTCAGTATGAGCGTTGGGGGAACCGATGATCCGTGGATATGGGGCAAGCAGGTGGGCAATCTGTGGCGGACAACAGGTGATATTAGTGATACGTATCTACGGATGTTAGTCCATTTCCTTAAGACTGTTGAACTGTATCCGTATGCTGGTCCGGGTTATTGGAATGATCCCGATATGCTGGAAGTCGGTAACGGGGGCATGAGTTTAGAAGAATATCGTACCGAATTTAGTCTTTGGTCCATAATGGCTGCGCCATTACTCTCGGGTACCGATTTACTGAATGCCTCCCAAGAAATTTTAGATATTTACGCCAATCGCGAAGTGACTGCGGTGAATCAGGATCCAATCGGAATACAGGGACGTCCCATCAAGATGCCAAACGACGGTACTTATGTATTGTTGAAACCGATGGCCAATGGGGACAAAGCCGTGTTGTTCTTCAACTCAACCGATGGTGCGTCAAATATGGAGATAAGTCTAAGTCAATTGGGCATACCAACTTCTGTCGACAATATGACCTATACGGTTCGGAATCTCTGGGCACATGAAACGACTACGACCACAGACAAAATCAGCGCTTCTGTTCCGTCTCACGGAATTATGATGTATCGCGTCAGTCGGGAAACGAGAAATGAGGTTTCAACTGACGGATTTAAGCGAGTTATCGATAATGACGGCAAAGAAATTTGGGTCAAATCGCTGTCTGACGGAAGCAAAATGATGACATTGGTCAACCGAACTACTGCAGCGACAACAATCAGTGCTGAACCGAAAAAATTAGGTTTTAAACCTGCTTCAGTTTATTTTGCTGAAGACGATTGGACTGGCCAAACAATGAGTTATGCCAGCAAAATCGTCTCCGATGTTGAACCATTTTCAGCGGTCACCTACCGTGTTACACCGGGAACACCGAACGGGGTGCCTGCGGCTGTTGGTATATCGTTTGACGGCCCTTCTGTTATAGCCCCAGGTGAAACCACAACGATCATAACAACGCTGACCAATTATGGAAGAGTGGCTGTTCATAACCTGGATCTCAATCTAAATGTACCGGAAGGATGGACAGTAATCCCCGCTTCGGACACCACATTTAAAACCATGCCACCTGAAGGCATAAACAATTCCGTTAAGGTGAGTTGGAAGGTGACGGTGCCTCAAGACGCTGAGGCTGGCTGGAGTCATCTTACAGCGGATGCCGCGTTCGTTTCTGGTGGGGAAATTCAGGGGCATGTACGCTCAGAATTTTCCGCGCAAGTCCCGTCCGCCCCTAAGGCGGAAGATACATTTCTAAGCGACATACCATTTTTCGGCAACGTTTCAAACGGCTGGGGTCCCGCTGAAAGGGATACAAGTGTTGGCGGGAGTGGTCAAGGAGATGGCAATATGATCACCCTGAACGGTAAAGGGTATGAAAAAGGATTGGGTGTTCATGCATACTCTAAAGCTTCATTTTATATCGGTAAAAACTTTTCAAGGTTTATCACGGATATTGGACTAGACAGTGAGACTCAGGGGGGCTCTGTCGTCTTTCGAGTGTGGGGAGATGGGCAAAAGCTCTATGATAGCGGCGTAATGAAAAGTGAGACGGATACCCAGCATGTCAATGTTGATGTTTCCAATGTTGATGTTCTTACGTTGGAAGTAACGGACGGTGGGGTAGGCAATGGTGCGACTCATGCTGATTGGGCGGGAGCTAAGCTGTTGAAAGAGGTGTTAATAGATGACATCAAGATCAACGGGGAATCCTTCTCAAGTTTTGATCACGTAACCAAAGATTACTACATGACATTTTTGGAAGGCACGATATCGGATGTACCCACGGTGGAAGTCATTCCGGCCAATAACGATGTCATGGTAGATATTTTACCGGCTGAACAACTTCCGGGTACCACCGTGATTACCGTCACCTCGGCAGATGGATCCGTGACGCAAACGTATAAGATTCATTTTAATATCACTCCACAATTGTATTTAAGCGACATTCCGTGGATTTACGCGACGACTGGCTGGGGAACGATTCATCGAGATGCTAGTGTCGAAGGGAACCCGATTGAATTGTTAAGTGATCCGGGCGTTGTCACTTATGATAGAGGAATTGGAACGCATGCTAATTCAGAAATCATTTACGACATTGCTGGGAAAGGGTATGATCGCTTTCGATGCTATGTAGGCCTTGACCAGGAGGCAAACAGAAACGATGTCGGATCCGTAGCTTTTCAAGTATGGGCCGACGGTGAGAAATTGTTTGACAGTGGGACGATGAAAAGAGACACTCCGGCCAAGTTTATTGATGTTGATGTTAGTGGAAGGAAACAATTGAAGTTAATCGTTACCGATGCCGGCGATGGAAATGGCAATGATCACGCCGATTGGGCGGACGCCCAATTTATTGCTGACAAAGCGAAATAAATAACCAAAGTGTCCGCAACATTCGACGGCAAAGAGAAAGCGTTCGAAAACCGGATAAAAGTGATGCAGTGGTGGCTGGATCAGGTCCGCCAAGGATGGCAGGAGGCGAACTATTCCTATCTGGAGCTTGTCGGCATGTACTGGCGAGAATTCGAAAACGAACGGCTTGTTTATCGTTGATTTCGGCCTTGAACCAAGGTCTTTCATGACAAATACTCCTCGCGCCATGATACGGATAACTTATAGTTCCAAATAAATAAAAGCCATGGTCACAGCGATAATCCTACGCTGTTACCATGGCTTCGTTTATTAATCTATACACTACAATGGGTCTTTAATTAAGCGATATAGAAAATAGTGCGCTCGCATCTGGAGTTTGATCGTTTTGTGCAGGTAAGCCTGGATACTTTCAGAAAGCTTCATCGCATGCTCGATGTTCTCTAGATCTAAGCGTGCAATGGATTGTTTTAAGTTCACGGTTTCCTCGGAATAAACAGCGCTCTGCAGTACCTGAAACATCCTAATTTTATATAGGTGTGCTTCATTATAAAGACGGTAATCGTTATCAGGGTCTCGCTTAGCCGTAAACAGGCCGCTTTGCTCCCAGTAACGGATTGCCGATTTAGGAGCCCCTGTCCGGCTGGAAACCTCGCGGATGCTGAAATGTTGGTTAAAGTCGTAAGCTTGACTACCTTCAGAATACGATTTCAATTCCCTTACCAGTTGATCTAAACTTGCTTTTTCCCGATGCAGCATGACCTCCCGATCCCTGACGATCCACAATGCGTCATTCAACTCATTTCGCCCAAGACAATGCATTACCTCGCTCGTTACTTCCATACCAAATCCGGCAGCCATGGCTTGAATACATGCCAGATAAGCTTCATGCCGTTCGGTATACATACGATATCCATTTGAAGATCGAACTGCAGGAGGTATCAGCCCCTTCGCTTCGTAGTTCCGCAGGGTGCTGCTGCTTAACCCGTATTTTTCAGCCAGTTTTTTGGGTCGAAAGCCCATGTTATCCCACCTTCGTGAACAATGCACAACATTAAAACACTTGTAAAGTTATTCTTGATTATTTATTGATTTCCTTCAAATTTATCCTCTAACCTTCCAATTGGCTTACATGTTATATGATGGAGATAATCCAATTCAAGGAGGAGTATATATGACTGTAAAACCAGTATTCCGTTACGACATGACCATTGAGGAGATTGGCGGGGCAGGCAATCAATATATCGAATCGGTATGGAAAACACTATACGATTCGATGCTTGATGAGTTAACAATCGCTTTTCGTGAAATCGAGGATGCTGCCTATGGGCTTTATTTGGACCAGTTGATGCCCGTAATCTTTGATAGCCTTGAAGATGCAGGTTTCGAAGCAACGGAGCCCCTCAAGGAGCATGATTTTGTCATCGGGAAATGTTTGCTATTTCGCAATTCGCTTGAAAAATGGGGAACCGAGGAAAATAGGTCTAGAATTTTCTGGAACGTTATTCGTAGTAAGAATGGTCAACAACCTATTGGAACTCTATTGACGGAAATCCCTCATTCTCATCTGAAGTTCGACATTCCTAGGGCACCTGTACTATATTCGCTAAGCGAGCATGAGAGGGAACAAATCGCGCGAGGGATTCGACGGATTAAGGAATCAGAATAACGGAACAACGGGGCAATCGGATCGGATCGGGACTTGCGGTTTACCGAGTATCAAGCCAATAGCGCCTTTCGGCATGACGGAAGATCGGGAAGGTGCGATTTGGTTTACGGAAATGAATAGCGGCAGAATCGGAAGGTTAACCACATCGGGGGAGATGACCGAATTTGAGTTGCCTAATTCAGACTCATTTCCTTCATTTATTGTTCCCGGCCCAAACGGGGCATTATGGTTTACGCAGAATCGAGGTAATTCGGTCGGCAGAATAGCCACCGAAGGCGATGTAACAGAATTTCCAATTCCAACACTGAATTGTCGGACGACAAGAACATGAAAACTGTGTAAGTCGCATTCTATGCGGCTTTTTTCTTTTAAGTATATAAGTTCTTGTCGTGACTCGATGACAAGAGCTTCTAATTGAATAACATCAACAGATTATTTAGCTAAAGGACACTATAGTTGAAAAACACATCAACAAAGCCGAATAGCCTGATAGATCATTTTTGTAGCCATAATTGAGTCATTACAAGTAGAGGAGAATGATCTAATGTACCTCATATGATTCAAACAATCTTTAGAGAAAACATTAAAGTACTTTGATAATCTTTTTATATTGATATTAGGGAAATGAAGGGGATGTCAGTTTTATCTTTGCACTTGCATAAATGTTGTACACTTATATTGGAATCGAAAGGAAGCGGATTGTAATGGAAGCCCCTAGCTTCGTCATTATGAGTCGGGCGGTACATTGGCAGATACGGATTATCCTCTTCTTACGATATAGGCAGTCGATTGCGCACAACATGAGCTACATTATTTCGAGCAAACACAACCAAATGAAGACCGCCATTGTCGAGTGATTGAACTCAATCAAGTAAGGCCGCCTTTGAAGCTAACGCAGCACAGGCTCGCCGGGCAGGCGCTGGCTGTGACGCATGTAACTGCTCACGAGTTGGGTGCAGCGACCTATGGGATCAGCACCTTACGTTGAGTACAATACATAAGGGAGTGAGGAGTGAGAAAAATGAAAGCTGTTAGTCCAGAACGCCAAACATTGTTGATAAAATCGATGCAGTCAACTTTAAGCAAACTCGAAAATGCCTACAAGAATATGATTGAGAAAGGATCAAACGCAACCCTCGTTAAGAAACGACTGGATGCAGTGAAAATCGCCTTAGATAGTCTAGAAAATGCTTGGTATGGAGCAGATTTTTCATACGAAAAGGAAAACATCCTTGAAGCCCGAAAGGTTATAATTGGTATTCTTCCATCTGTAGAAAAACAGCATGAAAACGCTAAAGAAGGTAGTCCTCAAAAGACGTTACTTGAAAGACGCATTGCTTCTATTGAAGCAGCTATAGAAGCTCTTGATGTTCACACAGTAAATTTTAAGTGAAATGCGGCTCTCGGCGTAAAACGATACTGGATCAAGGATAGAAGACCTGTAGGATTTCGCTCAAAAAATAACGATGGAAACCGAGTTTCCATATATAACTTGGAAGTATCAGAAGAACAACGACGCTTCGTTGCGTCGTTGTTCTTGTTACCAATTATTACATACCTTATAATCTCATAGTCGAACATTGCATGCACAGTAAAGAAAATAAAAAAATAAGATGAGGAAGTCACACATGAGAAAATTGCTAGTATGCACGTTAGCTATCCTGCTATGTTTAGCTGCGTTTACCCCCGCTATCTACGCTTCTGAAGTCCGAGTATCCGTGGATGGCCGTGAAGTACAATTCCCAGATGAACACCCATACGTCGATCAAAAAACCAACCTTACGATGGTTCCACTTGCTTTTGTATCCGACAAGCTCGGAGCTACTACGAAATGGAGCGGAAAATTAAAACAAATCACGATCTTGCTTAACCGTGACATCATTATACTGATGATTGGCGATAATCATGCACTGGTGAATGGAAAAAGAGTAGATTTTGAAGGGTCGGCGGTGCTCAAAAACGGTCGCACGATGGTCCCGCTTCGCTTTATTAGTGAAGCCTTGCATGCAATTGTGGATTGGCAGCCTTCTCTCAATCTGGTGAGTGTCATGACCTCAGTGGCTCGTGCTCCGAAAGGAACATGGATATGGGATAGCAACATCCTGAAACAGGATCAAGATAAAATTATAAGTTTTGCAAGAATAAAAGGGTTAACGGATATTTACCTTCAGGTTGATAGAGACATAGATCCAGCAATATATGAGGGTTTTATTCGAAAAGCGAAGAGCGAAGGAATTCAAGTGGAGGCACTTGAGGGTCGTCCCGAATGGGCCTATAGGTCTAAGCAGGAGGATATTCAAAAATTTATAGCGTGGGTTAAAGCCTATAACGCCGCTGTTGGCCCGGAAGCAAGCTTTTCGGGATTGCATTTCGATATTGAACCTTATGCGCTAAGTGAATGGACGAAGGACAATAAGAAGATTCTTGAAAGCTGGATGGACAATTTGAGACTGATCGAGAAAGAAACCAAAGGGAGCGGCTTGAAAATTGCGATCGATGTTCCGTTTTGGCTAAATACGATTAATGTACCGGGGAAGGATTACAGTATGAGCGCATGGATGCTAGAGAAGTTCGATTGCCTAGTCATCATGAATTATCGGAATTATGCGTTAGGCAGCAATGGAATTGTGAAGAATGCGCAGGCCATACTGAGAGAAGCCTCCACGTTGAAGAAGAAAGTTGTTGTTGCTGTAGAAACGCTCGAAAGCAAAGAGGGGCCGCGGGTCTCATTCTATTCTATGAGCAGCGAAGTGATGGAAAAAGAGTTGCAGTCCGCCCATAATCAATTGGCGCACTACACAAGCTATGCCGGCTTCGCCATTCACGATTTCAAAAGCTGGAAGGACATGAAATAAGAAGCTGCTTTTTTGCCTCTGGACAGATTATCGACCCCATCGTCGGAGATGTGGTGGTCGAACCGGTACGGCTTGCAACTCGGCGTGGCATCCAGCGCAATTTTTATAGCGATTGCTGCTGCCGGTTTGTATGGACTACAGAAACGAAAGCTTGAGATCCGTGATTAGCCTGTCAGAGGTTGAAATAACAAACAATGACAAGCTAGAGAAATAGAGTTTATTTAGCTAACTGGATACGGTAGTTGAACCATGATAAAGAGGCGGCTGATCAAACGATCAGCTGCCTTTCGTTTTTGGGAAATAATGAACAGATCAATACGATGGAAGTCAGCAAGAAAAGCAAGGTACAAGCGTGTAAGATTCATAATTGGCTGATAATTCCATTATGTATGCAATTTTAGACATTCAAAATTGAAGTGTCCAAAATATTAGACATCGTCCATCCAAGCTAGCTTCACAGTTTCAGCCGTTTGAGCTTATTGTAGAGCGTAGCCCGCGAAATGCCGAGCTGCTTCGCCAGCGTATACTTGTTCCCGTTGACCGCATCAAGCGCCTCACGCATTAGGTTCCGCTCGTACTCGTCAAGCCTAGCCTGGTATGTAGCACCGTTGATGGGTGCGGTGCTTGCACCAACATCCTCTCCCGGCTGCGGACTCTTATCGCCGGAATAAATATGGTCTGGCAAATATTCGCGCCGAATCTCTCCTTCGGTAGAGAAGATGACGAGGCGCTCAATGGTGTTGCGCAGCTCGCGGATGTTGCCAGGCCAATCGTAATGAAGCAAATCCTCGAATACCTCCGGCGTAAACGAATGGATATGGCGGCCATAAACGAGCGAGAATTCGTGAAGAAAGGACTGTGTCAGCTCGTAAATATCTTCTTTGCGGGCGCGTAAGGGGGGAACCTCCAAAGTTACGACGTTTAGCCGGTAATATAAGTCCTCGCGAAAGCTACCATCATCAATCATTCGCTTCAAATCACGGTTTGTGGCCGCGATAATCCGGCAGTCGGCCTGCAGCAACTTCGTGCCGCCGACCGGGAAGTAACTCCGTTCTTGGAGCACGCGCAGCAGCTTGACCTGAAGATCAAGAGGCATTTCCCCGATCTCGTCAAGGAATAGGGTGCCGCCGCGGGCCAGTTCGATCTTCCCTTTCTTCCCTTTCGGGTCTGCACCTGAGAAAGCGCCCCGTTCGTAGCCAAATAATTCGCTCTCGAACAGTGCGGCTGGTATGGCTCCGCAATTGATTGCAATGAAGGGGGCGTTCATCGACTCGCGGGACTCGTGGATCGCCTTCGCGAATAATTCTTTTCCGGTACCGCTCTCACCCAGGATAAGCACCGTCGCTTTTGTCGAACTGATCTTTTTGATCGTTTCGATACTGTGTTTAATCGCGCGGCTCGTTCCCTTGATATGCTGAAATGGGTCTGCCGCAGGGTTCAGCAGGGCCACTTCCTTCTGAAGATGATGGACCTTGCTTGTCATCTGCAGCAGCTCTTGATGCAGCCGCATTTGGGTGGTCAGGTCTGATTCCGCCGCAACGGCGCCAATAATCCGATCCTCGAGGGTAACCGGATTCGAATTAATTAGGACGAACAGGTCGTGCCGCGGCCGATGCTGCATTTTATGGGCGGGCTGGCCGGTTTCGAGCGTGCGAAGAGACTGCAGACGATCGACGGGAAAGAAATCCGAAGCAGGCTTGCCGATGATAGCGTCTTTCGGAATGGAGAATATATGCTCCGCTCCAGACGTCCAGACGGCTACACATCCTTCCTCGTCAATCAGCGTAATGGCAACGTCCGGGTCCAAGGTATCCAGCGTTGTTGCAAAATAAGCCTCCAGCACCCGGTGAGCTTGCACCACCGCATCCATAACATCCTGTGCGGAAAGGTAACCGACAGCCTTGCCGTCGTTAAGAACGATCGCCAATGAACAAGAGTTGAAGGCAGCAGAGACTTTCGTTAACGGATCATCTGTGTTTACTGTCTTGACGTTGATCAGGATATCTTGAACATTCAGAATGGTTTCGGCTGCCGATACAGGCAGCAGTGCATATTGACCGGACTCATCCCTGACAAAAACAGGGGTGAACTCGGCGGCCATCCGTGCACCCCGGATGGCTACAAGGTCGGTCAGATCTACAATTATGCAGTCCGTGCGGATGAAATGCTCCACGGCCGGCAATAGATGCTTCATTCGATTGCCCCCTATTTTATGGGAAATGTAAATGCTTACAATCTGGTACTAGGGCCATTATACCGGGCCTGTTTTCCAGTGTAAATCATTTGAACATATTTTTGACAACCATCCATAGATTAGCAGGCTTTTCTGCCAGCCGTCGGGTGTAGTACGGGTACCACATGCTGCCGTAGGGCATATAGCAGCGGATTCGGTGGCCTTCCTTCGCCAATTGCGCCTGGTCGTTCATTCGCAGGCCGTACAACATCTGGAATTCGTAGGCATCGTTCGGGATGCCGTTCTTAAGAGCATATTCCTTGACCCAATCGATGATGCGATCATCATGCGAAGCAATGGCGGTGTACACGCCTTGGTCAAGGTGCATTTGAATGAGGTCTTTGAAGTTATCGATGACTTCGCTCATTTGCTGATAGGCAACGGATGCCGGCTCCTTGTACGCTCCTTTTACGAGACGGAGGTTTACACCAGCTTCAATCAATCGCTTCACATCTTCGCGTGAACGCAGCAAGTAGGCTTGAATTACAGTCCCGACATTGGTTAATCCCTCCCCGTGAAGGCGAAGAACGATATCGATTGTCGCTTGTGTAAAGGGGGAATCCTCCATATCGATCCGTACGAAATTGTTATCTTGTTCAGCTTGGATGACGATGTCCCGAATGTTGCTATAGCATGCTTCCGGATCAAGAGCCAAGCCCATCTGCGTTGGCTTCAGTGATACGTTGGAGTTCACCTTCCGCATGGCGATCCCATTAATTAAGCGTATATATTCCTCTCTGTAGCCTGCAGCTTCCGATAACTGTGTGATTCCCTCCCCCAGATGATCCAATGTGACGATGATCCCTTTCTCGTTCAACCTCTCAATTTCATCCAACGCTTCCTCCAAGCTATTACCTGCAATGAATTTAGCTGCTAATTTACGGCCGTACCGAAGGGCAAGATGCTCGACCAGTTTATTGCCGGAAACTGATAATAATACTTTTCGATAGAGTTCAGTACTATCCACGGTTGATTTCTCCTTTCAGGTTGTCATTGCTCGTGCAATGAATCTTTACCAGGTTTAACTGCAAGCAAAAATCGTTCCAGACGAAAGAAACAAGCACAGTTGGCACGATAATTGCTTATTATCCAAGAGGACCGGTGGAATAGGGTTTGACGATTCTACCCAAATCACACGAAAAAGGGTGGGTAATAATTATGAGAACTGAATTCAGGAACGAGTCGTTTGTTAACTTTAAGGATGAGCGTAACAATGCGGAATATGACCGCGTACTTGAGCAGACGGAGGCAGGACTTGGCAAAGAGTATCCGCTAATCATCGGAGGTGAGCGCATCATGACTGAGCACAAAGCCGTCTCCACTAACCCTGCGAATAAAGCTCAGGTGGTCGGTATCGTATCTCAGGCGAATGTACAATATGCGGAGCAGGCAATGCAGGCGGCTGCAGCTGCATTTGAGACTTGGAAGCGGACTGATCCGAATGAGCGTGCACGTTATTTATTCCGGGCAGCAGCTATTTTGCGCCGGCGCAGACATGAATTTTCCGCCTTGATGACATTTGAGGCTGGGAAGACCCGGGTAGAAGCGGATGTTGAAACGGCGGAGGCGATCGATTTCCTGGAGTTCTATGGACGCGAGATACAGCGGCTTAGCCAGCCGCAGCCATTAACGGTTAGCCAGGAAGAAGAGAATGAGCTGTATTATCTGCCTTTAGGCGTCGGTGTCATCATTCCGCCATGGAACTTTCCATTGGCCATTATGGCAGGCATGACGATGGCTGCCGTTGTATCCGGGAATACCGTCGTCCTTAAACCGGCCAGTCCAACACCTGTCATCGCTGCCAAATTTATGGCACTGCTCGAAGAGGTGGGGTTGCCGTCAGGCGTCGTCAACTTCGTTCCTGGACCGGGTGGAGAGGTCGGCGATTACCTTGTTGACCACCCACTGACCCGTTTCGTCAGCTTTACAGGCTCCCGCGATGTTGGACTCCGCATCAATGAACGGGCGGCCAAGACGCAGCCTGGGCAAAAATGGATCAAACGTGTCATTGCGGAAATGGGCGGCAAAGATGCGATCATCGTTGATCAGGATGCAGACCTCGATCTGGCGGTGGACGCCATAACGCTGTCCGCCTTCGGTTTCTCCGGGCAGAAGTGTTCGGCTTGTTCCAGGGCTATCGTCCATGAGAAAGTCTACGACATCGTGCTGCAGCGTGTAGTGGAGCGGGCAAGTCAGCTGGTAATGGGTGTCCCGGCAGCCGCCGCAACCGATGTAGGTCCTGTTATTGATGAAAAGGCATACCTTAAAATTCAGGAGTATATCGAAATCGGAAAACAGGAAGGACGCTTGGTCCTTGGTGGCGGCACAGGAGATCCGAACGGATACTTCATCGAACCGACGATTTTCGCGGATGTAGACCCGAATGCCCGGATTTCGCGGGAAGAAATATTCGGTCCGGTAGTTACATTCACGAAGGCGAAAACCTTTGATGAGGCGGTGGCGTATGCCAACAATACGGATTATGGCTTGACCGGTGCCGTCATTTCTCGTAGCGGGCCGAATCTGGATAAGGCAAGACGCGAACTTTTCGTTGGCAATCTGTATTTCAATCGCAAATGCACTGGCGCCTTGGTCGGAACGCATCCGTTCGGCGGATTTAATATGTCAGGCACGGATTCAAAAGCCGGCGGTCGGGATTATTTGCTGTTGTTTACGCAGGCAAAGCTGGTAGCTGAGCGCTTCTAGCAGGATGAACATCAAAACGCTCAACATATCATATATAGTCTAAAATATTAGACACGAAATCATGATGTTCATTTCGAATGTTTTTGAGTATAGTCAAGAGGGAACAGTATATTCATTGAAGAGAGCCTGCGGGAGGAGGAGAATCTGTTGCTGAGCTATCAATTAGTGCAAGACCAAAGCACGAAGCTGGCAATAACTCCTGAACTGAAGCAATCGATTCATATATTAACCATGTCCGCCGAAGACCTGGTCCGGTATTTACAGGAGCAGGAAGCTGAAAACCCGGTCCTTGAACTCGAATTCAGACGGGATTACGACGCTTATGGCTACAGGAGAAGGGCCACAATCAGCAATGGGTACGAGATGGACCCATTACGGAACGCAAGGCAGTCGCAGGACACGTTGGAGTCAAGGCTTAGGAGCCAACTGCGTATGCTCCCCTTGCCGAGGGAGGTATACCGAATTGCGGCATTTATGGCGGGGAATCTAAGGGATGACGGATATCTGGATATCCCGATCACCGAAATCAGAAGGAAGCTTGACGTATCAGAAGAGCTTATTCGGAGCGCCCATGAGGCATTGCAATCGTTAGAGCCTGCCGGTGTCGGCTGCAGAGATTTGAGTGAATGCCTGCTGCTGCAGATTAATAGAGATCCGGCGGCCGCTCCGTATGCGTATGAAGTCGTAGACCGGTATATGTCGGAGCTGGCATCCGGGAAGCTGGAGAAGATCGCAATGGCTTTGAACATACCCATGGAGACGGCAAGGACGGCATCGGAATATATTCGCGGATTGAATCCTCGTCCGGGGCTGGCGTATGCCTCGTTAGAGCCAGAGTATATCGTTCCGGATGCGATCGTCGAATACTATGAGGGTGGCTTCATAGTGTCGATCCATCCGGAAAATCTCCCCAAGCTCTCCATTAACAACTCCTCCCGAGAATGGGTTAAGTTGCGGGGATCAGCCGAAGCCACTTCGTATTTGAGCAGCTGCGTCCAATCTGCCCGTTGGCTGGTTCGGAGCTTGGAGAAGAGGAACCGGACGCTGATGAGGGTCGTCAATGCCATTATGGAGGAGCAGGGACAGTTTCTGGTTGAAGGAATCAAGGGAATTGCACCGATGAAGATGAATACGATATCCACCAAACTGGACCTGCATGAATCGACCGTTAGCCGGGCGGTGAACGGTAAATTCGTACTTACGCCGCATGGTGTGCTCCCTCTGAAATATTTTTTCTCCGCTAGACTATCGACGACGGGCGGTAGCGGTGTATCCTCCCGGAGTGTTAAAGCCCGAATCAAGGAGCTTATCGACGCCGAAAATAAAAACATTCCCTATTCGGATCAGCATATGGCGGATATGCTGCGAGCGGAGGGAATCCGGCTGTCTCGCAGAACGGTTGCAAAGTATCGGGAACAAATGCAGATTATGCCCTCCTCATTCCGTAAGCGCAGATAGAAAAGGGTGTCTCGGATAGGTTTCCGAGACACCCTTACTTGGGTCCGCCAAGCATGGGCGATAACTTAGAGATGAAAATCTGTATATAGCCGTAAGCGCGATATTACAGCGTTCGATTACAAATGAAAAGCTCGCACAGGCAGGATATTATGACTTTCCTGCGCAGTACGAGCGCATGCGTAACTTGCACTTAAGCGATTGAACCGCCGTATACCGAACTTACGTACGGTGGTGTGGAAGGGCGGCTACTCAACTATTAGTAGCCTCCTATTCGATTTTCAATACTCCTGAGGCGGTGCGTCATTTTCCTTCAGTCGGCTGTTGTATCGGCATCATTCTGCACTCGTGTCAGCGAACTTGCAAACGATCCGATTCCCTTCATCATAATGTCAAGCGACTCCATTAAATGGTAGAAGATTACCGGAGGAACGGTGTCGTCATCAGGCATCCTGGTTTCCTCGGCGAGGTTGATGATATGGTCATATCCAATAACCTGCATACAGACCTGATGCAAAAATCCAGCAGATTCATAGTAAATGCGGTTCGGCGGATTCATATCCTTCTCACTCATAAAGGCGTTCCGAATATCGCAGCATAGCTTGAACAGATTAACAGCCAATGTTTTCAGAACCGATGAAAGGTCTGCATAGGCGCTTTTGCTGACGGAAGAAGAATCTTGGTAGTGACTTGCTGCAAAATAATCAGTACGAGTAATTTGCCTTAAGTAAGAGACGGTTCTCTCCGTTAATTCGCAATACGAATGGGGCATGGCAGCATCCGGTGCGGAAGCGATCCGGATGCTCTTTAATCGGGAGGCGGCTTCCGTGAGCGGCGTCACATCGAGCTGCAGCTGCTTCGCGGATTCCCTGAAAGAACGGATCAGTCGTGTCGACACCATCATAACAGAATCCGCGGAATCGGCCGGACGTTGTCCCTCGAGAAGTTCTTTTGCCATCCATAATCGATACTTTAATCTCTCGATGGCTGTGATTAACTTGTGCGAAGATTGATGGGCGGCGACGTTTAGCGTAGTCGAAATGATCCAATCGGCTGTATGGGGGCCGTTCACGTGAATGTCTGGATCAACCACCGCATAGTTTCCTTTATCCTCAAGCATCAGCTCCAGTGCCCGGTTGGCAAGCACCTCGTTCATATTCACATTCAGGATATTGCTTGAAGAACCATGGATATAATCTGTAATAAATTGCTCCGAATGCTTTCCATCCATGATTTCATCCGTCGCCTTCATGATAAGATTTCCGATTCGCTCCGGCACGATGCTATGCTCTATGCCTGCACGTACGGTAGCGCTTTTGACGGAAGCCAAAGCCTTAATAAATTCGCTATGGACGCGAGCGTTCACAGTGGGATATTCTCCGGCAGCGCGCATCGTCTCCACACCGTAGTATGCATGGGAAGGAACGTTGACCTCTCCATTCTTGTCCTGCTCAATTCTTAACATCATCATCTCATCCCTTTCGAAAATGTTGTGTCGTCATTTCCTTATAGGGTTAATAAGCAATTTTCGTGCCATCAAGATGGGATTCTTCGAGATATGAGTATGAAATTACAAAACGACATACATCAGAGTATGCTATCCGGCCTTATTTAATTGCAAATAGCGACCGCTGCATGATGCCCCTGAATATGTTTGTTGAAAAGGTTGATTCTCTTGTTGTAAGAATATTCACGATCAGTTTCCCGTTCTTATTTAGGGTAAAGGGATAGTAGTTTATATATAGCGTTATTAACATTAATTGGGACTTATGAATATTGACATTTTGTGAAAAAATAACAAAGGGTTCCAAGGCTAAGCCTGCTGTTAGATTTCATTGCTTCATCTGATCATTAACTTTTATATCCATTGTAAACTACACGAAGGTTAGATAGATAAAATGGAAAAGGTGATTCATATGGATAACAACATCAATCTGAAAGTGATGTCCTACAGCATACGGCACGGAAAAGGATTAGATGGGAAAGCAAGTTTGAGCCGCATAGCGGAAGTGATCACAAAAGTCCAACCGGATATTGTTGCATTGCAAGGGGTGGACCGTTTTCTGCCCCGAAGCGGCTTTCGAGATCAGCTGAAAAGGCTGGCTAAACAGCTCAGGATGCACGCTTGTTTCTCTCCTAGCGTTAATCTCATTATTTTTCAATATGGAAACGCTATTTTAAGCCGCTATCCGATAATTTCAAAAGAAATTCAGTATATTGGCGGGTCTAAAGAGAGAAGGAGCATCTTAATGGTAAAACTGCAAATCAATGAAGACGTGGTTACAGTAGTAAATACGCATTTGGGGGTACATATGAGGGAACGGATAAAACAGAATCCAATTCTTTGGAATGCTTTAGAGAAACTGGAACAACCGACGATCCTGGCCGGGGACTTTAATATGGAGATGGACGATCCTTTCATGAAACGGTTGAACGCCCGATGGACAAAAGTCACGCTTCAGAACAACCTGCCTACCATGGAAAATGGTAAGGAGATCGATCACATCTTTGTAAACATGCCGACAGAACTGGCCACAGCTAGGGTTATTCCTTACGACGCGTCGGATCATTATCCGGTCATTGCAGAACTTCGCTGGCAGTAAGAGATTGGGATGATCTGTCATAAAGACTTTGTGTTTTATCCACGAAGAAATGAACCTCATCCAGGTGTAGAAGCTAAGTAATTAAAATTACTGAATAGACCGATGAAGTTCCCGAAACGGAATCTTTGTCGGTCTTATTTTCTGCAAGGGGACTTGATTTTCTGTAAATAAAGATATATGATTGACCCGTCAATTATTGATGAGTCAATGAATTGAAGGAGGTATTTATCATCTCTACATGTCATACAGAAGACCTGCTGTACTTGCTAATGCATTTAAACAAGCATATAGCGACCCGGTTTGAACGATGTGCTGGAGTTAGTCCCAATCGGCTCGAACTCCTATGCAAACTGACGAGGGGCCAAATTAGCCAATCGGATTTGCAGAAGGCAGTGTCTATTGATCCTGCTGCGGTGACCCGACATGTTCAGCAGTTGGAAGCGGAAGGAATGCTTCTGCGAACCAGATGTGAGAATGACAACCGGATTACGTTAGTTCAGCTAACTGAAGAAGGCAAGAGAAAAGTAGCAACGTTTAGAGCGGAGAAAGAACGATTTATGGAGGCCCTGCAGGCAGACCTTACAGAATCAGAACGACTTGCGTTTGTTCAAGTGCTGCAGAAGCTGAACAGCCAGATTCAACAGATGAAAGAATCTAGTAAGACCAATTAACTTATAGAGATTAAAGGAGAGACTATCATGACTGTAACATCCCTAATCAATGATTATAAAGAAATAATTACCTCCCGTCGCTCTGTGCGGGTGTACGATCCAGCGGTTAAAATCAGCCGTGAGGAAATGACTGAGATTTTGGAAGAAGCAACTTTGGCACCCTCTTCCGTTAATCTTCAGCCTTGGAGATTTCTTGTCGTTGATAGCCCAGAAGGTAAAGCGACGCTTGAAGAGCTTGCACCAGGTAACAAAACGCAAGTTACAACTTCCTCTGCAGTCATTGCCGTTTTCGGAGATATGAACGCATTTGATAATGCTGACGAAATTATGGGTACTGCTGTGGAGAGAGGCTATTTGCCGCAAGAGATTAAAGATCAACTGATGGCTAACTATACTGATCTTTTTGCACGTATACCAGCACAAGCTTTTCGCGAAATGATTCTTATTGATAGCGGCTTGGTATCCATGCAGCTCATGCTTTCTGCTCGTGCCCGTGGATATGATACAAACCCGATTGGCGGATATGACAAATCCCGAATTGCGGAAGCATTTGGTATGGAAAAGGAACGTTATGTACCGGTTATGCTCATATCTGTAGGTAAAGCTGCTAAAGAGGCACGTAGAACAACTCGTCTGCCTATTGACCGCATTGCGGAGTGGAAGTGAGGTTATGACTATGATTATTATTCATGCAGAAATGAAAGTAAACCGTGAAGTAGAAGCGGAATTTCTGGAGTCCATACAAGAACTTATTGCGTCATCCCGCGCGGAGGCAGGGAATGTGTCGTATAAACTCCTAAAGGATACAGATCAGGATGACACATATGTGATGGTTGAACAATGGAAAGATGAAGAAGCAGTAGGGGCTCACAATGCAAGCAGCCATTTTCAGGCGTTCGTAGCTAATGCTCCAAAATACTTGACAGCTCCGTTACAGGTTCAAGCTCTTACAGGTCAGCCTATTAGAAAATAATTAAAGATCTAAAGTCAAAAAAAGGTCGATCCCAGAGGATTGACCTTTTTTTGCGCCAGTTATGATCGAAGAGATATTCCTATACCCTTATAAAAGCGGGCTTTGGATAGCCTACATCATAAGTGCGTTTAAAATGCGAATCAGAATGGAAATCGTTTAGAATGGATTGAGTAGTTATGCTCGGTTGCCCATTTCACAATGCCATTCCAGAAATTTTCACAGGCTGAAACAACACTAGAAGGATTTGCTAATTCTCCAGACATAACCATTCGCAGAACATTGTCGAATCCTTCTGGACGACCAGGCAGTTTCAAGGCTTCCGGTAGAACCATGGAGCCAGTAGAGTAAAGCTTTTGGTTGTGTAACCCGACTAACATAGCTCCATATTGTGCAAATTCCACTGCCAAATAAGGCAAATAGGTATGAGGTCCATTTAGACTTACATTTCTTAGTTTTCCAACAAATTCGTACATTTCCCCTACAAGGACTTCATGGATTGCATGTCGAAAATCTTCCTTTGTAGGTGACTCTGCAGCTTCCTTTAATCTTGGGAAAAAGCCTTCAGGGTCATACAGGCAAAGCTGGGAAAAGAATGGCCCATGCGTCAATGGCCAGTCTCCTTCAACCGTAGAGGCGATCTTAATGAGAACGTCTGCACTACAGACGTTCACTTCTGCTTTCCAAGGCCCAGCAGACCATTCATAGCTAAAGTCTACGGACTCATTGGATTCATTTAGAACGCAAAACATCTCAATGTCCGAGTAAGGGCCGTCCGTACCTCTGGAAACAGAACCATAGACCCCAATGGCTAGGATTTTTTCTCCGTAAACCTCGTGTAATCTCGAAGCAATGTCGTGGCAGGTTTGAAGTCTTTCGGTTCGAGAAATATTCACAGGTCCATTCATGTGCATTAGCGTGCATCTCCCTTTGAATTATTTGGGTGGTAAGCTACTAACACATGGATGGAGGACCTCGGGCTTAACGGGGGACTTTTTTTGGATGCATTATATTTCCTCCCACAATGTTTTCATATGGAAATTGTACCCAATGAAAATTATTATTACAAGGTGTTGAGTGGAGCCTTAACGATTAACAAATGGTAGAATCTGCTATGTAATGATTGTACAATTAACTAGAAAATTTTAAAAAGGCTAAAATTAGGCCCCGATGATGAACCGATTGAAGAAGATACGGTTCAGGATCATTCGAGCTATATCGACAATCCGCATAAAATCATTTACTTAGCGCTCGTAAATAATCAAAGTCGTGGGATAAATTGTTATAAAAAGAAATTGGAACAAATATGCCTATGTCGAAGATATCAAGGTTGACAAGCATAATAGAGGAAACGGTGCCGCATAGTTGCGGCTTTTTGTATTTTTAACGATATATGTTCTTGTCAAAAACGGAGGACAAAAACATATATCGTTAGTCAAATCCAAGCCCCGCTCCGCCTGTATGCCTCGAACGGGCCTTTTCTACACGATAGAAACGGTCGAAAAGATGGGGAAGCTCTTCCGTCGGAATACCGATTCCGTTGTCCATGATCGAGACACATGCATATATTTCATTCCGATAAGTGACCTCTTTTTCAATGACGACCGAGATATTCCCACCTTTTGGCGTATACCTAATGGAACGGTACGCCAAATGACTGGACTGTTTGTTTATAATTATCTTTTCCTTTTACACTTACTGGATAACAACCTAAACTTGAAGTGCTGCCACTAGAATGAGCGATACGATCAACATTTGGCATTATTAGTATTCCCAATACGCAGTTATACAGGATGCATGAACAAGGAGGTTATTTGATGGTAGATGTTTTTGCCGTAGCTGATATCATTGTCAAACATATTAAGACCCATTACCCCCAAGATGTTGCGATTGTCGGATATTACGGATCATACTTACAGGGTAGGGCAACTGAGCGATCGGATTTAGACTTTTTCTTCATACCGGCCTCTCCTAGAGGGAAACAAGTAGAATTACAGTTTATAATCGACGGTATTAGTTTTGATTTCTGGCCTATCGGCTGGGATCGTGCTGAAAGAATGGCAACATCTGAAGATTGGAGCACGACCATTATTTCGGATTGTGAACTATTGTATGTCCGTTCAGAAGAAGACCTAGCGAAATTCATGAAACTTCGCGAAACCATATCTTCCATGGAGCAGCCATTCAACACGCTTACGATGATTAACAGAGCTGAGGTTGCAGTGCGTGATTGTTTTACTAGCTTGATGAAGTTCCGACTTGCCGAAGACACCATGGATTTATCCTTTTGTCGAACACAGGCACAAGATATTGCCGCTCACATTTTTAGATCTCTTGCATTGATAAACCAAAGATACTATACACGTAGTTGGGGCCATTATCGTGAGCAAGTCAGAAATCTACCTATGAAGCCAGAACGACTGGATCTTTACCTTGACACCATGATGTTCAGCCATTCTAAAGATGAAATCAAGTCTGCTTGTGAGAAACTGACTCTAGACACTCTTAATCTAATTTCAGAACGAAGAAACAAGCTCAAAGGATTACGTTCATACCAAGATTGGATGAAGGGATACTACGAAGAGGAAAAAGGAATGCTTAACAAACTCCTAACCGCTTGCGAAAAAGGCCACTATGAAACCGCGTTTTTCGTTGCTATAGGTGTTCAAGATGGATTGGCTCGTATACTGTACGCAGCCGAAAAAGGACACTGGCCTGGCATTTTCGATTTGGGCGAGTATCGGGAATTTTATCATCGCTTCGGCTATCCAGATCTCACTGCGTTACTGGATCTCAAAGATCTCGAACCGTTGCGAATAGCAATTCTGCAGCTTATAGAAAAATTAGAGAATCACCTTAGAACAGAAGGTATATCATTGAACCAGTTCGACTCTGTCACTGAATTCGAATCATTTTATATAAACAGAGTATGAGTACATGTCGATAACACGGGTCACGATTATAGGTGTCTAGAAGTGAGAAACGGAGAGTGTATAGACGTGACAGTACAATTTCGGCCATATAGGGATGAGAGCGATTACACAGCGCTTCGCAAGGTGATCACCCAAAAGTTTGCCGACCGTAACCGCCGGTTTTACCCGAGTCTTGGAGATTTTGACTACAACCGCGCCTTCGGCGGTGATAAGTTCCTTCAAAGCCTGACAATCTGTGAAATTGAAGACGGAACGATCATCGGTGCGATCTGGCCGGGGCATTATCGAATTATTTATTGTTTTACCGGGCCTGATTACGTTCACCTGGAAGATGAAATATTCGCCTGGGCTGAAAGACACTACTGCGGTCTGTCGCTTGAAGATCGGAGTGGATTGGAAGTTTATATTTGGGGTTATGTCGAGGATCATCCCCGAGTAGAGACGCTGAAGGCAAGGGGATACGAGCAGCATACATGGTACATGTATTCCGGGGTAATCGATTTGGAAACTGCGAATCACGAGCCTCGTTTTCCCGAGGGGTTCAAGGTTCGTCCGATTAAGATGGGTAATATTGAGCAAAAGGTTATGATCATGAGCGGTTCAGCAGGGTTGACTGCGCCGGATATGAATATTTACCGCCGTTTGATGTCCTGTCCAACGTACAGTCAGGATTTCGACTTGGTTATACTAGACGAGGCGAATACAGTCGTCGGCTTTGCAAATATCTGGCTCGATCGCGAGAACAACATCGCGATTATCGAACCGTTCGGAACGGCTCCGACGCATCGAAGAAGGGGATTGGCGACAAACCTCTTATACGAGTGTATGCGCCGCTTGAAAGAAGTCGGCGTCAGCAAGCTCTACATTAATCATGGGGGGATGTGGACGCTGGAACCTGAACCGGATGACGCGATGCGCGTCTGCACGAGGGTTGGCTTTCAAGAACTTGGAAATATGTTTGTATGGTGTAAGTCATTCTCATGAACTCTTAATAAACAGTTCCAGGAAACATGCGGACATACAGCAAAGGGTTATTTGTTTTCACATCGTTTGAAAGTTGCCTTTGATCTTTTAACTCATACCGGTATGAAGCTTGATGAAATTGCACGCGCTACCGGATTTGAGTATGACACTTACTTTATCAATCAGTTTACGGTTAAAAAAGGCATATCACCGACAAAGTATGGGAACATCACTCGGCAAGTTCGCCACGACCCAATAGGTTGCTTAGTCGGAGTCATCCAACTCAATTGACAGAGACCAGCTTAACAATTAATGTATTGGAGGATACAAGGTCATTTTATTTTTGGAGGATATTTATGAATCAACGTTATCGAATTACGAGATCCATGCAACCAAACTCAAGTGGTCAAGAGATTTCATTGGAAGAATGCCAAGCTTATTTTTCATCCAAAGCTGATTTTACTTATCAGACGGTGCTGACTGTGAAAGGGGAGGAAAGCACTATGTCTATAGAAGGGGATTTCTTTATGTGGAAGCAGGGAGAAGCCCTTATTCCATTCAGACACTATATGGGGGAGTTGTATGTAGCCGTCTCCCATCAAGAAATCGTACCCCTCATGATCGAAATTGCAACTGATCTTCGGGCAGATATCGTGGAAGGGTAATGTCTTTATTGCCGATTAGATGAATATCTAACTAGATGAGAAGCGTCCCAAAACAAAGGGCAAGTAGTAAGGCTCTAATTCTGCCTCTATGATCTTTCATTACAACACATAACCGACCCAGTTTTGGGTCGGTAGTATGTGAAGCGTTGTATTTTACGGAGTTAGTTGCCCCGAATTTGGTTCCACATGGACACCATGTCGATCCAGCCCCGATGCTCGGCGATCTTGCCGTCCACAACGCGATATTGACGGTAAAGCGTGACATCAATCGTATTGCCCGTGGGCGCGCTTCCAAAGAACATGCCTTGCTGTGTGCCTTTCACAGTCATTCTCACGAGCACCTTATCCCCTTGACCGATGATCTCTTCCACGGTGTAGCGTTTATCGGGAAATGCCTCCAAGATCGTTGCAGCGAATTTTTTTAGGCCTTCCTTGGATTGATAAGAGAGCTCTTGATAATCGTTGGTCAGAAATCGATCCACAGACTCCAATTCACTCTGATTCCAAAATGCCTCGATAAATTGGTTTACCGTCTCCACATTGGTTTGTTCCAACGTTTTCATACTTAAACATCTCCTTATGAATGGGTTATTAGGAATTGACTTAACGACGAAATGCCGTTCTTCATAGGCGGTTATTGAGCTTGGATCTGAGGCAAAAGCGTGGCCGTATCGAACCAGCCGCGGTGATCAGCGATGTCCCCTTCGATGACGCGAAATTCGCGGAACTGTGTTGCCTTCACGGTTCTGCCTGTAGGTGCATTTCCTGCAAAATGGCCAGCATGCACAGCCGTCATGAAGATTCTAGCGATGACCTTCTCACCTTGGGCCAGAATTTCCTCCACGGTAAACCGCCGATCCGTATGCCTCTACGATTTGCGGTGCAAAGAATTGATCGGTCTTCTCCAACATGCTCTGATTCGCAATGTCCTTGATAAATGCGGTGGCGTGACGCTCGTAACCGTTATACATGATGAATTCGAACAGGCGATGAGCACTGCAAAAATTCTTGAAAACGGGTTGCCGATTGTTCTTTCAGGTATGAAGACGTTGCTTGAAACCGGAGAGACGCTCGCTGACCACTAAAAATCCAGCATACTTTTGGCTCACTGTGTTTTCTGATGAAAGACCGGATGGTTATGATGCGGAGGGATATACCATTATAAGTACAGAGTTTCTCATGATGTTAAATCTGGATAGCTGGCCTATTGAAACAGAAAAGAAAACAAGATCATCAAGTGTGACAAAACCGAGGAGGAAGCTCGACGTATCAATCATTTTTTCGATAGAACGGTTATCGATCTAGAGAAATTTGTTGGTAGATGCGATCAAGGAATCGGAGGTGTCGAATCCGTTAGCGTCAAATAGTACAGAATTTGTATCAAGAGGATAGGCGTGGAGGATTATAGATAGGGCTGATCCATGATCTCTTGAAATTACAATGGACCTATTTCTTTAGCATGTTTTGCGGCATTATGACCGGCAATGGATACCAGCATATCCTGGAATCCAATGCCTTTTTAGCTTTGCTTTAACCTTGGACTATCTTGATCGTGTCACGTATGACCAAGCTTGTAGGCAGCATGACTTTCTTATTGCCGTAAGATGAGCCTTCGGTAATTTCGAGCAGCAGCTTGGCACTCTCAAAGCCTAGGACGTCGAAATATTGCTTCACGGTGCTCAAGGCCACCTTGGCAAATTTGGAGCTCTCGAAATCATCAAAGCCCATTAGGGATACTTGTTCGGGGATACGTATGTCAAGTGCGGTGAGCTGTTCGATTACCTCAAGGGCCCGCTTGTCGTTCGCGCAGAATAGCGCGGTCAGCTCTCCGTCTTGGATAAGGCGCGCAAGCGCAGCATAGTCCAGTTCCTTATCCAGGAACAAGAGCGAATCGGGTATAGGAAGGGACGCATTCGACATGGCATTGCAATAACCGTTATATCTGTCGACTTCCGGGCTCAGATGATAATCGTAAGCCGCGAATCCAATTCGTCGATGTCCTTGCTGGATCAAGTATTCAACAGCTTCGTAAGCACCGTCATGGTTGTTACAGGTGACAACGTTGACTGGATAGCTGGAAGGGGAGCGATCCAGCATAACAAACGGAATCGATTTTTTGCGAACCTCTCCGAGATAGCCCTTTGCAGCTTCGGGATCAGAGGAATAGATGAGTAATCCTCTTAGCTCCGTTTGAATGAGCCCCAGAACGAGCTCACGTTCCTGTTCGAAGTCGTTCTCCACGAATTCGATGATCAGCTTGCAGCCATGCTGGCCTAGAAGTGACTGAATGCCTCTCATGATCTGCATATACGAACTGTCGTACAGGTCGATGCCGGAGATGACGAAGGCCACCAGATTGGAGGTCTTCTCCGAGACGGCTACTTGGCTGGCGACAAAGCTTCCCTTACCTCGGATGCGGTAAATCACGCCCTCGTTCACCAGCTCTGACAGCGCTTTACGCACAGTGATGGAGCTGACATCCAGCAGTTTGGAAAATTCCGACTCGCTAGGAATCCGATCGTCCTTCGTAAATTCCTGATTCTCGATCTGGGATAAGACATAGTCTTTTACCATCTGGTACTTTGGAAGAGCCAAGTCCTTCTTGTTCAAGTAAGTTCACCTCGTATCAACATTTCCTCAATTATAACGCACACCGCTTTAAAAAGTATACGTACTTGAAACACATCCCATTAAAGATTTTGTCGAATAGGTGAGAAATGTTCAGAAATTAAACAAAAAAGGAGCGAAATGATATAAAAGGTTTGAATTTCACGGAGGTCTGTATTACGATGGGGTCAAATAAGGTATGTGTTTTGATTTACTTATCATAATAACTTCGAAGCGGACACCTTGGAAAAAATGAATGGTACTATACCATGAATCGGACATAAAAAGGAGCCGCCGGGGAATCCAGCAGCTCCATCATGGAATTACAACTATAAGGTTACAATGGCGCCTTCCTTCTCGAAAGGGTAGTCAATGGCGATGCGCGCCGCTTCGGTATCGCCGATGCCGCTGTACAGATTGACCTTGCCGTCGGGACGCATTTCGATGCCGGCGGTGAACGCGCAGTCGGTCAGATGCGGCTTCTTGGCGGGGCCATCCGGATAACAAGGGCGGGTGCCGATGATTTTCAAATCCGAGAATTGATTACTCTGCGGGTCGAATACGAAGGCCATGTTCATATAGGTCGATCTATCTTCTTGAGCGTAGCAGATATGGCCGATGACGCCGACCTTTCCGCTCTCGAGCAAGTAGGCCTGGTTGCAGCCGCCCCACTCGTCCTTGTTGAATAATCCGCGGATATAAGGGGCGTTCTCGATGACTTCCGGAGACAATTCGTCCAGGCTGTCGATGACGGTGAATCCCACCAAGGATTCGCTGCCGAATTCCTTGCGAACCCCTTCGCCGCGCGGCCTGGAGAAGACTCCGATCCTCCCGTCCTGTAGCTCTACGAGCCGAATGTCCTTCATATAATTCGGACCGGTCGTGAAGTAGAAGAGATCATGAAGATCGCTGCCTTTGTAGAAATAACCGTAGAATGTATCGAGGCGTCCCTGCTTGTAACGGACATGCGTGCCGCCCAATACGAGCTGTTTGTTGATCATGCTAATATAAGGATCTTCTAGCTGATAAATCATCGTATTCGGCACGGCTGTCCACTGGTCCGGACCGCTCTGCTCGAACAGGCGAACCCAGGACCTCGCCCACTCATGGCGTTTTTCCACGCGTCCGTAAATGTAGCGCTTGCCGTTCCATTCGAACGGAATGGAAGGATTGTAGACATCGAAGCCTTCGACTCCGCGGAAGACAAGCTTGGCGCTTTCATAAATGCGTTTGTTTACTTCGAATTGCTGACGCAGTTCTAATAAGTTCATTCGTGGCAAATCTCCTTTCAGGCTGCAGTAACAACTCTATCCTAATCGAAAGTCTTGCTCTCAATCTTGCTCTATTTTTGAATGCATTATGGTGTTTTGACATCGGAGGAACTAGTCAATATACAAACAAGGAGGGATATCGCATATGTTGAAGCTTCTTGCGGCAGACGGCATTGATTCTGAAATTCAGGCCCACTATCGGCTGATCGCTTCGGTGCGCGATACGATCGGCATGCATACGCACGACTTCTTTGAATTGTTTCTTATTCTGAAAGGAAGCGTTGTGCATGTCATTAACGGCAAAAGGCAGCCGCTGCAGGAAAATACACTCGTGTTCATACGGGACCGGGACGTTCATTACTATGAGCAGACGACGGATAGCGATTGCCAGTTCATCAATTTGTCGTTCCATCGCAAGGTCCTGGATGACCTCATAGCTTTCTTGGGAGAAGGGTTCCCAAGCGAAAGACTGCTTGGGCCAGCCATGCCGCCGTCGACCTTGCTGTCCAAAACGGAGAAGGAATATGTGCGCTACCGGCTGGACCAGCTCAGTCTGATTCCGCAGGAGAAGAAGCTGGCCGTCAAAGCGGAGGTAAGAGTCATTTTGACCGACCTGTTCTCCAGGTATATCAAGGCTGACGCGGATTCGATTGATCTTACCGGACAACCGGAATGGTTTAAGTCCCTATGCCGAGAGGCGAAAAAGAAAGAGCACTTCACGCGGGGAACGGCTGCGCTTGTCCAGCTGTCGGGCAAATCGCATGCCTATGTATGCAGAATGTTCAGGGAGCATCTCGGAATGTCCCCAACCCAGTACATTAACGAATTGAGAATGTCCTATGCCGAGAATTTGCTGCTAAACACGGATATGGACATCGTGGAGATCAGCCTTGAGATCGGACTTGACAACGTCAGCTACTTTTACGACTTATTCAAGCGGAGGCATAACCTAACGCCGCATCGATATCGTCAGTTCGGGATAATTCGGAGATAGTATGCTAATTACCGATGAATAGATCAGTGTTTTTATTTGTTGACGATGAAGTTAGTATGTGTTAATTTCTACTTAGCATAACAAGTTGTGAGGCATCGCGATGATCATATCTATAGGGGACGGTTGCCGGAAGCAAATGCGTTTTCGACGAACGTTAGGATACAGTCTGGGGGTGAAAATGAATGCGCTTACATAAAAAACGAACCAAATGGCCAGACTCATGCGACCTGGAGTAATAGCACCAGCCGCATTGATCACAACATGTTAAGTTAATAGTGCGTGTTCAAAAAGCCAGACTTTCAGCACCGAGAAGGTTGGATGAAGCTAGGGGCTGAGGAGCGGAGCGTACGTTTTGGGTACGTGAGCACCGGAAGGCCCGGCTGAATTCAAGATTCGATGTCGAATAAACTTTCAGTGCTACTTCGTGATCAAAGCGGGACTTTTTGAACAACCTCTAACAGTCAGGAGGTGTTCCTTTGAAGACAACCAATAACAGGCTGGTGGCCAGAATCGTCAAGCACCGCTATCTCTACCTTATGGTGCTTCCCGGCTTTCTGACGCTGTTAATCTTTCACTATTTTCCAATGTACGGAATATTAATCGCTTTCAAAGATTTCAACGCTTCCAAGGGGATATGGGGAAGCGAGTGGGTGGGGGTAAAGTACTTCACTTCTTTTTTTAACGATCCGATGGCGTTCAGGGTATTAAAGAATACTTTGCTTCTCGGTTTGTATACTTTATTTTGGTCATTTCCGGCGCCGATTATATTGGCTCTGTTGTTTAATGAATTGAAAAACAAGGGCTTTAAGAAGCTTGTGCAGACGGTTTCTTATTTCCCGCATTTTATTTCGGTTGTCATTGTTGCGGGGATGCTTAAGGAATTTACGGCGAGAGACGGTTTGTTTAACCATATTGTCGGCTTCTTCGGCGGAGATCCGATCATGTTTCTTCTCGAACCTGACTATTTCCGGACTATCTTCATCTCTTCCGGCATATGGCAGGGCGTCGGGTTCGGCACGATCATCTACCTTGCTGCATTAAGCGGAATAGATCCTACGCTGTATGACGTAGCCGAGGTAGATGGCGCAGGCCGATGGAAGAAGGTTTTGCACATCACATGGCCGTCGCTTAAGCCGACCACAATCATTTTGCTGATTTTCGCCGTCGGAGGAATCCTCGGGAGCGATTTCCAGAAGATCATTCTGCTCTATTCGCCTGAGACTTACGAAGTAGCAGATGTCATCGGATCCTATGTTTATCGTCAAGGTATACTGGGCGCACAATACGAGTACACGACGGCCATCGGATTATTCATGTCGGTTATTTCCTTTACGATCCTTTACTTGACCAATTGGTTAAGCCGGAAAGTATCAGAGACGAGTTTGTTCTAGGTGGTGGGATGTTGAAAAAGGCTGGTTTGGGTTCCAGAGCATTCGATGTATTCAATATGGTTATCATGCTATTCATCCTGATTGTCGTGCTATATCCGATTCTGAACATTATCGCGACATCGCTTAGCGGCACGCGTTACATCTCCTCGGGGAGCGTAACGATTTGGCCCAAGGGATTTAATCTGGAAGCGTACACGACGGTATTTAATGATCCGTACATTTTTAAAGGATATCTGAACTCGATTATTTATGCGACCGGCTCTACGGGCATCATGCTGCTGTTTACGGCACTGATGGCGTATCCGCTCACGATCCCGGGATTTGCGGGCAAGAAATTTCTGACCATTTTTCTCATGATTACGATGTTTTTCGGCGGCGGCTTAATTCCGACTTACCTGCTTATGCGCGGTTTAAATCTGTTGGATACGGTTTGGGTCATGATTCTCCCCGGTGCGATCAGTGCTTATAATGTGTTTCTGTTTCGGACCTTCTTTCTGAATATTCCTTCTGAACTGAAGGACTCTGCCTATATCGATGGAGCGAGTGATTTAGTCGTTCTTTTCAGGATTATACTGCCGTTGTCGAAAGCGCTGTTTGCAACCTTTGCTCTATTCGGTCTGGTCGGAAGCTGGAATAGCTGGTTCGAGGCTTTGATTTATCTGCGAGATCAGGATAAGTATCCTTTGCAGATGGTGCTCCGAAACTACCTGTTTACCTTGGATACGACCGCAATTCAAGGACGAGTAGGAGGCGGCGCGGTCGCCATCAATGCCCCGGGGGAAACGCTTGATCCGAAGGCGGTACGAATGAGCGTCATCATTATTACCATGTTTCCGATCATGTGTATTTATCCGATCTTTCAGAAGCATTTCACCAAAGGGATATTTGTCGGCTCCATCAAAGGCTAGAGATCCGGATGCGCCGGTGCAAGCAAGTTGAGTGTGCAGTCATTCAAGACCAGTAATAAATAGCAGATTTGAAGAAGAAGCGGTTAATTGTGCAAATTAGGGGGAAATGGGATGAACAAATTGGCAAAAATGCTTGTCCTTGGGTTGATCGCGCTGATGGTTTTTTCCGGATGTTCGAATGATTCCAAAAAATCCGATACCCATGAAGAGAATCAAGAAGTCTTGCGCTTTTCGGTCACGCTGCCTGCGAACGGTGTGGATAATCCAAATAGTCTGGTGGGCAAGGAATGGCACAAACGCATGGAAGCTTATATGGGCAAAAAGGTAGAAATCAAATATAACTATATTCCGTCTTCCGAGTATGACGAAAAGGTCAAGCTTATGATCGCAAGCGACGATCTGACGGATTTCTTCGTGACGCCTTTATTCTATGATACGACCGAAATGGCCGAACAAGGCCAGCTTCTCGAGTTAGGCCAGTATCAAGATTTAATGCCGAACTATATGAACTACATTAGCAAGGTGAAGAACGGGATGAAGCGGGTAACGGATGCCGACGGCAACATGTTCACCTTTAAAGAAACCTCCACGCCCAGATTCCCCGAGGATCGCGGCATGCTCATCCAGAATACGTCTGCTTACCGCTATGACGTGTTCGAGGCCAATAACATCAAAATTCCGGAAACGCTCGATGAATTTTATGGGGCTGCCAAAAAACTTAAAGAGCTCTACCCCGATAAATATCCCGTTGCGACAAAATGGAACAGCTTGAGATCGCTGTTCTCCGCGAACCATATCCGGGATGAAATTTTTTGGGACGGCGAGAAATACGTATACGGAATTCTGGATGAAGGATATAAAGATGCGCTCCAATTTGCGAATAAGCTGTATGCGGAGAAACTGTTAGATCCGGAGTATACCATTGATACAGACGATACGCTGAAAAGAAAAGCGCTAAACGGCGACAACCTCATGTGGCTGACGCAGTGGTTTACGACGCCGGCCGAGTACACGAGAACGGCCGACGACGGGAAGATTTTCGCGGTTTCGTTGTATCCCGACAATCCGAAGTACGGAAAAGCCTGGCAGGAGGTTGTGAACGGCAATACCCCTGACTTGGGCTGGGGAGTCTACGGCGTAAGCTCGAAAGTTAAAAACCCTGAAGAATTGATCAAATTCATCGATTATCAATATTCGGATGAAATGATCCAGCTCATCACTTGGGGAATCGAGGGCACAACCTATACGATCGGGGAAGACGGCGTTCCGACCTTTGTCGACTCGCTGAAAACGGCCAAGGATCCCTGGTTGGAGGGCGATAAATACGGCATGCGCGCTAGCCGAAACCATAACCCCGGCTTGCAGATGGTGAGCGACGCAAGAGCGTTCGTGGATTTTGCCGCGACAGACTATACGGTATTTAACGGCAAATATGAAGAGGTGCCGATTGAGAAGGCGGAATTCCTGACGAGTCTGCCTATGCCCGAGAACGACTATGTTCCTTCCTGGTTGAGCGAGCCGTCGATTCAACTCACGGGCAGTGAAAGCCAGCGGGTCTCGGAGATTATGAACCCGATCAAGACGTTCGTTACGGAAGAACAGGCTAAATTCGTAGCAGGCAAAAACAGCTTCGACAATTGGCAGGCATTCATCGATAAGGTCCAAAAAATGGGCAACATTGATGAAGCGCTGAAAATCTATAATGATGCTGCACAAAGAGCGCTAGGAAACGAATAGAAATCGTCCCTCCGCTGCAAGGCCGCCGCGGAGGGGCGGTATATCGCAAGGCGATAGGATCATAGATAACGAAACATAGGATGTGAGAAACCTTGAATGAAAAGAAAGAGATTTTATTCCATGTGGAAAAGCTGCTAAACAAAAGAGATCAATTTATGATGACGAAGCTTTCTGTTATCGATTTTTCCGGTTTTACGACAATGGAACAACTGTTCATCCATGAAATGGATGGACGACCGTTTGAGAGTTTCGCTCCGGGTCAGCGGTGGGGAGAAAATTGGGGATACGGCTGGTTCCGCTCGAACATTATCGTTCCCAAAGAGGCCGAAGGCAAACGGCTTGTGGCCATGCTTGATTTCGGATCCGAAGCGACCGTATACATTAACGGCATCGTTAGCGGTGCAAAGGACCTTAACCATCATTACGTAACGTTAACAATTTCGGCGAAAGCCGGCGAGGCATTTGAAATCGTCGCGGAGGCGTATGCCGGCCATTCGGATTCCAGGCCGATGTTCGGAGAGTCACAGCTTTGCGTTTTTGAAGAGGAGGTCTACCAGTTTTTCATCGATTTGGAATGTTTGTATGATCTTCGCAAACATCTGGATGCCAAATCCCTCCGCGTTGCGGAGATTGATCGTTGCCTGACTCAGGTGTTCGCGACGATCGACCTGACCCTGCGTCAGGAATCGCTCTGTGAGAACGCAAAGCAGTGCCGGAAGTTGATGGAGCCGCTCCTCTCCTGCGTGAACGGTTCAACGGCGCCGACCCTGTACCTGATGGGACAGTCCCACCTGGATGTCGCCTGGCTGTGGCCGATCGCGGAGACAAAGCGGAAGATTGCGCGGACCATGTCCAATCAGCTGGCGCTCATGGACGAATACCCGGAATACACGTATACCCAGAGCCAGCCGTATTTGTTCCAAGTGGTCAAGACGCTGTATCCGGAGCTTTATACGCGCATCAAACAGGCGGTAAAGGAAGGGAGGATCATTCCCGAAGGCTCCATGTGGGTGGAGCCCGATACGAATCTGCCCAGCGGCGAGAGCCTGATCCGTCAGGCGCTGCACGGCAAGCGGTTCTTCAAGGACGAATTCGGCGTGGACAACGAGATGCTGTGGCTGCCTGATGTATTCGGCTATTCCGGGAACCTGCCGCAAATTATGAAGGGCTGCGGGATCCATTATTTCGCGTCTACAAAATTGTTCGGTACTTATGATAATGTAGCGGATCCGTTCCCGCATAATACGTTCATGTGGGAAGGGATCGACGGTTCGCAAATTTTGACGCATCTGATGAATTACGGCGATTACTATCCAATTCGGATCAACCCGTCGTTCTTGATCCATCAGTGGAGCGATCGCGTCCAGCTTGAAGGAATTTCCACACGTCTCACCCAGTTCGGACACGGTGACGGAGGCGGCGGATCCAATCGGGACGATCTCGAGTTTATGCGCAGGCTCGGCAATTTGGAGGGCGTCCCCAAGACAAAGCATGGCTCGCCGATCGAATTTTTTGAGGATCAGATCGAAAAAGGCATTCCTGACGCCAAATATGTAGGAGAGCTCTATTATCCCGCTCATCGCGGGACTTACACGACGCAAGCGATCATCAAAAAGCTAAACCGGAAGGCGGAAATCGGTTTCCGCGAGGTGGAGCTTTGGGGGGCTGCGGCGGAGCTGCTTAATAACCGAGCTTACCCTTACGAGGACTTGGAACGGTTATGGAAGGTTCTGCTGCTGAACCAATTCCACGATATTCTGCCGGGCTCCTCCATTCATCGCGTCCACGAAGAGGCGCAGTTGGAGCTGAAGGAATTGAATCAGAACGTATATGACATGGCTTCAGACGCAAGAGATGCGCTCACGGACGACGACGCCTCCCGGGTTACCGTCTTTAACTCGCTGTCCTGGCCGAGAAAGGAACTGGTCGCGTTACCTGCCGGCATCCATGGAATTGCGGATGAGAATGGAGTGGTTCTGCCGGTGCAAATGCACGAAGGCCTTCGTTACGCCGAGGTAGAGGCGCCTTCCATGGGCTGGTCAACGTACAAGACTGAAGAAGTGGAAGCGGGAGATGCTCCAGCAACGTCTGCGGTCCTTGCAACGGAATCGCGTCTAGAGAACGAATGGATTGCGCTCGAAATGAACGAACTGGGAGAGTTGACTCGTATTTTTGACAAGGAGACCAGCACGGAATGGGCGGCGGATCGCTGCAACGTCATGCGGATGTATCGGGATCAAAATTCGGATTTCGATGCCTGGGAGATCGATCGACGCTACCGCTTGGCACCCGTCGAGCTGGATGCGAGCGCCAAGGTATCCGTTACCGCGAACGGACCGCTCTTCGCCAATATTCGGGTTGAGCGCGAACTGAACCAATCGACCATGGTCCAGGATATCCGTTTGCGCGCCGGCAGCCGCCGGGTGGAATTCCATACGACGGTTCACTGGTGCGAGAAGAACAAGCTGCTAAAAGTCGATTTCCCGGTTCGCGTTCACACAAACGAGTCGCTGCAGGAAATTCAGTTCGGTTACGTCAAGCGGCCGAATCATGCTTCGCGTCCGCATGATGCGGATCGTTACGAAGTGGTTCAGCATAAATGGTCGGCGCTTGCTGAAGCGAATCGCGGCTTCGCGCTGCTGAACGATTGCAAATACGGGATTGCCGTCAACGGCAACACGATGAGCCTAACTCTGCTTCGGGCTCCGACGTGGCCGGATGAGACGTCCGATCAAGGGACGCACCATTTTGCATATGGATTTACGTTCTGGAACGGCGCGTTCCTGGATAGTCCTGTCGTGCGGGAAGCTTACGAACTGAACTATCCCGTCAACCTTGCGTCTGGAGGAGGCCGGGAGGCGCAATCGCTGCTCTCCATCGATCAAGCCAATGTGATCGCGGAGACGGTCAAGCTTGCCGAAGACGGATCGGGCGATTGGATCGTGCGTCTGTACGAGAGCAAGGGAGCTTCTGTAGCGTGCGGGCTTCACTTCGGGCTGTCCATTGCGGCGGTTTATGAGACAACTATGCTGGAGGAGAAGTTGGCGGCTTTGCCGCACGAGGGCGAAGAGGTATCACTTCAGTTCCGTCCGTTCGAGGTGAAGACGATCAGGCTCCGGCCGAATGGGAGGAATAGGGGATGAAGCTGAACGAAGGACAGCGCCTGGTCATGATCGGCGACTCGATCACGGACTGTGAACGTAAATATCCGTATGGAGAAGGGCTGTTCCAAGGTGTCGGCAAAGGGTATGCCGCACTCGTAGACGGGATGCTGGAGGCGATTAGCTTCGATTGGTCGCGAATGCGCATGGGTTCCTGACGTCAACTGCCTTAGTTGGAATAATTCCTACTATATATTAGGGGGGACAGGGAAATCGGACTTCATTGATATTCATAAGCAGATTTATGGGTTCGAAAGACATTTCTTTACAGAGAACAGCCGCGCAGCTTGTGCGGCTGTTACTCACAAAGATTAATGTATTCGCTTACATAATGTGCTTCGAGACGGAGCTTCCTCATATCGCAAGACAAAACTCCCGTTAAATGGTCTGGTTTCATTGAATAAGCATGTGGATAGATGTTTTTATTGCTCGATCTGGAACATCGCATTGCTCCCATGCTGCGAAAGGAGGTGGTTAGTGAGGAGTTCATCAACGGAGAAGCAATGCCGCTCAGTGTCGCTTCGATCGCTTGGACGCGATAAACCAAACACATCCAGAGGTATTTCGTAACCATGGCAGTAGAAATATGGATTGAACAGACGGTATCGGGTCAGAGCAACGATTTCTTCTATCAAAAGGCCAAAAGTTCGGGAGGTATGAGAAATGAAAATGAAACAGTGGAAACGTGCGGGGATATGGACTTGTATCCTGCTGATGGCCATGACGGCGCCGGGCGCCGCGATGGCAGCGCAGGCGGCGGGAAGCAGCGCCGAGCCGAATGTGAGCAGCGAGAAGATAAAGGTCCAGGGGCCATTCATGATCAAGGTGGTGGATGCCGAGACAGGCAGGGGCATCCCACATGTCCAACTGAAGACGACGAACAGTGTGTTGTATTATACGGACAGTGCCGGTATTGTGGCATTTGACGAGCCAGGTCTGATGGATCAGACGGTCTTCTTCCATATGTCGAGTGACGGCTACGACATTCCTGCCGATATGTTTGGCTACCGGGGGCAGGCTGTAGAGGTTAAGCCAAATGGCAGTGTAACGCTCGAGATGAATCGGATCAACATTGCAGAGCGGCTGTACCGGCTGACAGGCCAAGGCATTTATCGCGACAGCTTACTCGTTGGCCAGAAGCCGCCCATTAAGGAGCCGCTGATCAACGGCTTGGTCATGGGACAGGATTCCGTGCAGACGATCGAGTACAACAATAAACTGTACTGGTTCTGGGGCGATACGGACAGACCAGCCTATCCGCTGGGGAACTTCCGCGTGACGGGTGCGACTTCCAAGCTTCCCAGTAAGGGGGGACTGGACCCGGATGTCGGTGTGAATCTGGACTATTTTACGAATCAAGACGGTTTCGTCAAAAGTTTGGTGCCGCCTCTGCCTGATGGTGCAGGCATAGCCTGGGTATTCGGTCTGATGACCGCCAAGGACAGCGCCGGACAGGAACGTCTGCTCGCTGGCTACAGCACGCACAATCCTGAACCCACCGCCTTCGGTATTCTTGCCTTTAACGACACGACGAAGGAGTTCGAGCAGGTCGTCCAGTTCCCTTCCAAAGACGACTGGCGCCATCCGGGCGGACAGGCGACCTTCTACGAGGAGGAGGGGAAGGGATACTGGCTCTTTACCGAACACCGAATTCCGAATTTGCGCGTTGCTGCCAGCTATGACGCCATCATCGACTATACCCAATACGAATCGTTTACTTGCCTGACGCCGGGAACGACATACAACGGGGCTCAAACGTCGCTGGAACGCGACGCGGACGGTAAGCTCGTATGGGGCTGGAAAAAGGACACTCAGCCGCTCAACCAAGAACAAGAGAAAGAGCTGATCCAATTAGGGCTGATCAAAGCTGACGACCCGCGTTATTATCAATTGAAGGATATCGATACTGGTGAAGACGTTCAAATCGCCCAAAGCTCCATTGAATGGAATGAATATCGGCAGCGTTACGTGATGATCGCGCAGCAGATACAAGGCAAGACATCGGTACTTGGGGAAGTCTGGTACGCGGAAGCACCATCGCCTCAAGGTCCTTGGACCAATGCCAAGCATATCGTTACGCATAACGACTATACTTTTTATAACGTAGCCCAGCATGAATACTTCAACAAGGACGGCGGCCGGGTCATCTACTTCGAAGGAACCTATACGAATACATTCACGAATCATGTCCCAACGCCACGGTATAACTACAATCAGATCATGTATAAACTCGACTTGGCGAATCCGAAGCTGGGGCTTGAGCCGGTTCAAGAAACGAACGGTAAATAGCGCCAGGGCGCCAGAGCTTTTTGGATAAACGAATAAGGACCTTTCCGTAAGCACTGTGGGGCTTTACCAGAAAGGTCCTTTTCGACTTGGATCTGTTCCTGCGGAACAAGCATACTTAGCTGCCGCTTCTCCATGATAAGCTGGCAAGCGCGATATCTTAACTAGGGGAGTCCCCGTGGATTTCCCGATACTGCTTCGGAGTTAGATTCGTGAACTTCTTGAATGCGGAAAAAAAATGCCCTTTGGATATGAAACCGCATTGATCTGCAATCCCCAGCACCGAGAGCTGGCTGGAGATCAGTTTCTCCTTCACTCTCTCGATTCGTTCCTGAAGGATGTACTCGGACAATGACACGTTCATGATCTCTTTGAATAACTGCCGGATATAGCTGACGGAGAAGGAAAAATTGTCGGCTATCTGCTCGATCGATAATTGCGCATCCTGCAAGTGGTTATCCACGTATTCTTTAATCTCCAAGACGATCTCTTCCTTGCGGTTCGAAGATTTCGGAACTTCGGTCTCGGATGCGAGCTTCGTGACGATGCTCTCCAGCCATGCTTGAAACTCGGACAGCGTGCTGTACCGCTCGAGTAATTGATGAATGCTGCTGATCTCGTGCAGGATGCTGGATTTGTTGAAGTTCTTGAGCAAATCGTAGGTAAAGTAGGTCAGGTTAAGCTTACAGTCGCGATAAGGAAGCTCATGGACGTGCTTCATCTGCTGACGCAGCAGAACGAGCGCGGTCTCCGGGCGGCCGCGGCGGATCGACTTGATGATCTCGGCTGTCTCCAGCGCCTCAGACGCAGAAGGATACCCTGCCATAAACTCTTCATAATCGCTCTCCAGAAAAATTTGCTTCTCTCCGTTAAGAAATCGCAGTTTCGTCAATTCGTAGATATGATCATAGATGTTTCGGATATTGGCGCCGAAGTCATAGGCATTGCTGACTGCAGCCGTTGTATCAACGTTCAGGATACGTGCGACCTGATTCTGCGTCTCCGCCAGAAGACGTTGTAGTTGAAGCCCGCCCGATGCATGGCCACCAACGACCAGAATGATATGGTCGCCACCCATATCCAAGCCTTCGGCCGCATAAGAACCTGCACCAAACACTTCTTCGCTAATATTGCGTATGGCGTACTTGATCAATTTCCGGGAGGGGAAATCGTAACGTTCGCAAAAGACCGTATAGGCTTCGATCCGAAGAACGGCTAAAAACAGAACGTTGCAGGAAGCGAGCTTGGTCTGGGTATGGATATATTCATAGCCCTTGGTACCCGGCGTCCCGTGCAGCATCCACTGGGCGAGTAGTTCCGTTCGAACGAGCTCGGATTGGTTTCTCATGGATGCATGAAGCTGCTCCACGTTGATCAGCAGCATATCGATGCCGTCGTGGATCCATTGGATATCCGGCTTGGCATCGAACGTGGAGTTTGCGAATGCAACCTTTCCCTTCAGCTTTTCCGACAAGAAGGTGATGGAACGCAAGGAACGGCGAGAACTCCAGAAGAACAACAAGGAGAGGAGTGCCAGTAGCAGCAATGTATACGTTATCAATTTGTGCTGGAATAAGGAGATGTGGCGTGTCAAAATATGATACTCGTTCGAGTAGTATACCGACCAATTTTCAGTAGTCAGCTTGGCTGTATTGACGAACCATCTCTGATGGGGGAGCCGAACTTGAAAATCGCTGTCCTGCTGCTCCTGGCTTGCTTGATAAAGCCGTTCGCTCAGCGCGGGATTGGATACGCCCAATAGAAGTTTCCCATGCTCGTCGAGAATCCGAATGTCTTGCTCCGAGGCGATCGTTTGGCCGAACAGAAGCTTCGACAGCAGCGGTTTATCAACGAGCAGCACGAGATAGAAGTCAGACGGCTTCTCGGGGGTTGCGGGCAGAATAAGGGCCAGGGAGTCCGAGCCATCCAGCGAATGATTAAAGAAGCGCAAATATTGGGGGTGGAATGACTTCACACGCTCCAGCATGCTCGGGTCGGCAAAGGATTCATTGCGGACGATTCCGGCTTTGGAATCGACGACAAGATTGTGCTTCAAATTAATCAGATAGGATCGCTGGATGAGTGGTTCGGTGGACATGAAGTTGGATTGGGCGACGAGCGCAGCATGGTCGATGAGCGGATCTTTGCTTGTATTGAAGAACCAGTTCTGAATATTCTGATCGGCGTACATGCTGAGCCCGTTAGCTTTCAAATTGCCGAGAATCATTTCGGCCTTCGAAGCCAGGTTGTTGACTTCGTTCTGCGAATTGCTGCGCACCTCCAGCATGGTGTATTTTGCGAATTCTGCAGACAGTAAATAGACGAAAGGAATCATGGAACAGATCAGAACGGTGGTCAGTACAAGAAAGGTTCGAAAATAGGTCTTCTGTAAAATAGGTTTGATCTTCATATATAAGCCAGCACCCCTTGCTGATGGATTGACGGTTTAAGGGTATAACGTAACGGTTCGATAGAAAGAAACGAGCCGTGACCTCTTTACTCAATCATATCCCGACCCTTGTGTGAAGTCCTCATTTTGACAAAGTAGAAATTAAGATGATGCTGAAAGCCCGATTTACCGCACAATCCTTAGGTTGAATACCCATTGTGACACAATGAGGACTATTCCGAATTCCTCCTTCCGTACATAATAAACACTGTCAGGATATGGCCACATCGGACAGACCAGATCGAATGGAGGGATACTATAAATTGAGAATGTTTAGGGATCTTGTAAAGAACCGGGGCTTGTATACGATGGCGATACCGGGAATCATCTTTCTCGTTGTCTTCTCCTATGTTCCTCTGTCCGGACATCTGCTAGCGTTCAAGGACTTTCAGATCAGCAAAGGCATATGGGGCAGTGATTGGGTGGGGCTGGACAACTTTCGCTTCTTTTTCTCCAATCGGGATTGGATTCAAGTGACGGTCAATACGGTTTATTTAAATGCGCTGTTCATTATTTTTGAGATGGTGTTTGCGCTTCTCATTGCTCTTTTCTTGAATGAGATTCGCTTGAAATGGTTTAAACGCACGATCCAATCCGTCATCTTCCTTCCTTATTTCATTTCCTGGGTCGTCGTCGGGTATATGGCATTCATTTTATTCAACAATACGGACGGCCTGATTAACCGCGTGCTGGGCATGACCGGGCTTCAGGCTGTCGATTGGTACCAGACCCCCTGGGTATGGCCGATTATTCTAACCTTAACGCGAATCTGGAAGAGTGCCGGTTACTACTCGATTATTCTGCTCGCTGCCATTACAGGTTTCTCCACCGATTATTATGAGAGCGCCCGCCTGGATGGAGCCACGAGGCTGCAGCAGATGAAATACATTACGCTGCCCTTGCTGAAGCCGCAAATCATCATTCTCGTCCTTTTGGGAGTCGGACGGATCTTCTACGGGGATTTCGGCATGATCTACGGAATTATCGGGGACAACGGAATTCTATTCCCGACGACTGATGTCATCGATACATATTCCTATCGGGCGTTAAGGCAGCTTGGAAATTTTAGCATGTCATCGGCTATCATATTCTATCAGTCTATCATGGGGCTTATCGCCGTCGTTTCGTTTAATGCGTTGGTTCGGAAAATCGATAAAGACTCCAGATTATTTTAAGAGCTTGTTCAAAATGTCATCTTTCCATGACAAAGCAAATTATGAAGTGGACTCGACATCGAATCTTGAACTGACTTTTTGGACACGCACTTTAATTTCGCGGAATGTAAGGGAGGTGAATTCCAAATGAATCGTCCGGATGCTCTGATCCCGCCCCCACGAGTCCAACGGACAACCGAGTTCTCCGATAAAATGGCGGTGTTGTTGTTCGGACTGTTTTTGATTATATTTGCGTTGGCTTGTTTGCTTCCTTTTTGGCTGATGGTCATTAATTCGTTCTCCAGCACCCGAAGCTTGGCGGTGAACGGATACTCCATATGGCCCGCTGAATTTACGCTGGAGTCGTATCGTTTCCTCCTTCAGGGCAAGCAAATGTTTACCAGCTATGGCATCACCATTGCGGTAACAGCCATCGGAACCGTTATCGGCCTCGTCGTCACTGCGTTGTTTGCTTACGTGCTGGCCCATCCGAAGAACCGATACCGAGGCTTTCTCTCGTTTATGACCTACGTGCCGATGGTGTTTGGCTCGGGGCTCGTCGGCTTCTATCTTCTGGTCGTTCAATGGCTGCATCTGAAAGATACGCTGTGGGCGCTTGTGCTCCCTTACGTCATGAATCCGTTTTTTGCGTTTATCTTAGTCTCGTTCTATCGCTCGTTGCCTTATGAGCTGAACGAATCGGCTAACATGGACGGCGCCGGAGAGTGGACGATCTTCTTCAAAATTATCCGGCCGATCTCAACGCCGGTTATTGCAACGATCAGCTTGTTCTACGCACTGCAATATTGGAACGATTGGTGGCTGTCACTTCTGTTTATCGATAACAGCGATATGTACCCGCTTCAGCTGCTTCTTCGGCAGCTCATGTCGCAGATGCAGCTCACGTCGCTCAATCACGGCAATGTGCTTACGCTGCCGCCGGCGGAAGGGGTCAAGTTGGCAACGGTATGCCTGACGATCGGCCCAATTATACTTGTCTATCCAATGGTTCAGAAGTATTTTGTCAAAGGTCTGACGCTCGGTTCGGTGAAAGGTTGAATATAAGAGGTTGTTCAAAAAGCCGTCTTTGCATGACGAAGCAGGATCATGAAGCGGATTCGACGTCGAATCTTGAATTCAGCCGGGCCAAAGCGTATGTTCCCGAAGCATGTTTCCTGCGGAAACATTTCAGTTGCTCACGTAGCCTCCATTAAGCTAACGGACACCATAAACGCTATTAGCCCGCTTTGTGGTAGTTCCCGATTCTAACGGACCGGGGAGACCTTATTTCGGTCAAAAGAGGATAAATGGCCGCCATGAGGGACCAATAAGGCCTCTGGAGTCCGTTGCAGCGGGAAATAGCCGGGAAATGGGCAAATAAGGTCATTGCGGTCCGTTACGTTGCCGCGCTACCGGGCGTCCCTAGCTTCATCCAATCTTCTTGGTCCTAAAAACCTGACTTTTTGAACACGCACTATAAGATGATGATTTGAAGGGAGTAATTTACATGGCCAAATCAAAACGCAAGTTCTTGGCGACGACGCTGCTCGGACTAGCCATCGCATTGTCCGGGTGCTCCGGATCCGGCGGGGACGCATCCGCGCCGGGCGATTCCGGGGAAACTGGCGATCCGTCCCTTGAACTGGTCACTTTGGAGGTTGTCATTCCGGGGGCAAAGGGGGCTAACTATGACGAGGTGCTGACCGAAGTCAACAAGCGACTAAAAGCCGAAATCAATACGCAGGTTAAATTTACATTTGTCGACTTTGCAGATCTGAATCAGAAGACCAACGTCATGCTGGCTTCGGGAGAGAACGTGGATTTGATGTTTGATGCCCCGTGGCTGCATTTGGACACGATGGCTTCCCAGGGCTATTACGAAGAATTAAGCGAACTGCTGGAGCAATACGGCCCCAACGTAAAAAAGACGAGGCCGCAACAAATGTGGGACGCCAACAAAATTAACGGCAACATCTACGGCGTTCCCTTGGGAAGCGCCTATACTCAACAGAGAGCAGTCTTCATCCGAAAGGACCTGAGGGAGCAGTTCAACTTGCCGCCCGTAAAGACGTATGAGGATCTTAAAACTTATCTCTATGCCGTTCGTGACGGTAAGTCCGGTATTACACCGCTACTCGCAGGCGCAGACGACGTCACCTACAGCTGGGTCAACTGGCTGATCCGTGACGATACCAGCATCAACATTCGTCCAACGAATTTTGCTGGAGCCAGCTTGATGCTGTATTACAAGGGCAACGATGGGAAGGTCTACAACTTCTTTGAAACCCAGGAACCTAAGATCTGGTCCGGCATCCAGGATGTCCGCAAGCTGTTCGTGGACAAAGTCATGTCGCAGGACGTTTTGACGAATAAAAGCAGTCCGGCAGAAATGCAGCTTCAGAATAAAGTAGCGGCTACGCCCCAAATGGCCTTTGGGGTTCCCCAATCGTTCAACGACCAACTGAAACAGGTCGTTCCGAGCGGCGAGTTGGAAGCCGTGCGTCTGTTTGACCTTACCCAAGGGAAAAACATTTCCAATTTCAAGATGGATAACTTCATCTGCATTGTGAAGACAAGCAAGCATAAAGACCGCGCGATGATGTTCCTCGATTGGGCGAACAAGCAGGAGAATTATGATTTGCTGGAGCACGGCATCGAAGGAGTGAACTGGAAATCAACCGGCGAGCATCAATACGAAACGCTGAACAACGATGGCGGTATCATCTCGTTCCAGCTCATGTTGAATCCTACGTTAGAGCGGGAGTGGGCTGGTACGGACGAAGAGACTCAGAAGTACAGTCAATTCATTATGAAAGCCGACAACTTCACGAAGGACATCCTCACCGGCTTCACTTTCGATCCGACTCCGGTGAAGAACGAAGTGGCCCAGTTTGCGACTATTCAGGCCAAATACTATAGCGGACTATTTAACGGGGCGCTTGATCCGGACGAATACTTTGCCAGATTTAAAACGGAAGGCGAAGCGGTGCTCAAGCAAATCCAGACGGAGCTGCAGAATCAGGTCGATGCCTTCTTGGCAAAATAGAGATTGCTGTTCACTGGAACAATGCCTCTGTCCCCGATTTTGGAATCCTTACATCAATGTGGAGTGTCCCATGTGGAGCGAAAGTAGCTCAAAATGGCGAATAATGAACAAACAGAAACGGACTAGCGTATGACTTTACGCTAGTCCGTTTCTTTCTGCATCGACTCGCAAAATAAATCGAAAGTGATTATGAGGCATGTATAGATATTTTGACGAAATCGTCCTTGATAAGATTGGATCGCTTCGCATAGGAAGCGGTTCTTTTTGCGGGTCGTTGTTATTTTCTAACGGCTTCCGGTAAACGGGGCAGGACCGGAAATAACCTGACGGATCGTCGCGGCCAGGTGTTCGGCCATTTGCCGATGCTTCTTGACGGAGGGGTGCCCGCAGCCTCCCATTCCGTCTTCCGGCCGCTTGATGAGCGGAAACTCCACGAAATGAATGTTGTCGTCGCCTTCTTCGTGGAGACGCTGGACGAGAGCCTTCAAATGGGGAGCGGGATCCAGCGTCATCGGACCGATTGCGCAGAACAAAGGGGCCGATGGATATCTATCGCGAATAAAACCCGTCAATTTGCGATATTGTTCAAGGTAATCCGCAGGCTCGATGGGCGCGGACCAATCATTGGTTCCGAGATTAACGACAACCATTTCAGGATGAAACGGATCCATGGCTTGTTGATCGAGATCAGGACAGATGGTTTCCATGAAATAATCCGACATGCGGCCTTCCTGGCCACCGCCGAAATTCTGATAGCATCCCGTGCCGGACGCGCCCACAATCAAAGTTTCGGCATTCAAAAGTTGACCGGTCAGCGAGCTGTAAGCCAGCGCGATATTTTCGCGTGAAGCATCGCAGTCGCAGGGAATCTGCGCCTCGTTACCAAAGCCGCACGTGATCGAATCACCAATGATGAGCATCCGATGGGGCAGAGGGGACGGCGGACTTAGAAAGGTCCCGTTCTCCGTAGTTAAATCAGTAAATTTAATGCTGCCGAATGCCGCTTCCGTACGTTTCTGCAGCGTTAAGGTATGTGGCGAGTCCTCAAGGTCATCCGCAAGCTGGTACAGCCGGTTATCCGGATCGATTCTCATCACCCTTACCGGAAGATCGTCGATATAGACGTTAAGCCAGCTTTTCCCCTCTCCGTTGACATCCTCGATCTCGGCCGTTATTTCCCGTCCTTGAAAGCGCACGGTTATCGCACTTCCGGGAAGAAAACAGGAGATGCCATCCGGCTCTTGATGGAAGAGCCCGTGTCTCAGACTTAAATTCAAAAAGTCGAATTTCATAAACATACCTTCCTTTCAAGGATCTATTTAAGTAAAGAATTTATGCGTAAGGATTCTCACATGTAGACTCCCGAATCACCAAAGAAACGCCAGACAATATTTTCGTGTTTCCTCCAAGAGTTTTGCCTTGAATAACTTGGTGGAGTAAATGCGCAGCGTTTCTGCCGATTTCCTCGAAATCTTGCCGGACGGTAGACAATCCGATCGACAGGTTGCTGGCATGGTCCCAATCGTCGAATCCCATAATGGAAACATCCTGTGGAATTCTAATGCCGCGGTCCGTCAGCTTCTCGATCATTTCTATGGCAAGTTTGTCATTGCAGCAAAACAAAGCAGTAACATTCCGCATCAAAATACTGTCGGCTAGTGCGTCATAGTCCACGCGGGTCAGCAAGTTATCGTCGGTTAACGGAAACCCTGCCTGACGCATGGCGCTGCAATAGCCGGCGAACCGCTCCTGCTCGGAATGAAGAAAGAAGTGATAGCTTGCGAACTTTATTTTGGTGTGCTTCAGACGGATCAGCTCCCGGGTAGCCAGGATCGCTCCGTCATAATTGTTGCATCCGGAAAAATAGCTGGGATGATCCACATTGTACCGGTCTACCAATAGATAGGGGATGTTATTTTGTTCGATAAATAGGTAGTTATCCTTGCTCTGGATCGGATCGAACGGATAAATCAAGAAGCCGTCGACTTTCCGGTCCAGCATTTTCTGAATGGATGCTTGTTCAACGGCCAAATTTTCGTTGCTCCATTCCACGATTAAGGAGTAATTGAATTCGGCGGCCACTTGCTGGGCGCCTTTGATGATTCTCATATACGATACATCGTAATTGTCCTCCGCCGATAAAATGAACGCGATCAAGTGACTCGAATGGTCTGCGGCTTGATCTCCATTTACAAAAGAGCCCTTTCTTTTGATTCTGGTGATTACGCCCTCGTTGGCCAGTTCCGTCATTGCTTTTCGAATCGTTATTCCGCTTACATGAAATTGTTTCATAAGATCTTCTTCATTCGGCAGCTTATCGCCAGAGCGAAGCTTGCCGACTTGAATCTGATGCAGCAGCGCTTGTTTTACCTTCATGTACTTCGGCTCGTTCACAAAAATTCTCCTCTTTTACAGACTGGTGCTTAATCACGGTACTTCAAATGATTTTATAAAAGTATACTTTATTAATGCATTGAAATCAAGGCTGTTATCTTGAATTTCATGCACATGTATACGTATAAATTAAGGGAGTTTCATTGCTTTGTAATTGACTAGAAGTATATCGATTGATAATATAAATATAGTTAATAACTAATTAAAGTATACTTTAATTTGCACTATAAGGATTTCGTTAGTCTATGCAAAAGCTGAAGGGAGGAATTATGTTGGAGTTTAGTTTTATCAAATATGCCAGGCTGATGGGGAGATTCGATCTGACCGAGAAAGAGAAGCCGAAATGCGGATGGGTCAACAGCGCGGTTTTTGTTGCCTTCCGAGGTACGGTCATCTCGATGACGGCTGAGGATTCCGACGGCCAGGATTATGTTGAAATCGTAGTGGACGGTGTCGCTCGTAATTGGATCAATTTGAAGAAGGGGGTACATGAATACATAATCGAACAGGGGCTGCCGGAGGGTGAACACACTTTAGAGATCCACAAACGAACGGGGATCCTCACCGGAAGTATAGCATTTCATCATTTTTCTCTGCCTGACGGCGGAAGTTTCCTTGCCCCGCCCGCGGCAAAACCTGTCCGGCTTGAATACTTTGGGGATTCCATCACGGATGGAGCAGGGATCGGTCATCCGCATGTGCTCGCTGAAGCTCCGCATCTTGACGACGGATACATGTCCTATGTCGGGATCAGCGCCAGAATGTTGAATGCGGAATATCATACGATGGCCATATGCGGAATTGGCGTTTGGCAGGATGCGGTAGGGAACAAGCAAGGATTGGCGGAACATTTTTCGGGGACGCTCGGCAAAGGGACGGCGCCATGGGACTTTTCCCGGTATATGCCTGATGGAATCGTCATTAATTTGGGCCAGAACGATTATTCTACGCCAATTGACGATGAGGCGTATATTGCCGCTTATATTGAATTCATTCAGGTTATCCTGGAAAAGTATAACGATCCCTACGTCTTTTGCTGTGTCGGAACCATGAATAACAACTATCTTGCGAGCGTGAATAAGGTCGTGTCCTATTTCAATCAAAGCGGAAACGGGAAGGTATTCGTAGTTGATCTGGGGTTGATTCATCCGGAGGTGGAAGGATGGGGCGGCCGATATCATCCCGGCTATCAGACGCATTACCGAATGGGATGGGAACTAGCCTCTTTTATATCCGCCAAGACCGGATGGGAATTGCTTAAGCGCCCGTCGATCGCCACGGAATGCGTGTTCTGAAATCGCTCGTTTATTGGGAAGGAAACTTGTGATATATGGCTGCAACAAAAAATATATTGAGTTCAACAGACTTGCCCCGCTGCTTTGCTATTACAAGAACCGGATCCCATAATGTCCGGTTCTTGTATGTAATGAATTGCCCATATTATTTTCTTCGGACAACAAAGGTTCATGGCGTTAAACGTCATGAACCTTTTCTATTTTCGCTAATGATCCTTGATGACTCCTCATAATCCCAGGATCAAAATGTATCCTACCCTTACAAAAATGATCGGACCATACAAAAAAGTGCGTACTACAAGCATATGAGAGCCTGATAACCTACATATAGGATTTTGCTGAGCGGTACGATCGAAATCGAATGTTACTGTTAACAATCCCGTATAGAATAATGATCACCCCTATCCACTGAGGCCAGCTTATGTCTTCTTCCAGCACTAAAGAGGACATGGTAACGACAACCGGCAATTCGGATGACGTAAGAATGGTTCCCAATCCCGAACCAACAAAACTTATTTCCATCGCATTGCTTCTGGTTGGTTCCGTGTTGGCTGCCAATATCCTATTTCAGGTACCCTTGGCGTTGTCATGGCAGGGAAGCTTTTGGGGAATGCTTGCGGCATTATCCTTTTCCACATTCGTTTTTTTGAGTGGGTCGATTGAAAAGGAGACCCCTCCTATTTTAAAAAGCGCACTTCTTTCCACGGGAGGCGCATTGACCGTATTTATCGTATTTCCGCCAACGTTGTTGTTTGACTTGGATGTACTTATGGGAATCATTCCTTATGGATTAGCTCTGGGCATATTCAGCGGCGTCCTTCCACCATTTCTGTATTCAATTGGAATGCGCTGCAAACGGATCACCGCATAACATTAGCGGTTTTTCGGTAAGATTTGGGCGGATAAGAACGACTTCATTCATTTAGGTATTGACTTTCTCGCAAGGTTAAGGATTATGATTCTAAAGGAAAGAGGGGATTATGAGCTGTTAGGAGGGGAATACGTGTCGAATATTTGCGAAAAATGCAGTGCCCATCTACCTATGGGGAATACATGTCAATCGATTTTTAACGAATTTATGGCACTCGAATTCACCGATCCTAGCTATGGACAGGTTCACTTTCTCACTGTTGCATCTTACATGGTTCAACATGAAGGCTATAGCGATGAAATGTACGTCTGGGTCCAAACCGCATTACGGAAGCATCTGGAAGAAGGCTACGCAACCGGGTTGATTCGCCAAGATATGGCCAGAGGACCAGGGAGCACCAAGGAGATTCGAAGGCCAGTGAATGCGCCGCCTCTCCCCAAGGTGGCTTGGACCATGACGATTGCCGACGTAGCTGTACAGATGCATGACGCCGAAAGCTATTGTAAGCTCATAGAGCAGTGGGGGCGTACGACGCTTAAAGAGATGGGAGCACTTGTTTTATGATGAATGATGCGAATCAGAACCAAGTCAACCGCGTGCGGCTCTTTTGAGCAAAACCGATGGGTCAGCGCTGCCAGCATCTATTCTTGGAAGAATGCGCAAATTGAGGATTGCGACGTACTGACTCTGACGCCTTTTAGGGGAAATACTCTCGATCGCGAAGTGGTGCGTTCAATCCGCAAGTACGCCTCTGATCAGGGATAGGAACTTCAGTATTAATGCCTGCTTGATAACCAGGCGTCTACTACATCCAACATGCATTTTACGACCAAAGACTCTTCCAGCACCGGTGGGGTCTTTTTTGCGCTTATTTCTTGATTTTTTTAGTAGAGTTATATTGCACAAACTAAATGTAACATCCGGGGAATTGTGTATTTCAAGGAATATTGGATATAAGCGGCCAATCTAGGTTAAGGTCCTCATTAGTGTGATTACACTTGTCGGAAGCTGATTGTTGTTTTACATGCTGATTTGGTGTAAGACTAGTGTATGAAATGTGAGATATAGGAGAAGGTGACAATGGCAAATATTAATGATATCGCAAAGCGTGCAGGAGTATCCGTATCAACCGTATCAAGGGTTCTGAATCAACATCCTTATGTATCTGAATCGAAGCGGGCAGCTGTGCAGCGTGTGATTGATGAAATGGACTATACGCCAAATCGCTTAGCTGTCGATTTAATCCGAAAGGAAACAAGAAGTATCGGTGTGATCATGCCGTACAACAACAATCAAGCCTTTGATCAACTGCTTCATGGTGTACTTAATCGATCGGTTGAACGTGATTATTCCGTGATGGTTCTCCCTACAAAGTACGATCCTGAAAAAGAGCTTAGCTGCTTAAATATGCTGAAAAATAAACAACTGGATGGAATTATCATTACCTCTCGTTCGAACACTTGGGATGCCATTATGCCATATACCAAGTATGGGACGATCGTCGCATGCGAGTTTACGGATCATCCTGAGATTGGCTGTGCTTACATGGATCGATATGCATCTTATGTAGACACGTTTCAACTGTTAAAGGATAGAGGGCATTCACGAGTCGCTTTTACGACAGCAAGAGGAGAAGAGAGTAATAGTACACAGCTGACAATAAAAGCGTATCAGTATATATTTGGTGATCTGTCGCCAGCATACCATATCACGGATTGCTACAGCATTGATGACGGGGTAAGAGCAGCACAACAACTACTTAATATGGATCTTAGACCAACCGCTGTTTATGCGAACGGCGATGAGGTTGCGACAGGCATTTATCAGTATGCAAGGAGCATACAACTGGGGGTGCCAGAGGATCTGGCGATCATTGGCCAAGAGAATCAACCCGTTGGAATTGGGCTGCACCTGTCTACGGTTGATCATCAATTGGTGAAAGTCGGTGAACAAGCCTTTGATCTTACAATTGAGAAATCAAAGGATAAGGTAGAGATTCCTTACCACATCATTGTACGTCAATCGATATAGTTAGGAGCTCATCTTTAATAATGCTGATGGAATGGCGACAAATCCAAGGTTTTAGAAGAGTTTTAAAGCTTTGTCGATGGGCAAAAACATGGTTCCATTGAAAGCCGCTATTTTAGCGGCTTTTTAAGTTTTATCGATGCAGTTGCCAATATTCAACGGAAGTCACCGGTGTATTCACGGTTATTCTCAAAAAGATAGTTGACAATGAGAATCATTATCAACTATTATGTTAACTAGTAAACAAAATATGATCAACACATATGAAAAGGAGTGGCGATGAAATGACAGTGAGTCTGCGAATAGAACAATTGAAGGCGGCAGTTGAGGGTAAGGAAATCTTGAAAGGTCTGAGCCTTGCGGTAAATGGGGGAGAAATTCATGTCGTGATGGGACCGAATGGAACAGGGAAGAGTACATTGGCCTCCGCTTTGATGGGGCATCCCAAGTACGAAGTAACAGAGGGAAGGGTTACGCTGAACGGAGAAGATCTGCTGGAGATGGAAGTGGATGAAAGGGCACGGGCAGGATTGTTTCTGGCCATGCAATATCCGAGTGAGATCACGGGAGTCACGAATTCCGATTTCATGCGTAGTGCGATCAATGCAACACGTGAAGAAGGCCAGGAAATCTCGTTGATCAAATTAGTGCGCATGATGGAAGCAAGCATGCAGACGTTGGAGATGAACCCTGAATTTATGCATCGTTACTTGAACGAGGGCTTTTCCGGGGGGGAGAAAAAGCGAAATGAAATTTTGCAAATGATAATGCTCGAGCCGTCATTGGTCATTCTGGATGAAATCGACTCCGGTCTGGACATCGATGCTCTGCGCATCGTTGCTGAAGGGGTCAATGCTTTGCGCAGTGCAGACCGAGGATTCTTAATTATTACGCACTATCAGCGACTCCTTAATTATATTAAGCCGGACTTTGTACATGTGATGATGCAAGGAACCATCGTAAAGTCTGGAGGGCCGGAATTAGCGGAGCGGTTAGAAGCAGACGGATATGAGTGGATCAAAGAAGAGCTGGGTATTACAGAAGAAGCGGCGACGCCGGATGAAGAAGAGTCGTTTCAAATTCCGATGCAAACCAAGTCACCGCGTATCTGAAAGGGGAGAGCCGTAACATGACAATGAACAGTGCAGAAAACCAGGTATCAGGACAGCTTCAATATGAAGCAGAGCCAGATTGGTTGATCATGTCGAGGAAGAGAGGCATCAATGCCGTCAGCACCCTGCAACTGCCCAAGCTGGAAAAGACGAATCTGCAGCGGTGGCCATTACAGCAGCAAGGGATTTGCCGTAAGCCAGAGCAGGTGAGGTCTTTCGATGAATTGCCGGAATCCATCAGGAAATGGGTGTACTCGGACAATATGTTGGTACAGCGGAATTCGGGCCCAATCATTAAGTGCTTGTCAAAAGAGCTTCAGAAGCAGGGAATTATTCTGACCGATCTGGAAACAGCAGCAAGGCAGTATCCGGAACTTGTAAAGCCTCATTTCATGCAAGCCGTGCAGACTGAAGAGAATCTGCTTACTGCGCAGCATGCCGCGCACTGGAGCGGCGGAGCCTTTATTTACATTCCTGAGGGGGTTCATGTAGAGACCCCACTGCAGACGCTATTTTTTGTAGACGAATCCGATACACTCTTTATGCCGCATGTTTTGGTGGTAGCCGAGAAGCGTAGTTCCGTAACGCTGGTGGAGAATACCATGTCCTCATTAGATAAGAGTGTGGCAGTGAATCAAGCCATTATGGAAGTATTCGTTGGCGAAGGTGCAGCAGTCAATGTCGTGTCATTGCACCAACTGGAAAGAGACGTGATCGACCTGACTTATCGGCGCGCAATCGTTGAACAAGACGGAAGTGTGAATTGGTTGAATGGCGAAATGAATTGGGGCAAGTCGATGAGCGATACGGTATCCATACTCAAAGGCGAAGGGGCACGCTCGGATATAAAATCAATCTTGGTAGGATCCGGCAATCAGACTATGAATATCACAGCCCGGACGGTCCATTTTGGCAAGAATTCGCCAAGCGATATGGTAATCAGAGCAGTGATGAGAGAGCAGTCAACCGCAATATTGAACGGGATCACCAAAATTGAGAAGGGTGCAAGCGGGGCGAACGGACAGCAGACGGAAAAAATATTGATGCTGCATCCCGAAGCGCGCGGCGACGCCAATCCGATCCTGTTGATTGATGAAGACGATGTGAAAGCCGGACACGCCGCCAGCGTCGGACAAGTCAATCCGGAACAGCTGTATTATATGATGTCCAGAGGCATTAGCCGCGTAGAGGCCGAGCGGCTAATCGTGTATGGTTTCCTCGCTCCCGTCGTGGCCGAAGTACCGCTGGAAGGTGTAGCCACTCAGATGCAAGCACTCGTGGAACATAAGCTGGGGCAAATCAAGGAACTAGATCAAGCAAGTATATCTGAATAAGGAGGATGACAACAAATGGCCAAGGAATTGATGGAGCTGGGTGAATATCAGTATGGCTTCAAAGATGCGCATCAAGCGGTGTTCCAATCCGGGAAGGGACTGACGCGTGAGATTGTTGCTACCATATCGGAGATGAAGGGAGAACCGGGCTGGATGCTCGACTTTCGTCTGAAATCGCTGGAATTGTTCCAAAGTATGCCGATGCCTGCATGGGGCGGCGATCTGCGAGCACTGGACTTCAATGATATTCAATATTATGTCAAGCCTTCCGAGAAGCAGGGGAAGACCTGGGAGGAAGTGCCGATTGAGATTAAGCAAACCTTTGACAAGCTTGGCATACCGGAAGCGGAACAGAAGTTTCTTGCCGGCGTGTCCGCCCAATATGAATCCGAAGTCGTGTATCACAGCATCCAGAAAGAGTTAGAGGAGCAAGGGGGCATCTTCACAGACACGGATACGGCGCTGCGCGAGCACCCGGATCTGCTGCGCCAGTATTTTGGCACCATTATTCCGCCGAGCGATAACAAATTTGCCGCACTTAACAGCGCGGTATGGTCCGGAGGAAGCTTTGTTTATGTTCCAAAAGGGATAAAATGCGAAGTCCCATTGCAAGCTTACTTCCGCATCAATTCGGAGAACATGGGACAATTCGAAAGGACGCTCATCATTACGGAAGAGGACAGCTTTGTGCATTATGTAGAAGGCTGCACTGCACCGATTTACAGCACGAATTCGCTACATAGTGCCGTTGTGGAAATCATCTGTAAGCGAAATTCCCGTGCGCGATATACAACCATTCAGAATTGGGCGCCCAATATTTACAACATGGTGACAAAGCGGGCGGTAGCCGAAGAAAATGCAACAATGGAATGGGTGGACGGCAATATTGGTTCGAAACTGACCATGAAATACCCTTCCGTATTGTTAAAAGGCCGCGGAGCAAGGGGTTCGGTACTCTCGATTGCAGTCGCTGGCAAAGGACAGCATCAAGATGCCGGGGCCAAAATGATTCACCTGGCGCCGGACACGACCTCGACTATCATTTCAAAATCGATCAGCAAGCATGGTGGTAAAGTCACGTATCGCGGTCTGGCTTCCTTTGGACGCAAAGCTTCAGGAGCCAAATCGAACATCAAATGCGACACGCTCATTCTTGATAATGAGTCCACGTCGGATACGATCCCTTATAACGAGATCAAGAACGACAATGTCACGCTTGAGCACGAGGCGACCGTTTCCAAGGTATCCGAGGACCAGCTCTTTTACTTGATGAGTCGAGGCCTGTCTGAAGACGAAGCGACCCAGATGATTGTGATGGGCTTCATCGAACCGTTTACGAAAGAACTGCCTATGGAATATGCGGTTGAAATGAACAGGCTCATCAAGCTGGAGATGGAAGGCAGTATAGGGTAAGCTCTATCATCTGTCCAGAATTATGAGGTTGCAACTGAGTTCATCAGAAAGGATGGGAGAGATATGCATAAATTGGTTTTGATTAGACATGGAGAAAGTCTGTGGAACAAAGCGAATTTATTTACAGGCTGGATGGATGTAAACTTGTCGGATAAAGGCATTCAGGAGGCTTTACATGCCGGCAAATTACTTAAGGAAGAACAGTTCGTATTTGATGTAGCCTATACCTCATATTTAAAGCGAGCGATTAAAACACTAGATTATGTGCTGGAAGAAATGGATTTGCTGTGGATCCCTGTATATAAAACATGGCAGCTTAATGAGCGCCATTATGGTGCGCTTCAAGGTTTAAGCAAAACAACAACCGCTGAGAAATATGGAGAAGCGCAGGTTCAATTATGGCGCAGAAGCTATGATGTGCTGCCTCCTGCTTTGACAAAGGACGATGCCCGTTATCCAAGATACGATATTAAATATCGCGACATGGATGACGAGCTTATCCCGTTAACAGAAAGCCTCAAGGAAACGGTTGTTCGGGTTAGGGATTATTGGGATAAGGAAATTGCACCGCAGATTAAAGCGGGTAAAAATGTCATTATCGCTGCACATGGCAATAGTCTACGGGCCTTAATCATGTTTCTGGAAGATCTCAGCTCAAAAGAGATTATTGATTTGAACGTCCCAACGGGTATTCCGCTTGTATATAATCTTGATGACCGACTACATCCGGTCGAGAGATATTACCTTGGAAGCGAGGAGCATCTCGAGAGTAAGATCAAGCAGGTTGCCGAGCCAGATAAGATTATGGAATAAGGGCAAGAATTGGATTGAAACTGTCGCTGCTGTTGATCACGTTGTCGCAAGGCTCCGGTTGGGGATGGGGCTCGGCCCGTACGCTGCTTTGTCTGGGAGGCGGGCTATTGGCGCTAGCACTGTTTCTTTGGCGCGAGATGTCAATCGACACGCCGCTTCTACAGCTCAAAGTATTTCTGAATCGGCGATTCACGTCGACGGTGATATTGCTGTGTATCGTGATGATCAACTTTTTTTCGGGCATGCTCCTCGTTCCCGTTTTCTTGCAAAATGTTCAGGGACATTCGCCACTTGATTCGGGGATGATTCTGTTACCAGCTACATGTGCCATGGCGATTATGTCCTTGGTTGTCGGTCGGCTGTACAAAGTGGTTGGCCCCATGCCGCTACTGCTTGTTGGCGTACTGTTGATGGCCGCAGGAAATTTGCCGCTAGCGTGGCTGAAAATCGACAGCTCATCTGCATATACGCTCTTGTGGATGACGGTCCGCAGTCTAGGTCTCGCCCTGGTGCTGATGCCGGCGACGACGGCCGGGATGGAGGAGATTTCCCGCGAATATATCGGACACGCCTCCTCCATTCAGAACTGGCTGCGGAATGTATTCGTATCGTTCGGTGTGGCTCTATTCACCACGCTGCTATCTTCACGTACGGCTGACCACGCCGCAAGGCTGACCGATGGGGAAGTCGGACCGAACTTGGCCCACCTGTCCACAACGATGGGCATCAACGATTTGAACATTTTATCAACGCTTATTGTCGTGCTGGCACTACCATTTGTTTTTGCAATTCGCAAAGCGCGGCAGAAGGAACGGGGAATCGACAGAGCCTAAAGGAATCCCGTGCGTTAACCATCTCGTATCTTTGGTAGAGGAACGTTGCTCCCTGGTATCGGAACATGATACGATTGTTTCTCGGTAAACTATAATTTGTGTTACGGAAGGTGCGAGATGATGAATTCATTGGAGACGATCAAATGGCTGGTCCAGGATCAGGTTGTTCATATTGTGCATCTGAGCGAGCAAAGGATCGAATCGGAGCAGGACAAGATTTTTCGTTATGCACAAGAGCAGCAATTGGAGTCGATCCCGCGTCATTTGACTAGCGTACACGTGATCGACTGCATCGGCAACAACGAGCCGATTAACAATACGGCGCTTGCAGAGAAGATGAAATTGTCCAAGGCCGGCATTACGAAGATCAGCGCGAAGCTGTTGGAGGAAGGCTATATCCATCGAAGGCAACTGAATGATAATAAGAAGGAAGTCTACTTTAGTTTAACGGAGAAGGGCAGACGGGTTTTTGAGCTTCATCAACAGCTTCACAAGCTGGAGGAGGAGAGGTTTATGCAGCTGCTTGAGCCGTTTAAGGAAGCGGAATTACACGTTATTCTGCGATTTTTACAAAGCGTATCCTCGTATTGGGCTAACAAAGAGCAGGAGTAGGCGAGCGGCCTGATGCCTCGTAAATTGGTTATTCAACTTTTGATAGATGTTTCTAGTCCTCCGACAGCGTAAATGTCTAATGATACAAAAGTGTTCACATTCCGATCGGACGACAAGAGCATGGTATCTTGAAAGTCACATGAAATGTGGCTTTTTTTGTATTTAAGCATATCTTCAACAGACTTTAATCCGTATTTAAGTGCTATTAGGATGCAAAACGACGTGCAAAAGCCACGTAAAAGATTTTTTTAAAAAAAATTAAATGCTCGAACCGTACGTGAAATACTAAATTTGACTGATATGGAAGAGTCAACATTTGGACAAATAGCATCTTAATTCGGATTAGCGGAATGTCGGGGTGCCCAAGAGATCATCGGTGCAAAAACGGATTCTGAACTTAGGGATTGAACGGAGCGTGCACATTCGATTTCTTCCTATCACGAAGCATGTCGTTCCATTCGAAAACTAGGATGAAAGAACATGAATGGATTGACGAAATCCATCGTAAGCGTTGAAGAACCGAAGAAGATTGATATTCAACATTTGAACAAATGCCGGCCAATCTAAGGCCGGCGTTGTAGTGTTCAAAAGTCGTCAGAATGTTTCTGTTCAGGCAGAAACACGCGGAAGTTAGCTATTTACAGAATCAATAACGCTGGCTAAAATGATCTTACTGATGCATCAGTTTGGCTATAAATCCTACTTATCCTATTAGAATTATAATTTTACTTGGAATCTAGGTTTTAAAAAAAGACAAAGGTGGTTTCTATGAGAAAACAACGATATTACGGTTTGTTATGGTTAGGGTTATTGACGCTATTCCTAATACTGTCTGCTTGCTCATCCGCATCTACCAACAACGAGCCGGAGGCATCGCCGCCGTCAACTCCCCCAGCGACTGCCGCAAGTGAGCCGGCTGAGCAGGGGACGGAGGGCCATTTACTCGAAGAACCCTTGACCGCAACCGATCTAAACAAGCTCCCGGACAGGGCGAAGCAGCGCAATGATGCGATTATCGTGACGCTGGTGAATCCGAGCGGGGCCTTCACACCATACTTCACCCAAGTGGGCTATGACGGGAACGTAAACTCTGTCCTGTACACACCGCTTGTCCGCGTCGACACCGGCGGTTTGCCGGTTCCGGGTCTCGCGGAGAAATGGGACATTTCCGAGGATAAGCTGACTTATACATATTATCTTCGCGAAGGACTGAAGTACAGCGATGGTTCCCCCATGACAACCGAGGATGTGGAATTTACATGGACCTTGCTTCATGACCCGTCTTATGACGGCCTCAACAGCGTGGTGGAGACGAAGATCAAAGGTGGTCAAGCCTACAAGGACGGTAAGGCGGATTCCATTGAAGGCATTCAAATTATCGATGAGCGAACCATTTCCGTGACGCTGGAAGAGACCAACGCAACGGCGTTGACAGTGCTTGGTGGACCGATATTGTCCAAAGCGTACTATGGAAAGGATTATCAGTTCGGCAACCTGGATTATATTAAGAACCTGCACGCCAATCCGATCACGAACGGACCTTACAAGCTGGAGAAGTTCATTCCAGGCCAAGAAGTGCGTTTTGTCGCCAATGAACACTATGTGTTAGGCAAACCGAAGACCGAATACTTCATCTACAAGACCACGGAGGGAGACACTTGGCAGTTTATCGAAACCGGGGAAGTCGACTATGGCAGCTTTTCAGCTACGACAGATAACATCGAGAAACTGAAATCCCTTGGCTTCTTAAACCTGATTCCGTCCACGGCCAGTAACTACGGCTATAATCAATTCAATCTGGAGAGGGATCAATTGAAAGACAAGCGGGTTCGCCAAGCCTTGACTTACGGTCTGAATCGTCAGCTGATTTACGTGGATTCCAGGCAAGGGGCAGCGTCGATCGCCAACATTCCATCATCTCCGATTCTGTGGTCTTATACCGAGGAAGGCATCAACCCGTATCCGTATGATCCGGAGAAAGCAAAACAATTGCTGGACGAAGCGGGCTGGACGGTCGGCGCAGACGGCATTCGGGAGAAGGACGGGGTCAAGCTCCGTATCAACTATTTGGGATCGAAGAGCCCGAATACCGATATTTTCATTGCCGTCGCCAAAGAGAACTATAAAGAAATCGGAGTTGATTTCGTGCCTGAGCAATTCCCGGATTTCAACACGCTTGTATCCAAGGTCAATAACGGCGATTATGACATGGCTTCGTTCTCGACGACGATTATCAGTGATCCTTCGCAAGGGGTGGAGCGGTTCATCAAAGGAGAAACGAAGGGCTACGACAATCCACGCATCGAAGAGCTTTACGCCCAGGGTCTTGCGACTGGCGACGTCGAAGAGCGTAAAGCGATTTACCACGAAATGTTCAAAATATTGAATGACGAATTGCCGATCATGTTTACCAACTATACGAAATCAGTCATCGCGATCAACGGACGCATCGACGGTTTTGAGTTGAACCCGCTCGCGGGTATCGCATACAGCTTGCCGGGTTGGAATTTGCAATAAGCGAGCTGGCAGCTGGAGGGAAGATTAGACAGCTCTATCAAAGAAGACATCTCCTGCCTGAACCCATCAGGCAAGGAGGTGACTGATGAAGGAGAGAACATGAGAACCTATTTGCTCCGAAGATGCTTGTACATGCTCTTGATATTAATTGGCGCGTCCTTGTTAATCTTTATCTTGTATTCCTTAACGCCAGGCGACTATGTAGACAACAACTTGAGTTTGAGCGAGGAGCGCAAGGCGGAACTAAGGGAAATTCACGGGTTGAACAAGCCTGTCATTGAACGATACGTGAACTGGATGGCCAACATTTTCAAAGGCGATTTCGGTTATTCTTTGGCCCAGCAGCGCCCCGTCCTGGACCTGTTTCAGGATTACATATGGAACTCCTTTCTGCTGGCAGTGGTTTCGACGTTCTTCACCTGGTTCATTGCGGTCGTCGTGGGCGTTCTTACGGCCTATAAGCAATACTCGCTGCTGGATACCCTGGTGATGATCGGCATCTTCGCCGCGATGTCGATTCCTTCGTTCTTCATCGGGTTATTCCTCATCAAAGTATTCGCCGTCGATTTAAAAATTCTCCCGCCGGGTGGAATGATCACGACAGGGAGCCGGGCCGAGGGCTGGGACTACGTCGTCGAGGTGCTGCACCATATGCTGCTTCCGGCAGCCGTCATGATTTTGCTTGGCGTCGGGTCGCTCACCCGTTATTTCCGGAGCAACATGCTGGAGGTGATCCGGCAGGATTATGTCCGCACCGCCCGTGCAAAAGGGTTGAAGGAGAGAACGGTGCTGTTCCGCCACGCATTGAAAAACGCGATGCTGCCCGCGATTACGTTGATTGGCTTCGAATTGCCGGGCCTTTTCGGCGGCTCCATCATCATTGAGAAGATATTCAATTGGCCGGGCATCGGCCAGTTGTACATGCAATCTTTCACGGTGCGGGATTATCCGCTCCTCATGGGCTTTACCATGTTTTTGGCTATCTTGACGGTCGTCGGGACGCTCATATCCGATATCCTCTACCACACTTCCGATCCCCGGGTCAGGCTTTAAAGAAAGGAGGAACTACCTTTGTCGATTCCAACGACGGCAAGTCAAGCCGGAAAAGCCAGCCGAGAAATGGAGGTCTCAGACTCCTTATGGAAGCAATCCACTCGGAAGCTCAAGAAAAACAAGCTGGCCGTAACTGGCTTCGCCTTCATCGTGTTGATGTTTGTTGCTTGCTTTATCGGTCCCTTGTTCTCGCCATATGCGGATGGCAAAATCAATCCCGCGATGATGCACCAGCCCCCAAGCGGCAAGCATTGGCTGGGAACGGACCTGCTTGGCCGCGATGTGCTGACCCGGCTCTTGCAAGCAGGCCGAATTTCGCTCACGGTCGGCCTTGCGTCCATGGCGTTATCCATGACAATCGGGACGGTTCTCGGCGTCATTTCGGGTTATTATCGTGGAGTAGTCGATCAGTTGATCATGCGAACCGCCGATTTGTTGTTTACGATTCCGGGTCTTCCAATTCTTTTCATCATGGGGGCGTTGATGTCAGATTGGAAGGTTCCGACCGACTATCGGCTGTATCTGGTCATGCTCATGCTCAGCGTCATCGGCTGGCCAGGCGTGGCGAGGCTCGTCCGCAGCCAAATGCTGACCCTGCGGGAACGGGAGTATATGATAGCTGCCGACGTGCTAGGTCTCAGCGATAAGCGAAAGCTGTTTCGCCATTTGCTGCCCAATGTCTTCCCGCTTCTGATCGTCATTGCCACACTTAGCATCGGAGGAGCGATACTGTCGGAATCGGTGCTCAGCTTCTTCGGGCTCGGGGTCATGCCCCCGACGCCCACTTGGGGAAATATGATCGATGCGGCCAACAACGTCATCGATTTTGAGAAACGGCCCTGGCTGTGGATTCCGCCAGGTCTGGCGATTTTTTTGACGGTCATTGCCATCAACATTTTCGGTGACGGATTGCGGGACGTTCTCGATCCTAAACAGAATACAAGCAGGTGAACGGATAATGAATTCATTAATCGAGGTCAATCATTTAAGCACTTATTTCGAATCCGGAACCGGAACGGTCAAAGCGGTGGACGATATCAGCTTTCGCATCCGCGAAGGCGAAACGGTATGCGTCGTGGGCGAATCCGGCTGCGGCAAGAGCATCACGGCCATGTCGATCATGGGACTGGTCGAAGGGCCGCACGGGAAAGTGGTGAACGGCCGGATCCAATTCGGGGACAAGGATCTTCTAAAGATCAGCAAAGAAGAGATGCGCCGAATTCGGGGCAACGACATCTCGATTATATTCCAGGAACCGATGTCTTCCCTGAACCCGGTCATTACGATCGGCAAGCAAATCATGGAGCCGCTTATGCTCCATCGCCAAATGAACAAAAAACAAGCCTATACGCGGGCGCTCGAGCTGATCGAGCTGGTCGGCATTTCCCGAGGGGAACAAATCGCGGCTTCCTATCCCCATCAATTGTCGGGAGGGATGCTGCAGCGGATCATGATTGCGATTGCGATCTCGTGCAGCCCCAAGCTGTTGATTGCCGACGAACCGACGACGGCATTGGACGTTACCATCCAGGCGCAGGTACTGGAAACACTGAGGGAAAGCAAAGAGCAATCCAATATGTCGATTCTGCTGATTACGCACGATCTTGGTGTGGTGGCCGAGATGGCGGATTATGTCATCGTCATGTACGCGGGGAAAATCGTCGAGGAGGGAGACGTCGAGGAAATCTTCGACCGTCCGAAACATCCTTACACGAAGGGATTGCTGAAATCCAAACCGATCCTCGGCCAGCACTCAGACCTGTTGTACTCCATCCCAGGCCAGGTACCCAATCCGCTTGAACTGATGGAATCCTGCTATTTTCATGATCGCTGTGAAAGCTGCATGGCCATCTGCCGATCCCGCCAGCCGTCACTAAGAGAAGTGGAACCCGGTCACAGAACGGCCTGTTGGTTGTATGAAGAGGAGGCGCGGCATGAGTGAAGCATTGCTGGAAGTACGACATTTAAAAAAATATTTTCCCATTACCGCCGGGCTGCTTAATCGTAACGTCGGTCAGGTCAAAGCGGTCGATGATATCAGTTTGACAATTCGGGCTGGAGAAACGTTCGGCCTGGTCGGCGAATCCGGAAGCGGCAAAAGCACGGTTGGGCGCACGATACTCCGGCTTCATGAGAAAACCAGCGGGGACATCCTGTACAAAGGTATCCCGTTTCACGACCTGCCCAAATCGGAGATGCGAAAGCTCAGGCCTAAAATGCAGCTTATCTTTCAGGACCCCTACAGCTCGCTTAACCCGCGTATCCGCATCGGAGACGCAATCGGCGAAGCGCTTCTTGAACACGATTTGGCCGAAAAAGCCGAGGTTCGTGGTCAGGTGCTGGATGTACTGGAAGCTTGCGGCCTGTCTGCCTATCACTACAATCGGTTTCCGCACGAGTTTTCAGGCGGCCAGCGGCAGCGGATCGGCATTGCCCGCGCTCTGGTGCTGAATCCTGATTTCATAATCGCCGATGAGCCGGTATCCGCGCTTGATGTGTCCATCCAGGCACAAATCATCAATTTGTTTCAAAAACTTCAGCATAATCGCGGATTAACCTATTTGTTCATTTCGCATGACTTAAGCGTCGTGGAGCATTTGTGCAATCGCATCGGGGTGATGTATCTCGGTTCCATGATGGAAATGGCTTCGCGTGACGAAATGTTCAGCCGTCCGCTGCATCCATATACCCAAGCATTGCTATCGGCGATCCCTGTCCCGGTTCCGAGGCTGAAGCGGGAGAGGATCGTGCTCAAAGGGGACATTCCGAGTCCGGCTCAACCGCCTTCTGGCTGCAAGTTCCATACACGCTGCCCTTATGCCTTGGCGCAGTGTAAGGAAGTCGTGCCCGAGTTCCGCAACATGGGGGATGATCATTACGTGGCATGTCATCTCGTTTGAAGCGGCACGCCATCTTCGGATCCTTATGTAACACATTGAGGATATGCCCGGGGGGCGTGTTCGGATGATGCGAAATGTTGTAAAATATGAGCGAAATGGCTGCTGGATACCGGCAGCCAGTCAATCATAAGAGGTCAAAGAAGGAGTGCAGCCCGGCAATATCTTTTATTCGTACGGAAGCCTGACCCTCTGCCATTATGCATCCAGGATCGAGCCGTATGCTGAGGCAGACGATGAGCCGTCGCTTCATTTATACCGGCTTCTTCGCAGTCTGAGCGAGAAGAGCCGTTTGCGGATTCTGCACTTTTTGCGCAGTGCAGGACTGCTCAACGTTCATGTCGTCGGAGAGACGGTATCGACCTATAGTTTACGAGTGGAACGAGTTCAACAAATCGAGCAGGGGCTGTTCGATTATTTGGGAATGCCCCCCAGCCTGTTATCCAATTCCGTCAATGAAATGGAATAATCAAGCAAACGAGTGTTGACCGAATCGTCGGAGACACAGCTTTAAGCAGGGATTAGCTGCTTAGCTGTGTCTTTTTTTCGTTAAAAATATCAAAATTGTAAAGGAGGGAGATACCATGACTACATTAAATGAATATTTAGCACAAAAAAAAGCGGCGGCAGAGGCCCTGCGTTCTCAAGCGGAGCAAGACCCCAAGCCGAATACCTACTCGGCCAAGGTACAGGCGAAAGGCCGCAGCGGCGTTCGAGAAATACGTATACGCGACTTCCAAATTATCAGCGACAGCCCTGAGAATTATGCCGGATATAGCCTCGGTCCCTCATCACCTGAAATTCAGCTTGGTGTATTAGGCAGCTGCCTGACTCATATTACGTTGATTAAAGCTGCGGAACGGGGCATATCGCTGGAATCCCTTGAAGTCGAAGTCACGGGTCAGTTGCACCCGCTTGCCGGCAAACCGGGATACGAGGACATTCCCATATTTCCGCATAATATCGAATATAACATTCACATCGTATCCGAAGAATCCGCCGAAACCATCGCCGAGCTTCATGAAGTGGTTGAGCGCGCATGCCCGATATACAACCTCCTAAAGTATCCGCAATCCATTACCGGTGGATTAGTGCATCGCTCGCCTGCTAGCCAGCCAGAAGGTTCTTCCTATTAGATATGAAGGTATAGATACATAGTCTTGACAAGTGGACACACAATTTGGATTGTGTGTCCTTTTATGCTATAACAGGGCACTGAAGACGATAGTTCAATAAAGACAAGAAGAAGCGCTAAGGGCAGTTATGTATAGTAAAAAGACTTCAAGGTTTTATAATACAATTTTCCAAAGATGGTAGTATAATGGAGGAGAGTTGTTATTATTTCTTACCGCGTGCCTCTTCTGGCGTGCGGTATAATGATGGCTGCTGCAAGTGACACGGAGTCCACGCTAAGCCAACGGGCCCTGTCCATCGGAGGTGGCGTTAGATGAAAGATGTGGAAACAAGCGTAAGTAAAAAATACGTTTTATTATTGCTTATGCTTGCGCTGATAGTAGATTCAACATTGCTTTTAGTTAGTCTTAAACAATACTACTTAATCTTTGATACTTCTGGATGGAATGGTTTTATCGTATTTAATATAGTAGTACTAACTTTAATGTTATTAATATCAAAAAAAAGATTATATGGCTTCCTATTGTCATATTATTCTTTTTATTAATAGGTTATCGGATTGCTTTTTTATTTATGGAATGGGAATACGACTATGTGGATTCACCTAAAGGAACGGAAACTCTAATAATAAAGCACCGAGTAGCAACCTTAGGCGAAAGCCATTATTCATACGAATTTTATCAAAAGTCGTTTCCTTTTCTAATGAAAAAACTACCTGAAGAAGATGTAGGAATTACGGTTTATGATCATGATTCACATCCAAATGCTGAGAGAACATTAGGATTTGATCGTCCTGTATGGCTGAATGAAAAGGAAGTCATCTTTGAATCAAAAGATGGTCGAAAGAAGATTACACTAAACAAATAATGAACAGGGTATTAATTAAGCGTTATTTTTCATCTGCCGAAAAAAAGAATACATGACATACGTTGATAAATTGTAAGATATTTATACGGTGGTGAAACGTATCATAAGTAGAATTGCTGATCATTATGCTAACGGGAGAGGTTAGTTCAATAGAAGACAAGAGAAGGCAGCCGTTTACGAGATCGGCTGCCTTTGTTCAACTAATGGGCAGGATGGTGCCGTAAAGGACACGAAGATGGTCCGATTACCGATTAGATAATGATCTAAACAGATTTGCACAATAGTGATTTTAATGAACAGCATGAAAACCTGAAAATGGCAACAGAAACGCTGCCTGATGGAACGGCGATTTGTTACAGTTATGACGTGGTAGGTAAATCGTACGCAGAAGGTGGCAGCAGCAGTGGGCAAGAGCAAACAACAACGTACACGCATAATAACGCAAATATGATAGTTCAGACTTAACTTAAAGCTTACTGCTTGGCATAATTTAGCCCTAAGTGATGAGCTTGGTTAAGCAGCATCTCATAATGCCTGGGATTGGAATCCAAAGTCTCGTATAAAAATTCTACCTTGGAATTGGATACACCGCAATAATCTGCAATTCCCACATTGAGAAGATGCGTCATCATCTCATCATAGTTACGCTTTTTCATCTGTTCTTTCGAAACGCCCGCCAAACCAATCCACAAGACATGCTGATGATGAAGCTGGTTCGAACCGTACGCAAACCCATTGTTCCATACCCGGTCAATATAACCTTTTAGCATAGCTGGCAAATGCCACCACCAAATTGGAAAAATAAATGCCAAGGCATCATGCTCCTTCATTCGCCTTATTTCCATTTCTACCTGAGGGGAAAAGGACTGTTCCTCGGCTGACCAATCAGGTTCATCTACGCCTTTTAAAACAGGGTCAAAGCCAATCCCGTGTAAATCCAATATCTCATAGTCGTGGCCAGCCTCGGCAAGACCTTTTACAAAACGATCGGCAACCTTAAAAGTCAGGGAATCCTTTCTTGGGTGCGAAACAACGCTCAATACTCTCATGCCTGTATGTTCACTACCTTTCTTCACAGCTAACTCGTAGCCACGATCAATGGCTGATGCTATTATAAACAGTAACAAAATACTCTGGAAGTACGCACTTTCAAGTTCTATAGGATGATAGAGGTGCCATAGAAACATGGAAGTGCCCTAGAAAGATGCCCTAGAAACTTACCTGAATAACGGACTGAAATGAAAGAATCTTATGTTCCTAGCAAAAACACAGCCTTTTAACGGAGGAATAAGAGATGACTGAAAAGAGCAAAAATAACGTTCAAAAGAAGTATAAAGTTGGAGTGGAGGCGGCATTAGAAGTAATGGGGGGGAAATGGAAGCCCTTAATCATCTATCATTTGATGACTGGCCGGAAACGGACGTCTGAGCTTCGACGGTTAATACCCGACATTACTCAAAAAATGCTGACCACTCAACTAAGAGGCCTGGAAAAGGATGAGATTGTTGCAAGAAAGGTTTATAAAGAGATCCCACCTAAAGTGGAGTATGAGTTAACGGCCTACGGGTGGGGATTAAAGCCCGCGCTAGACTATTTATGCTATTGGGGAGAGGATCACCTGGAAAGGGTTTATGGTGACAAATCCAAGGTTTTGGAAGAGTTTTAAGGCTGTACACAGTAAATTTATACACTTAAAAGACCCCATAGAGTGGGATCAATCAAAACACCTTCAAGGGAATGCTTCAATAGAGACAATCTTGGAGGTGTTTTGATTTTTTCAACAAGAGTGAGCTAATCGTTGAGCAGACCAACTTATTCGGCCAGTGGATGTTAGATAGGAGTTTAGATTATTAAAACCAATATTTTGTGCATTAAGGGGTAGTACCAGCCTATTGGCTAAATGACTTTAGTCAATTTGATGTCCATCCAATGTACCCAATTCTTACCGTCGTTTGACAGCTCCCAACTACCTGTTAAGGTGTTGCTATCTTCACTAAACATTCCTGTGAATCGCTCCGATTTGCCCAAAATTGTCCAGGCGCGGTCGATTAGGTTCGCTTGGTATGCACTGAAATTGCCTTGGTTGTCATATGAGTGTGTGGTGTACTTCTGACTGGAAGCATCATAGCCAATGATCTCAATAGCCTTAACCTCTTCTTTCCCCATATGACCATCAACATGATGAATAAGAAAATGACCACCGGGCAACCATTCGTAAGTATCTATTGCTTTCAACTGATCAGCTGGCCCAGACGGACTCGCTTTAATCACACCCTCTGTATTCCATTTCCCTACGAAGACATTCAAGCGTGCCATTGCTGGATCTGGTTTAGACGAATTTTGTGAAGTAAGGGCATCATCATTCTCTGGTTCACTGATATTGTTTGTTGCCATTTTGATTCTCCTTTCATGCTATGTTTCTTATATCATAGCATGTAACAAATGTTATGATTTCTTATCAATTGCTCATTTAATTACTCAGGGATAACAAATTACCTATTAACCAGAACTGCTCTTTAGAATGCACAAAAGCGACCATTTTGTAGGAATTTCGCATAATCGTGACCACCTGCATGCCGCGTATCTTCTCCACCAAATGCCAAATTGGCGAAAAGTTTCGGCTAAACGGCCGGGGATTGTTTTACACTGCAACATAACCCAATGGCTCCTTTGGGCGCAGCACCAACCACAAACAAAGAAAGGACATGGAATAAAACGGTTGCATCTTTCGTAATTTATATATTGAACATATTGAATGAAATGTGGTGATTCGGATGAGCTCTACGGAAAGAATACCTTTATATCAGAGGGTTCAAGAGTATATACGCAACTTGATAACGTCAAAAGTACTGAAGATTGGAGACCGCATACCAACGGAAAAGGAACTCATGGAGCGTTTCGGCGTAAGCAAGATTACTGTCGTTAATGCCTTGGCTGGATTGGTTAACGAAAGAATCATAACCAGGGTGCCCGGAAAGGGGACTTTTGTAAGTGAGCCTGAATATGAAATGCCGGAAACATCTCCTAAAATTGCCGTAAAGCCTATCCATAAAACCAGTGGAGAAATGGGGACGCGGTTGATAGGCCTAATTCTGCCCAGCATTTATGACTATTTTACGATTAGACTTATACAAGGTATTCAGCAAGCGCTAAATGAAAACGGTTACCGTTGTGTTATTTATTTATCAGAGGGCAATCTTGATAAGGAAAAAGAGGCTATTAAGACATGTAGTAAAATCGGAGTGGAAGGGTTACTGATTTTCCCGGTTGACGAGGAATTATTCAACGAGGAAATATTAAGCATGAAATTTGCGGGGTTTCCGTTCGTTCTCATCGACCGTTACCTTCCTGGGGTGGAAACTCATTATATAGCATCAGACGGTAGGATTGGCGTTAATATGGCTGTAAATTATCTGTGGGAACTGGGACATCGTGAAATCGCCATATGCTCCGATTCGCCCATACAAACCGTCACCGTTCAAGAGCGGATCGATGGATATATGAATGCCTTCAAGGAAAAGGGATCACTCATAAACCCTGCCCACATCGTGACCGGTTTTGAAATCGGAAGTCTTGAGCAAGCTGAAACACATCCACTGTACCGCTATATCCAAAATCGAATGGCAACGGCCTATATTACGCTAAATGGAAGTCTTGGAGTGAAAATCTATCAGATTGCGCGTCAAGTTGGATTGAAGGTGCCTGAGGACATATCCATCATCAGTTTTGACGATCCGACTTCAATCATCGAAGGATACAGCACCTTCACACATGTTAAACAGTTTGAACGAGACATGGGCTACCGCGCGGCTTACACGCTGGTTGAGGTCATTAACAATGATGACGGGCAACAAGGAAAATACTTTAAAACCCTAGTGGAGCCGGAATTGGTGATTGGCGAGACAACGGGAAAAAACGTTTTCTCCACCTCGTGATATCAACACCCGTTTCCCCTATATAGGTAACCTAATAACGAGTCCGACGCGCTTTCTATTCAAAACCTGACAATGGAAGCGACGGTTCCCCGGGCTCTTCTACTACGTCAACTGCAACTTCCTCTCATGAAATCCTCCCATAATAAGTCCCAAATCCATAAAGAAATCCAGCAGAAGCTCTTCAAACCATTCACAGGTTGCTTTATTTCAATAAACATTTTTATCAAACAATTTCATAAGTATATATTGAATATATATGTATTTTTGCCAAGGAATAAAAACACCTGAATATGGCCGACAGCCATCGATCATGCCCCAAACGACGCATCGTACGCCCAGGGAGCAGTGCACACGATGTACAAAATAAAATTATGGAATGATTCTTACACCATATTGAATATATTTAAACTGTAGAAATGAAACCGCTTGCAATGAAGGAGGGGGAGACAGTCGCTATTTACCGTCGAAACATCGAAAATTGGCTCTGTTCCTAAGCTATCGGGAATCGATTCGTAAAAATCCGATACGACGAAGTAGGAGGTGTACGGGGAATGGTACCAAAGGGTGTGGTTATCCACGGATTTGAGCAATTAAAAAAGAACAGGAAACTAACTAAAATATGGTATTTCAGGCATATCTATTTGTTTTTGCTTCCTGCTATCATCTGGTTTCTGGTTTTTGCTTACTACCCGATGTACGGCATTATAATCGCGTTCAAAGATTACAAATTCAATCTGGGGATCATGGGGAGTTCATGGGCAGGCTTCAAATACTTCGTACAGTTTTTAAACGATTCCAAATTTTACGAAGTACTCCGAAATACGTTATCCATTAGTGCACTTAAACTTTTTTTCGGATTTCCAGCTCCGTTGATTCTAGCCTTAATGCTCAATGCCGTCATGCACAAAAGAATCAAAAGAGTGTTTCAAACGATTTCCTATCTGCCGCACTTCGTTTCGTGGGTCGTTGTCGTTACCTTACTTCAAAAAATCCTGTCTCCGAACGTAGGGCTTATCAATGACATTCGGTACCAAATGGGTTTGGATCCGATTTTTTTTATGGGAAAGCCGGAATTATTCTATCCACTGGTCATCATTTCTGACATCTGGAAAGGTATAGGCTGGGGTTCGATCATTTATTTAGCTGCGTTAACGAATATCGATCCGCACTTGTATGAAGCTGCGGAAATCGACGGGGCGGGTCGATGGAGCAAACTATTTAAGATTACGCTTCCATGCCTTGTTCCAACGATAGCCATACTGCTCATATTCTCCCTCAGCGGAATACTAAACGCGGGTTTTGACCAAATCTGGCTGATGCAGTCCCCGGCAACATTAAGCGTCTCGGAGATCTTGGACACTTATGTCCTAAAAACAGGCCTCCAACAGGGGCAACTAGCATATTCCACGGCCATTGGTTTATTCAAATCGGCGATCTCGCTGCTGCTCATTGTTGCTGTCAATAATATATCCAGGCGCGTGAGTGACGTATCGTTATGGTAATCAGCTAGCGCAAAAGATGAGGAGGTGTGTGTATGGGTGCGAGAAGGCTGACGACAGCAGATAAAATGTATATGACGCTTAACTATTCGGTGCTGCTGTTATTCTGCGCTACAGCACTATATCCATTTATCTATTTTCTAGCCCTTTCCTTCAATGACGGCTACGATGCGATGAAGGGTGGAATCTATTTTTTTCCTAGAGTTTTTACATTAGAGAACTATGCGAAAGCTTTTAGCAACTCTATAATCTTAAATTCGTTTTATATTTCCATTACACGAACGATTGTGGTAACGGTTGGCTCCGTATTTTTGACGGCCTTACTGGCATACGCCCTTTCACGGAAAGGTCTGCCCGGAAGAAAATATATCGTGTTTTTCTTTTTCTTCACCACGTTGTTCAGCGGAGGGCTTATTCCGACGTTTATCCTGTTCCGGCAATTACACATCCTGGATACGTTTTGGGTGTTGGTATTGCCCTCTCTATATAATTTTTTTAATGCGATTATTATGAAAACCTTCTTCGACGGGATCCCTGAAGCTCTGTCGGAATCGGCCCGAATCGACGGAGCAAGTGAGTTGGCGGTATTTGCAAAAATCATATTGCCTCTTTCGATGCCGGTGCTTGCTACCATTGCCTTGTTTGTCGGAGTGGGCGTGTGGAATGACTGGTTTACCGGTCAGTTTTTCATCCAGAATGAAAAACTGCAGCCTGCAGCTACGTTCCTTAATAAGATGATCAGCGAAGCTTCTTTCCAGTCGATGACGTCGGGAAATAGCGGATCTGCTATTCAAAACATGACCCAGACTCAGATGGAACTGCGAGGAGTAACGCCCGAAGCCTTGAGGATGACTTTCGTCATCATTATAACGACCCCGATTATCTGTGTGTATCCATTTCTACAGAAATATTTTGTAAAAGGCGTATTGGTAGGCTCTCTTAAGGAGTAGTTGGTATAAAAGGTAAAGCCTTTTATATAAAAACTTCCAGTGGAAGGGGATTGTAGTATGAGGAGGAACAAGCGTAGGAGTGTTCTTGTTATGACACTAATCGCTTTACTGCTTTTAGTGACCATGACGGCATGCACGGGAAAAGGCGGAGGGGAAGATGCAGGCACGGTTGACACAGGTCCGAAGGAGCAAGGTACTGAAGAAATAAAACCGGTAACCTTGACTTTTCTCAGTGCTTGGAACGGCGGCGGAGCCGGTTTCCCGCAGGACCAGGAGAATAATCCTGTAGCCCAAAAAATTAGGGAGAAAACCGGAGTAACGTTAAAACTGGAATCCATCACAACAAGCGAAGTAGAAAAACTAAACACCATATTTGCTTCCGGTACGGTTCCGGATATTGTTAACGCACCATTCTGGTCGACTACAGGAGGAGAAGGACAAGTCATCAAGAAGGCAGCCATGGAAGGACAGCTTCTGGATTTAACCCCATATCTCGATAAATACCCGAATATTAAGAGACTTGTGACTACCGGGATTGCAAAGGATTTTGCCGAGTTCGATCTCAATAGTCCCGATTTTGAAGGCAAGACTTATCTCATTCCTACGGAGACCCCGGACGGCACCCCTGAGAGCATTCATAATTGGAATTACGGTCTTTTTGCCAGGGGGGATATCCTGAAAGCTTTAAATGTAAAAGCGGAGGATATTGATACGCAAGAAGAACTATATGATCTATTGGTCAAGATCAGAGATGGAGGTTTCAAGGATATTGGCGGGAAGCCGGTCATCCCGGCAGGAACGATGTGGAATGGATGGGATTCCGGCCAGTTCCTAGCCGGGTGGTCGGATTACACGATTTCGGACTTCCATCAAGTGGATGGAAAACTGATTCACTGGACGCAATCCAAGGACCATGAAGCTAAGTTGTTATACATGAGGAAGTTATTAACGGAAGGTTTGTTTGATCTTGAAGCCTTTAACAATACGAGTACAACAGCGAATGAAAAGCTTACGACGGGTAAACTTGCCGTATTCGGAGCCCAGCCGATGTTAGATGATTTACAAAAAACGCTTTATAAGACGAATCCGGAAATGCAATATGAACTACTCGGGCCGATGAAGAATAAGAGAGGAGAAATCCGAACGCAAGTGGAAAAACCCGGCCGTTCCGGTTTCCCTGCCCTATTCTTAAGCGCTAACATCAAAGATCCTGATGCGGCATTACGTTACATTGATTATGTCAACAGCGAAGAAGGCCGATTGCTTGCGTATTTCGGGATCGAAGGAACGCACTACACCATGGAAAACGGGTTACCCCGGTGGATTCCTGATGTAAAAAAACAATTCGATGATAACCCGGATCTGAAAAGAGACGCAGGGCTCAATTATCTTCCAGGAAGATTCATCGGGGCATTCTCCAATGATATTACTTGGCCTATGCCCGAGGATCAAAAAACGAAGTGGAAAAAGTTGGAGGAGAGTCTCTCAGCAAAAATGCCTATCAAAATTATAGACAAAGTAAGCGCCAACTACCTTGCAAGAGAGTGGCCCAAATATCAGGAATTTATAAGCAAAACCAGCAGTTTGAATTTCGATGAGGAATTTAAGAGAGCGTATTTTGCGGCGTCAGATGAAGAAGCTCTAGATATGCTTCATAGTGTTCAAGAAAAATTTAGAGCTGCCGGTGTGGAGGAAATGGCGGAGTTCGTGGCTCAAAAAGCTGCAGAAAGAGATGATGTAGGGTTCTAGTGAAGGAAGTTTATCCATGATGGGATGGTGTCACTGCCATCCCAAATTACTTTGATTAAAAGATTACGGAGGGAAGACGAATGTTGAACGTTGCGATGTTAAGTAAGTGGCATGTGCATGCAGATGATTACGCAAGAAGGTTACAATCTCACGGTAACGTTAAACTCACGGCAGTCTGGGACGAACAGCCTGAACGCGGAAGCGAATGGGCTGCCCAATTGGGAACGGATTTTGAAGCGGATTTGGACACGCTGCTAGAGCGGGAAGACATCGATGGCGTCGTGGTGGATGCCCCTACAAGCATGCATGCAGACGTCATGGTAGCAGCTGCTGAGGCCGGCAAACACATCTTTACCGAAAAAGCCATGGCTCTTACCGTAGCAGAATGCGACCTTATTTCTGCAGCAGTACGCAAAGCAGGCGTCAAGTTCTGCATTTCATTTCCCGCTCTCACAAGGCCGCACCAATTGTTCGCTAAGCAGCTAGTAGATGACCATGTATTAGGAGACATCACGCTTTTGCGCATTCGTAACGGCCACGACGGTGCATTGAATAATTGGCTCCCGGATTACTGGTATGATGAGAAGCAAACAGGGGGCGGAGCCATGATGGATTTGGGCTGTCATCCGATGTACATCGCAAGTATGCTGCTCGGTAAGCCCAAAAGAATCACATCCATGTTTCATTATTTCACCAATCGTGCAGTGGAAGATAATGCGCAGTGCTCCATTGAGTTCGTAAACAACGCGGTCGCACTGGTCGAAACAAGCCTTGTTACGTACAAAACTCCTTCTGCCCTTGAGATTTATGGTACGGAGGGCACCCTGATGATCTCAGATGATACCGTTAGAGTCAGCTCGAAGAAGCTCGATGTACCTTTTTCCGGATGGATTTCACCTAATCAGCTCCCTAAAGAGCAGCCGCTTCCCATCATCCAATGGGCAGATGCATTGATTTATGACAAACCGATGCCCTTCGGATTGGAAGAGGGGACGAAATTGACGGAGCTATTGGAAGCAGCATACATCGCGCATAAGGAAAACCGAACGGTAGAGTTTAAATAACGCGGGGGAGGGAATGCGATGAGAACCGTAAAAGTAGGGATCATCGGTTGCGGAATGATTGCGAACGGCAAACATATGCCGTGTTTGTCCAAGTTAGATAACGTACAGATGGTGGCCTTCTGCGACTTGAAGCCGGAAAGAGCCGAGGAAGCCGCAGAAAAATACGGCACGCAAGGCGCTAAGGTGTTTACCAATTACAAGGATCTGCTTGCTATGGAGGAGATTGAGGTCGTACATGTGCTAACACCGAACAGCTCCCACGCGACGATTTCCATTGATGCGCTCGAGAGTGGCAAACATGTCATGTGCGAAAAACCAATGGCAGTCACAGGTGCGGAGGCCAAAGCGATGTACGAAGCCCACTTGCGAACAGGCAAGAAACTAACCGTCGGGTACCAGAATCGTTCCAACGCCAAAAGCCAGCTGTTAAAAAAGATGATCGCCGATGGGGAACTTGGAGATATCTATTTTGCAAAAGCTGTCGCTACCCGAAGACGAGGCGTACCTACATGGGGCGTGTTTCTTGATAAAGAGAAACAAGGGGGCGGTCCTATGATCGATATTGGAACCCATTCCCTTGATCTGATCCTATGGTTGATGGATAACTATGAACCGGAAAGTGTCGTCGGCAGTGTCTTCCATAAACTGAAGCATACCGAAAATGCCGCGAACGAATGGGGAGCCTGGGATCCAAACGAATTCGAGGTAGAAGATTCGGCGTTCGGGTATGTGAAATTTAAAAACGGAGCTACGGTCATCATTGAAACAAGTTGGGCCCTCAACATTGCGGAAGGTGGTGGCAACCTGCTGTGCGGAACGAAGGGAGGAGCGGATTTTGCTGAAAATGAACTGCGGATCAATGGCGAGAGGGACGGGAGCTTGTTCCTAAATAAAATTGAGGTGAATCCGAATGCACGAGAACAATTCAGGGGAGAAGAGTTGACCGATTTCGAGTATGAAGCCAAACAATGGATTCACAGTATCGTGAACGATACCGAACCCTTGGTTAAACCGAGGGAAGCGATGGTTGTTTCACAAATATTAGAAGCCGTGTATATATCCGCAGATACAGGCAAAACCGTTTATTTTGATTAGGAATAAGGACGTGCAAGAAAGAGCGCTTTTCCGTGGTAATTTCCCCTCAGGGTAGATGTTCTTGTCACGCTGGTTTCATGCGTTAAGCTAACGGGCTCAAAGGGATGCCACAGAACCTCTACCGGCTTTTTGTACAATTTAGTATAATGTGCATGAATCGGGATAAGAGGGGAGTGGAAATCATGATGAAGTTTATTGACTTGAGCGTGCCGATTAGTCCGCGCATCCGCGAGCCGCTGCCAGCGAAGATCGAATATGCAACCCATGAAGACGGGGCGCTGCAGGCGGCGGCGATACTTGGCCTCAAGCAGGAGGATTTTCCAGAGAGCAAGGCATGGGCGACGGAAACGGTGACGCTGAATACGCATTCGGGTACTCATATCGACGCGCCGTGGCATTACTGGCCGATTTCGGAAGGGAAGCAAGCAAGGACGATTGACGAACTGCCGCTCGAATGGTTTTATTCCGACGGCGTGGTGCTCGATTTCAGCGCGAAGCCGCCGGGATACGAGATTACGACGGACGACCTGATCGTCGAGCTGAAACGGATCGAGTATACGCTGAAACCTTTCGATATCGTTCTCATCCGGAGCGATGCGGACAAACGGCTGTATCACGATCATTATGCATTTCTTCATGCCGGGGTATCGGCCGATGCTACGCTGTGGCTTCTGGACCAAGGCGTCAAGGTAGTCGGTACTGACGGCTGGGGCTGGGATATTCCGCTCAACCTGCAGGCTGAAGCGTATAAAAAGCAGCCGAGGGAAGGCGTTCTGTGGGCAGCGCATTACGTCGGCAAGGACAGGGAGTATTGCCAGATTGAAAAGCTGGCCAATTTGGAGAAAATTCCGAAGCCGTTTGGCTTCAAAGTATGCTGCTTTCCGATTAATGTAGAAAAGGCAAGTGCCGGCTGGGCCCGGCCAGTCGCAATCGTGGAGGAATGAGACAAAAAAAATAAAGCGAGTATCAACGTGTTGTTGGATGTAATGTGATCTTCAAAGTCATTGAAGTAACGGGCACAATAGCTCAACCATAAAACGACGGCAGCCGGTCTAGATGATCGGCTGCCGTCGTTACGTTAACGTGCAAATTAGTTTCAAATGCCAGGTCGGGAGATAAATAGGTCACCGAATATGATATATATCCCAAAATTTGCTTAAACCTGATTAAAGCTGACAGTCAGTTTAATAAGTTGTGACCATTCAGGGGGAGTTTGTTTTTAATTACCATTTCCCTTCACTTCTACGGGATGACAACCTAAACTTGAAGTACAACAAAACCTAAACATGAAATATAACAAGGAGGATATGTGATGGTTGATGTTTTTGCTGTAGCTGACATTGTTGTCAAACATATCAAGACCCATTACCCACCATAATGTTCAGTACTACTCCAAATGAGATTATGTCAGCATGTGAGAAACTGACTGAAGATACGCTTCGCCTTATATCGGAGCGACAAAACAGACAAGAGGAAACTCGCTCCTATAAAGTCCAAATGAAGGGGTACTACGAAGAGGAACGAGGAATGATGAACAAACTATTAACGGCATGCGAAAAAGGACATTACGAAACAGCTTTCTTCGCTGCTATTGGTATACAAGATGGAGTAGCCCGAATGTTGTACGCGGCGGAAAAGGGACGTTGGCCTAGTCATGTTGACATGGGTGAGCATCGCGAGTTTTACGTCCGTTATGGGTATCCAGATCTTGTCGCGCTTTTGGATCCAACAGATTTTGAACCGTTGCGATTAGCCGTTCTGCAGCTTATTGAAAAGTTAGAAAATCACCTCAATACAGAAGGTGTATCTTTGAACCAGTTCGACTCTGTTGCTGAATTCGAGTCATTTTATAAAAACAGGTTGGATGTCATGTGAACTGATTTGTTTCTTATATTACATAAACCATTGCTTGAAGTATTTTTGATGAATTAGGTTTGAACGGCGAACAACAGGCACAAAAATGTTTCACCTTGTAAAAAAACGATTGGAGGACTTCATAATGAGCGAAATAACAGCCGAAACTTTGACACCGATCATAAGTAAAATGCTCGGTACACCAATAATCTCCACCGATTTCCAAACCAAACCATTACAAGGCGGTACAGTGGGTGATGTACAGCTTGTAACGGGCAATGCCAAAACCACTGACGCCGGGACGTTGCCTTACAAAATCGTTTTAAAAACGCAGAAGAAATGGGAACGCTACAGCGATCCCGATTCCTGGCGCAGGGAATATGATTTTTATAAATCCAATTTCAGTGCTCTGTTTTCTGAATCATTCCGTTGGCCTGAATGTTATCACGCCAAAATGAACGAAGAAGAAACCGAAACGCAGATATGGATGGAATATATCGACGGCATAGCGGGTTTAGATTTGACTGGCGATATGTATGAACGCGCAGCCGAGGAATTAGGACGGTTCCAAGGCAAGTTATATGCCGAACAGCCAATCATTTTACAGAACTTGACCAACCTGAGTAAAGTGGATTGTATGAAGAACTTCTATCTTCATTATCGGTCTTGGAATAGAGTGTACGATTATATACGCTCCGACGATTGCGAAATCCCGAAACACCTATGTAATATGCTCATCGACATTGATGAAAACGCAGACGAAATATTCAACCGTATAGAAAAGCTGCCCATCGTGCTGTGCCACAGGGATTTTTGGGTGGCAAACATATTCTATTCAGACGGTAAAACCATACTCATGGACTGGGATACCACGGGGTGGGGCTATTTAGGTGAAGATATGGCAAGTCTTATCGCGGACGAAGCCGATATTGAAAACATGGTTGAATACTACCATAGATGTATCCCGGCGTATTACAAGGGCTTTTCAGAATATGCGGATATTTCACACATTGAGGATAACTGCGTTTATGAGTTGATTCTACTGATGTTCGGATACAGGCTTGTAGAGTGGTATATGGACGCAGGATCAGAAAACAAACTCCAAGATACAGATGATGAAAGAATGCTGCACATCCAAACCCTGCAAAAAATCTTTGAGATAAGGAATGAACAATGACAATTGGAGGTATCATGAATCTAAAAGACTACGGCTTTCCGGCTCAAAATTATTCAATAGACACAGAGGGGACTTATGCAAGAGTTACCGCTGTGCATAAAGGGAGCCACAGCCTTGTTACCGAGTTTGGTGAATGCACCGCAAAACTAAAATCGAGTGTTTATTTCAACAACTGTACTGAGGAATTCCCCACTACTGGTGACTTTGTAGAAATTCAATACAATACAGAGGGTGAAAGCCTTATTATAAAAACGTTAAAACGCAAATCCAAATTTGCGAGAAATGACTTATCCGGTCATGGGTCTGAATATGTCAAAACCATTAAAGAGCAAACGGTTGCTGCTAATTTCGACTATGTATTCATCATGCAATCCCTTAATCACGATTTGAATCTAAAGCGATTAGAACGCTATTTAACTCTATCATGGCAGTCGGGCGCAGTGCCTGTTGTGGTGCTGACGAAATCAGATTTAATAGAAGACTACTCTGCACAACTTACTTCAGTCAAACAAATTGCGATTGGCGTGGATGTTCACGCGATCAGTGCAAAAACGGGCTATGGCATTGACGGACTTGCAGACTATTTTAAAAAAGGAAAGACCGTTGTTTTTCTCGGATCGTCGGGTGCGGGAAAATCCAGTCTTGTCAATGCTTTGGCAGGCCAGAAGGTGATGTCTGTCAAAGAAATTCGAGAAGATGATAGCAAAGGAAGACACACCACCACGCATCGTCAGCTGATTAGATTGGACAGCGGCGTGATGGTTATTGATACCCCTGGCATGCGTGAGCTTGGTATGTGGAATGTTTCTGAAGGCTTGAGAGAGAGCTTTTCTGATGTAAAACAGTTTTTAGGACGATGCAAATTTTCAGATTGTAAGCACCAAAGCGAGCCTGGTTGTGCGATAAGAATGGCGATTGAGGACGGATACCTTGCCTATGAACGGTGGGAAAGTTATCTAACTCTTAAAAAGGAAGCTGCGTTTGTTGATGATAAAGCTACTTATTTACGCAGTAAAGACCATCGGCAAGTAACGATGAAAGTATGGGAAAGGCAGAAGAGTAAGGAGACTCGTCGTACTAACGACAAACATTGATTTTACTGATAAGCAATACGAACCAAGTGAGAAAAAAGAGAGGGCCATCCCACAAAAGGATGGCCCTAAAATTTTACAGATACAGTCAGGCGGAGACCCCTATCACAAATAACATTATTGGATTAGGGCAATGCAGAAGTAAGAACGGTACCTCATTGAGATATTATTTGGCTGATACGGTGTCAAATCCTTGACGGCGGGTAACCAGTATTTCCGGAAGTTTATACATCAAACTGGGTACGGTATCGACCTAGTGCAAACTCAATGCCTCCCATTACCAGTCCAATGAGCCAAGGGATCAAATAGTACATCAAACGAAATAATACAAGAACCGCAGCGTTTGTTTCAGGAGGGTATCCAAGGGCCTGAAGACCAAGCAGGGTAATGAGATCAAAACCGCCAATGCCGCCAGGTGTCATACTGACAAGACCAGTCGCTACGGCGACGGTATAAATGCCTAATGCCGTTCGAAGAGGAAATTCCGGAAGTAGAGTCGCCGCAATCGCCCAGAAGGCAACGCCTGCTAATAGCCACTCCACGACAGAGACACCTACAGCTGCAACGATTATGGACAGATTCATCTGGGGCAGATTGCGGTTCAGCCATTTGCTATAGAAGGGAGTCCGCTGAAAGAGCAGGTACCCCGGCAGATAAAGCGCGATCGCCCAGACGGCATACAAGGTCCAGCGATGAGATTGAATCACCGCATCGATCGGAAACAGCCCGGTCAAATCCCCCCAAGCCAGCAGCGAAACTCCCGTAATTGTAATAGTAGCCAGAAAGGCAATACAAGCTGTTATGGTTGGTATCGAAACTCCTCGCCCTCGGTATAGAAAGGTACGAAGCGCGGCACCAACGATCCCGGCAAATCCTATAACATTGTTTGACGTGTTAGCAATCCATGCATAGCGGAAAGTCGCCCAAATCCCGAGAGGAAGCTTGAAATGATGCCGAAGCAAAAACTCATAGACGCTAACCGATGCGACTGCGACTAGGGATAGAGACAATAGAAGGAAGATTCGTGTAGGGTCAAGATGCTTAAGGATATCCAGCGTGGCAGCCCAGTCAATCCGGCCCAGCTCAGACTTTCCCGCCCAAACAATCATTCCGAGGATGATCATAGGAATCAAGATCTTCACAATTTTCATGCGATATAATGTTGAGATGAGTTTTAATTTCCCCAATCGTGCAAACTGCTTTTTCACCTTTGCCATTTGCATTCTTCCCCTTACGTTTATCGTATATCTAGTATGCCCATAAGGACTCTCATTTAAAATCCGAAGCTAAGTATCAATTATCAATTCATACTTTTCTTTTAAAGCAAATGGGGTACACCGAAACTTAACTAAGGTCATCACGCTATTTGAATAGCCGCTTTTAAGCAGCGTTTTTCTGGTTTTTAAATTTGCTGATACGATTCCCCTAAAACAGTATCATTTTTTGACATAATTTAAAGTTATTATTTACCCATCAAGCGAAATGACAAATCATTGAAAACTCTAAGAAAGGAAGGGATTGAATATGGCAAATTATACGCTAGAGGAAAAAGACAGCTTTATCGTTTTAGGAATTGGAACGGGACTCGTTTTTGTAATTAATAGAAATGAGGAGGGAAACAAATGAGTAAGATGATCGGTGTGGAAACGACCATGAAAGTAAATACCCAGCCCCACGGAAAAATGGTTGCTTATTGGTCAGTCACATTACTACTCGCAGCAGCTATTATGCTAAGTGGTATCGGACAACTGATGCAATTTGGAGGCAACCTCGATTTAGTTACGAATCTGGGCTACCCATTATACATATTGACTATTCTCGGGATATGGAAAGTGCTTGGAGCCATCACTCTCGTCGTGCCAGGTTTACCTCGACTTAAAGAATGGGTTCACGCAGGAATCTTCTTTTTGATGACGGGTGCGGCATTGTCTCATGCATTTGCTAACGATTATGGTGATTACGGTTTTAATCTTATCCTTCCGCTTTCATATGCTGCACTAAATATCTTTTCGTGGGCTCTACGACCGGCAAAGAGCCGCTTACACTAAAATACAATTGCAACATTTTGAATATTGCGATGTTACCACATGGTTGAATCAGTGGTCATGTCAGTCCTTCGGTAGAAAACCGGGGGGCTCTTTTTTGTTTCCAAAAAAGCAGGCAGCAAGGCGCTCTATTCTTATCATAGACGTAAATAGGGCTGGCGCTGCGGGCGTCGTTCCTTTATGAAAAAGCTGGGCGAGGCTAACGCAAGCGTCGGGGTCTCTTACTAGGAACTTAGTTGCATTTCGACGATTGATGACAAATGTTGCTTTTTAAAAAGATAAATTTTGGGTAACTGATTCAAAGTGGTCTTTATTATTGTATCCACAATATCACAATTGGAGGGATCATATTGCCAGGACTGAAATTGGGAAAGAACAGCAAGCCGGCCCGGTCAGAACAACCGGATGAATCCCGGCGGAATTTTTTGAAAGCCTCGGGTATGACGCTGGGCGGTCTGATCGTTGGCAGCGTGTTCGGGGGTGTCCTGACGGACAATCTTGAGAAAAACAACTCCCCCGCACCGGCCAGCAGCAAGCCGGAAGCTTCGTTGCAGGATGCGCTAATGTTCTTTAATCAGGAGCAGTTTAAAATGACCGAAGCGGCGGTCGAACGGATTTATCCCGAAGATGAGAACGGCCCTGGAGCCAAGGCGCTGGGCGTAGCCTTTTTTATTGATCATCAGCTTGCAGGTCCTTGGGGATATAATGCGCGGGACTATATGATGGGTCCTTTTGTCCAAGCCCAGGCAACGCAGGGAGAGCAGTCGCGCCTGAAACGCAACGAAATGTTCACGTTGGGTCTGGAGGGACTTAAGAGTTACTGCCAGCAAAAATATAAAAAGGTTTTTACGGAACTTGAGGTTCAGCAGCAGGATGAAGTGCTGACCGCCATGGAAAAGGAGGATAAATTTCCCATGCGTGGGGTGACGAGCAGCAGTTTCTTCAAGATGCTGAGAAATTTGACGATCGAAGGGGTCTACGCGGATCCGCTCTATGGCGGCAACCGGAATATGAACGGGTGGAAGATGCGGAATTTTCCGGGCAACCAGATGAGTTATGCCCAGCAGATTACGAAGGAAGGGCTGGTTCAGATGAAGCCGAAGAGCCTGCAGGCTCACATGAGCGAATAAATTTCACAGATATAAGGGGACATCAGACGTGGGCAAATTACCTAAAGTACCAGTGGTTATTGTTGGAATGGGTTGGGTCGGCGGCATTATTGCGGCCGAACTGACCAAAGCGGGCATCCAGGTAGTCGGATTGGAGCGCGGAAAGAGCCGAAGCACAGAGGATTATTTCATGGATCATGACGAGCTCCGGTACGCGCGGCGTTTTGAACTGATGCAGGATCTATCCAAGGAAACGATCACCTTCCGCAATTCGGAGTCAATGAGGGCGCTGCCGATGCGCAGCTATGGCTCCTTTCTGCTGGGAGACGGGCTCGGCGGTGCCGGATCGCACTGGAACGGGCAGACGCACCGTTTCCTGCCGTATGACTTTGAAATCTACAACCAGACGGTGGAACGGTATGGAAAAGGCAAAATTCCCGAGGGCATGCAGCTGCAGGACTGGGGAATTACGTATGACGAAATCGAACCGTACTACGACAAGTTTGAGCAGGTAGCCGGCATTTCGGGGGAATCGGAAGCCAATCCGATGCTTGGCAAACGGTCCAATCCGTTTCCGACCCCGCCGATGAAGAAAACGCCGATTTTGCAGCGGTTCGAAGAGGCGTCGAAGAAACTCGGATACCATCCGTACATGATCCCTTCGGCAAACCTGAGCGAGAACTACAAAAATCCCGACGGCATATCCCGGGCAGCCTGCCAGTACTGCGGATTTTGTGAGCGGTTCGGCTGCGAGTACGGTGCCAAGGCGGATCCTGTCGTTACCGTCATTCCGACGGCGATGGCCACCGGCAAGCTGGAGGTGCGCACCTTCTCGAACGTGACCGAAATTCTCCATGACGGCAAAAAAGCGACCGGCGTGGTGTACATCAACACAGTGACCGGGGAAGAGGTGACCCAGCCGGCGGACGTGGTCGTTCTCGGCAGCTTCATGCTGAACAATGCGCGCCTGCTGTTGAACTCCAAGCTCGGGACGCCTTACAACCGGAAGACCGGACGGGGGACCATCGGCCGAAATTATGCGTATCAGGTCAACTCCGGACATGCGGTCGGCTTTTACGATGACGAAGAGTTCAGCACGTTCATGGGCGCCGGGGCGCTCGGGATGGAGTTCGACGACTTCAACGGGGATAATTTCGACCATTCCGATTTGAAGTTTCTGCACGGGGCTGGAATCCGGATCAGCCAGAACGGCCTACGTCCGATCGAGAACAATCCGGCGCCGCAGGGTACGCCGACCTGGGGCAAGAAGTGGAAGGAGACCACACTTAAGTATGCCAACCGGGTGCTGACTGTGGCGACGCAAGGGGCTAGCCTGCCCTGGAAGCACCATTACCTGGATCTGGATCCGACTTATAAGGACATTTACGGCAAACCGCTGCTGCGGATTACGTTTGATTTCGAAGATCAGGACCGAGAGCTGACGAAGTTTCTGGCAGCCAAGGCGGGCGAGGTTATGAAGGAAATGGGGCCTTCCCATGTGGAGATCAAGGACAAGCTGGACCCGTATAATATCGTTCCTTACCAGTCCACCCACAATACCGGAGGTGTCATTATGGGAGCGGACCCGGAAACGTCGGCCGTGAACAGTTACCTGCAGATGTGGGAAGCGGAAAATGTGTTTGTGGTGGGTGCTTCGGCATTCCCGCATAATAGTGGATACAATCCGACCGATACCGTCGGCGCGCTCTCCTACAGGGCGGCGGAAGGGATCCAGAAATATTTGAAACAGGGAGGCATGCTTGTCTGAACGGGCAAGGCCTTCCATGCTTATGCGATTAACATGCTACTTCATGAGACTTCATGGGAAGGGAGGGATCGGCTATGCTTTCGACGATTGGAATACCGGGGCTGCTGCTGTTGCTGCTGCTCGCCCTGCTGCTGTTCGGACCGTCCAAGCTGCCTCAGCTTGGCAGGGCGGTGGGAGCGACACTTCACGAATTCCGCAGCTCCGCTCGTCATCTGACGGAAGAGGACGAAGAGAAGCAGGACGCAGGGCGCCGCCAGGAAGATCACTAGGAATGGTTTGTTTGGTTCGAAGATGGCAACTTAATTATTTTATCTGGAGGGATTTGACATGAAAAAATGGATGTTGATTGGACTTACCTTGCTGCTGGTTGTGGTGCTGAGCGCATGCGGAGGCGGCGGCAGCTCGTCGGACGAGTCCTCGTCTTCAGGCGGATCGGATGGTGTAAAAGAAATTAAGGTGACGGCGTCAAACTTTAAGTTCGAGCCTACCGAGATTAAAGTCAAAAAGGGCGAAAAAGTCAAAATTACGCTGGAGAACAAAGATGGAAATCACGGCCTGGCCATTCCCGATTTCAACGTTGACCTGCAGCAGCCTGGCTCGGCCGAATTTACCGCCGATCAAGTTGGTGAGCATGAATTCCACTGCTCCGTCATGTGCGGAGCCGGTCACAGCGATATGAAGGGGACCTTGATTGTTGAATAAATATGTATGTGGTTGAGACCGCCGGATTGCCGCCTGGATGACTGCGGGAGGCAGATCAAGAAAGCGTTGACCAGCCGGACCGTAAAGGTTCGCGCTGGCGGCGCTTTTTTTGCATATTGTGAATTCAGCAATCTATGAGAATTGTCTGAATCGATGACATGATAGTTTTTAGGAAGAGATAATAAATGAATATATCTATAGTCGACATATCATCGTTGTCTTCTTTTCAAATATAATGTTTGTGTATTATTCAATAAATCGTCCACGCTCAGGACTGTGGTTGGATTCATGTTAGAAGATAATAAGTTCTTGACTATGACGTTAGGTCATAGTGCATAGTTCTCTATGAATACATAACTAGGAGTGAGAGAAATGAATATAAAATCACTGCGTTCAGATCATATTTATCAAAAAGTTGCCCAAGCTTCATCCGAGGAAAAGCTTGAATTATTCAGAAACGAAATGATGGCTCCCTTTATGAAACAATGGCAAATTCAACAGATTCCTTTTAAAGCTGAAGAGGCGAATGGTTTTGACGTTATTACGTTTAATAGTATGATGCATCGATCCCCTGATCAGATTACCCCTCAGATTTCGGCAGAGATCGAGCTGATTTCGTCCGAATCATTTTGGTTAGAGTGTGAGCATGCTGTGAAGAAAAGCCTGCATCTATTTGTAGAGCATGAAATTAACCTCCCCGTGTCCGATTATTTGTTTACCATTCAACTAGGGAATCCGGAAAACGGTGCCTTAGCAATAAACGAAGGATATAGCGGCTTTGGGGGCATTCCTGGGTTTATCTGGGTTACACTCTTGCCAAATGAGTACACGATTCCTCGAATGAAGGCTGCGCTGGCGCACGAATGCAACCATAATGTGCGATATCAATTTATTCAGTGGGATCACACGGTTAATCTGGGCGAGCTGATTGTAAGTGAAGGATTAGCTGAAAACTATGCTACGTTCATGTTTGGAGAAGAATTGCTCGGCCCTTGGGTAACGAAGACAAATGCAGAAACACTGAACAGGCGCATAAAGCCTGTGCTTAGAGAGCAATTGCAATTAACTGGGTTTGATCAATTTGCTCCGTATCTTTACGGTGACGAGATTGCAAAACTTCAAAACTTTACACCGGTTAACATGCCTTATAGTGCCGGATACGCTTGCGGATATCATTTAATCCAATATTATTTAAGAAAAACAGGAAGAACGATTTTCGAGGCCACAATAACACCTGCTGCTCAAATACTAGACGAGGTAAAAGAATTTTGGAATGAAGAAACCATTATTAGTTATTAATGATTAAGCTTACGGGGAACGGTAGCTTAATCAAAATAAGAAGGCAGCCGATCAATGTGATCAGCTGCCTTCTCGTTTTTTCGGAAAAAATGAACTGCGCACTAAAGCGGATAAGGAGGGGAAGGGACCTTCCATTGAATAATCGAGGCATAGGGACAGAACTTTTCTCTACTTCTCAACACGCCAATCTACCTTTTTCAAGATCAATACGATGGAGATCAGCGAGAAAAGCAAGAGTACAAGCGAGTTCCAGGCAACAGACCCGGACCAACCCGATATCAGCACCTCCCGCATGGCCTCAGCTGCGTAAGTGGTTGGGAAGATATAAGAGAACCATTGCAAGATCACAGGCAATTGATCCATATCCACCATGACAGGCGTCAAAAACGAGATGAACATCATCAACGCCTGGACCAGCATATTCGTCAATTGATGGCTAGGCGACCAGAAGCCGATCAGTACACCCGCGCCAACCACGCTAAAGACGGTGAGCAGCAATACAGGGACAAGTCCCCAGCTGTAGTGGAATTGAATGCCGTAAGCAAGTTGACCAATCATCGCCAGGATAATAAAAGACGGTACGCACATGATCAAGCCGCGCAGCAGATTGGCGAAGATGAAGTTTACCTTGGCAATCGGCAGGGACGAATAGTACGTGAAGTGGCCTTGATGCTTCTGCCAAGATATCTCCTGAGCCATGGAATTGAGGCCCATGACGATTAAGCCGAAGAGCATATTTCCTGTAATAATACGGGTCATGACAGCCGGCGTTGGGTCGACCGTAAAGAATTTGAGAAACAACAGCGTCGTTAAAGGAAACATGCATGCCATGATGAAAATCCAAACCCATGCCTCGCGGATAATCGTGAATTGAATGCGGGCCAGGATCAGCCATTCCGTCATTCTGCGTTGGATTATGCTCTGCTGCTGGTGCCCTTGGAGAAAGACCGCTTCTTGCAGTTGCAAGTCATGACTTTGCATGGATGGTTTCATCTGTTCCATGTTAGACCACCTCCGTTTTGGCAGGCTGATCCTGTTCGTCATCGATATGGAAATAGACATCCTCAAGATTCGGAGGGACCAATGAATACTCTTCGATCGGTAACTGCTGCTCAGTCAAGACGTCAATCGCGTGGCTGGCATCTTGCTTCTCAATCAGTGTCCGGATTCGGTTTTCTCCTGTTTTGGTCCACTGTCCCAGCGCGCTTAAGCTTCGGCAAACATAATCGCTCTCGCCTAAGGAAGTCGTAATTTCCAGCTTCATCCGCTGATCGACCCTTTGTTTTAAGACACTGACATGATCGATGGCCAATAGCTTGCCGTGATTTACAACAGCTACTCTGTCTACGACCTGTTCGGCCTCCAGCACGTTGTGTGTCACCAAGATTACGGTTACTCCTTGGCGATTGCGTTCCTGAATCAGATCCCATACGAGCCTTCTCTTTTTAGGGTCCAGTTCATTGGTCGGTTCATCCAGGATCATGACGGGGGAAAAGCCGATCAAGCAAGTACCAATCCCGATTAAACGCTTCTGTCCGCCAGAAACGTTTTTCAACAGCTTATGACGGAGGCCCTGCATTCCAAAACGTTCCAACAATTCCTCTGTTTGGATTACGGCAGACTCCTTCGTCAACCCCCGCAATCTTCCCGTAAAATACAAAGCTTCCCAGGTTTTTAAACTGGTCAGGGCGTGAGGCTCTTGCGAGTAGTAGGCCACCTCCTGAGCAACTCGCTTGGTTTGGGTTTGTACGCTGGTTCCTTTATAACGTACCGAACCTGAGGTGGGAGCAAGGTGGCCTACCATCTGCTTGATTAGCGTGGATTTTCCTGCTCCATTCGGACCGAGCAAACCGAGAATCTCCCCTTGTTGAACGTCGAAGCTTATGTTTTGATTGGCGATAACCTTTCCTTTTTTGTACGTTTTATTCACATGCTCTAATTGATAGATCAGCCTCATCATTCTTGCCCCTTTCTGCTCGTACTATGGTTTTGCTGCTTCGTGTCTGAACCCCGTGAGAGTATGTATTCTTTGACTGATCAATGCTGTGGTTGAGCTAGTGCCTAAGTATCCTTACCGGTATATGAGCAGGCGTTAATATTAAGATACCGTATTGCTCTGCCAAGGAGTGACGGGCGACAGAATGGTTTTCGTCTCTGTCTCAAGACGGAGAAGGCATGCTGAGCTCCCGATTCCAATATTACAATCACAAGATATATGTAACGCCATTCCGCGAAAAAGCGGGTGATGATAGTGAACGCGGAGTTCATGCTTAGAGCGGAAGAAAACGAAAAGCTGGACAAAATCACGAATTGATTGTGAGCATATGAAGTTAGGGGAGGAAACCCATGAGGAGCCTGTAATGGTTTTTGTTACGCTTACGATAAGATTGGATTCAGAAAATGTAGAACCATGCCAGGCTCAAGAGGATATACCTCGTCCTTGATCATGGTCGGAAAATCATATCGCAAGCGGAGCTGCGCTTCGTTCAGCTCAGAAATAATCTGAAGCGCTTGTGCAACTTGCTCTGCACGCAAGAAAAACGCACCGCATGATCCAAAGTCGATGCCTCGCTCTGTCGTCATTGGAACAACATAGCTAAGAGGGGGCTCACCTTCGACTATATCTCCACAAAGCAAGTAGTGAATCGCCTCCCAGGATCTATCAATATCCAGTCCGGGATAATCCTCTATTTTCAAATTCTCCAATGCAATTTCGCCGATAGCGATTTGCTGCACCAGTTTGTCATCAATAGCAAAGTAATACCCGTACATCCCCATGTTGTCACCCTTCTCCAATTTTAGTAGTGACTCTACTGAACTATCTAAATGTAACACCCGGAAATTGTGTATTTCAAGGAATTTTGGATATAATCGTCAAATGTAAGTGTTTAAAGTAAAGTTTAAGGGTGCTGCCTCTATCTATAATTAGGATAAGGAGGAGGAAATGGTGTGAAATTGAGCACCGATTACTTAAGTAGAAATGTGATACAATCAAAAAAGTTTGGCCTTTCAATATGACAAGAAAAAGGGAGTGGAATAATGAAAAAGGGTTTGCTCATAGCTTCGGTTTTATTACTAAGTCTTGTGTCAGTAGCTTGTAACAACGATAATAGTGTATCGAATGAAGTGGGGATACAGGAAATTAAAGAAAAAGTCCATGCGTATAGTGTTGGTACCTTTGAGGATGTAACTGCATCTATTACATCACATGAACTAATTGTGACTGATAATGGTAAAAAGACTTCTTTTGACCTTCCAGAGAACGAATTTTTTGTTTCGATTGCACCGTTTGTTGAATACACACATGAATGTGCTATCCACAATTTAACAGGGTGCCAAGGCGAATTAGTAGAAAAAAACTTCGATGTGCTTATTCGGGATGAAGAAGGTAATGTGGTGATGGATGAAAACATTACTTCTTTAAAGAATGGTTTTATTGATCTATGGTTACCGCGAGATCGGACATATCAAGTGAAAATTGAGTATGATGGCAAAACAGTAGAATCTGAAATCGCTACTTTTAAAGATGACAATACTTGTATCACAACGATGCAACTAACATAACACACAATAAAGCATTAAAGCCTGATCGTTCGGGCTTTTTTTATTTTATGGGTATAGGTGGAATCAGGAACTTTTTCATAGGGCTCTTAATTTATGGTAGGAATGCTCAAAAAAGTAAAAGAATTTACCCCTCTGTTGAAAGATTATCTCCCTATCACAAGTGAAGGTTTAGCACTACTATAAGGGTAGGTTGTAAGAGATTCGAGAAAAGTTATTGCGCAGCAACACTTTAGTCCATTACCGCTACACCCGGTTACACGGCATGATTTCCTCCCCTGCGCAGTACTGAACTGCCTGTATGATGAGTTGCTGCGATGTAAGTACAAGCCACGTTTTTTTGTTTCTGCTGTCAAGATATTCAATCAACTGGAACCCGCACAAAGTATTAACCTGCCTAATTAGCATGACTCTCTCTCCAATAGCATGAGCATGCCCATCAGCAATATTCCACACAAAAAGCATGAGCTGCCAGTCAACATGATCCCCTCACAATGGCATGAAATAACCCACTCAGCATGATCCCACACATAAGCATGAACTTGCTTATTCCGTACGAAACCGCCACATTGGCACAAATTTGCCGCAGAATTTCTTTTTTGAACGGCTTGATTGCTCCAGATTGTTCTTTTTCGTTAAGACAGAGAAACAATGTAGGTTTGTTTGCACTCTGAATGTTCATTAAAAAAGAATAGTTGGCAAATAACGTTCGTTATAAAGAAGTTAGTAAGTTTTATTTTTCCAAAGACTACTCCACAAGGAGAGTGTATTCATGTTTAGAGAGATGCATAAGTCCAAAATTCACCGTGCTGTCGTGACGGAGGCCAATTTGAATTACGTGGGAAGCATAACCATCGATCAGGATATTTTGGATGCATCGGACATCCTGGAGAACGAAAAAGTGCAAGTTGTCAATATAAATAACGGAGCCAGGCTGGAGACGTATGTCATAACAGGCCCCAGAGGCTCGGGTATGGTTTGCTTGAACGGCGCCGCTGCCAGACTGGTGCAGCCGGGCGACCGCGTCATTATTATTTCTTATGCAATGATGGAGGAATCGGTAGCCCGGACGTATCGTCCGCATGTCGTCATTTTGGACGAGCATAACCGCATCGTAACGGAGGATTATCAAGAACTGCATTCCACAACGGTGTAATAAAAGACAGAACGGAGGGCTGCCGACTATGAGAACCATCCGTAATTTGTCCGGCGTATTGCTGGCGCGCAAGGAAAACGATGCGGGAATTTTATTTTGCGAAAGCGGTCAGGAGCGTTACTTGTCGTATGGCCAATTACTTGTATTGGCCGGAAGGGCGCTCCATCTGCTGCGCGAGCAGGGCCTTGAGCCAGGCGACTTTGCCGTTATGCAGACGGAAGATAACGAACGGTTTATCCTTCTATTCTGGGCTTGCGTGCTCGGCGGCATTATCCCTGTACCTGTGACGGCGGCGCGTACGGACGAAGGACACAAAAAGCTGATCCAGGTATGCAAGCAGTTGGAAGCTCCAAGATTGCTCTGTGATGAAGAGCTTTGGCCGGGAATTCAAGGCTACGCTTTGAAGCACGGGGAGGCGGAGGCGCTGGCCCAGCTCGAGTCCGGCAGCGTGCCGGTTGCTGAGATATTTGCAGCGGCTGCGGATGCAGTTCGGCCCGAGGCTGAGTCATATGACGCTGCCGAGACGGACACCGCATTCATCCAGTTTACATCAGGTTCTACCGGAGATCCGAAGGGGGTCGTATTAACGCACGGCAATATTCTGTCGAACATGCGCGCCATTATCCTTGGGGCGCAGTCGACGGAGAGGGATTCTTCGCTAAGCTGGCTGCCATTAACGCATGATATGGGGCTCATCGGCTTTCATCTTTCGCCGCTGTTTTGCGGCATGAATCAGTTGCACTTGCCAACCTCGACGTTTGTGCTTCATCCGATGAAATGGCTGGAACTTACGCATAAGCATCGGGTGACATGCCTCTCTTCGCCGAATTTCGGCTATGTACATTTTCTGCAGCATTGGAAGCCGGAAGGGGCGGCGGCATGGGATTTATCTTGCGTCAGGTTGATTTTTAACGGGGCCGAACCGATATCGGCCGCCCATTGCCGCGATTTTCTGGAGGCGATGAAGCCGTACGGGTTAAAGGGGAATTGCATTTTCCCGGTATACGGGCTTGCGGAAGCGAGTCTGGCCGTAACGTTCCCGGGGACGGAAGATCACCTGAATACTGCCCTGCTTGAGCGCCAATCGCTCGCTGTCGGACAGCCTGTACGAATGGCCGCACACGGGGATCATGCCGCGATCGAGATCGTCGAGCTGGGTTTCCCCGTACAAGAGTGCGAGGTGCGCATTTGTGACGAAACGGGAAACCCTTCGGCAGCAGGCAGCGTAGGCTTGATTCATATTAGAGGGCGCAACGTTACAAGCGGCTACTATAAGCGGCCCGATGTAAACAAGCAAACGATTTTCCCGGACGGTTGGCTGAATACGGGAGATTTGGGTTTCTTGCTGGAAGGGCGTTTATATGTGACGGGCCGCATGAAGGACGTCATTTTCGTCAACGGGCAAAATGTGTATCCGCATGACCTGGAGACGTTGATCAGTAGCCTGAAAGGGGCCGAAATCGGGAAAACGGCAATTGCCGCCGTTCAGGATCTAACGACCAAACGGGATGCGATCGCCGTTTTTATTCAACATCGCGGCAAGACCGGCGGATTTGTACCGCTGATGGCTGAGGTGAAAAAACTGCTGAACAGATCGGCCGGTCTGGACGTTGCTTTTGTTGTCCCCATTCGGCGAATTCCGAAAACGACCTCCGGCAAAATCAGGCGCTACGTATTAGCGGAAGCGCTGCGCGAAGGCGAGTTTGCCGAAACGCTTGCCGAGTTGGCTGAGCTGGAAGCGGCGGCCACGCTTAAGCGGTGTGATGCGGAAGGCGACGATGCCTTGCGCGGGGATGTCGGCTTGGTGCCAGCCATGGAGACGGAAGAGCGGATCATGTCCATCTGGCGCGAGGTGTTGAAAAAGGATTCCATAGGCCGGAAGGACCGCTTTCTCGAGCAAGGAGGCAATTCGCTCAAGGCGGCTTATGCCGCCGCCAGGCTGCAAGAGATGTTTGGCGTCGAGCTTACCCTTACCGAGCTGTTTTTGCATGATACGGTGGGTTCGCTGGCCGCTTTGCTGGAGCAAAAGGCCCAGGAGGGCGAAGGAACAGCCGCCGCCGTCCCTCCGCTGGTGTCCAAAGCAGAGGAGCGGACGGTTTATCCGGCGACCTCGGCGCAAAAGCGACTGTTCATTTTGGAAGAGCTGAATCCGGGGCTGCTGGGCTACAATCTGCCGTTTGCGGTCCAGGTGAAGGGCCCGCTCGATATTGAACGATTCCGCGCGGCGTGGCAGGCGCTGATAGAGCGGCATCCGGCGCTGCGGACGTCCTTTTATATGGAAGATGGCAATGTGATGCAGCGCATTGAGCAGGCGGTTGAGCCTCCGCTTGCCGTCGTTGACGGAAGCAGCTGGCCGGCGTCTGTGCTGACGATGCGGCAGCGCAGCTTCCTGCAGCCGTTTGATCTGGAGCAAGCGCCGCTGCTGCGGATGGAGCTTGTGCGCCTGGAGCGCGAATCCAGCGTGCTGCTGCTGGATATGCATCATATCATTACGGACGGAACGTCGATGGGCATTTTGATGTCCGATCTTACGAGGTTTTATGAGGGGAACGCGCCGGAGCCATTGTCCATTCATGGCGGGGATATAGCGCTGTGGGAGGAAACGGGCCGAAGCGGCGGCTGGCTAGAGCGTCAGAAGCTTTATTGGCATGAAATCTTTCGGGATGGTGTGCTGTCTCCGGCGCTTCCGTCCCCCCGTCCAAGGCCGCAGAAGCCAAGCTACCGCGGGGCAATTGAGCGCTTCGAGCTGGAGCCAGGGCTTGCCTTATCGCTGCGGGCGTTAGCTAGACGCGAGGGCGTAACATTATACACCGTCCTGCTTTCGATTTATTATGTGCTGCTGGCGAAATATACGGGCGAATCCGACATTGTTGTCGGTACAGCAGCCGCAAGACGGGTGCGGCCGGAGATGCAAAGCGTAGTCGGGATGTTCGTCAACATGGTTCCGATCCGCCTGCGCGGGCAAAGCGGTTTGCGCTTCGATCAATGGCTGATGCAGGTCAATGGGGAGGCGCTTGCGGCTATCGGCAATGGGGATGTGCCTTATGAAGAAATAGCCGAGTTGGCGAATGTGAAACGGGAATATGGGCGGAATCCGCTGTTCGATTCGGTGTTTACGCTGCAAAATATGGAGCTGCCCGAATGGAGGGGCAAGAATGTCGTTTATGCACCCCAAGCGATGGACAGCGGCTCGGCCAAGTTTGACCTGACTTGGGAGTGCGCGGATAACGGCGTTAGTATCGCATTTACGCTGGAGTATGCGCTGGATTTGTACGATGAGCGGGCCGCCGCGCAATTGGCCCGGCATTATGTAGCACTGGCCCGGGCAGTCGCCGCGCAGCCGCATGCGGCGCTTGGTGAGCTTGATCCCATTGATGCAGGGGAGCGGGAACGGCTGCTCCGGCGTGGACGTTCATTCGCCGCACCGCCGCAGGAGCTGTCGCTGCACAGGCTGTTTGAACGGCAAGCGGTGGAGACACCGCAGAAGATTGCCGTTGAAATGGGCGAGAGGGCGTATACCTACGGCGAGCTGAACGAACGTGCCAATCGGTTCGCGCGCGCGCTTGTACGGCGCGGCGTTGCGCCGGGGGCAAAGGTGGCTCTGCTGCTCTTGCGTTCGCCCGATATGATTACGGCGATATTGGCTGTGCTGAAAGCGGGAGCCGTCTATGTGCCGATTGACCCGCAATATCCCGAAGAACGGATTTTGTTTATGCTGCAGGATACAGAAGCGCGGATGATCGTGACTGCGGCTGCGATGATGGAGATGGTCGCACAGCTTGCCGGAGACAGCATAGATGTCGTCGAGATGGATGGACTCGATACCAGATGGGACGGCGAGTCCGGCCATAATCTGGACTTCGATGGCTCGGCAGACGATCTCGCTTATATCATGTACACGTCCGGATCGACGGGCAAGCCGAAAGGGATTATGACCGCACATCGCAATGTGTCCCGGATTGCTGTCCATACCGATTATGTAAGCATTTCGGAAAACGATGCGCTGTTGCAGCTTTCCAACTATGCCTTTGACGGTTCAACGTTCGATTTGTACGGAGCGCTGTTGAACGGCGCGAAGCTGACGCTGGTCGGAGAGGAAGAGGTTGCTGACGTTGTGCGACTGACCGAGCTGATTGAGGGCAGAGGCATTACCGTATTCTTTGTGACGACGGCGCTGTTCAATACGCTGGTCGATCATGGGCTGGAGTCGCTGCGCGGCGTGCGCCATATTTTATTTGGCGGAGAGCGGGCTTCCGTACCGCATATCCGCAAAGCGCTCCGCGCGCTTGGATCGGGCGTGCTGCTGCATGTCTACGGCCCTACGGAAACGACGGTGTTCGCTACCTGCTACAGGGTCACAGAGACATGGGACGGACGAGGAACGGCCACCGTGCCGATCGGCACGCCGATTGCACGTTCGGAAACGCTAGTGCTGAGTAAGCAGGGTCGATTGCAGCCGGACTTTGTGCCAGGCGAGCTGTGGATTGCGGGTGACGGTGTCGCATCTGGCTATGTGAATCTGCCAGAGCAGACCGCTTCGAAGTTCCAGCCGCATCCATTCCGGGAAGGCGAAACCGTATACGGAACCGGCGACCTGGTGCGCCGCCTGCCTGACGGAAATTTGGAGTTTCTGGACCGGATCGACAGTCAGGTCAAGCTGCGGGGTTACCGGATTGAATTGGGCGAAATCGAATGCAGGCTGCTGGATTGCGCGGGCGTTAAGGAAGCGTTTGTGGCGCTGATCGAGAATGACGGTGCGCCGTATTTATGCGCTTATATCGTGGCAGAGCAAACCGAAGGGCAGGCAAGCGTTCGGAGCCAACTGACAGGCAAGCTGCCGGCATTTATGATTCCAGCCGCGTTTGTGCAGTTGGAGAAGCTGCCGCTGAACGGGAGCGGCAAGGTGGACAAAAAACGTCTACCTGCGCCGGAGCGAGCAGCGGTCGCAGCGGCGTACGCAGTCCCATATGAAGCGCCCGCCACCGATACGGAGATCATTGTCGCAGGTTTGTGGCAAGAAGTGCTTCATGTGGGGCAGGTTGGCGCGCTTGACCACTTCTTTGAACATGGCGGCCATTCCCTGAAGGCGGCCGCATTGACCTCGGCAATCTACAAGCATTGCCGGGTGCGCATGTCGCTCCAGGAAATTTTCAAGCTGCCGACGGTCAGAGAGCAGGCGGCTTGGATCGACAGGGCTGCTAAGGAAGCGTACGAACCTATTTCAGAAGCGCCAAAAGCCGCTGCCTATCCGCTCAGCCCGCCGCAGCGCCGCATGTTTTTGGCGGAAAGCATGGCTGATATCGGACTAACCTATCATATTCCACTTGCTCTTAAACTGTCGGGTGTGGTGGATGAGACCAGAATCGCGTCAGCGCTTCGGAAGTTGATCGAACGGCATGAGCCGCTGCGGACCTCCTATCATTGGATTGACGGCGTTCCGGCCCAGATTGTGCACGATTCGGCCGATTTTGTTCTTCAAACGGCGGAGCTCACGGGGACGCTGCTGCCGGAATGCTTGAGCGAGTTTTTCCGGCCGCTCGAGCTTGCCGCAGCGCCGCTGCTCGCCGCATGTTATTGCCGGCCTGAATCGGAAGGAGCGGAGGCCTATCTGCTGCTCAACATCCACCATATCGCGGCGGACGGCATAGCCGTCAAGCTGCTGCTGGAGGAATTGACCGCTTTGATCGACGGCGCGGAACTTGCGCCTTTGGCTCTGCATTACAAGGATTATGCCGTTTGGCAGGAGCGACCGTCCGGCTCGGAGCGGGCCAGGGCAAGCCGAGCGTTTTGGACGGAGCAGCTTGCAGGGCCGCCGGCGCCGCTCGATATGCCGCTGGATCGGCCGCGCGGCGACCGTCAGACATTTGCGGGCGATACGTATACCTTTCATATTTCGGCGGTGCTCGCCGCACGACTGAAAGAGACGGCCGCAAGCGCCGGAGCGAGCATGAACAGCCTTCTTTTTGCGGCTTACGCGCTGTTGCTCAAGGGAACGACGCATCAGTCGGAATTTGCAATTGGTTCTTTAGCGGCAGGCCGGACGCACCCGGACACGGCCCGGATGATCGGCATGTTCAACCAGTTTTTGCCGATTCGGATGCGGGTGGCGGACGAGCTGCCAATCTTGGCGTTTGTCGGCGAGACCCATGGGCGTTTGCTTGCCGCATACGAGCATGGCGATGTCAGCTTCGAGCACATGATGGAAGTGGCCCAGTATCCTGACCCGTCGCGCAACCCGCTGTTCGATACGATGCTGATCGTTCACAACCAGTTTGAAGACGAGAAGCTGGCGGCGCGCGGCGACGGCTGGAGCATGGAGCCTTTGCCCGTCAGCCACGGAACATCCAAGCTGGACTTTAAGCTCGATCTGTACAGCGATGGCGAAGGCGGTCTGCGGGCGGAGCTGGAGTATAATACGGGATTGTTCCATAAGGGAACGATGGAGTGGTTGGCGGCACGGCTGCTTTACATTTTGGAGCAAACGGCCGCCAGCCCCGACCTGATCTGTGGCGACGTCGCAATGGCGACACCTGCCGAAGAAGCCGCCTTTGCGGCATGGAATGATACGGGACATCCGTACCCGGCGGAGAAGACGATTCACGGATGGTTCGCGGAGTCCGCACGGCGGTGGCCGGGTCGAACGGCGGTGCGGTCTGCCGAAGGATCGCTGACGTACGGGGAGCTGAACGACCGCGCCGAACGCATGGCTGCCGTGCTAAGAAGCAAGGGGGTGGCAGTCGAAACGATTGTGCCGATTGCCGCTCAGCGCTCGTTGTCCATGATGATTACGATCATAGCGGTGCTCAAGGCGGGAGGGGCCTATTTGCCGATCGACCCGGAGCATCCGCCTGAGCGGATCCGCATCATTCTGGAGGATAGCGGGGCCAGGCTGCTTCTGGCGGGGGCCAAGTGGATTCATACGCTCCCGGCCTTCCAGGGAGAAACGCTCGATCTGGACACGCTTGCGGCTGCTGCCGCATCGGAGCTGCCGAAGGGCGAAGAAGAAACGGACCTGCCGCCTCAAGCGGGCCCCGAGCATTTGGCGTATGTCATTTATACGTCAGGCTCCACCGGCAAACCCAAAGGCGTTATGGTGGAGCACCGCGCGGTGATCAACCGGCTGAACTGGATGCAGACGACTTATCCACTGAATGAGCGTGACATTATTTTGCAAAAAACGCCGATCACGTTCGACGTTTCCGTATGGGAGCTGTTCTGGTGGAGCATTGCCGGCGCTTCGCTTTATTTGCTGGAGCCCGGTGGGGAGAAGGAGCCGCCCTCCATGCTGCGCGCGATTGAGGAGCAGGCGATTACGGTTATGCATTTTGTGCCGTCCATGCTGGGTGTCTTTTTGCCCTATGCGGCGGACAGCGGCAGAGGCGGCGAGCTTTGTTCCCTGCGATATGTATTTGCGAGCGGAGAAGCGCTCAAGCCCGCGCATGTCGCAGGTTTTTACACCCTGATGGAGCGCGGCGGCTGCCAATGCCGGCTCATTAATCTGTACGGCCCGACGGAAGCGACGGTCGATGTCAGCTATTACGATTGCCCGGACACTGGGGCGGGTGCGGTTCCGATCGGCAAGCCAATCCATAACATCCGGCTCTACATTGTGGACGAGCGGATGAGACCGCAGCCGATCGGCGTGTCCGGCGAGCTGTGCATCGCGGGTGCCGGTCTTGCGCGCGGATATCGCAACAGGCCGGATTTGACGGAGCAAAGCTTTGTTCCGAATCCGTTTGCCGCAGGAGAGAAGCTGTACCGTACTGGCGATCGCGCAAGGTGGCTACCGGACGGTAATATTGAATATTTGGGACGCTTTGACCATCAGGTCAAGCTGCGCGGTCTCCGCATCGAATGCGGCGAGATCGAGCACGCACTGCTCTTACAGGCGGAAGTTCGCGATGCTGTGGTGACGGCGGTGACGGACCATGCGGGAGAGCGAGCTCTTTGCGCATATCTAGTGACAGCGGAAGGGGAGGCGCCGGAGGAAGCGAGCCTTCGGGCGGCACTTAAGGAACTGCTGCCGGAGTATATGATTCCTTCGTATTTTATTGCAATGGAAGCGTTTCCGCTGAGTCCGAGCGGCAAAACCGACCGCAGTCGCCTGCCGCAGCCCCGGTTCGCTGAGTCGGCGGCTTGCGGCGAGGCACCGGGTACACTGACGGAAGAGCGGCTGGCCGAGCTTTGGCGGGAGGTGCTCGGTCTGGCCGCAAGCGGGTCGGACAACCCGGTGGCGATCGGGAGAGAAGCCCATTTCTTTCAATTGGGTGGCCATTCCTTGCGCGCCGCGCAGCTTGCGGGCTTGATCGAGCAGCATTATGGAGCGGCGTTTGCGATGAAGGATGTGTTCGACGCTCCCCTGCTGAAAGAAATGGCGGCCCGCATCGACAACGCGGCTCCTAAGCGGGCCGCGGTTATTGCCCGGGCGGAAAGCCGATCGTTCTACCCGTTGTCGCTCGCGCAGAACAGGCTGTTTGTGCTGCAGCAGCTTTATCAGGGCAGCACGGCCTACAATCTTCCGCTTGCTCTGAACCTGACGGGCAAGCTTGATCAGGACAGGCTTCGCGAGGCGATTCAAGGGCTCATTGACCGCCATGAACCGCTGCGCACCAGCTTTGACTGGGCAGACGGAAAGCCGGTGCAGCATGTCCATGAGCGGGTTTCGTTTGAACTCACCGTCCATGCCTTGATGGATGCGGCGGACTTGAATACATTTGCGCGCGCGGTCGTCCGCCCGTTCGATTTGCGAAAGGCTCCGTTAATTCGGGCGTTTCTCGCGACAGACGGCGAAAGTCGGCATACGCTGCTACTGGACATTCACCACATCGTCGCCGACGGCGTGTCCATGAATGTGATGGCGCGCGATTTCGAGCAACTGTATCGCGGGGGCTCCTTGCAGCCGCTGCCCATTCACTATAAGGATGCCGCCGTTTGGCAGCAGGAGTGGATGGCTTCGGAGGCGAGAAAGCAGCAAGAGCAATTTTGGGCGTTCCGGCTAGCGGGTACGCTTCCTGTGCTGCAACTGCCGACTGATTATCCGCGTCCGCCCGAACAAAGTTTCGAAGGCGCCAAGCTTGCGCTGCCGATTCTGGCGGAGTTTGCCGAGAGGATCGGAACGGCGGCGGAGCAATGGAGCGTTACGCCATTCCATATATGGCTTACCGCCTACCATACGTTATTGCATCTGATGACGGGGCAAGACGATCTTATTGTCGGCACGCCGATCGCAGGCCGCTTCCATCCCGCAACAGAGTCTCTGGTCGGCATGTTTGTCAATACGCTGCCGATTCGAAGCCAGCCATCCGGCGAACTGCCGTTCAGAGCGTTCGCCGAGCAGCTCAAAGAAATTGTTCTTGCGGCGCTGGACAACAGCTTGCTCCCGTTTGAGCATATGGTGACGATGCTGGATGTGCCGCGTGACCTGAGCCGCAATCCGCTGTTTGATACGATATTTGTGATGCAGCATATGGAGGCCGGACAGACGGCGGCGGACGCCTTGCAATTTGAGGTGCAAGTTCCGGACATTCGCGTATCGAAGGTGGACTTGACGTTTGAGATTGCGGATCATGGCGCAAAAGGCGCAGCTTTGACAATCGAATATAGGGCGGCGCTGTTTAAGGAAGACAGCATACGCAGAATGGCGGAATGGTATTTCCGTATTGTCGGCCTTGCACTGGCGGAGCCGGGGCGACCGCTCGGAGGGATCGGGCTGCAGGGCGCCGCAGAGGCAGAGAAGCAGAGCAAAGCGTTCAATCGCACGGCAGCGCCGTATGCAAACGGCGATACGGTAGAGGTTTACCTCGAAAGGCAAGCGGCGGAAACGCCACAGGCTGTTGCGGTTGCGGCGGAGAACGGAGCATTGACGTATGCGGAATTAAACCGGAGGTCGAACCAGATGGCGCAGACGCTCAGAAAGCAAGGCGTCAAGCGCGAGGAGCGCGTGGCTGTCGTGATGGATCGCAGTCTGGAGATGATGATTTCAATCTTTGGCGTGCTGAAGGCGGGCGGAGCTTATGTGCCTGTTACGCCGAGCTTGCCGCCCGATCGAATCCGCTACATGCTGGATAATTCCGGAGCCAAGCTTGTCTTGACGAAGGGCAAAGCCCCAGAAGGGCTGGAGACGTCTCTGCCATTTACGGACGTTCATGAGGTGATGACGCAGGAGCGGGACGACTTCCCTGTGGAGAAGCTGCATGATTCACGTTCGCTTGCTTATGTGCTGTATACTTCGGGATCGACCGGACAGCCGAAAGGCGTCATGATCGAGCATCATTCCGTCGTCAACCGGATCGGCTGGATGCAGAAGCAATACGGACTGGACGCAAGCGGAGTCGTTATGCAGAAAACGCCGATTACTTTTGATGTATCGGTCTGGGAGCTGTTCTGGTGGAGCTTTGCGGGAGCCAAGCTGGTCCTGCTGCCTCCGGGCGGCGAAAAGGACCCCGCGCTTATGATGGATACGATCGCGCGGCATGGCGTAACGACGATGCATTTTGTGCCGTCCATGCTGCACCTGTTCTTGGAGCATCCCGGCTTGCTGCGCGGCGATGCCAGGCTGGAGAGCCTGCGTCACGTGTTCGCCAGCGGCGAAGCGCTGACTGCGGATCAGGTGCGGAGGTTCCGCGAGCGAATCGGAGTTCCGTTCAATGCCAGGCTTGTGAACTTGTACGGCCCGACCGAAGCGACGGTTGACGTTTCCTATTACGATTGCTCTGACGGCGATATTTCGATCAATGATATTTCGATCAATGTACCGATTGGCAAGCCGATCGACAACATCTCGCTTTATATCGTGAGCGAATCGATGAAGCTCCAGCCTGTCGGCATTGCCGGGGAACTGTGCATATCTGGTGCGGGTCTGGCGCGGGGTTATATCGGCCGGCCCGATTTGACGGAAGAAAAGTTCGTCGATAATCCGTTTACGGAGGGCAGTCTGATGTATCGGACAGGAGACCTTGCCAGATGGCTGCCTGACGGAACGATCGAATATTTGGGCCGAATCGACCATCAGGTAAAAATAAGGGGCCAGCGCATTGAATGTGGGGAAATCGAGCATGTGATGCTCGGTCATCCGGCGGTCTCGGAAGCGGTGGTTATGAAGCGGGACGCCACAAGCGGAAGCGAATATTTATGCGCGTACATCGTTGGCTCCGAACCTGTGGACCATCAGGAACTGCGGGATTTTGCAGCGCTGCGCTTGCCGGATTATATGGTTCCGCAGGCCGTGGTGGAACTGCTAGCCATGCCCCTGTCTCCAAACGGCAAAATCGACCGGAAGGCGCTGCCGGAGCCGGAGCTGGCCGCGGGTAGCGCCACTCCGTTTGTCGAAGCGGCAAGCGATATTGAACTGGCGATTGCCACCGTATGGCATGAAATTCTGCAAAGGGACGACTTCGGCATCCATCATCGTTTCTTCGATGTTGGGGGAGAATCGCTGCTGCTGGTGCGGGCTCATCAACGGCTGGAGGAGTTGTATCCCGGCGCTCTGGGCGTAACGGATTTGTTCACCTACCCGACGATCGCATCGCTTGCGGCTTATCTGGAGTCGAGAAATCGGGAGCTCGCCAGTTGGAGCTGGAGCGGTCTGTTGGTGGCAGATGACTGCGTCTGCAATGGTTATGCCGCGGAGCGTATCGGCAGCGTTCAGTTCCAACTGGACACGATGGTATCGGAAGGACTTACGGAACTTGCGGCATCCCGCTCGGTAACGGTCGAAGCCGCGGCGTATGCCGTATATCTATACTTCTGGCGCGGCAAGTCCGGCATGGGCCGGCTTGTGCTTCCGGCAATGACGGACAACGGGCTGATTGCTCCGAAGGAAATCGACTTTGGGGAGGTGCGCGATTTCGATACGCTGCTGCGGCATGCTGCCAAACGGGTGAACGCGGGAGAATGTTATACCCCGCGACAAATCAGAAAGCAGCCGCAAGCCGAAGCCGGATTTGCCTTATTTCCGTTATTTGCAGGAGCAGCGTTGCACGGGTTCAAGGAGCGGGAGGCGCTATTGGAACGATTCGATGTTGTGCTGTATATGAGTGGTGCTGCCGCCGCACCACGAGGGGCGGAAGTGCCAGAGCTTGGCGGGGTATGGACATACGACGCCCGGCGCCTCAGCAAGGAAGTGGTGCTGGATTGGGCTTCCGCTTATCTGGAGCTGCTGTCAAGCGTGGTCGAGCAATATCGCGTCGCAATAGGAAGCGCCGAATCGGGGACGTAGCATGGGTCAAGTCGGGCTTAGCCTGACCCTGAGAATACATCTGATAGAAGGAAGAAAGGGGCATTCCTGTGAAAAAAGTGTTGATCATGATAGGTAATATCGCTCTTTATCTCGGGGTCTTTTATGCGCTGCTCTATCTGCTTCGCTCTACTTACAATTACGAAGTGACGCTGTCCTTCGCCAAGTTTCTGGATCGCAATCCAGCCATGTTTATGGCTGTTCTGTTCACGTTGATTACGCTTGTTTATTTGCTCATCTTTCGTATCAAAGGATGGATATGGCCCCATGCGGAAAAAAATCTGTTTCGCGCGTCGGGCTTTAAACGGCTGAAAGCCTCGCGCGTCTTGTTAATGATTGGTTTGGGTCTTGCCGGAAGTTTGTTCAGTATCGGCCTGATCGTCATTGACGATATTGCGCGGCAATTTCCGTCCATTCCCGCGCTTGTCAACGATACGATCAGGGGGGATTCGATCTGGTATGTCATTCTGGGCGCCGGTTTGATCGGCCCGGCATTTGAAGAAATATTGTTCAGGGGTCTCATTTTCAGCGAGCTTCGCAGGGTTATGCCGGTATATGTGGCCCTGGTGCTGCAAGCCGCAGCATACGCCTACTTCCAGCCGAGCCTGGCGCTTTCGGTCATCAGCATCGGTTCGGGCCTGATTTACGGGTCACTGTATCTTCGCACCGGGTCGCTGTGGGCGCCTATTCTGGTACAGAATACGACCATGGGCACAATCTTTCTGTTTAAATACATCGGGTTCTACGAATGGTTTGGCAAGCTGGGCGATGTTTCGCTGTATATTATTACAGCGCTCTGTCTGGCTGCGTTGATTGGAGGTTCCGTCTATGTCTGGCGGACCTCTGGCAGCGGCGGCATCGGCGCACGCGCCGGTCATGCTCTGACGGCTGACACGCCGTCAGCAGCACAAAAGGGGGGCTGACCGCATGAAGTCGTGGGGAATGATGCTGGCTCGCGTGGCTGTTGTTATCGGCCTGTATTTTGCATGGTTTTTTACCGTAACGACATTATTTTTTGATTATGTGTACCCCAAAAGCACGTGGTTTGAACAGAACACGGTAACCGTCATTATTTTGAACGATATGGTGGGTTTGCCGCTCATGCTGCTGGCCTGGAGGCTTATATTCAAAGAAAATCTGTTTAAGGCGGCTAAGTTTCGCGTGATGGGCGGCAAATCAGTAGCGATCGCTTTATGGATCGGGCTTGGAGCTGGCCTGTTTACGGTCGCATTCTCCCGTCTTCCCGCCATTGCATCGGACAAGTACCAGTTCCGCGAATTGTTTGATTACCTGAACCGCGCGGAATGGTATGTATTTCTGGTTTTCCTGATTCTCGGAAATATTTACAAGGAGACGTTGTTCAGAGGCATTCTGATGAATGAGTTCAGACGCGTACTCCCGGTTTGGATCGCAATTGTGATTCAGGGCGTGTTGTATGGGGCGTTGTTCTTTTTCGGAGACATTCCGCTGTCGCTGTACGGTTTTCTCGGCGCGGTTATATTTGCGCTCTTGTATGTCTGGTTTAAATCCATTTGGGCGCCGATTGCCGCGCAAGTCGCCTGTCAGGGCAGCCAATACCTGCTTTGGCATTACGGGCCGGAGACGACGGACGTCACCGTCATGTCGGTTGTGATGGCTGTGGCGGCCGCCATGATTGCGGTTGGCATATTCCTTGCGGTCAAGCATCGCACTTCGATCTCCTCGACGCTGTCTTCCGAGGCGGTGACGCCATTGTGAAGGGACTGCGAATAGCGGGAAATACCGTCTTATATTTGGTCATTTATGCGACGGTCGTGATGCTTGTCAATCAAGTCCTCTACAACTGGGTCGGCGATCCCGGGCTGAAAGAATGGATCAAAGGCAATTCCGGCATTGTGCTGATTGTATCCAATATCATCGTGCTTGCCGTCTACATTCCACTGCTTCGCTGGCAAAAAATTTCGCTGAAGGATTTAGGATTAGTTCCTGCGCGGGCCGGATCTTTGCTGCTTTCCGCCGGGACAGGCGTCTGGCTCGGCTTGTTTATCAGCGCTTTTACCCGTCTTCCGTGGGTAAAAGCGACCTTTCCTCCCATTTCGGATTTGGTCGCTTTTGTCGCTGGCGGCAGCCTGATCATTTTTGTGTTCGGCAGCTTGCTGCTGGGGTCTTTGCTGGAAGAATGGCTTTTCCGAGGAATGCTGTTCCATACGCTGCGTCAACGTCTTTCGGTTCCGTGGACAGTTCTGCTCCAGGCCGTATTGTTCGGAACGGTATTTATGAATGTGACGGTCGGCTCATTTGCGGCGCTAGGTGCGATCGTATACGGCGCCGTTCGCGCCGGGTCGTATTCGCTTTGGGGGTCGCTTGCGGCTCATGTGTGCAGCACAGGCACTTTGTATATCGTGCTGCAATGGGCGGGCGATTGGCAGCTCGGTACGCTTGGATTACTAGCCCTGATCAGCGGACTCGGCATCGCGGCGCATATGTTGCTGCTGCTGCGCGGGATTGGCGGAAGGGCGGACAAAGAACAGGCCGTAAGCAATTCCATTACTAACTAGGAGGTAAGGGCGCCATGTTTCAACTGGATTTGCTGGATACCAAAAAAGACACATCCGGGCGGAAGGGGCGGAGCGGGGGATCCGTCTCCAATGTTTCCCTAAAGGATATTGCGATTGTCGGTATATCCGCTAAGCTGCCGCGCGCGGAATCGCATGAAGCATTCTGGGAGCTTCTGCGGAGTGGTAAAGATCTGGTAGGCGGATTTCCGGATTCCCGCAAGGAGGAATTGAAGCCGTATTTGCGCCGCATGGAGGCGCAATACGGCTCCGTTTCCTTTTTTGACGGGGCGTATATCGAAGATATTTCGGGTTTTGACTATTCTTTTTTCCGGCTTTCGCCCAAGGAAGCCTCGCTGATGAGTCCAGCGCAACGCCTGTTCCTGCAGACGGCCTGGGGAGCGCTTGAGAATGCAGGGTACGGCGGAGCTGCGCTGCATGGTTCGCGCACCGGCGTCTTTATGGGCTATAACGGGGACGCGCTGCATGATTACAAGCGAATCATCGAAGCTTTGGACCCGGATGCCTTGTCCATGGCGGCGCCAGGCAATCTGAGCTCCATGATACCGAGCCGGATTTCGTATTTGCTTAATTTGCGCGGACCGGCGATCAGCGTGGACACCGCCTGCTCCTCCTCACTGGTAGCGGTCCATCTGGCATGTCAATCAATTCGCAGCGGTGAATGTGAGGCGGCGATTGCCGGCAGCGTCAAGATTAACGTGCTGCCACTTGATACCGGTATACGGCTTGGCATCGAGTCAAGCGACAACCGGGCCAGAACATTCGACGACTCGGCAGATGGAACTGGCATTGGCGACGGGGTGATTGCACTGCTGCTTAAGCCGCTGTCGCGTGCGCAGGAGGACGGCGACCCTATATATGCTGTCATCAAAGGCAGCGCGATGAATCAGGACGGCAGCTCGGTCGGCATTACCGCCCCGAACGCCCTCGCTCAGGAGGACGTCATTGTGCGCGCCTGGCAGGATGCGGACATTGATCCCGAAACCTTGACGTATATGGAGGCTCATGGCACGGGAACCCCGCTCGGTGACCCGATCGAAATCGACGGGCTGACGCGCGCCTTCCGGAGATATACCGATAAGCGGCAATTTTGCGCCATCGGCTCGCTGAAAACCAATATCGGCCATCTCGACCATGCCGCCGGCATTGCAGGGCTGCTCAAAGCGATCCTGTTACTTGTCCACAAGCAGCTTCCGCCAACGCTTCATTATCGCTCGCCCAACCGCAACATTCCGTTTGTGGATTCGCCCGTTTATGTCAATGACGAATTGACGCCATGGGAGACGAACGGCGAAGCAAGAAGATGTGGAGTAAGCGCGTTTGGCATGAGCGGGACCAATTGCCATGTTGTGCTGGAGGAGGCTCCTACCGGTACACCATCGGGGCATTCGGACAGAGCGGAGCTGTTCTGCTTGTCAGCGCACAGCATGACGGCGCTGGAGCGACTCGTGCTGCTGATGCGGGACTGGGCTCAGGAGCAACGCGGTGATGAGAACCGCAGCCTAGCCGATCTTTGCTACACCTTGGCCGTTGGGCGGGGAGCCCATCGGTATCGCCTGGCGATTGCGGTAAGCGGCTGGGAGGAGCTTGTCCACACCTTGCATTCCGTTGCCGAAAGCGGCCTTAACGGCCTTGCGCTGCCGAACGTCCTCTTCGGGACAGCCGACTCAGCTCCGGTCGGGAATATGAGACAGCAACCCGGTTCAAATGAACGGGAATTGGAAGCGCTGGAGCTGGGCCAACGTTACGTGGGCGGATACGAGATCGACTGGAAGGCAATCTTTCGGGGACAACGCTGCCATCGGCTGCCGCTTCCGACGTATCCGTTCGATGCTCATCGTTGCTGGGTGGAGGAGACGCGGGCTGGAGCAGCGCTTCATACGCCATTTGCGGCCTGGAGCGAATATAGGCTCGATACGCTTGGTGGAGATATTCCCGAGGAGCTTGAGCAAGAAATGAACGAGACGTTTGCCAGATGGCAAACCGCGCTGGAGCGGAGCGGCGGGATGACAAGTCAGCGCCGCCGTGGTGTTACATTAACCGGGGAGCGCTCTGGCATGGAATGGGAGCAGCATGTCGCAGATGTTTGGGGAGAGCTACTAGGTTATGACGAATTGCCTGCGAATGCCGGGTTTTATGAGCTGGGCGGAGATTCCATTATTGCGCTCAAAATAGTAAACCGGGTCAGCGAGCTTGTGGGCGTCCGCATTCAGGCGGCGGATTTGCTGGGACATGCGGATCTGCCTTCGTTCACAGCACTGATCGAGCAGCGTCTCAGGGAGAGCGGCGCGGTGACAGCGCAAAGAACAAGCGTAGGGCATGATCGACAAGGGGCAGGCGTTGGGATCGGCGAGAAAGAGGCGAACGGCGGGCAAGCGGTAGCCGGCACCATTGACGGGGAAATGGCGGACGGTACTCGTGACGGTCAAGCGGCGGCTGGAGGTGTTGGCGGATCAAGAGTAACCAGGATGCAAGACGGGTCATTGACCGGCCAAGTGTCCGACTCTTTGTTCGGCGATACGCTGGAGCCGATTCCAAAGGCGGCTCCGCAAGAGCATTATCCGGTTTCATCGCCGCAGAAACGTATGTATTTGCAACAGCAGGCGATGCCGGATGATCGCAGCTATAATTTGCCTGAATTGTTGCACTTGGACGGGGTTATTGATGCAGATCGGCTGGAGGCCGTCCTGCAAGCCATTGTAGAGCGTCACGAGACGCTTCGCACCACCTTCCACGTCATCGACGGAGAGATCAGACAGCGTGTTCACGACGCCATTTCTTTCCGCTTGATTCGCATGGAGGCCGATGAAGCGGAAGCGGAGACCATGCTGCAAAGCTTGTTTCGGCCGTTCAGGCTCGATATGGCTCCGCTGCTCCGCGCAGCTTTGCTGACGCTGGGGCCGGAGCGCCATGTGCTGTTTCTTGATATGCATCATATTGCATCCGATGGCATGTCGGCGGGTATTCTTTTGTCCGACCTGATGACTTTATATCAGGGAGGTTCGCTGCCGCCGCTGCCGCTGCAATACAAGGATTATGCGGTATGGCAGGAGAGCAGGCCGCTCTCTGGGAACGCCGAACGGTATTGGCGCGAGCAATGCCGGGGAGACTGGCCGACGCTTGCGCTTCCAACCGATGCCCCGCGGCCGCTCGTCAAAGGCAATCGCGGCGAAACGTTCGACGTCTACGTCGAGGCTGGTTTGACGAAGGCTGTGCGCAGCCTAGCGGCCGAATCGGGCACGACTCCGTTTATGGTGCTGCTATCGGCATATTACACGTTCCTCGCCCACTATACAGGGGCCGAGGACATTGCCGTCGGCACGCCGATTGCTGGACGGAATAGGCGCGTGCTAGAAGCGATCGCGGGCATGTTCACCGGCACGCTGGCGCTGCGCGCTTATCCGCGCGCGGACAAGCCATTCAGAGCTTTTTTGTCCGAAGTGAAAGAGATGGCGACTGGGGCTTACGCCCACGCCGATTATCCATTCGAGGAAATCGCGCAATGGATGGACAGAAGGGATGCCAGCCGGAGTCCGCTGTTTGACACGATGTTCATCATGCAAAACCTGGGTATTCCAAACGCTTCATCTGAGGGGTTGTCGTATCGCCACCAGCGCTTTGAGCATGGAACCGCCAAATACGATTTAATGATTCAGGCTGTGGAGAATGGTGCGGAATTGCGGCTTGTCGTGGAATATAATACCGATTTGTTTCGCCGCGCGACAGCCGAGCGGTTCATGCGGCATTATGTGCAGCTGCTGCGCAGCGTGACGCTCCGTCCCGACGCCACACTAGGCGAAGTGGAGATGCTGACGGAGGAGGAGCGCCTGCACATGCTGGCGTTGGGGAGACGAGAAGCGGACTTTTCGCCGCCGCGCTGTCTGCATGATTGCTTTAAGGAACAGGCGCTGGCCGTTCCCGAACTGCCGGCCGTAGCTTGCGGCGGTGAATCCATGACCTATCGGGAGCTGGATCGCCGTACCGATGCGCTGGCGCGAACCTTGCGCGCCAAAGGTGTGGGACGCAGCAGCGTAATCGGCATCATGGCGGAGCGCTCCATCCCCATGCTGACCGCTATGCTCGCCGTTATGAAAGCCGGAGGCGCTTATCTGCCTGTAGATCCGCATTATCCAGAGGAGCGCATCCGCTATATGCTGGAGGACAGCGGCGCGGAGCTGGTATTCGCGGACGGTGCGCGTTCCGGATCTACGACCGTCGTACCGGCCACCTTGCAGGTGCTGGACATTGCGGATGAGACGCTGTTCTCCGGCGGAGACGATGCCGTCGCCGCATGGCCGCAGGACGCCGCTGATCCGATGTATGTCATCTATACCTCCGGTTCTACGGGTCAGCCGAAGGGCGTCATGGTGCCGCACCGCAGCTTTTACAATTTCGGACATTCGCTCAGGATGTTTTTTGACGGACAATACGGTGAGGGAGACAGATGCCTCAGCCTCACCAATATTTCGTTTGACGTCAGCGTAGCGGAGCTATTTATGCCGCTTATGTTCGGGGCTTGCACGGTACTTTACCCGGAGCCGAAATTGCTTGATCCGCGGCGAATTGCCGAAGTGATTGCGGAAGAGCGGATTACATTCGCTTATTTGCCGCCGTCTTTTCTGAAAGAGGTTGCGCGGCTGCTGGAACAATCGGCTTCCGTGATTACGCTGGACAAAATGCTCGTTGGGGTAGAGCCGATTAAAGACGAAACGCTGGAGCTGTATACGAAGCTTAATCCCGGGATGCGGATTATTAACGGCTACGGCCCGACGGAGGCGACGGTCTGCTCCAATATGTACACATACAAGCCGGGCGCTTATCGCGGCGGCTATGTGCCGATTGGCGGGCCGATGCACAATGTCGAAATTTATATATTCGGCTATGGCGGCCAGCTTGCTCCAATCGGTGCAGCCGGGGAGCTGTATATTGCCGGCAGCGGCCTTGCCGACGGTTATGTGAACAAACCGGATATGACAGCCGAGCGCTTTTTGCCGCATCCGTACAACGAGGGCCGGTTCATGTATCGCACCTGCGATATCGCAAAGTGGCTGCCGGACGGCAACGCTGTGTATGTGGACCGGGCCGATCAGCAGGTAAAAATCAGAGGCGTGCGGATTGAAATGAACGAGGTTCGCTCGCAATTGATTTCCCTTCCCGAGGTGGAGGATGCGGTTGTGGTCGCCCGCGAGCAGGCAAGTGGCGACAAGGAGCTGTGCGCGTATGTGGTCGCTTCGGACAAGCTCCCTTCGCGGGAATGGCGAAGAAAGTTGAAAGACAAGCTGCCGGAAGCGATGATTCCGGCCTATATCGCGGCGATTGACGCGATACCGCTGACGCCGAACGGGAAAGTGGACCGGCGCGCCTTGCCGGAGCCGGAATTCGGACTTCAGGAGCGGGTGGAGCCGGAGCTGCCGCGAGACGGGATGGAAGAGCGCGTCGCCGCCATTTGGCAGGAAGTGCTGGGCGATACGGCCGGGCCAATCGGCATTCACGACGACTTTTTCGAGCACGGCGGCCACTCCTTGAAGGCTGCCGTGCTGGCGGGAAAGCTGCAGCAGGCGACGGGCACCCTGGTTCCACTTAGCCTGATATTCGAGCTTACCTCCATTGCAGAAATAGCCGCCTGGCTGAAGGAGCGGGACGGTGCCGTTGTGGCGGCCGAGCCGATCCCGAAGGCGGAGCGCCGCGACTGGTATCCGATGTCGCGCGCCCAGCGCCGCCAATATATGATGCAAATGCTGGCCGGAGACGCCACCATGTATCATGTGCCGTTCGCGCTCCGCTTGCAGGGCAGGCTGGATGCGGCGCGGCTGGAAGGCGCGTTTACGGCGCTTATCGCGCGCCACGAAAGCTTGCGGACGACCTTCCATATGACAAAGGACGAGTTCAGGCAAATGGTTCATCCGCCGTATGCGTTCAAACTGGAGCTGCTGGACCCTACAGCGTTGTACGGTGCCGAAGCACTGCGGGGAGCAACGCCGGACGGCGCCGAGGTGACGAGGCTGATGGAAGTTTTCCAGCGCTCGTTCCATCTGGACAATCTGCCGCTGCTGCGTGCGGGGCTGCTGCAGCTGAATGAGGAAGATCATTTGCTGCTACTCGATGTTCATCACATTATTACGGACGGCGTATCCTCAGGTTTGCTGGTGAATGAGCTGTCGCAGTTGTATGCCGGACAAGCGCTGCCGGAGCTGCGCGTGCAATACAGCGATTATGCGGTGTGGCAGGAAGCCGGATTTGCAAATGCCGCTTATGCGGAGGATGAGCGGTACTGGATGGAAATCTTCGAAGGCAAGCTTCCTGTGCTGGAGCTGCCGACGGATCGGCCGCGGCCGTCTCTACCGAGCTATAAGGGCCGTCGCCATTCGTTCCGGCTGGACGCGCGGACAACGGCGGAGGCGCGAAAGCTGGCGCGGGAAGCGAAGACGACACTGTATACGGTTCTGCTGGGCGCTTTTGCCGCGATACTGGCCAAATACAGCGGGCAGGCTGAAGTGATTGTGGGCACTCCCGCCGCCGGCAGGGAGCATGCCGATACGCATAGCATGATCGGCATGTTCGTCAACACGCTGGCGCTGCGGACTAGGCCGGCAAGGGACAAGACGGTAAGGGCCTACATGGCGGAGCTGCATAACCATGTCGTAGAGGCGCTTTCGCGCCAGACGTATCCTTTCGAGGAGCTGGTCGAGGGGCTGAAGGCAGATAGCGACAGAAGCCGCAATCCTTTGTTTGACGCCATGTTTGTCTTGCAAAATATGGACCGGGCGGTGATGGAAGCAGGCGGGCTCGTCTTTGGTGTGATGCCATTCGAGACGAGGACAAGCAAATTTGACCTGACTCTGGAAGCGGTGGAACGGGAAGCGGAAATCGAGCTTCAACTGGAATACGCAACGGATTTGTTTCATGAAGAAATCGCGCGCCGTATGGCGGAAAGCTATACCGTACTCGTAAGGGAGATGTGCAGATCTCGTGATCGCACGGTCGGCGAGCTTGAGCTGATGAGTGAAAGCGAGCGGGATCAATTGCTGGCTCTGTTGGCCGGAGGAAGCATGCCGGTACTGGCCGCTAGCAGAGAGGAGGGCAATGGTAGGATGGAAACTCGAGCCGAGAAAGACACGACGGACCAGCAAGGAGATGCGATGACTTCCTCGCAAGCCACGACGGAATGGACGGGGTTTGTCCAGGAGGTGGAGCGCCAGGCGGCGCGCACGCCGGATGCGGCGGCGATTCAATTCGGCACGGAGACGGTGACGTACGCCGAGCTGAACGAACGCGCGAATCGGCTTGCCCATTCCTTGCGGGCGAAGGGTGTGGGGCCTGAGCGCATTGTCGCGCTGATGGCGTCCCGTAGCCCGCTGCTGCTTGTGGCCATTTTGGGGATTCTGAAAGCCGGAGGCGCATATGTTGCCATTGATCCCACTTATCCGAAAGAGAGGATCGACTGGATGCTTGAGGATTGCGGCGAAGCGCTTCTGCTGACGGAAAAAGTATATGCAGGAGTCGTAACGAGAGCCGTTGCCGAGTGGTATCTGGACGATCCGGAGCTGTATGCGGCGGACAGAGGCAATCCGGAGTTAGTCCATAAGCCGGACCATTTGGCGTATGTGCTGTATACGTCGGGCTCGACCGGCCGTCCCAAAGGAGTGATGATCGAGCATCGCGGGCTGGCGCATTTTATCAGCGGCTTCCGAAACCGGATTCCGTTTGAGAAGGGTCAGAGCATCCTGGCGATGGCATCGGCCTCCTTTGATATTTTTGTCGTTGAAAATCTGCTTCCGCTCACACTGGGTATGCGGATTGTACTCGCGAGCGAAGAGGAACGGGGCGACGCCGCCTTGCTGCAAGGCCTGATCGACACGCACGGCATCGATGTGTTGCAAATTACGCCGTCGCGCTTCAAATGGTGGATGAACCAGCGAGGCGAAACGGATGGCTTGCAAAAGCTGCGCATATTGATGATCGGGGCGGAGCCGCTCACGGCCGATGTGCTCGGCAGGCTGCGCGCCGCTACCGGAGCCAGATTGTTTAATTTGTACGGTCCGACGGAGACGACGGTGTGGACCTCAATCCGGGAAGTGACCGAAGGCGAGGAGATTTCGATCGGTACGCCGATCGAAGGTTCCCTCATGATGGTGCTTGACGAAGGACTGAAGCTGCAGCCGACAGGCGTGACGGGCGAAATTTGCATCGGCGGGCCGGGCGTCGGGCGCGGGTATCTCAGCCATCCCGAATGGGATGTCGCTTTTGTGCCGAATCCGTATGCGCCGGGCGAACGCATGTATCGCACGGGCGACCTTGGGCGCAGGCTTGAAAATGGCGAGTTCGCCTACGCGGGACGCCGCGATTTCCAGGTAAAAATCAGGGGCCACCGGATTGAAATTGGTGAAATTGAACAGCTGCTGCTTCGCCATGAGCAGGTGAAGGAAACGATCGTTACCGCATTTGAGGAAGAGGATGGGGAATATGCGCTTTGCGCGTATGTCGTCATGTTGAACGTCGCGGCATCGGATGCGGAGCCGGACGGCGCCGCGCCATCCGGCCGATTGACCGTGCAGCTGCGCGAATATCTTGGGGACAAGCTGCCTTCTTATATGGTTCCGGCCTTCATGGTCGTTCTGGATGCGATTCCGCTTACGCCAACGGGCAAAATCGACAGAAGGTCGCTGCCGAAGCCGGGACCGGCCGACGCTGGCATACGCGAGCTTGTTCCGCTGTCGACGGATACCGAGCGCAAGCTGGCGGAGATTTGGAAGGAACTGCTCGGTACGGATGCGATCAGCGCCAAGGACAGCTTTTTCGATCTTGGCGGCCATTCCCTGAAGGCGGCGGGCATGATCAGCCGCATTGCGGAACGCTTTGGCATCCAAATGCCGCTGCGTGATATTTTTATGAACCCTACGCTTGAAGGTTTAGCGGCCCATCTGGACACTAGCGGAACCGTGGCGGCCGCACACATTCCGAAGCAGCCGGAGCGCGAGCATTACCCGATGTCGAGGGCGCAGCGCCGCCAGTTTATGATGGGGCTGATCTCGGGCGAGGCAACGACGTACCATGTGCCGTTCGCCGTGCATATGCAAGGCAAGCTCGATGTGGAGCGGCTGGAGGAAGCTTTCCTTGCGATAATACGCCGCCATGAATCGCTCCGAACGACGTTCCATCACGAGGAGGACGAGTTCCGCCAGCGCGTGCATGCGGAGCCGGTATTTACGCTGGAGAAGGGTGCCAGGCTGAGAATGGCGGCGGGCAAGCTGCTCGCGGAAGGCGGAGACGAAGGATTATTCGGCGGCATCAGCGCGCTGATGGAGCGCTTTATCCGTCCGTTCGATCTCGGCAGCCTCCCGCTGTTCCGTGCCGGATTGATTCCGCTTGGCGAGGAGCGCCATTTGCTGCTGCTGGACTTGCATCATATTATTACCGACGGCGTTTCCGCCAGCGTCCTGCTGCAGGAACTGACCACTTTGTACGGCGGCGGCGAGCTGCCAGAGCTGGATATCCAGTACCGGGATTACACGGTATGGCAAGAAGAACAAATCGGCAGCGAGGCCTATATGGGGCATGAGCGCTACTGGCTGGAGGCGTTCGAAGGGGAACTGCCAACGCTGGAGCTCAAGACTTCCTTGCCAAGACCGGAACTGCAAATCTTCAAGGGCAGTCTGATCAACTTCAGACTGGATGAGGAGCTGACGCTCCAGATCAAGGCGTTTGCGCGCGAGCGCGGCACGACGTTGTACACCGTTCTGCTCGGAGCTTATGCGATGCTGCTGAGTAAATGGAGCGGTGACGAGGATATCATTATCGGCACACCGGTAGCAGGCCGCAATCATGCGCAGCTGGAAGGGCTGATCGGGATGTTCGTCAATACGGTCGCGATTCGCAGCTTCCCGGAATCGTACCGGACCGTTGGCGACTATTTGACCGAGCTGCATGAGGATGTGCTGCGGGCGCTGGAACACCAGAATTACCCGTTTGAGGATTTGGTGCAAAAGCTGGGAATCGAACAGGACCGCAGCCGCAACCCGCTGTTCGATACGATGTTTATTTTGCAAAATATCGATCGCGTCGCTTACCGTTCGGGCGGCATTGAATTCGATCCCAAGGAATTCGATCCGGGCGTCAGCAAATTCGATTTGACGCTTGAAGCGGCGGAGCGGGACGGCAAGATCGGCTTTACGCTGGAATATGCGACAAGTCTTTTCCGCGAAGAAAATGCCTGGGCGCTGGCGGATGATTATACGGCGATCATACACGCGCTGGTCGAAGACGGAGCAAAGAAAAAAATCAGTGCTGTGCTTGCGGCAAGCAAGCTTGCTTGAACCAAAATTCTGAGCCTAAGGGGGCGCGAACGATGAAGCTGTCGATGAAAAGGAAACCGTTTAACGAGTTTTGGATGAACTGCATGCTGAACCAGGCCTTTTCCATAGCGGTGTCCGAGGATCCCAGCTACAGGGATGCGGCGTATTTGAACATTTACCGGTACTTTCCTTGGGAGGCCGCAACCGACAAAGACTTCCGCTATCCGACTATTGACACGCTGTATTATATGGACGATCCGGCCAGATTCCCGCTGTCGCAGGTGATCCGCTATATCGAGCCCGGTCATTTCCGCAGCATGGAGACGGTGCCGGATGAAATCAGGGCGATGCTGGAAGGCGGACGCAACTTGAGCGTAAACGTCGATTTGTATGACTGGCTGCCGGGCAGTATGGCCTGGAAAAGGTTCCATTGGTATCATTATTCGCTGTTTAACGGATACGACAAGGAGCGCGGCGTCTTCTACGTCATTGACGATACGCTTGCCGGCTACGAGGAGCACGAGGTGCCGGAGGAAAGGCTGCTCAAGGCGTACGGCAACTCGGAATACAACGTGAACCCGAGCTATTTGGGGCCTGCCTTCTACGTATACAACTTGCAGGAAAAAATTCAGCCCTACGAGTTGAAGCTGACTGAAGTGGTGGAAAATGCGGAGCGGCTGGCAAGGGAGCTTGGCGAGTTCTCCATAGAGGGCATGTGGAATGTAGATTCCGACCCGGAGAAGAAGCAAGCTCATTTGACCTATGGCCTTGTCGGCGTCAACATCATTTGCAACCGGCATATCGCCAACACGTCGCTGCTCCGCTCCATGCGGGAGAAGGGGCTGATCGGCGAAGCGCTGCATGAGTCGCTGTCCGGTCAGCTTGGCGCAGTGAGGGACGGATGGGATCTAGTGAAGGACCGCTTTGTGACGGGGGACTTCGAACGCGGCAGAGAGCTGGCGCTCGCGGACGATTTGTTCGCGAAGGAAAAAACGTTCTGGACCACGCTTGTCGCCGGCGCGTAATGGCCGTTTGCGTCAACATGTTACCCGGGAGGCGGGCGTTATGACGATATCTTTAATTTGTTTGCCATATGCAGGGGGCTCCGCTCAAGTGTACAAACGCTGGACGAACCGGCTGCATCCTGACGTGCGTCTGGTGCCGGCCGAACTGGCGGGCAGGGGAAGCCGCATGGACGAGCCGTTCTATGCGGACGCGGCGGAGGCCGTGCGGGATTTGCTGCCGCGGGTAAGGGAGACGGCGCTTGGCTCCGACTCCTATGCTTTATTCGGTCACAGCATGGGCAGCCTGCTTGGGTATGAGGTGCTGCATGCGCTGCGGGAAGAAGGATTCCCGCTGCCAGTTGCAGTCTTCCTCTCCGGCAGAGGGGCGCCGCATTGCGAGCAGAAGGAGGCTCGCCGGACCTATCTGCTTCCGGATGACGAGTTTCTCGAGGAAGTGAAGCGGCTCGGCGGCATGCCGGACGAGCTGTTCCGGCATCGGGAGCTGCTGGATATGTTTATGCCGATCCTAAGAGCCGACTTCAAGCTTGTCGGCGAATACGAGCATCGGATGCGGCCGCCGCTGCCGCTCCGGCTCACCATTTTGAGCGGTAAAGATGACGGCTGCGTCAAAGGCCCGCTCGGCGAATGGGAGCGGTATGCGACGGGAGGCTGCGAGCTGATGCTGTTTGAAGGCGGACATTTTTTCCTGCATGAGTGGGAATCCGATGTTGTAGCGGTGATTAACAAAAAGCTGACCGAGGCGCCTGCCCCGATCTGACCCGTAAGGAGCGTGATGGAAGATGCTGAACAAACATGCGATATGGTTTCCCGGTCAGGGATCGCAGCGCGTCGGGATGGGAAAAATGCTGAGCGAGCGGTATCCGGTTGTCAAAGGGACGATGGAGGAAGCGAACGAAGCGCTGGGCATGCGCCTTGACAGCCTGATGTATGAAGGCTCGACAACGGAGATGACGAGGACGGACAATGCCCAACCCGCTATTCTTGCGCTTGGTGTGGCAATGTACCGCGTCTACAGTCGTGAATGGGGATACCAGCCTGCGATGGCAGCTGGCCACAGCCTGGGCGAGATTACCGCTTTAACCTGCGCGGGAGCCATAACGTTCCCGGATGCGCTCAGGCTCGTACGCCGCCGCGGCGAGTTGATGCAAGGGGCCGCCGCTGCGGGGATCGGCACAATGGCCGCCGTGAACGGACCGAGTCCTGATGTTGTCGCCAAAGTATGCTTGGAAATCAGCGCAGGCTGCACGGACGGAAGCCGTATGGTTGTGGTATCGAATATGAATTCAGAGCGGCAAACGGTGATTTCGGGCCACAAAGAGGCTGTCCATGAAGCGTCCGAAAGACTGTCCGCCCATGGGGCCGCAGTCATTCCGCTGCAGGTAAGCGCGCCGTTCCATAGTCCGCTGATGGCGCCGGCGGCGGCGCAATTTGCCGAAGTGCTTAGCGGCGTCCCGTTTGGAAAAATGGACTTTCCCGTAGTTTCCTCCTTGACGGGTCTGCCTTACGGGAATACGGCGGAGATCGCGGGTATGCTGACCAGGGGATTGACGGACCCTGTCAATTGGCCGGCTGTCCTTGCCTTTCAGAAAAGTATTGGCGTTGCCTCTGCCGTAGAACTGGGTCCGGGCAATGTATTGAAACGGCTGGCGCCAGCGGACGGACTGCGCGTATTCGCTTTTGACGACAAGGAGGATGAAGCGCATCTGGTTGCCGCAAGCCGGCAAACGGACGCTTATTCGATTGATCTGCTGAATCGTTGTCTGGCTATCGCCACTTGCGTCCGCAACCGCAACTGGAACGCGGCTGAATATGAACAAGGCGTCGTTTCGCCTTACCGCGGCGTGCAGCAGTTGGTTGATCGGCTGCGGGAGACGGGAGAGCAAGTGGCGGAAGCGCATGTTCGGCAAGCGCTGGCGATGCTGGAATCGGTGTTTCGCACCAAAGGCACGCCAGCCGAAGAGCAGGAACGGCGGCTTGCAAGACTGCAGGGTGAGTTCGGTCTGCGCGGCTTGCCAGGCGTTTCTCCTGCCGACCGGCCATACGTGGGCAGTCCATTATAGTGCGTGTTCAAAAAGGTCGGTTTTCAGCACCGAGAAGGTTGGATAAAGCTAGGGTCAGAGGAGCGGAACGTACGTAGTGGGTACGTGAGCACCGGAAGGCCCGGCTGAATTCAAGATTCGATGTCGAATATGCTTTCAGTGTTACTTCGTGTTAGATATAGGATTTATAAGTTATCAACGGAGTTGATGAATTTCTATATCGCAAGAAAACCTACCTCTGAATCGCGGTCGCTCAGCCTTGAATTTGCCTCGATTGGTTTTCTTATCAAAAGCGGACTTTTTGAACAACCTCTTATTAGGAAGGAGCGGGGGCATGGGTATCCGGCTGGACAATGACGAGTTGGATCAAGATGGAGTCAAGCGCCCGGAAGAGCTGCCGTCTCCCGTGGAGATTTTGCAGGCATTGATCCGCTTTAATACAACAAATCCGCCGGGTGAGGAAGCCGCATGCATCATGTATATCCGGCAACTGCTTGAGGATACGGGCATTGAGACGCGGATCTGTTCGCTTGATCCGGCCCGGCCCAATCTGCTGGCCAGGATAAAGGGGAGCGGGGAGGCACCGCCGCTGCTGCTGTACGGGCATGTCGACGTCGTTGGCACAGGGAAGCAAGACTGGAGCCGCGACCCGTTCGGGGGCAACATCGAGGGCGGCTTCGTCTGGGGGCGGGGCGCTCTTGATATGAAAGGCGGCCTGGCGATGCTCGTATCGGCTTTCCTCCTCGCGCATGTACGCAAGCTGCCGCTGCGTGGCGATCTCATTCTGGCGATTGTCAGCGACGAGGAAGCAGGGGGCGAATACGGGGCTTCCTTCCTGGTAGAGCGGCATGCCGATTATTTTGCGGGCGTCAAGTATGCGCTCGGCGAATTCGGCGGCTTCTCGTTTCATGCGCTGGGAAAAACCTTTTATCCGATTATGGTGGCGGAGAAGCAGCTCTGTTGGCTCAAAGCGACGATTCGAGGAGATGGTGGCCACGGCTCCATGGGCAATCCGGGAGCCGACTGTATGGCGCAATTGGGGAACATGCTTCAATCGCTTAGCAGGAATAAGCTGCCGATACGTGTGACACCAGCGGCGCGGTTGATGATTGAAGGCATGGCCGCCGCACTGCCGCTGCTGCCGGCGCTGCTGCTGAGAGGGTTGCTGCGTCCCCGGCTGTGCGGCCTCATCCTGAAGCTGCTGGGGGAAAAGGGAGGGACGTTCGCCCCTCTTCTGCGTAATACGATCAGCGCGACCGTTGTTCGCGGCGGCGAGAAAATCAACGTTCATCCAAGCGAAATTACGGTTGAGCTGGACGGCCGAACGCTGCCGGGCGTCACTCCGCAGCAATTTATGGACGAGCTGCGCCGATTCGCGATTCATGATTCGATCGAGCTGGAGGTGCTGCGTCATGACCCATGCGCCGAAGCTCCCGACATGGGGATGTTCGGGTTGCTGTCCGACGTGCTGAAAGAAGCGGATAAGGAGGCCGTTCCGGTGCCGATGCTGCTGCCCGGAGGAACGGACGGAAGATGGTTTGCGAGGCTCGGCATCCAAACCTACGGTTTCCTGCCAATGCCGCTGCCCAAGGACATGCAGTTTACCAAACTGATTCATGCGGCTGATGAACGCATTCCTGTAGAAGCGGTCGGGTTCGGCACGGATGCGATTTACCGGGTGCTGGAACGGTACGGAGCGATGCCATGATGCCTTTTAAAACGTTTTGAATATTCGCATATTTACAATTTTATTAGCGCTTGAAATGCAAATGGCCATTTCAAGCGCTTTTTTTGCATAGCTTTTCAAGATTGTGAGCATGGACACATCGTTATTTCTATGAGTTGCCAACAACAGCTTTTGCACGATTGGAGTTATAGATGATGGCAAAGGATTCAACGTTGAAGAATGTTCACAAAAAAGTTTAGTTTTATCTATTGAAAATAGCTATGTAGAGGATAAACTTAAGGGAGCATGCAATTTGAATCTACAGCGTGTGAAACAAACGTTTCATTCACGTTTAAAATGTAATAGAGGACTACAAAGGCGTAGTCTAACTAAAGCAAAGAGGCTTAAGGTTATAGCATTCCTACTTGTTAGGAAGCGGTATAACTTTAGGCCTTTTTGTGTTTATTCTCTGGTATGGGAGATGAGGAAATGGCAAAAATTTGTTTCACACCTCTTTTAGTCGAGAACAGAATCGATGTTCAAAAGTGTATCACGGCTGTAATGGTTGCTATGCTCATTGCAAGTAAAATGGTTCCAAAAAACTGCACCTAAGAAGTAGAGGAGGGTACCCATGAGTATCGATAAAAAGATGATTGAAGAGATGGTTCGTAAAGTCATCATGGAAAAAGTAGGGACTGATGCTATTGAACAGAACGTTCATAGAGGTCCTGGAGGGATTACTTCTATTAAAGTGCCAAATATGAAAGTAACAGAAGAGGATCGTCTCGATACAGGCAACCCTAATGATATCGTCTATTGTAAAGATCTTTTTTCGCTAAAGGAAAGTCCAAGACTTGGCTGCGGTATCATGGAGATGAAAAAAACAACCTTTGACTGGACACTTAACTACGATGAAATTGATTATGTGATTGAGGGACATCTGGACGTTATCATCGATGGTACAAAGGTGTCAGTTGGACCAGGAGAAGTGATCCTGATTCCAAATGGAAGCAGGATTCAATTTTCTGTGCCAGAATATGCACGATTTATTTATGTAACATATCCGGCTAACTGGGCAGAACAAGCGTAACATTCTAATTTCTACTCGCCGGAGAAATCCGAAACCCAAACCGCCGCAACAGTAATGTACGTATACTCCGGGCTCCATGGAACCGGGGCTTTAGCGATGCCCCGGTTCCAATTTCGAGCGGACTAGCTGCCAGAATAATTCCCGACCGGCGGGCAGGATCTCCTGATACAACTAAAGGTTTATTCTTGTATTCTGCGGGATGATGTCTAATGAGACCAATGTGACCACATTACGAACAGTACTAAAGCCTGATTCTCTGGGCTTTTTTTATACCTATTGTAGGATTTTGACACAAAATTGGGTGCATTGTGGAGGACCTTTGTCGATTAGGTGTTTCAACGAAGAAGGTTATCAACCTGAGCCACGACATTCGAATTTATTTACTAACAAAGCAGAAGCTTATAACGAGGTCACGTCCTATATTGATTCCTATAACGAGCGTCGTATTCACTCAAGTATCGGAGTATCAACCATCACATCTCTTTGGTGATCAACTTCGAGTCTATTGCACTTACAGCAAATCGTATTTTTTAAGCTATTCTCGGTCCTCCGTATCTATTTTTCAATCTAACATCTTGTTTAATGAAACATAACTACATCTTTCACGTATATCCCTTTAGTTCTATATTTTAACAGAGAAAACGATAGAGGAACCTATAGACTATCGTAGAGGTCACGTGTATGTCGGTTTTGAAAAAACGAAAGTGGATTTTATGGTTGTCAGCTTTAGTCTTTATCGTTGCAGTTCCAATATCAATTTTCATGCAAATAATCATTCATTCTAATGTACCAGAACTTGCAGAAGGAAGCATTGAGCAGCGTTATGCACAGCAAGGAAGCTATCATGTAAAGGTAGAAGAAGTTAAGAGTACGAGTGGTGAGGCTTTATTTAGAATTTACTACCCAGCATTTCAAGGAGACGAATCCTATCCTGTTATTTCTTGGGGGAATGGAACAGATGCCACGCCAGATCGTTATGATGAGCTCTTAACTCATCTTGCTAGCTGGGGATTCATTGTAATAGATTCCTATAGCAAGACAACAGGAACAGGCCAAGAAATTGTGGAGGCTATTGATTATTTAAAAAATGAAAACCAACTAGCAAACAGCTTGTTTTATCAAAAAATACAAATGGAGCATATTGGTGTAGCTGGACATTCTCAAGGGTCTACTGGGGTTATCAATGCTCATACCAACTATAAAAGTGGATCGTTGATTAAGACGGTTGTATCCATCGCTCTCCCGGATTTGAAGCATTGTGATCCAGAAGATATGTACGATACAGCACGTATTACCGTTCCTTTCTTCATTATGGGCGGTACACGAGATTTTCTAATCTCACCGGTATCAACGAATCAATTAGCCTTGCATAGTACTAACGCAAGCACGCCTGTTATGATGGGGATGGCAAAAGGTGCAGCTCATACAGCGATTGAAGGTAATGGTGGCAATCATAGGGGTTACTTGACGGCTTGGATGAGATATCGGCTGTATGATGATCAGGAAGCCATGAAGGCATTTCATGGGGATTCTTCCGAGATGATGAATAATACAAATTGGCTGGACGTTATACAAGCAAATATGGATGATAAACAATTCGTGCAATAACAAAAGAACGGCATTTTTTCCGTTCTTTTGTTGATGTAGTCATTGAACTAACGGAGGCGATAGTTTAATTGATTTAGGCTGAAGCGACAAATGTCGGAGGACAAGAAAATTACTGAGAGACAAGAACATAAGCCGATTACCAATTAGATAAGTATTTTAGTCATGCCTTTGCAACACACGCGGTGCAGACTGAGAAGTTACCATTAGATATCGTTAAAGAACTTGTAGTCCACCATCAAATACTAATCGTATGGAAAAGAGTCTAGATAAACAATATACTAGCTATAAAGTTATTTGTTGAGGTGAATATCAAATGGATGAAGTCGATGAATCAAAACAAATTGTATTACAAATCGGCGGTGCCTTGAAAAAGTACAGAAAAGAAAAAAACATGAGTTTAGACGACTTAGCGGAATTAACGGGCGTAAGCAAACTTACTCTGGGAAATATCGAACGTGGCGATACAAATCCAACTTTGGCGATTATATGGAAAATTTCAAAAGGCATATCTTTACCGTTATTGGCTTTGTTCAAATCAGAAGACCCTGTTAGTTTGTATCGAGCAGGCGAAGGACTGCGGTTTTCTAATGATCAAAAAAATTGGATCATTGAACCAGTCTTTAAAAACGCAAGCAGCGATATTGAAATGTGTCGGGCTTACTTACAGCCAAAAAGCTCGTATCACCCTGAAGGTCATCATGTGAATACAACTGAAATTGCGACAGTAATGACGGGTTCCATTGAAATTCAAGTCAATGGAGAGATTTACACATTGAATCAATATGATACGATCAGTTTTCGTGCAGATTCTCCTCACTCTTATACGAATCATACGAATAGTGAAACAGTGCTCCATATATCCTTAAAATATGGTTTCTAAAAGTCGAAAATTCCACTTATTCAATACAACTCCGAATTCCATGACGGGAATTCAGAGTTGTATTTTTGTTTTTAGATGAGAACAAGTATGTTATGAAATACTTCTTGTTTAAAATAGTATATTGTAATATACTTTTATTGTTCGCGCGGATGTTATAGCATAGTTTTTTCAATCAGCAGGAAAGAAATAATATGTCTGAATTTAAGAAGGAGAAATGAAGAATGCCGAACAAACAAAATAAAAAAGACGTACCATCCTCTATAGGGCTGATCATTCTCGGCATTATTGTTATTGCAGCTAATTTACGTACTCCCTTAACCTCAGTTGGTCCTTTAGTGAGTCTCATAAGGGATGACGTTCATATTTCAAATACATTAGCAGGCCTGATCACAACGGTACCCTTGCTTGCCTTTGCTTTATTATCGCCTCTAGTACCAAAGTTAGGACGAAGGTATGGGGTCGAGCGTATCATTTTGATTGCCCTAATCTTTCTGACTGTTGGTATTGTAATACGATCTTTATCTGGCGCAGTTAATCTGTTTATTGGGACAGCAGTTCTTGGATTCGCAATTGCCATTTGTAATGTATTATTGCCCAGTATAATTAAAAGGGATTTCCCAAATAAAATTGGCTCCATGACAGGAGTTTACTCCATTTCAATGAATTTATGTGGAGCAATCGCATCGGGAATCAGTGTACCGCTAGCCATGAACGCAGGGCTAAAATGGCAGGGAGCATTGGGAATATGGGGGATTCTAAGCTTTGTATCGATCCTCTGTTGGTTACCCCAATTAAGAAATCAAACGAAACAAACAGCCAAGACGAGTCAACAGATGGTCAGCAACGATGTGAATGTTTGGCGATCCCCGCTTGCCTGGCAAGTAACCTTGTTTATGGGTATACAGTCCATGGTTTTCTATGTGCTGATCGCATGGTTGCCTGAAATTTTAAAGCAGCAAGGAATTGACTCCAATCAATCAGGATGGTACCTCTCGATCATGCAGTTAGCTATGCTTCCATTTACCTTTATTGTCCCCGTTATTGCTGGACGTATGTCTAGCCAACGTTTGTTAGTGGTCATCACAACCATCTTGCTTTTGACGGGGACGCTCGGACTTCTTTACGGCAGTTCCAATGTCATTCTGTTGTGGATCATCATACTCGGAATTGGTGGAGGTTTCGCCTTTAGCTTGGCCATGATGTTTTTCGGGTTACGTACTGAAAATGCGCACCAAGCAGCGGAACTGTCTGGCATGGCGCAATCGATCGGATATCTTCTTGCCGCAATCGGTCCTGCCCTTATAGGATACCTGCATGATGCGACAAATAGTTGGAACCTGCCACTTTTCATTCTGCTTGGCGCTTCGGTTTTACTCTTTTTAGTCGGTATAGGAGCAGCAAGAAACCGTTTTGTAGGCAGCCGAAATAGCTACGAGCTGCTACGGAAAGGACGATAAATATGTTTGATAAAATTATTGTGGCCATTGATAAAGCTGAAATAACGAACAAACTCCTCGATGCAACCATTGAAATAGCCCGAAACAAACAAACTCAAGTTACCTTGGTTAATGTCAGCCAGGAATATGTGTCGAATGGCATGACATATGTACCAGAGAATTTCTTGGAAGAAATATTGAACGAAATGGAGAAAGCGAGTTTGGAACAGCTGCAACAAGCCAAATCTAAATTAAAATCTGCAGGGATTAATCCGGAAACCGTTCATCTTAAGGGAGATCCTGCACATGAAATATTAAATTATGCAAGGGATACCGAGCAGCAACTTATTATTATCGGAAGCCGTGGGCTAAGGGGCATAAAAGAAATGATGCTAGGAAGTGTCAGCCACAAGGTTTCGCAGCTATCAAGTTGCCCAGTCCTCATTGTACATTAACTCCTTCGGGAACTGCAGAAATGATGCATTGTTATACTAACGGAGAACGTTATAGATGAATCATACAGCGGCATTCTAGGATATTTGTGTCCTACAATGCCGCTGTTTCTGTATCCCTTTAGCTGCTCAAATGCTGACGCTGAAGATCACGGGAGGGAGGACCTGTCACTACACGGTGCTCCAGAACGATCACCGCCGTCCGGGCGCGCTCGATGCTCTGAAAAAAGCGTTCGTGTCTTCCGTGCGCCGAAGTACGTTCCCGGGATCCGATCCAAAGGCTACCGGAAGAGACGATCACCGCCGTCCGGGAAACCCAGCGTGACCTGCGTCATCGCGCACCAAAAGCTCCGGTGAAACGCTCGCCATCAGCAGGATGCCACCTTGAACTCTTCAGCAATAGCGCAGGGAAGGACGAATGTCCCTGCGTATATTCGGCTGGTGATGCCTCGGGTAGTCCATTTTACAGACATAAACCCTGATTTCTTCCTCGGCTCCATAATTCTCGTAATACTCACTCAAATATTCGCTGTCATCGTTGAGCAACGATAGATAATTAATGCTCCAATCGTTTCGATAACTATCATTAGTGCGCAGCGTTCTTGGAGTTGTTTTGTGTTTTCAGACTGCCAACCAAGTCAAAAGAAAGGGGAGGAGAAGGAAATATAGATTTATTGCCCACCATCAGACCTTCCCCTGTATTCACTTGGAGTTAGTCCTACGAATTTTTTGAATTGCCGCATAAAATGTACATCGTTCTCATAACCGCAAATTCCAGAAATATGGCTGATGGCATACGATGTGTTCTTCAGTAAATAAGAGGCATATCCTATTCTGTTAAGGATGATATCGTTAATTACCGATATGCCAAAGATTTGTTTGTACATATGCTGGAAATAAGATCGACTCATATTCATCTTATCCGCCAAGAATTCGACAGTATACCAGGTAGAAGGAGAACTGAAAACATCATTTCTCAGGTTCAGGAACTGATCATAATATTTACTAATCTGATGGTGTGGCTCCAGATGATTTCGAATATCGCTAAGCTTCATGAACAGGCAACGAATGGTATAATCGATGATCTCATTTTGGAAGGTTCCGTTTTGCAGATTCTACCAATGAATATCATTCACTTTTCTGGAAATATAGAAGGGGTCGTATGCTTTGATTAAGGTATCTAGAGGGAGATTCAGCCGTTCAAAAAAAGCATCTGCATCCTCCATTTCAAAGTGGAACCAGTCATGAATCAGAGGTTGTTCGACATCCCGGTAGAAATACGGACTGTTTTTGTTAAAAATAATAAAGGTATTAGGTTCAACAAAAACAGCCTGCGAATGAATCTTAAGCTCCATTTTGCTCCGGAAGAATAAAAAAACGTAATCTCCAGAGCCGTCCGGGCGGTCAACAGTAAAGCCTTCCGGATGAATTACATTATATCCACATCGCTTTAGATGTATCAATGATTCCACTCCTCCAAAAGATAATAGATCAGTCATTGGATAGGATAAATCATTTTCTTTCTCTAAACAAGATAGTAATCTGTGATAGGAAATATAGAGTATACTTCAGTGATCAGAGAGAGGATAGGTACTAAGATGCCCACAGCAGCTACGAAATTTTATATAAAAAACTATCCGAGACCCCAATTTGTACGGAGCCAGTGGCTGGATCTGAACGGGGAGTGGGATTTCAGTTTCGATGATGAGAAAGCCGGCGTTGCAGAACGCTTTATGGACCATTTTCCAACCGCACAAAAAATAAACGTTCCGTTTGCCTATGAAACCCAGGCGAGCGGGATCGGAGAGGAGAAATTCCATGAGCAGATCTGGTATCGCAGAAAACTGACCCTTTCCCCAGAAGCGCAAGGGAAACAAACGATCCTGCATTTCGAAGGCGTGGATTATAAAGCCTCCTGTTGGGTGAACGGTCGTTTTGCGGGGGAGCATGAAGGGGCGTATGCTCGCTTTTCCTTTGATATTACCGACCTGCTTAAGCAAGACGCCGAAAATGAAATTGTGCTGAAAGTGGAAGACAGCGATAGCTGTCTACAGCCTCGGGGCAAACAGCGCTGGTCCGGACGGAATCACGATTCGTTTTATGTGCAGACAACAGGTATTTGGAAAAGCGTCTGGCTCGAACATGTCCATGATACCCGCTTGGATATGGTGAAAATGACACCGGACATTGACCGCCAAATGATTCGGTTTGACTTCCGTTTTAACGGTACAAAAAACAAAAATGATCTCCGGCTGGAGACAGAAATTACCTTTAAAGGCGAAACGGTAAGAAAACTGAGCCTTTCGGTGGACAGAGCCTGGCTGACGGCGGAAACCGGCATGGTGAGCAGCATTAACGGACCTTGGCTGCAAAACTTGTGGTCTCCGGACAATCCAAATCTGTTTGATGTGGAGTTTGTGCTGTATGAAGGAGAACGAGAGATTGACCGGGTGGGCTCTTATTTCGGCATGCGCAAAATCTCGATCAGAGACGGCCAAATCCTGCTGAACAATATTCCCCTTTACCAAAGATTGATTCTGGATCAAGGCTACTGGAGCGAAAGTCATCTGACGCCTCCGTCCGAAGAAGCGCTGATCGAAGATATCGAGGCGATCGCCGAGATGGGCTACAACGGTTTGCGCAAGCATATGAAAATTGAAGACGCTCGGTTCCTATACTGGTGTGATGTCAAAGGTATGCTGGTCTGGTCCGAAATGGCTGCTGCTTTTGAATATAACGATGAGGCTGTGGAGCGTTTTACCAAGGAATGGATTGAGGTTGTGCAGCAGCAATACAATCATCCCTGCATTATTACCTGGGTGCCTTTTAACGAATCTTGGGGCATTCAGAATATTAATCATGACGAACGGCAGCAAAAATTTACGGAAGGTATTTATTATTTGACCAAATCTATCGATCCTTATCGTCCAGTCATTACCAATGATGGATGGGAGCACACCATTTCTGATATTTTGACTCTTCATGATTATGTGGAGCGGGGCGAAGATTTGTACAAAACCTACAAGGATAAAGACTCGATTACGGGTAGCAGCGGTACGTACAACGAGTGGAAATTTGCGTTCGCCCAAGGCTACAGTTATAAAGGGCAACCGATTATCATCAGCGAGTTTGGAGGGATTGCTTTCAAGAGCGAGCATGGCTGGGGTTACGGCAATCTGGTTGATAATGAGGAAGCTTTCCTGGAGCGATTCGGCAGCATAACCAGAGCGATTAAAGCTATTCCGTTTATTTCCGGCTACTGTTATACGCAGATTACGGACGTCCAGCATGAGGTTAACGGCCTGCTTACCGAAGACCGAAAACCGAAAGTGGCGCTGGAAAAGATCAGGGAGATTAATTTGGGGTAGGGAAGCAAGGAAGAAAAAAGTGAAATATGATGACGGCAAGCAGTCCACCCTAAAACAAAGGTGATTGCGAAGCTGCTAATTATACGACTTTTTGATATCATTCCCGACTGAAGACAGCCCCAGGGGAACGACCGATCTGCCCCGGCTACTGACAAATACAGCCCCAAAACAAAAGTGGTCAACTACTTACCTCATAATACGGCGGGGAACGATAGTTGAATAATGTTATAAAGGCAGCTGGTCAAACAATCACCTGCCGTTTTCATTGATGTAACGGGTATTTTAATTGAAGATTAGTTACTATTAACGTAACAAAACTGTCGAGGGACAAGAACATAGTCCCATAGAAGTCGCTAAATTAGCGACTTTTTTTGTTTTATCGCCGAAAAGGACAAGAACATGTTCCGATTACCGATTAGATAAATATCTAACTCATGAAACTGTGGACACAACATACATTAATTTAGAATTGTTGGAATTTGACACAGCTATATTTGAGAAGGATAGAGTCCAAAATAGTGGAGTAGCTGGCAATGGGGGTAGTTGGTACAAATTAAAGGTACGGGGTGAGAGTAGTTATTGGACTGTTACAAAGGAAGGAAAACTACTAAGAAGGCAGAATTCTCGAAAAACAAAGATAGAGTTTCTTACGATGTATAGGGCATGAAATAAATTATTTAAGGGGATGAATCAAATGGCAAAACGAAAAAAAACGGAAAGAGTTATATCAAGCTCCTGTACCCAGTCTAACATTGGTGATCTTGGTCTTGTTAATATGCACTTAAGGGCGTGACACCGATTGCTACTGTGAAAATTGGTGATTTGCCACAAGTTTTTCGTTCACCCAATCGGTATGAAGAATGGGCAATATGAGGATAAATTTAAACTCCTTCACAGGAGCTTGAGCAAAGAGTAGATAAATTACACCCTTGACATGATTTGGTTATTATTCAATAATTATATACAACCAATTACTGGTAATATATCTTTCGTTTCTGTTTAACCATACATCAACTTCGATTGGCTTCATGACACTCCGCTAACACAACTCCAATTTTGACGAAACTAGATTATGCCTATATATAGATTCCTCCATATTAAGACATGATTACTATCCCCTCTGTGGCTTCACCCATAAGCGTACCTACTTGGTTTTGATCTCTACATCGTTGCGCACTATGAATGTCAGCATTCATCAGCAGTTTACATAGCTGATTCTATATAGTAGAGCAGAGTTGCTCACGTTTAATTTCCCCTTCCCACGAAGATTTCTAGCCCGCTTGTCTTTACGCTTCTCACAATGTGATTAGGTATTGTTTTTCATGACTTTGTACGAGTATATAAGCTCTAAGGAGTTTGTATAAATCGGCTTAAAAAGGAGCGGATGCCCGCACGTTAACGGTTATGCACAGCTTTGAGAGGATTATTTTCAAGAGAGGAGGCAGCTCAAAATATCGCGACAAAGATGGTGTCGAAAAACGAAAGGCGCATCATGACCAAACCAAATCATGGGAGGTAATGTGATGATGTTTCAAACCCGTTCGGATTCCCGTTTCATCTTGCGATTCATGCTGATTGGCGGCGGATTGCTGCTCGTATTCGCTTGTATGTTCGCGTTCTCGAAGACCGTGTCAGCTCACGGATATATTAATGATCCGGCCAGCCGCGCGATCCAGTGTAAAAACGGATTGAATACCAACTGCGGCCCGATCATCTATGAGCCTCAGAGCCTGGAGGGGCCGAAAGGGTTTCCTGCTGCCGGACCCCCTGACGGCAAAATCGCCAGCGCCGGCCTTGCCGGCTTCGCTCAGCTTGACCAGCAATCAGCTACGCGCTGGAACAAGGTGAACATGACGAGCGGCACCAACAACTTCACTTGGATTTTTACCGCTCGTCATGCCACGACAAGCTACCGTTATTTCATCACCAAGCCGGATTGGAATCCCAATGCACCTTTGACTCGCGCCCAGTTTGATCTGACTCCGTTCTGCACGATTAACGGGAATGGCCAGCAGCCGCCGGCCACGTTAACCCATTCCTGCAACGTGCCGCAAAGAGACGGTTACAATGTCATCCTCGGCGTATGGGATATCGCGGATACCCAAAATGCCTGGTACATCGTCATCGATGCCCAATTCGGTCCTGGCGACAGCATTGCGCCTACGGCGCCGACTAATTTGGCCGTCAGCAACGTTGGCACAACGACGGCCAAGCTGACTTGGGGGGCCTCGACGGACAACAATGCCGTCACGGGTTATGAGGTGTACAACGGTGTCAATGTCATCGCCACCATACCTGCCAATCAGACGAGCGCCAATCTCACCAATCTATTGGCAGGCACGACTTATAACATAGTTGTGAAGGCGTTCGACGCTTCCGGCAATCGATCGCCGAGCAGCAACAGTGTCCAGTTTACGACCACGCAGTTACCGGTTGACGTGACGCCGCCGACCAATCCGACCGGCCTGCATGTGATGGGCACCCCAACGTCGACATCAGTCACGTTGATGTGGAATGCATCCACAGATGATTCCGGCATCGCTGGTTACCGGATTTACAACGGCAGCACGGTGATCGCTACCGTCACTGGAACGGCAACCGAGAAGGTCATTACCGGTTTGTCGCCGAACTCGCAATATACGTTTACGGTCCGCGCTTACGACCCGTCGAACAATGAATCTGGCGACAGCAATGCCGTGACAGTGTCAACGCCTGACGGGCCGAGTGCAACGCCATGGGCGCCAAATACCGCTTATGAGGTCAATGCACTCGTATCCTATGACGGCAAGGTGTACAAATGCATCCAGTCCCATACCTCCTTGCCGGGTTGGGAGCCGAGTAACGTGCCCGCGCTCTGGCAGCTACAACCGTAAACGCATGCTTTAGATGAGCAGGAAGCCCGCCGCTTGCAAAGAGCGGCGGGCTTATTTTTCATGGTTGATTCAATCGAATAGATTCCATCAATACTCTACCATACTGATACTACCAGTGCGAAATATAAGACTAGAAGGGGGGGAGAATAGGATGAAGGAATTGTTGCCGGGCCGTTCGCCTCCTCCCGAAATGCATTCGGTTCAACGAGAAGGGGGGCGGCAAAGTGCAAACCGCTCCCTGCGATGAGCAATGAGCATCGACTTAAAATAATCAATTAAAATCAACTAAAACTCCATGCTTTGGCATGGAGTTTTAGCTTTCCTTATACAGGGATATCGCATCTGATTAACCTAGCTGCTGCGAACCATTGAACCATACAGATTTGATCGACAAGGTATCCGAAATATTAGTGGTCGGATCACCGTTTACAAGAATAAGATCAGCGCGCGCACCTTCGGTAATACGGCCGCGATCGTGAAGACCAAAGCAACGGGCCGGTTTGATAGTAGCCGACTGAAGAGCTTCGATCGGAGTGAACCCGGCCTTCACCAGCAGTTGCATTTCGTGGTGGACACTGGCCCCATGAGCAAGACCGCCAAGGTTCGGAACGGGAACCGGCGCGACATCCGTCCCTACCAGAATATCAACTCCCGCACGGTGAAGATCCATCACATTCTGAAAGCTATTTTCCATATTACCTTGCGGAAACGTATTGAAGCTTGAGTTCAAAATATCGATCCAGTCCGGACTTAATTTGGAATGAACACGTGGATCATTCGCCAATTCCGATGCCGGATTTCCAATAATCGATGAATTCAACACCAAGCACGGTATAACAAAAGCGCCTGAACCCGCTATGGACTTCACTAAGTCGGATGTGTACTCGGGTCTGTCGATAAACAAATGGCCTAAACCGTCGACTCCAAAATCGATAGCTTCTTGCGATGAAAGAGCCGTCAAGACGTGAGCAATGACCAGCTTATCCAACTTGTGGGCTTCTTTCACGGCTGCTTTTAAAATCTCGTCGCTTAGTACAGGCAGGCCAGGTGCCCCCATGACCGTTCCTTCTTCAATCATGACCTTAATATAGTCGGCTCCATTCTCCACCTGGGTATGCACATGCTTAATCGCTTCTTCCACCGTCGTCACTTGCGGGATTTCTTCGTGATCGTGAGCGTATGCGGCCAACATCGCTTCACGGTCTTCCTCGGATAACTTCTCTAGCTCCTTCAATACGAATTCCGGTATTTCATCTCCATCGGGCAGTAACTCATCTGGGTGTCCACCCGGAGCGCTGATCGCTGTGCCGGCAGAACGGACGTCAGCGACGTCATTTACATTTTTCAACTGAATCTCGCGCCCTCTTTTAGTAAAATCGCCGTTCATTTCGAGTTCTGTTGTAACCCCGAATTTTAAGGCATCTCGTAATCCGCCGATTGAGGTGTGGACATGTGCATCAATCAGACCAGGCATTAGAGTCCCATTTTCTCCATCGATAATCGTTGCATCTGCCGGAAGGTCTCCGCCCACTGAAATAATGGATTCCCCTTTAATGACAACATGTCTGGGTGCAATAATTTGATCTCCATCAAAGATACGTACATTTGTAATCGCCATAACTTGTTCTAACGCAGCATTTTGAGTTATCTTCTCCATTTGAATTCCTCCCAAGTGTTTGTCGTTCAACAATTCGGAGTATAACTGTTAGATAACTAACTGTCAATAAACTAATATTTGTTTGACAAGCCTATAGGATCATTGTATAGTTTAGTTGCTTACAATTAGTTTCCTAACAATCACAAGGGGGGACGATCATGCAATCCCGAAAGGATACGCCTTATCTGGATTTGTTTCAGATTATCGGTCTTAAGTTAAAGAAAAGAGCGGATGAGAGTATAAAAGAACTGGGGTTAAACGCTCAACAAGGAAAAGTAATCGACTATATTTACGAGAACCAACATAATCATATTATTCAAAAGGACCTTGCAGATCGGTTTCATCTGCGTGGGGCCAGCATTACAAGCATGCTTCAAGGTCTAGAGCAAAAAGGGTTCATCGAGCGCAAAATCCCGGCCAATAATGAACGGCAAAAAAATATATATGTATTGCCAAAAGCGATTGAACTGATTGAAGACTTTCAAGACTCATTCCAAAAGGTGGAGGAAGAAATCGTTCAAGTCCTTACCGATGAGGAGAAACAAGTCTTAAAGAAATTGTTGATCAAAATCAATGAGCGCATATAAAGAAGATGATTCCAATGAAGTTATGGAGACATTTTCAAAATATGCTTGTCCCAATTTTATACGCTTACGACGAGGAAAAACATATAGAAGCCAAGGGGGGTCGAGGGACAAGAATATTATCCCATTGGAAGTCGCTAGTTTAGCGGCTTTTTTGTTTTATCGGTACAAGTTCTTATCCCGAGTCGAGGACAAGAACATGAGCCTACCGATTACCGATTAGATAAGTATATCTAACTATGTTTCCATGCAGTTTCATTAAGCTAACAGGCAGGAATGTGACGTTAATGACCGCCCTTTATTCTTTTGCCGCGAAAAAAGGAGCGAACAGCATGGATAGATGGACCTGAAGACCGCAATAAAGCTGCAACTGGGGGGGACTTGCGGTGTCCGGGCTGCGCTTATTCTAAAATGTTGTATAGAAGCCGCCGATCGCGCTAAAATGGCTATAAATGAAACGCTTCAAAAAACCGGAGGCTTCACCGTGACGATTAAAAGGATTGACTTGTCCAGGAATGCGATAGATTTATACGAGCAGAAGCATACGGGCGGACATCTTGTGTCCGAGCACTATCACCAGACGCACCAGCTGCTGTTTGTGCTGGAGGGCGAAGGAGCTATCCGGCTGGGGGGGGAAGTACGGAAGCTGGCGGTCGACAATACGGCGCTGATCGTGCCGTATTCCGTCCACTCGGTCATGTCTGACTCCAGGCTGACCTTGCTAGTGTTGGCGTTTGATGAGGTGGTGCTCGATCCGGATATGAGGGCGCAACTGCTCCACGCCTATTTCCCGGCTTCCTGTCTGATGAAGCCGGGATTGTTTGCTGCGAGCGAACTGCGTCAGCTGCTGAGGAAAATGCTGTTTGAGCAGTCCAGGGAGCTGTCGCCGCTCGTCCGGCTTTCGCTCAAAGTCCAGCTGTCTCAGCTGCTGCTCTTGCTGGTTCGCTCGGCCGGAACGGAGGCCGCCGGAGCGGGCTCCAGCTCCAACAAGCTGCGTGCCGAGAAAATTCGCAGCTATATCGATTCGAAGTATTTTGATCCGCTGACCGCGGGGGACATCGCCTCCAAGCTGGACATCAGCACGCGGCACGTGAACAACATCTTCAAGGAACGGTACAACATGACACCGATGCAATATTTGACCGAGGTACGCATCCGCGTCGCACAGAAGTTGCTGGTGGAAACGGGAAAAGACATTATTTCGATCTGCTTCGAGGTCGGCTACGATTCCGTGTCTACGTTTTACCGGTCGTTCAAAGCGGTCGCCAAGCTGTCGCCAAAAACGTACCGGGAGCTGAACGCGCCAGCGCAAGCTGAGTAGGCAGGGATCCTTCCGTCAAATGGACAGCGAGTGCACAATGTGCGATCAAACGAACAAGATAACGATCAAAGGACGACCGGCCGATTGATTGAAACATATTTTCCCCTTCATCCCCCATCGGATAAGCGCCGGCGGGGGTATTGTTTTTTGCTTGAACAATTCGCTTCCAAAATTGAGAATCGTGTTCCTGTAATCGTAAGAAAAGCGGTTTCGCATCGACTACAATACGGTTATACGAAGCGAAGGGAGCGATGAATGTGGCAGTTCGCAACATCGGCATTATTATGAACGGCGTTACCGGACGGATGGGAACCAACCAGCACTTGATCCGTTCGATTCTTGCGATTCGCAAGCAAGGGGGCGTCGCTCTACCGGACGGAGACGTCATCATGCCCGACCCGATTCTGGTCGGCCGGCAGGAGAGCAAGCTGCAGGCGCTGGCCGCCGCCCACGGCGTCGAACGTTGGAGTACCGATCTTGAAGCATGCCTCGCCGATCCGTACAATGAAATTTATTTCGACAGCCAGACGACGGTGCGCCGCGCCGAAAGCATCAAGCAGGCGATCGCCGCGGGAAAGCATATTTATTGCGAGAAGCCGACGGCCGTCGATCTCGAAGGGGCGCTTGAACTGGCCCGCATCGCCGCTGAGGCCGGGGTGAGAAACGGCGTCGTGCAAGACAAGCTGTTTTTGCCAGGATTGCTCAAGCTGAAACGCTTAAACGACTCTGGCTTCTTCGGGCGTATCCTGTCCGTGCGGATGGAGTTCGGCTATTGGGTGTTCGAGGGCGACTGGCAGCAGGGTCAGCGGCCATCGTGGAACTACCGCAAGGAAGACGGCGGCGGCATTATCGTCGACATGTTTGCACACTGGCGCTATGTTCTCGAGAATTTGTTCGGGGAAGTGAAGGCTGTTTCCTGTCTTGCCGCTACACATATTCCGAAACGTCTGGATGAGCAGGGCGTTCCGTACGATTGTACGGCGGACGATGCGGCGTACGCCATATTTGAGCTGGAAGGCGGCATTATCGTGCAGGCCAACTCGTCCTGGGCGGTGCGCGTAGACCGCGACGATCTGCTCACGGTTACGGTCGACGGCACCGAAGGCAGCGCCGTGGCGGGTTTGCGGGACTGCAAGACGCAGCATCGGGTCAACACGCCGAAGCCTGTATGGAATCCGGACATTCCGAATCCGTTCCAGTTCCGCGACCAATGGGTGCAGGTTCCGGACAACACGTCGTTCGACAACGCGTTCAAGGTGCAATGGGAAATGTTCTTGAAGCATGTCGTCATCGGCACGCCGTTCCCGTGGGATTTGCTCGAAGGTGCGAAGGGCACCCAGCTTGCCGATCTCAGCTTGCAGTCGTGGCAGGAACGCCGCTGGATCGACGTGCCGAAGCTGAGCCTGTAAAAATAAATACTAAAAAAATCGGCTTTTCAGCACCGAGAAGGTTGGATGAAGCTAGGGACTGAGCAACGCAGCGTAGGTGAGCCTACGTGAGTAGCGGAAGGCCCGGCTGAATTCAAGATACGACGTCGAGTAAGCTTCATAGCTATACTTCGTGATCAAAAGCCGATTTTTTAATTACCTCTTAAGGAGGGGAATACAGATGGCCAAATCGTTGCTCCTCCCCCGCGCAGGGGGAGCGTTGTATGAATATACTCCGGGCAAAGCAGGATCGTTCTCCGTGCCGGCCAAGCCGTTTACGGGCCGCATCGCCTTCTCGGCCGCCCATGTCGTCTGCGATCCGTTTGCGGACGCAGATCCGCTGCATCATTCGCAGATTGATTGGAACTCGACGCTCGCCTACCGGCACCATTTGTGGTCGCTCGGTCTGGCCGTGGCGGAAGCGATGGATACCGCGCAGCGCGGGATGGGCCTCGATTGGAACCGCTCGAAGGAGCTTATCCGCGCTTCGATCGCGGAAGCGCGCTCGGTCGGCGGCAAAATCGCCTGTGGCGCAGGAACCGACCATCTGTTTCCGGGACCGTCGGTCACGATCGCCGACGTGGAAGCCGCCTACGAAGAGCAAGTCGGCTTCATCGAAGGCGAGGGCGGTCAAGTCATTCTGATGGCGAGCCGCGCGCTTGTCGCCTGCGCGAAAGGGCCCGAGGATTACGAGCGGGTGTATGGGCGCATTTTGGGACAGGTGAAACAGCCGGTCATTCTGCATTGGCTTGGCGACATGTTCGATCCCGCTCTGGCCGGCTATTGGGGATGCAAGGACGATCTGGACGAGGCGATGGACGTTTGTTTGCGCGTCATTCGGGCAAACGCGGACAAGGTCGACGGGATTAAAATCTCGCTGCTCGATGCCGGTAAAGAAATCAAGATGCGCCGGCTGCTGCCGGAAGGCGTCAAGATGTACACCGGCGACGACTTCAACTACCCGGAACTGATCAAGGGTGATGGGCAGGGCTACAGCCATGCGCTGCTCGGCATATTCGACGCGATCGCGCCGGCCGCCGCCCAGGCGCTTCATGCGCTAGACGCAGGCGATCTGGTCAGTTATGAGGCGATTATGGAGCCTACCGTTGCCTTGTCGCGTCATATTTTCCAGAAGCCGACGTACGCCTACAAGACGGGAATTGTGTTCATGGCCTACTTGAACGGCCGCCAACCGCATTTCCGCATGATCGGGGGAGCGGAGGGATCGCGCTCGATCGTCCATTTGGCCGAGCTGTTCGTGCTTGCCGACAGGGCCGGGCTATTGGCCGATCCGGAGCTTGCCGCCGAACGGATGAAGCCTGTCTTGGCGCTGGCGGGTATTCGGCCGTAATCATTTATAGAGATGTTTGAAATCCGGGAGGGATCAGTATGGAACCGCTTCATTCCATAGACAGACTCAGCTTGAACCAGATTACGACCGATCGGCTGAATATGCGTGAGGCCGTGGAAGCATGCGTTCGCGCCGAAGTGCCTTGGATCGCGCTGTGGCGGCATAAAGTGGCCGAGACCGGCCTGGCCGAGAGCAAGCGGCTTGTGCGGGACGCGGGCCTGCGCGTCTCCAGCCTGTGCCGTGGGGGTTATTTTCCGGCGGCCACCGCGCCTGCGCGCAAAGAGCGGATGGACGACAATCGCCGCGCTGTCGAGGAAGCGGCCGAGCTCGGCACCGATGTGCTCGTGCTCGTTTGCGGACCGGCGCCAGACCGGGATATCGATTTCGCCCGCAAGACGGTCGAAGAAGCGATCGCGGAACTTGTACCGTTCGCCCGCTCGCACGGAGTCAAGCTCGGCATCGAGCCTTTGCACCCGATGTACGCCGCTGAACGCTCCGTCATCAATACGCTGGCGCAAGCCAACACGCTCGCGGAGCAGCACGACCCGCAAGACGTCGGCGTCGTCGTCGATGCGTTCCACGTCTGGTGGGACCCCGAGCTGTACGTGCAAATTGAGCGGGCCAAGGGGCGTATACTCGGCTTCCACGTCTCCGATTGGATCGTGCCGGTACCCGACCTGCTGATGGGCAGAGGGATGATTGGGGACGGCGTTATCGAGTTGCGCCGGATGCGTCATGCCGTTGAAGCGGCTAGTTACGTGGGGGCGATCGAGGTGGAAATCTTCAACCGGCAGGTATGGGATATGCCGGGAGACGAGGCGCTCACGCTCATCAAGGAACGTTATTTGCAGCATGTATGAATTATAAATTTGCAGCTTTGGCGGGCTGGGAGAATCGTTCCCGGCTCGTCAAGGCATAGCTTTGGAGGGAAGGAATGTGAAGATTTGTCGCACCGCGCTGATCGGGATCGGGGGATTCGGCGCTGAACATGTGAATATCATGCAGAAGCTGGTCGAAGAGGGTAGCCTGCAGGTTGCTGCTTTTGCGGAGCCGAATGTCGGCGCTCATCAGGAGTCTTACGGCAAGTTGACCGCGCTTGGGGCCGTCCATTATATGGACTACGTGCAGATGCTCACGCTGCATCCAGATATCGATTTCGTCGTAATCGTCACGCCGATCCCCACCCACAAGCCGATGTGCATCCAGGTGATGCGGATGGGCTTTCACGTGCTGGTGGAGAAGCCCCCGGCGGTAACGATCCAGGACTTGGACGAGATGATCGCGGTGCAGATGGAGACCGGGCGCTTGTGCCAGGTGAACTTCCAGAATACGTCTGGCCAGGCGTTCCGAGCGCTGCTGGAAAGGATCGGCTCCGGTGTGCTCGGGCAGGTGGAGCATGTGGTCGGCATTGGCATGTGGAAACGGCTTCGCTCTTACTACGATCGAACCCGCTGGGCCGGCAAACTGGTCAGCGACGGCCAGCATGTGCTGGACGGGACGTTCAACAATCCGTTCGCCCACTTGCTGCACCATAGCTTGCTGGCGGCCGGAGGAGGCGCCGCAGACTTGTACCCGGAATCGGTGCAGGCCGAGCTTTACCACGTCAATGACATCGAGGGGGACGATGTCTCCTGTATTCGCGCCGTTATGGCTAACGGTGTGAGCGTTCATTTTTACGCCATGCTTTGTCACGAAGTAAGCGAAGTGCCTTCGATTGCCGTGCACGGAACGCGAGGGGAAGCGCATTGGAATTACCAGAACAAGCTGACAATTCGCGCACAGGACGCCGAAGAGGATTTGGCGTTTGGTCCGACCGATTTGATGTGCAGCATGTATCTGAACCTGATGGAAGCGATTGAAACCCCAGGGAAACCACTCTTCTCGCCGCTCAAGGCAAGCCGAAGCTTCGTGCTGGTATCCAACGGCGCCTATGAGTCGGCTCGTGCCGTTCGTGCCATTCCCGGCCGATTCGTGACCGAGCGGGAGGATGGAGATTCCACGGTACGCTTGCTGCCCAGCTTGTCCGAGAAGATGAGAGACGCGGCAGCGAAGCGGCAACTGTACAGTGAATATCGGCTTCCTTGGGCGACGCCGACCCGGCCGTTCCGGATGGAGGGCTACAGCCGATTCGAGCTGCCTGCCACTATGTGCACAAATAACGAAAGACCGACCTATTAGAGGCGTTCCTTCAGGGCTCTTCTTTTTACAATGTCGAGGTTTAATCTAAAGATAAACCATATATCAATATTTTTCCGAGGCAACTCCACTTTTCACTGTTTTTTTGGATTCCAAAACAGTGAAAGATGGGGTTTCTTGTTGCAAGGGGAAGCCGACAATGTTACATGTATTAAAAATTCATTTTATGTATTTTTGAAGGCAAGCTGCCTATTTAAATGAATCAGGACCAAATGGTCTCTGGTTCTTTATTTTGTTTACCTGACTAGTTCCTCACTCTACAGTTTACATACAACTACCTTTTTAAGTTATTACCAAATTGATTTAAGGGAGTACATTTTTTTATTTAATCCTGAAGGTAAAATGATAAACATGAGAGCTCCTTATTACAGTCGGAGGGATGGGAAAAATGAAAGCGGTTTTAGACAGCTCCCGAAAGTACGGCGCAACAAAAAGGAAAAATAACTTTCTGTACTATATCAGAAGAGACGGTCTGTTATATTTTCTTTTGCTGCTGCCTATGGCGTATATCCTGATTTTCAAGTATGCACCCATCTATGGCCTTGTGATGGCATTCCAAGATTACAACATTTTTGAAGGAATTAGAGGGAGCGAATGGGTAGGACTGGATGTGTTCCGGTTTATTTTTGAGCAGGACAGCTTCTACCGTGCATTGAAGAATACGCTGGTCCTGAATGTTCTGGACTTGATCGCTGGTTTTCCAGCGCCCATTCTTCTGGCGATTTTGCTCAATGAAGTAAGACAAGCAAAATTCAAGAAAATGACCCAGACCGTGTTGTATCTGCCCCACTTTTTGTCCTGGGTTATCATTGGCGGTATGGTCTATCTGATGTTTTCTAACGGCGGCATGATCAATAATTTCCTGTCGGGCTTTGGTTTTGAAAGAATCGAGTTTCTGTCGCAGAAAACACCTTGGTTGATTACTTATATTACCGTTGGCGTATGGCAAAATATCGGATGGGGCACCATCATTTATTTGGCGGCCATTACCGGAATCAATAGGGAGTTGTATGAGGCCTCCGATATTGATGGCTGCAGCAGGCTTCGCAAAATGTGGCATATTACACTGCCTGGCATTAAGTCAACCATCAATATTTTGTTGATTCTTCAAATAGGCAGAATGGTTTCTATCGGATTTGACCGTCCCTTTGTGATGGGGAATTCACTGGTTAGCGATTACTCTGATGTTATCAGTACTTTCGTGTATAGAGTTGGTATTAGTTCGGGTGATTTCTCTCAGGCAACGGCGGTAGGATTGTTCCAATCCGTGGTCGGCCTGATCCTGCTGTTATCTGCAAACTTTGTTGCGAAAAAATTAGGCGAGGATGGGATATGGTGAGGGTGGCGAGCAATAGGGGCAAGATGAAAAAAATGACTGTAGCGGATATTGCCATCATTGTATTTATCGTGGCATTGTCCTTCACATGTATCGTACCGTTTCTGTACATGATTGCGCTTTCTTTCAGTTCCAACGAAGCGATTATTTCTCAAAAGGTCGGACTGTGGCCAGTAGACTTCACAGCAGAAACGTACAAAACCATATTGAGCGATATGGATATGCTCTATACGCTTGGATACAGTATTGTGCTTACGATATTTTACACTTTGGTATGCATGTTCCTGACCATATGTGCAGCGTATCCGTTAACGAAGAAGCGGCTGAAGGGAAGAAACTTTATTTTGACGGCGTTGGTCTTCACCATGTATTTCAGCGGCGGTTTAATTCCCTCCTATATTCTGGTTAAAAACCTGGGCATGATGAATTCGGTTTGGAGCCTGGTTTTGCCGGGTGCCATGAGCGTGTTTAATCTGATCATCCTGAAAACCTTCTTCAGCAATCTTCCGGAGAGCCTGGAGGAATCAGCAGCCATTGACGGGTGTTCGGATCTGGGCATTCTCATCAAGATTGTGCTCCCCCTTTCGTTGCCATCGATCGCCACATTAAGCCTTTTCTATGCGGTGGACAGATGGAATGGATTCCAGGATGCGCTGTTCTACATTACGAAAAAAGAGCTGTACCCTATGCAGATGAAGCTATACCAGATCATATCGGCCAATCAGCAGTTGGATAGCCAACAAGGAGGAGAAGGAAGTGTCGGCTCCTATATTGTCCCTGAATCTTTGAAAGCGGCCAGTGTCATGTTTACAACGATTCCGATTTTGCTGATCTATCCTAAACTGCAGAAGTATTTCGTGGATGGTGTGATGACTGGGGCTATCAAGGGTTGATGGGGAAACAGATTATGATGAAGGGGGGATCCCGGCCTCGCGGATGATTTAAGAGAATCAATCACAAGAACGAAAGGGTGGTTAAAGTGTATAAGGGCATAAAGAAGAAAGCAGCAATTCTATTTAGCACAGTGCTTCTAGCCGTAGGAATGGCAGGCTGTGGTGGCGCAGGCCATAACAATGGGGAGACGGTATCAAAAGGGTCCAACGCATCGGAAACGGGTTCCGGTTCCCCAGTAACCTTGACAGTGGAAGTGTTTGACAGAGGTATTCAGGGACAACCGGACTTGAACAACAACACGTGGACCAAATATGTCAACGAAAAATTCGGGAAGCCTAATAACGCCATTGTAAAATTTGTTCCTGTCCCCCGTTCCCAAGAAGTCGACAAGCTGAATGTGTTGATGGCTGCCAACGAAGCTCCTGATATTTCCTTCACCTATGACGGGAATACCGTAACCCGTTTCGCAAAAAGCGGTGGCCTCTATACACTGGATGAATTGTTGGAGAAGCACGGCCAGCAATTAAAGTCTTATCTGGGCGAGAAAGTTCTTTCCTACGGGAAATATGAGGGCAAACAAATCTCGATCCCAGGTAAGCGGACTCTGATTGCTTGGAACGGCATGTTTATTCGCAAGGATTGGCTGGATAAGCTGGGAATGCCTGCTCCAACGAATCGGGATGAATTATATAATACCCTCGTTGCTTTCCGTGACAAGAACCCGGGTAATGTGGATGGTGTCATTCCGTGGGCAACAGCGGCTTCCGGCATGAACTACACCTTTGGCAACCTGATTCCTTCGTTCTGGGGTCCGATGTCGGAGGAGGAATTCGTTACCACCACCAATTGGCTGAAGCCCGGCACTAAGGATGCTTATAAATGGCTGAACAAACTGTACAATGAAAAGCTGATCAGCCCCGACTTTGCGCTGGATAAAACAACCAAACAAGCGGATGCCGATGTGACCAATGGCAAGGTAGGCTTCTACGCTGCCAACTGGGATTATCCACTTTCACAAAAAATTCGTGAACCACTGAAGCAAAATGCACCTGATGCCAACTATGTTGCTGTAGATACCTTCAAAAACGACGAGGGGAAATACCTGAAAGAGATATACAATGAAAACGGGATTTTCTCATTCATCCCGAAAAGCAGCAAGAATGCGGAGCTGGCCATAAAGTATCTGAACTGGATGGCTGATCCGGAGGTGTTGTTCTTCCTTCAGTTTGGTGAAGAAGGCGTCAACCATAAGCTTGTAAACGGCATCCCGCAAGGGATTGCGCAAACCGGCGAAAATATGCAGACGAGCAATCTGAATATGGATTATACACTAATTGTAAACGGTGCAGAGCTGGGCGATACCGAAAAGAATGTCCGAACATACGCAGCAGCCTTAGCAGCCGGAGATCAGAGCTATGAAAAACTGGCTGTCGATTCATACAAAATCAATACGACGGATGGTTATACAGGCTTCTATTACGGCGTCTCGAACGAAGCTAGTATCAAGTACGGCAAAACGTTGGGTGACTTGAACAAGCAGATGAGTGACAGGCTGGTCGTTGCCAAGCCGGCAGAGTTCGACGCCTTGTACGAGAAGCTGGTGAAAGAATATATGGACGCCGGCGGTCAGGCTGTTCAGGATGAGAATATAAATAATTATAGAGATATCAAAGCACAGAGCAAGTAATCCATGGCATAAGGATAAACCAGTCTGTGGTTTATCCTTATTTCGTTGCTGTTCCCGAATAATTTTGCTATTATTCGGGGGAATCCATATGTTCAGGAGGATACCCATGTACAAGGTCATGATTGTAGATGATGAGCCGTGGGCAATTAAAGGAATCCGCAACGCCTTCGATTGGGATAAATATGGATTTGAAATTATCGGACAATTTAAAAGCGCTTACACGGCATGGGATGCCATAAAAGCGAATGAACCCGATTTGGTATTTACGGATATCCGTATGCCTGAGATATCCGGACTGGATCTGATGAAGAGAGCCAAAGTAGAAGGGCTGGACATTGAGTTTGTCATCGTAAGCGGATATGCGGAATTTGAATATGCCCAGGAAGCGCTGCGCTATGGGGCGCTGGATTATTTCCTGAAACCCTTGGATATCGATAAGGCTGACCCCTTCATCGCGAAGCTGGCCATGCACTTCTCCCGAAGAAGCACAGCACGTAACCAACTCCTTCTGGATGCGCTGACCTCGGCGAATGAGGACGAGATAAAGAGCTTCCTACCGCTTCCCGATGATGCAGCTGTGTACTATTATCAGGTGTTGACCATCTATTTCAGGGGAGAAAATAAAAATATTAGGAACCTGCTTTCTTTGGAGGGAAAGCCTGTTCATGTTGTGGAAGTTGAAGCTGGAGCCCGAAAAATGCTAGTTGTCCTGATGACGGAGCATAGGGATTGTCTGGAAGGACATTCGGATATGTGGGTTCTGAATAAGACGGGCATCCATGTTATGGGCGTCAGCAGCATCTCTAATCAACGAAAGCATATGAGCAAGCTCATAAAAGAAGCGGACCTGTCCGCTTCCCAGGTTTTTCTTGAAGAAGCTGGGGGCGTCGTTCACTACGAGCCGAAGCTTCATCTGGTGAAGCCATGTATCGATGAAATCCACCACATCCTTCAAGGAAATCAATTTGACGATGTGGAAGCGTACATTAAAGGGCTGCAGGCATATTTCAGGGATCATCATCTGGGCATGTCTGAGGTTGTCTACCTGTGGAATCAAGCCGTCGGGATCCTTATAAAAGCATATTCTGAGGAATTGAAGGATATGGAACTGGAATTCCTGAATTATTCCGAGATCAAGGAACGATTTGAACACTTTGAGTCGCTATGCAGCTTTTTACATGAGGTTCTCGACTCCATCAGGATAGGAAACAGCCGCTCTTTGCAGGTAGGGGACATCCAGTCCTGCTTCAACAGGATGATAAATTATATCAACCATCATTTTGAGCAGAAATTGTATTTGAAGGATTTATCTGCCCAATTTTTCATTAACCAGGTGTATTGCTGTCAATTATTCAGAAAAAATCTGGGCAAAACCTTCTCTGAATATGTGTCGGAGCTGAGAATCAAGAAAGCCCGTGAGCTCCTGAAGCGGACGGATCTATCCATTGAAGAAGTGGCCATTAAGGCCGGGTATGTCGATTATTATTATTTCAATAAAGTGTTCAAGAAGCATTGCGGGATGACCCCCACCAAATTCAGAAAAAGTTGATATGAACGGAGCGGCGGGCCATGAAGATCAGTAAACTGAAATTGAAGCATCAGATATGGCTTATCTTTTTTTTCTCAATCATCATATTTACTGTCATGGAATTTTATTATTATTATAGTTTCTCTAATTTAACCCAGAAGAGAGCCGCCCATTACAGTAACCAGATGATAGAACAAACACGCCGCAAAATTGATTCTGCATTTAGTGATATCAGGGTCAGCACCAGCATTGCGGTCAATAGCAGACGGGTTCAGGAATTTTCTGTAGTGGATGATGATTACAAAAGGGCGTTTAATAGCGGTCCAAATGCATTGGATCTCATGGAATATATGAGATCCTTTAATTCGTACGTGGACGGAATTGTAATTAATGATATTCGGGGAAGACGGCTTTACAGTTTGGCATCAGCAAGCGGAGATATTTTTTTTCTCAATCGTTACGATACCTTTATCCAGAAGTATAAGGAAGATCCTTCGCTGCGGGACAAGGGGATGTTCACCTCGATTCTAAAAGACGACAGAACAGGAACGGAACAGTTCTTTTATATAGCGCCGATTGTGGAGGCCATCGGGGGAATCCATTTCTCCCAAATTACGGGTTACTGTACCGTTTTGGTCAATATGGACAAAATGCAGGGGCTTGTGGAAAATACGGAATTAACGCCCAACTCTACCTTGTACATTCTGAATAGCCGGGATGAGGTGATTGCTTCCACCAATTCCAATGCCCGAGGTGCGTTATTCAGGGAAGTTCTGTCTATGGATAAGGGCATCCTGCTTAAAGGGGTCAAAACAACTATCGATGGGGAAGATATTCTTGTCCAGGTTAAGGATTTGGAGCAGGCAGACGGGTGGCGGGTTGTGAGTATGATTCCAGTGCAAGAGCTTACTGCAGACATGAACCCTATACGGAAAGTCAGCATTATCGTGGGGATTGGGATGATTCTAAGCATGCTTATCATGGGCAGTTTCTTTATGAACAATCTGATGCGTCCGGTGATGGGACTTGTTCTGGATATGAAGAGAGTGGGGAGCCGGGACATGGGCTTCCGCATTAAAGTCCGGTCTACCAATGAAGTAGGCATGCTGGCCTGCGACATTAACCGGGTAATCAATGAAAGGGAAGAGATGGCAAGCGATATGATCAATACCCAGGCCAGATTATATGAATCTGAGTTGAGTCAGAAACAGGCGGAGTTTGCTGCCCTGCAAAGCCAGATCAACCCTCATTTTCTCTATAATACGCTCAATTGCATCAGCAGCATTGGATTGGAATACGGAAGCAGAGAGATCGCGCAAATTGCATCTTGCATGTCCAAAATATTCCGGTACAGTATAAGAAAAGATGATCTTGTGCGGATAAGGGAAGAGCTGGACTGTATTCAGGCTTATATGAACATTATCGCCATCCGGTATGAAAATAAATTTATCATCGAGATCGATGTGGACGAGGGACTCCTGGAGATGCAAACCCCCAAGATGATTCTCCAGCCCATTGTGGAGAATGCGGTCTATCATGGGCTTGAGCGGATGGATCAAGGGGGCCGGCTTCAAGTTACCGGGAGCATAGATGCGCACGGGGACGTATGCTTCCAAATCACGGATACCGGGAAGGGAATGGACCCGGAGCAATTGGCTTCCCTTCAGGCTAAGCTGGGCATGGCATCCCCGGAACCTACACAAGATGGCCAACCTGCTACAAGTATCGGTCTTTCCAATATCCATAACAGGCTCCGGCTATTGTTTGGAGAGGGTTACGGGATCGCCATACAAAGCCAGTTCGGCCATGGGACGACCGTGACCGTGAGGATTCCAAAGCTGTTAAACAACCGCAAACCTTTTGAAGAGTAAGGTTATGTCGATAGCCGGACACACTACAATGTAATGTTTTTCTTCAGGACACAACCCTTAATTGGGGATTGTGTCCTTTTTTTCTTTGAATTCCCGGCGATAACAATCAGACGTTGAGAGGGTTAAGTATAATCCGAAGGTCAAGACAATTTTTCTAAAACGGTTACCAAAACAATTTAAGATAGTACATTTTTTAAATTTTCTCTGAAAGTAGAATGAGGACATGGCTGAAAAAATCAATGACAGGGGGATGGATGAAGTTGAAAGCGGTTTTATGGGATAGGAAAAGATTCAGGTACCTGCTGCTTTGTCTCGCAGTGCTGCTGATGCTGCCGCAATGGAGCGGAGCGGCTGCGGCGGCAGAGCAAACGCCAGATAAGGCGGATTTGGCATCCCGGCAGGAGGGAAAGGATGTGTCTGATTTCTACAATGTTATCATGCAGACAGGGGCCGACCCTTGGGTTTACAAGCATACGGACGGCTATTATTACAACGTCTTTGTCAACGCCAGCGGCATCATGATCCGCAGATCGATGACCATCACCGGCATTGAAGCGGGCGAGAGGAGCCTAGCCTGGACACCGGTTAAGGGTACAATGTACAGTTCCAATGTTTGGGCACCCGAAATGCACTATCTCAAAGATATCGATGGCAAATACAAATGGTATATTTACTTCGCGGCTGACAACGGAACCAACGCAAACCACCGCATGTATGTGCTGGAGAACGCCAGTGAGAGTCCGATGACCGGAACCTGGGAGTTCAAAGGGAAAATAACCGATTCCACGGACCGCTGGGCGATCGACGGCACTGTGCTGACTGTAAATGAGAAACACTATTTCATGTGGTCCGGATGGGAGGAAACGGATGGGAGTTTCCAAAACCTATATATAGCGGAAATGAGCGATCCACGGACCATCAGCTCGCAGCGGGTATTGATTTCGACGCCTGACCATGATTGGGAAACGTCCCCGGGCAGGATCAACGAAGGTCCCCAAGTCAATATACGCGGTAACACCATCAACTTGGTCTATTCCGCAAACGGAAGCTGGACAGACAGTTACTGCCTCGGACTGATCACGGCCAAGATTGGCGATGATTTGATGAACCCCAGCTCCTGGGTAAAACAGGACAATCCGATTTTCTCCAGCGCCAACGGCGTTTATGGCCCGGGCCACCACAGTCTCACCACTTCTCCCGACGGCAGTGAGGACTGGATTATCTACCATTCCGCCCGCTGGCCAGGATCAGGGTGGACCCGCAATGTCCGAGCGCAGAAATTCATCTGGAACGCAGACGGAACGCCAAACCTGGGAGAGCCCGTCGATCCAAACAAACCGATTGCCAAGCCTTCAGGGGAGCCGGCACGTCAGCGCTATGAGGCGGAAGCAGCCCTGTTGGTGAAAGATCCCAGCGGCGGAACCGGCCCCGGCGTTTGGTGGGAAGGTACCGCTTCCGACGAGAAGAAGATCGCCAATATCAAGAACGCCAATGATTATGCCCAGTTTACAGTCAACGTGCCAGAGGCGGGATTTTATGTGCTGTCTGTGCGCAATGCCAACGGCTCATCGAATGGGGTGGATGCTTCACATATCTTGTCGGTTAACGGCAGTTCCGGCGCCCGTTTGAACATCGTCTATTCCGGCTGGAATCGTTGGGGAGCCTCCACGGTGAAAGTCTATCTTAAACAAGGCAACAATACCATCCGTTTCTCGACGGGTGCCAACCTTGCCGAAATTGACAGCATGGATATATTCAAGCTTGATGTTGCGTCGGAAATTCTATTCGATTCTCCGGGGTACACGCTGGGGTTAGGTGAAAGCCGCAGTTTGCCCGTGTATACGGTAACAGGCACTACCTATTCCCCTGTGGACAGCGGAGTTTCCTTCAGTTCTTCCAACAAAGAGGTCGCTGATATTGATGGGATGGGGGTCAAAGGACTCAAGGCAGGCAGCGCCACGATCACCGCGACATATAACGGAAAGACGGCCACAGCCACGGTTACCGTTGCCGCTGAACCTAAGTCTGTGCAGTCCATTGCCATCAGCGGATTGAACAACATCCTGACCAGCGGGCTGACAGGGCAACTGCAGTTAACAGCTCGCTACAACACCTATGAAGTCCAGGATGTGTCGGCTGACGCCACGTTCTTCAGCAGCAAACCAGACGTGGCCAAGGTTACGGTCACCGGTCAGGTATATGACACTGGGCCGGGGGATACGGTGATTACAGCCGTATACGGCGGCAAGGAAGCAAAATTCAACTTAACAGTAACACCCGATCCGTCTCAGGTTCCTCAGATTATTTCTCAAGTAAAAACTCCCTCCGGAGTGACACCGAGGCTGCCCGGCGTTGTTGACGTCAATTACAAGGGTGAGATAAGCATCGCCGAGGTCAGCTGGAAGCTGGAAGGAATACACTTCAACTCACTTGGCACGATTCAGGTGCCTGTCATATTAACACTGAATGGCGAGAAGATTCCTGCTGCCGTTTCCGTAGAAGTGATCCCGGGATGGGGTCTTGATGAGATTGTAGATAACATGCGCAGCAGGATAGTCGGTTTCTCTTATCCGCTGGGCGAAGGCTTGGGAACCTATAGTCAAAATGCGTATAATGCTCTCTTGGCTGAGCTGGATCATGCGGAAGAGATGTCTGTAGACCCTGATCTGCGTGAAGAGCAGTTTGAGGAGGCGCTGCATCGCCTTGCTGAAGCGGAAGTAACCCTGCTTGGCTCACTTAACCTTACCGAGGATGGCGTGACCTATAACGCCTACCGGGATTTCTCCGGCGATGAGACGGGCAAGTACCCTTACGGCATTACCATCGAAGCTCTAACCAATGGCACTACTGCCACTGTGCAAGAAGAGGACGGGAATAAGTTCCTTCGACTGACCACAACCGCTGTTGCGGGCAAGGCAAATTTGTTCCTGCCGTTTGCAGGCGAGGTCAAGGCAGAAGCGGATCAGCGCATCGTCATCGAATATCGTGCCAGATTAAACAGCAGCTTTCAGTACGCCAATGGTGCCATGGTGAGAAATGACAGCGGCACCGGCAATTATTCCATGGTCACAGCTTTTGATACGGGTAAAATCATCGTACAGAATGGGGGGTCCAAGAAGCCGGTCAAGAACACTTCATACAATACATGGTACAAAATTAGAATGGTGGCAAACTGGGACGCCAAGACTTATACCGTTTATATTAACGATGATCCTGTTCCGGCGGCCACTGACTTCCTCTTCCGCCATACAGGCGGCAGTAAGTTGACCGGCCAGCTGTTCGGCATCGACGGCTACGCTAACGCTTCAATCGACTTCGACGATTTCAAAGTCATGGTTACGGGAGGATCGAAAACTGCGCCGATCACATCCGCGGCTCTTTCGCCAGAAGTTCCGAATGGCCAAAATGGCTGGTATACGCATCCGGTGACGGTAAGTTTGTCAGCAAAAGCTCCACGGGATAGCGTTGCAAAAACCGACTACAGTCTGGACGGCGGGACAACTTGGCAAACCTATACGGCACCAATCACATTCAGCCAAGACGGCACTTACACAGTTACCTATCGTTCGGTTGATCCAGCAGGGAATGAGGAGATGGCGAAAGCCGTCAGCTTTAAGCTGGATACGAAAGACCCGACTATAGAAGTTGTCATTCCTGGAGATGGCGGCACCTATGAAGATAGCGAGGATTTGACCCCTTTAGTGACTACGCTGGATACGGCATCAGGGGTCGACAACAGCAAGACGACGGTGACGCTGGATACGTATTCCTATCCGATCGGCACCACGATCCCACTCTTTTCATTGCCGCTAGGAAGGCATGAGCTTGTGGTGTCTTCAGTTGATCTAGCCGGCAACTCAGGCAATAAAACCGTTGTGTTCTATACCGTAGCAAATATCCATTCGCTAAAGGCATTAGTGACGCGTTTTGCCGAGAGCAAGGAGATCGATAATGCCGGAATTGCCAATAGCCTGCAGAAAAAATTGGAGAACGGCAATTTGAACAGTTTTGTTAACGAGGTGCAGGCGGAAAAAGGAAAACACATATCGAACGATGCGGCAAATTATTTACTTAGGGACGCACGCTTCTTGTTGTCCCGGCAATAATGAGAAGGAAGTATCAAGCCCTGGCGTCTAAATGAAAAGCTAACGCAAACGGGAAAGGGAAGCGCCAAAAAAGGACGCGAGCGAATACGCGTCCTTTTTTTTCTGTACGCGAAAAACAAAAAAATCTATAGAAAAACCTAGAGATTCTTAAGGTATGCACCGGAGGGACTGCGATACAGTATAAACATCATCGAAAAGCAATTAACCAAGAAAGAAGGTTAGAACATGCCAACAACACCTGCGACCGCCGAAACGGACAGTGTGCCGATGGCCAAACAAGCCTTTTACGAGACCAAGAGGTTTCGGCAGAATATTCCGCTGTTCCTCATGCTCGTACCGGGGATCCTGTATTACGTGATATTCCGGTATTTTCCTATGGGCGGGCTTGTGATCGCTTTCAAGGATTACAATTTCCGCGATGGCATTTTGTTCAGCCCTTGGGTGGGACTCAAGTATTTCAAGATTTTATTTCAGTCCGACGCTACGCTGCAGATCATCTGGAATACCCTCTCCTTAAGTATTCTGAATCTGATCTTCGGTTTTCCCGCGCCGATCATTATCGCCATCGCGCTGAATGAGGTTCGAAAAAGATGGTTGAAGCGCTGGATTCAAACGATTATTTATCTTCCCCACTTTCTGTCATGGGTCATCGTAGCAGGGCTGGTTCTAACCTTGTTTTCGATCGACGGCGGCACCGTTAACAAGCTGCTGGAGCAATGGGGAATGGAGCCGGTACCGTTTCTGTACCGCATCGAATCCTGGGTTACGATCTTTATCGGCTCCGGGATGTGGAAGGAAATGGGGTTCGGTGCCATTATCTATCTCGCCGCCCTTTCGTCCATTGATCCCAGCTTGTACGAATCCACCGCCTTGGACGGTGCGGGTAAGCTGAGACAGATCTGGCATATTACGCTGCCGGGCCTCCGTCCTACGATTATCCTTCTGCTGATCCTGGGCATGGGTCGCTTGATGGAGGTAGGGTTCGATCAGGTTTACAACTTGCAGAATCCCACAGTCCTGGAAAAAGCCGAGGTCATCAGCACCTATGTGTACAAAGTGGGGCTGCAGAAGGCCCAATTCAGTCTGACCACGGCCATGGGTCTATTCGAGTCCATTGTCGGCTTGGTGCTGCTGTTGTCGGCTAACGCACTGGCCAGGAAATTCGACCAGGGATTATTCTAGCCCATGCTTCCGAAGCGAGTTTTGTACGAAGCTTATCCGGAAAGCAAGGCTCACAAAACTTTTAGGGAGGGGAACTGCATTGAGAGAGTCGGCTAGCGGAAGGGTTTTTTCGGTCTTCGTTCACACGGTTTTAATTATCATTGCACTCACCTGCATCCTGCCTTTCCTGCATTTGATCGCTTTGTCCATAAGCGAAGGGCAGGCAGTGGATCTGGGACAAGTCTTGTTCTGGCCGGTGGGCCTTGATTTCACCGCTTACAAATATTTTTTTCAGAACACGCCAGCCTTGCGGGCGTTTGGCAACAGCGTCATCATCACATTGGGCGGAACGGCGCTTAGCATGCTGACTACGGTTCTGACGGCGTATCCTTTGTCCCGCCGCTATCTGTATGCCCGCAAGCCGCTCACAACGGCCGCGCTGTTTACGATGTTGTTCAGCGGCGGCATGATTCCTACTTATCTGGTGATGAACAATCTGCATTTGACGAACACGTATTGGTCCTTATGGTTCGTTGGGCTGATCAGTACCTATAACATGTTAATCATGAAAAGCTTCTTTGAAAACATTCCGAGTGAAGTGACGGAATCGGCTCAGATTGATGGCTGCGGAGAGACGCATCTGCTTTTGCGCATTATTTTGCCTTTATCTCTGCCCATGCTGGCCACATTGACGTTATTCTACGGCGTTGGTTACTGGAACATGTTCATGAATGTCATTCTTTACATCAATCGGACGGAACTGCAGAATCTCACGGTCATTGTCCAGAGCATGCTGCAGATTCAGAGCATGGACAACATGATGGCGATGGATATCATGCAGCAGCAGGAGTTAATCTCCGAGAAACTGAAGGCGGTAGGTGTAATGGTGATGGTGGTGCCGATGCTGGTGGTATATCCGTTTTTGCAAAAGTATTTCGTTCAAGGGATTATGCTTGGTTCCATTAAAGGTTAGCGGAAACACATCCATTCATTATAGATCATGGGTCGAGAGGAGCTTGTAAATGTTAAAACAAACATCCAAGTGGAACAAAAGGGTCTGGTCATCCGCAGTATTGGCTATCGTGTTGACGGTGGGGGCTGCCGGCTGCAGCCAGCCAAAAGAAGGGGAGGGAAGCGGAGATAAACCCGTCATTACCGTTTCAAACTATGACAGAGGCAATATCCCGGTCGCGGAGGGAACCGTGGAGGAGAATCGCTGGACCAAATGGATTAATGAACATTCTCCGGTGGAGGCCAAGTTTGTGCCCGTGCTCCGGTCGGAATCGACTCAGAAGCTAAATGTGATGTTCGCATCCGGCAGCGCACCGGATATGGTCAATGATTATGATACGGGCTTCCGGGATTCCCTATATCAGCAGAAGCAACTGCTGCCACTGGACGATTATTTGCAGTATGCCCCTGAATATGAAAAATTGCTGGAGAAGTATCCCCAGCTGCGCGAGGTGGGCACCAAGCCGGATGGCAAGCTTTACGAAATCGGCAAAATTAACGAGCCCCATCTGCAAAGCGTGGCGTTTATCCGGGTGGATTGGTTGAAAAAACTGAACCTGGAGGTGCCGAAGACGACCGAAGAGCTGATTACAGTCTTGAAGGCTTTTGTAGAGCAAGATCCTGACGGCAACGGCAAGAAGGATACGTACGGAACGAATATAAGCTATACCTCCGGAGGCATGGTGGATTCCATGTTCGGCTCGAGCGGTTGGGCCATCTCGGCTGACGACAAAATCATCCGCAGCTGGGATAATACGCTGGAGGCGACGAAATTCAAGAAAAGATTGTTCGACGAAAGACTGATCGACCCGGATTACCTGGCAGACACGAATGGCTCCAAAGCTAAGAAGGATTATTTGAATGGCAAGGTAGGCGTATTCCTTCCTCCGCAAATCAACAACTGGTTTGAGAGTACGGTCACCGATATCAAGACCATCAGAAAGATGGTCCCGGATGCGGAAATTGCGCCGATGATGCAGCCTGAGTCCCCTATGGGACAGTTTACCCATCACGTGACCAACCCGATTCAGATGACAACCGTGGTTAACGCCGCAGCAAAAAATCCCAAGGCTGTGATGGAATACATCAACTTTATGCTCCAGCCGGATACAGCGCTGACATTGAGAAAGGGGCTGGAGGGAGAACATTGGAACAAGTCAGCGGACGGTGCGCCCATCGTGATTGATCCCGACAAGAATACGAAGGAAGTGGATTGGGCCGCGGACTACACGATGTTCTATTCACTTCCCCAAAATGAATTTTTGACCTCCGTATCGGCATTTAATGTGGAGGATCCGGATCAGAAGGCGGGGCTGGAAATGATGAAGCAAGCGGACCAGTTCTTGCTCAATCCGGATGCCAAATATCCCGCTCTGAGTCACTACGAGCATATGCCGGTTCTGACAAGCGACTTGGTGGTTATCAGTACCAACGTGAACAAAGAAGTGAGCGACATCATTGTCAAAGGAATCATAGGCGGGTCCAAATATACGGCCGAGCAGGCTATTGCGGATGCTAAAGCAGCCTGGGAGAAAGGCGGCGGCAAGCAGATTGAGGAATACATGAATACGTGGTATCAAGAAAATAAAGACACGGCCTTCCTGGGCGATGATGTACTGGAAATGGTCCGCTCCCAACTAAAGTAAAGTTCGGACGGAGCACGGGGAATAGAATAAGGACTTGGTCCGGTAGAAGCCGGGCCAAGTTTTGTTTTAATTCAGGATGAAAGGGATTACAATCGGATTACATCATCGTTTGGGGGAGGGAGCCAGACTGAATCCGATAAGTTGGCCGGGGAGAATTGCCGGAGAAATGAAGGGCAGCTTCAAGTTGAAGCTGATTGTACTGCTCTCGTGTATGGTCACATTAGCCTTTGCATTAGCGGGGTGGCTGGTCTACCGCTTAAATGTCCAATTGATGGAGGACGAGATCAGCAAGCAGTTCTCCATTGCCAATGAACAGGCTTTGGCCCGATTGGAGCTCACCTTCCAAGAGGTAAGCCAGGTATCCCAATCCATTATACTGAACCCTTCTATAGAAATGTTCGTCACAGAGAGCCTTGATCCCGGAGGGGATCTCTATACGCAATACAAGAACCGTAAGTACGTGGAGGAGCAGCTGATCACGCTGCAAGTGGATACGCCGTCGATTCGTTCCATCTTTCTGTTCAATGAAAATGGAGATTTGGCTATTCGCTCCCAAAATGGGGCGTCAGGGGAACCCGGACCTGAAGAAATGGCCATGTTGATGGGCAAGCTGGAATCGCATCGGGGGAACTTGGTCTGGGGACGGGCCAGTCTGCCTAGTAGTGTCGATCCCGGCGGACGCCGGACGGTGCTAATTGCCGCCAGACGGATGCTCAATGATAAGCTGATCCCGTACGGAACCATGGTGGTGGTCATGGAGGAAAGACTGGTGTCCAAAGTGCTGCGGGATCTTACGGAGAACGGCAACGGTAAGGTACTGCTGCTAGAACCTCTGGAGGGACTGCTCTACGCTAATATGAATCAGGAGGAGACGGAACAACTCATGCGCTTGATCGAAGCCGGCGATCCCCAATATGTCAAGATGAGTGGGGTCACCTATTTATTTGTCCGCCATCGTCTGGAACCGGCAGGCTTCACGTTATATGGAGGGGTTTCTCTGGAGGAAATTCAACGCAAAAACAAAGACATCATCCATATCTTTGTTATTGCCGGAATTGGCGTCGTGCTTCTTAGCGCACTGCTGATTACGATTTCTACCAGAACCTTGCTGAAGCCACTGGCTGATCTGCTGCGGGGGCTGCGCAAATTGCGTTCGGGGGATTTCTCGGCTCGGATTAGTGTCCGTTCCGGCGATGAGCTCGGGTTCATCGGTGAGAGCTTCAACAGCATGGCGGAGCAAGTAAGCACTCTGATCAACAAAGTGTATCTGGCCCAGATCAGCCAGCGGGAATCGGAATTAAAAGCCATTCAGGCGCAATTGAACCCTCATTATCTGCATAACCTGTTCAATGAACTGTATTGGAAGCTGTATAACGACGACCAGGCGGAGGCGGCTCTACTGATCAACGCCATCTCGGAGATGCTGAAGTATTCGCTTAAATCCGTCAAGACCGATACGACGCTGGGAGAAGAACTGCAGCAGATACGGAATTACATTAAGATTCAGACCGAATTGTTTACCGGCCAGATTGAAACGATCATTCAGGCCGAAGAATCGCTTCTAGGTCTGCGGATGATGAGATGCCTGCTGCTGCCGGTGGTGGAAAATGTTTTTGTGCATGCCTTCCGAAATATGGATGAAGACCGGGTGCTCAGGGTGAAGGCGGCTTTACGGGATGGAGCGCTGCATATCGAGGTGGCTGACAACGGCTGCGGCATGGATGACAGCACTTTATATGCTTTGAAGGAAGCTGAGGATGCGCTGTCTGAGAACAACAAAACGGGAATTGGCTTTAAAAGCGTGCTGCGACGCATTGAACTGGTGTATGGGGCTCCTTACGGAGTAGAGATTTCCAGCGTCAAGGGAAAAGGAACGACCGTTCACATCAAGCTTCCCATTCAGACGATCCCGCAAGAGTACTAAGCCTATGCTTTCGAAGCGAGTTTTGCTCGAAGCTTATCATGAGGTAACGCTCACAAAACTTTTAGGAGGGAAATGGATGAAAGCCAAGCTGTTTATCGCCGAGGATCAACCGAATTTTCGCAAAGGATTGCTCAAGCTGGCCGGGAAACGGTCCGCCGAGTGGGTGGTGGCGGGAGAAGCGGCAAATGGCCTGGCCGCTCTGTCTTCGATGGAGCAATGCATCCCGGATTTGCTGTTAACCGATATCCGCATGCCCCATATGGATGGGCTCGCACTGGCCGAGGAAATCAAGGCTCGAGGCTGGGGGACCAAGATTGTGATCATCACGGGATTCAAAGATTTTGCTTACGCCCAGTCCGCCCTCAAGTTTGGAGTGCTGGACTTTATCACGAAACCTTGCGTAGAAGCGGATATATTAAACATGCTCGATCGGACCTATGTACGGCTGATCGAAGAGAATCAGTCCGGGCGGCTGGTGGAGGATTGGAAGCGCCAGCATGAGGACAGCCAGCTTCGCTCAGCGATTATGGGCATGTCCTGCAACAACGGAGAGGTGGAGGTTTTGCTCGGACGGATGAAGGAATGCGAGCTTTACTTTCTTAGCATCCCTACCTATATTTCCTCAGAAAAACATTATTCCGCCCAGGATATGCCGCTATTGCAGTTTGCTCTCGGCAACATTGTCAGGGAGCATTTGCATAAATGGAATGGCGGAGGCTTCCGTTTTTTTTCCTTGAGTTCATCGGAATGGGCTTTATTGGTGGACAGGACGGATTCCCGGCCGGAAATGCCTTCTTCCTGGTTGCAGATCCTCACCGATTCGATTCAGCAGTATCTGAAACTGGCGCTTGCCTGCTGCGGACAAGGACGATGCCGCATGGCGGAGGACCTGCGTCAGGCTTACGAGCGGTATTGCAGCGGGCTGGGCCGGGAGGCGGCCTCTGAGCGCAGTACTGCCTATGAATCTTTACTTAACCAGACGGCACTTTACGAAAAGGAGAAGGAAATCGTATCTTGGCTTATGTCGGGAGACAATGGCCGTTTGAACAAGGAGCTTCTAGATCAAGAGGTGCGGATCAGTAGTATGCCCCTGCAAACCGCTAAAATCGAAGCCCTGCTCCTGGCCACGGCCCTTCTCCGGCTGGTGCAAGTACAGTTTCCTGTATGGCGGATGGCCGCACGTTCCATCGAGTGGGGTTCCGTCTACAAATGCGAGACGCCCGAAGAGATTGTGGCTTGGCTGCAGGGATACATCCATGAATTCCTACTCTCCCATAACAACTGGCTTGCCGGCAAAAAAGATAATCCGGTCAAGCAAGCCATCCGGTTTATCGAAGAGAAATACATGGACGAATGCGGATTGGCTAAGGTGGCGGCGCATGTTCATCTCAACCCCAGCTACTTCAGCAACCTGTTCAAGAAAGAAACTGGCGAAAGCGTCACCGGCTATATCCAAAACCTGCGCGTGCAGAAAGCGAAGATCCTGCTCAAAAGCACCGATATGAAAATTTTCGAAATCGCCCAAGCCATCGGTTTTAACGATTCCAATTACTTCACGCATATGTTCAACAAAGTAGCAGGGCTCTCACCCAAGGAATACCGCAAGCGGACAGCAGAGCCGCCGCAGGGAGTCGCGGATGGATTTTGATGCGAAAGGAGAAGCGCGATATTCGACAAATACAAAAAATCACAAAAAAGTGCTACTCAGACTTCTCCGGGAGAATGACTTGCAGGCTACCTCGATGCCAATGACTTCGAATGAATCCGGCGTAACCATGGGGAGTATTTGGGATCGGTCTGCAACAGGTCTTTATCCATACAGAGCCGTAGAAGCCTTGGAGAATGAGTCAAGAGAGAATAAATGTACTTAATGAAAAGATAAATGAAGCCACCGATCTCTCAAGCTATTCGCAAATTCGAACACATTTCAAGCCTTATTTCGCGGACTCATTTATAAACAAGATTATTCGAAGCAATAGCATTAACAATAACGCCATACTAACAAAAAAGGCCGATATTACCTATAGAAGTACCACCGCGGCGAGAATGCACCAATCGGCTTACTTTGAAAGTGGTCCTAGTAATCTTGAACTCGTTGATCGTTATGTATTCTATAAATTTGTTGATAACCAATGGAAGGTAGACGATGTGAATGTGGGCAGACAAATTATTGAGCCATAATACGATACGAGAGTTGGCCAGATGAATTTAGATGTTATCGAGGAACAAGAACATATTCCGCTTGAAGTCGCTATTTTAGCGGCTTTTTTGTTTTATGGGTACAAGTTCTTATCCCGATTCGAGGACAAGGACTTGTATGATTGCCCAAAAGGACAAGAACATGGTCCAATTACCGATTCGATTAAATTTTATAAACCAGTGTCTAATGATACAAAAGTGTCTACATATAAAAATATTCAAAAGCCTGATGTATCGGGCTTTTTATTAAGGTAGTAGTACGTAAGTTTGCAGAAGGTACATATCATTTGAAGGGAAAAAACCTGAGATTTTGGTTGAGATTATTAAGAAAGCTACAGGAAAATCTGTCGCTGAAATCATTAGTGAACAAGTGTTTAAACTTTTAGGATTTACTCAAAGGTAGTGGAGAATAGAAGGAAAAGAAAACGCTGGTGCAGCGGAGGGACGGGCCAGGTATTTCTTCTATGGAACCATCTATTGAATGATCACCCGTAATGACGATGCATGCATCATATCTGAAGTTTTCGAGACCTCGGCCCATTTTCCTAAACAACAAGAAACCACACCGCATTGTTGCGTGCAACAATTGGGGTGCAGTTCATTTGCAGTCTCCTTTTTTGTTAAGAATGTATAAGATCCGAGAGATCAACCTAGTGAGTAGAGTCCTTTAACAAATATTCCATGTTTAGCATACCCTTAATCCGCTGACTGCTCCGCCGAATGCCGTGATGCCATGCTGGACAATACAAACGCGGCAATGATGGCGATGACTACGCCGAGTGCCGCGAACCAGGTAATGGATGCCAAAGAAACACGGTTAACGATCAGCCCGCCGATTCCTGCACCGACAGCCATGGCAAGCTGCATCATGGAACTGTTCAAGCTCAGCATGACGCCCGAGGATTCAGGAACAAGCGAAACCAGGTTAAATTGCTGCGCCGGAGCGGATGACCAGGCAGCAAAAGACCAGAGGATCAAAATGGCGAATACGGCAATGACCGACTGTCCGACTAAGGATAGCAAAATCAACGAAATGACGTGAAGCACCATCCCTGAAACGAGCGTGTATTTGATGCCCCTTTTATCCGCGGTGTAGCCGCCGACTTTCGAGCCAATCAAACTGGCAACGCCGAACACGAACAGAGCTGCGCTAATCAAAGAATCATTTAAAAGAGTCACCTCTAGCAGAAAAGGGGATATGTAAGTGTAGGCGAGGGAATATCCTCCCAACCAGAAAAAAGTAATCGCTAAAGCAACCAAAACCTGAGGTTTTTTTAACAAAGCAAATTGTTTGATCAAAGGGACAGGCTTGTCGCCCTGCATCCGTGGAAAAACCGCAGCAATGACAAACATGGCGATGACCCCGACAATTGCGATGGCCAGAAATACCGCTTTCCAGCCAAAAGCCGAGGCTACCATTCTGCCGAGCGGGACGCCGATGATGAGCGAAGCGGTGATGCCCATGGTGACGTTGGCGATGGCGCTGGCCTGCTTGCCTGGCGGAGCGATTTTGGCGGCAATGCTGAGCGCGTTAACAGTGACCACCCCGGCGCCTAACGCCGTAATAATTCTGGCGGTAATGAAGAGACCGAAGCCAGACAATATAAATGTAAGTAGATTTGCGGCAATAAAGAGGCCAAGCGAATAAAGGAGGAGCTTACGCCGGTCCATTTTGGCCGTCAGCGCCATCAAAATAGGCGTGCCGACCGCATAGGCCAGGGAATAGACCGTAATGAGCTGGCCTGCTGTCGCGACGCTTGTTCCCAACGTCTCTGCGATCCGGTCCAATATACCGGAAATGATGTAATTGGATGTTCCAACTAAAAAGCTGATCAAGGCTAGAACGTAAACTTTCCATATACTCTTCATAATTCACTCTCCTGATGTGTTTTAAATAACAACCATGTTTTTAAAAAAATATCGAAATATAAAAACAAAGCATTATGACGGTCGGTTTGGATAAATATAGAAAATCCGGACTATGTCATTATTTGAGCATATACTCATATATTGGTTTATTGTAATCATCAAATCAAAGGAGCCCCCAGCTTGTTGACCGACTCCTATAGCATTCCACGAACGATTTAGCCGTCTCTGCAGGCATGTGACCCGCATGGACCGCCATTTAGTAAATTTTCTCTGCCAATTTATAACGCTTCAAATCTCCGAGTACCGCAATGTTTCGGTCAATTCCTCCCGCGAAATCTTGATCTCGGGATCCGAACCGACCCGTGTTCTCGAATAACATCAAAAGAAAGTTGGTGCTCCATCGATACTGACGGTAGTGAAACCGACATGGGTTCTCTCCTCCTTTTAGAAAAGTGGCATTCTGCACTGCAATACAACAGTAGTTGTTTGAACAACACATGTTGTATTTATATGCTATAATATCAACCGAATGGTGCGCAATCATCAATAACCATAAACCGTTGTATAGACAACACCATTTCTATAATGTCGTTTTATTAGGGGAGATCTTAACCATGACAATTAAAAAAAATGAAGCTGATCCTCGAGTGATACGTACACGGCGACTGCTTCAAGACGCTTTTGCTTCATTAATTCAAGATAAGGACTTTGAATCGATAACCGTTAAGGATATTGCAGAGCGGGCTACTGTTAACAGAGCGACTTTTTATGCGCACTTTGTAGATAAATTCGAAATTCTAGAGGCCAGACTAATGGAATCCTTTATGAAAATCATAAATAGTAGAATAAGCGGTCACGAAGTATTAAATGAAGAAACCATTCAGAGTATTTTTCTGGGTGTATGCGATTTTCACAAAGATCTAAGCACGATGTGCAAAAGAAGGTATACATCGCTTGGAGCTGTATTTGAAATTCAAATAAAGGAAAAAATTCAAACGATACTTCTTTCCTTTATAGACAAAGACAAGATGCAATCGAGTCCAAACTCGCAATTCTTAATAAATACAGCTTCTATCATGTTAAGCTGGGGGATGTATGGGGCGGCTTACGTTTGGAACAATGAGGGGCGTCTAATAAGTGCGGAATCATTCGTTAAACAATCTATGCCCTTAGTAATGAACGGAGCCAAAGACCTTATCGTCAGTTAATCCTTGATTGCTCCCTATCAACATCATCACAAAACACCAAAATACAATTGCTGCATATTTGGAAATGGCGTGAATGTCCAGTTGAGACACTCATTCATGTTTTAGCTGGCAAATGGAAGCCCATCATTTTATGGCATTTGATTGAATCCAAGAAGAGGTTCAACGATCTGGAAAAGCTTATACCTGATGTTTCACAAAAAATGCTTTCACAACATCTCCGAGATTTAGAATGGGAGGGTATCGTCGATCGAACGGTCTACTCTGCGATCCCTCCCAAGGTAGAATATTCTCTTAGAGAATACGGCAGAACATTGATTCCGGTAGCAGAAGTCATTTATGCTTGGGGAGAAAATCATAATAAGCGGAAATATGAAGAGTCCGTATCATAAACATGGTTCAATGAACTTGTATACAATTACAATCCACTGAAAGCAAAAGCTGCGACGGGAATTCGGGCAGCTTTTTTTGATGCTTGCTTTTAAGTAAGTACCCTACTTTAAAGTGGGTTCTTAACATCAGTTTGAAGTGATGCTAAGGTTTGAGCTAATCAAATAAGAGGGGTCCGTTGAAGAGGAGGAAAGAACAATGAAAATTATTGTTTTTGGATTTTGCATATATTGGCTTCAATCGCGATCATTGGTCCCGCTTTCGTGCTACCGATCATTCGAAGATCCGCTAGAACAGCGAAGAGAACGCTCGGATAATAAATAGAGAGTCTGCGAATATGCTCGCAAAGCTTGGAGGTTCGTATGATGTGGGAAAAGTTCGGGCTGAAGAACCCTAAAATGATCAACTTTATCTGACAAAGGGTTCTCAGACCGATCCAAATGAACGCGTTTTCTTTGCTGATAAGTTGCGTTCTTGGATAAAGGAAAACATTTAAGGTCTAAGAGGAGCTAATGATAACCCTAATAGGAGATGAACCTGAGATTACATGGGCCTTACTAGAGGATCGGAGAAAAAATAGCCGCTTCGCTAGTTGGCTCCTTTTTGTTTCATTGAAGTATCAGCCAGGTTAGCTGGAAAGGAATGAAGAACTAATTACAAGTTAAGTGTGTCTAACAAATGGCTAATTAAGCGGAATGGGTGGGGATGAACCATTAAGAAACTCTCAAAAAAAGTATTCTTGGTTTCTGTGGTCGGTATATTATCGTTATTTGCTCTAATGTGCTTATTTGGCATCATCTTCTTTGCGGGATTATGGTATAAAGATGTATTTATGTAATTCATCATTGTGTTCTAAGAACAGGAAATGCTTCACTAACGGGTACGATAGCCCGGCGATGGAACTCGCCCAACAAATTGGCCAGACGCATGGGGAAATCCTTCGTTATGGGGCCCTTTATTAAGTATATTCATGCTGGCAATGGACAACGCTTAAGGTTAAGTATTATCTTATGCGGGAGGTCGTCGCTTCTTGAAATTTGAACTAGGACGTTGCTTACTGAATGAACGATTGATGGAATCCGGAAAGTCAGCGGAATGGCTGGCAAAAGACTTGCTTTTTAAACCGGAACGAGTTTACGACTTTATTGAAAACAAAAGAGTGATGCCACTCAAAATTGCCATATCGATCGCCGATTCCATCGGTTGTGATGTTCGTGCCTTGTATGAATTAATTCCGAACGATAATGAAGTAAAAGGAAATTAATGGAATAAGTGGTAGGTTGCATTAAGACTACAAATGTGATCCATTAAGCTGAGCAATGATTATTATAACAATGAATAATCGACATTTTTTTTGATGGGAAATACCCTAGGGAGATGATACACTTAAATACGACATAAACTACATATCATCTCTATTAACAGGGGGAAATCGAAGGATGATTCAGTACTATCGCAACAAAACATGGCTGTGCGCCTTTCTGCTGGCGATTTTTTTGGCAGGACTTTGCATGTTCATGTCAGCAGATTCCGCACAGGCACAGGGGAAGAGCATACCTGTTGAGAAATTAAAAAAGATAAGCAGATTGTCTTTTAATTTAAGGGATACGTATCAGAACTCCTATACGGTTTATATTTACGCTCAAGATGAAAAATCATCAACCTTGACCGAAATGGACTACTGGACCGGAAATAAGCCGGGGGACAAGGAATACACAGGTACATATAAAGCAGCTCTCGTCAAAAAAGGAGCGACGTATGGTACGATACAGTCCGTGAATCTTGGCCTGCATTCGGTTACGCTGCCCCAGACCTGGCATTATACGATTCGAAGCCAAGAAAAGGGCACGCCGGATATTCTGATGATTACAGAATGGGGGACATCTAATTTCAATCTGGCTACCCCTTTCATTATTCGTTCGGGGTCGCTGATGCCCGTGAAGTTCGTCGATCATAAAGGCAAAAAAATGGATAACTACTATCCTGCAGGACGGGAAGACGGTGTTCGCATGCTGTCAGATGCGCGGGTGCAGTTCAAGTTTTACAATAACGCTGTTTTCAAGTATGCCGTTAATACGTTCAAACTTAACGTGAGCAAGCTGGAATTGCGTTTGACAGAGACGCGATACATGGATTATGATCATCCATCCTGGCCAAATTCAGGAATCGGTGACCGCGCTTATCTCGAAAGCCTGAAGGCTGCTGCCAAGACAGGGATTCTTCCCGACCAGCCAGGAATCAAGCTCGGCATGACTCATAAATCGCTCCAAAGTACGCTTAAAAAAGCCAAGCTGCGGGAAAACGGTGAATGGGGTGCATTTTATGTCTATCAGAACTATGCGATAGGCTTCGATTCCTATCTCCATGAGCTGGATTCCAGCTCAAGACTTATGATATTCAACCTTTTTGCCGAAAAGCGAAATTTGTACCCGTCAACAGTTAAATTGTGGCTTGGCAAACCGAATGATGAATTTTTCAATGAGGCTGAGGGCGTGTATGACATGATTTACAACTTTGGTTCAGGCAAGCTGTCATTTCATTACGAGGAAGAGGATGGACAAATCTTCTTGGCAACGATTTATAGATAGTTGGTTGATGAACCGGCCACTCGGAATTATCTGTTCTACAGCAAGCCTCGAGTCTTAACAATTGTCGTTTGAGAATTCGATAAATCGGCATTTACGGATTATTGGGTTAGCCAGAAATTCTGGCTAGCCTTTTTTATACTCGTTTTACGTCTATTGGTGGGGAATTATTATCTTTCTCTGAAGAAACAACCGACAGCCGTTGGGTAGCGAAGGATAGAGTTCTCGATTTGATTACACAGCCAAGTGTTCGCTTTCGCTATCAGGCTTATTTGGAGTTTAACGGAGTCGTAAACTATGCGGACTACGTAAATAAGCCCGAGTTTACATCAAACATCAAACATATATTTCGAAGTAGATTGTTTCTCGTTGCTGAACAAACGGGTACGATAATTCAATAAGGAAGTCTACAACAGAAACACTGAAGGAGCTGCCGTAAAGTAGCTCTTTTTTACATGCTCACAAAATAAGTTGTTGGGTACATATGTCCTGCCTGGTGCTAAGCTAACGGGCAGAATAGTCCAAAACCTTTAATAAGATTCCATTAAAGAGAAAGTTCATGTGATTGTTCTACTTGAAGGGCAATGCGCTTTTCATTGGAGGAGTACCAGCGTCCATGACAACAGGGGTAACCGTGTGCAAAAAAATTGGCGATACACCTTAAGAAGTTCCTAAAATGGTGAGTATCATCAAAAAGTTTATTCTCTTACTGAACCTTTTTCTCCACGGGAGCGAATTAAGGGTTGTAACACGTTCAGGAGGGGCCCCTATGAATGATAAAGAGTTACTTCCGTGGCTTCAAAAAGCAACGTTGGGCGACGAGTCGGCCTTTCAGCTTGTCTATCAGGCGACTCACCAAGACGTCTATCGGACGGTTGCTTTTCTCGTCTACAACAAACAGGACATTGAGGATATCGTGAATGAAGTTTACATGCGCATGTGGCAGTCGTTTCACAAGTACGACCCGAACCGGCCGTTTCGGTTTTGGTTGCACGGGATCACTATCCGTCTTGTCCAGGATTGGAAAAGAAAGGCCTGGCGACGAATTCGCCTCTTTGAACGAAACCGCCAGATGACTTGTGAACAGTTCGACTGGACGGACAAAGCAGTCCAGCAGTTCGAAATGCAGCATGAGCTGTTCAACCTTGTCCGCCAGTTGTCGTACAAACTACGTGTGGTCGTCATCCTGCGCTATTTTCACGACTATTCTCTGGAAGAAATCGCAGAAGTTCTGCAGATCCCCGTTGGCACAGTGAAATCCAGGCATCATCTGGCACTGAAAGAACTCCGGAAACGATTCGAAATGACGGGAGGAGACGCGTATGTCCATTGATAAGGAATTGCGTGAAGAGCTTCGCCAGGTGGCAGATTCGATGCACTGCCCACCCGATTTGTATGGACGTGTCCGACAGTCCTACCAACATTTTGTGAACGAAAAGAGAGGTAGATCTCCTATGAAAAAACGCATGCTCGCAAGTATTGCCGCTGTAGCAATCTTGATTCCTTCTGCCGTATTTGCTTCTTCCTATCTAGCCGATGAAATATTCGGATCTGTTAAAACCATTGAACAGCACGGCGGTTCACAGGAAAGTTATCAAGAGATTGAGGGAATGCTTCAAGTAGCAAAAGACAAGCTCACGGAAGACGAATTGAATGAGTTTATGGAGTTGTTCAAGCAGATGGTGCAATTAAAGCTGAAGATGACCGATGAAAAAGGTATCAAACATGAGGAAAAGCTGACCAAAGAAGAACAGCAGCAGTTTGAGCAGCTCGTCTCCATGCTGGCCCCGTTCTTCGAGAAGATTAACGGAGCCGTCAAGCCGTAAGAAAAAGAAGCAGGGACCCGTCCGATGTGGATGGGTCCTTTTTTTCACACATTATATGTGAATTTATCATTCATACAAATTACAAAATGCTGCCGATTTCAAACTACTTGCACCATCTCACACGGATCAAAGGTATAAGTTGGAGATTAAGGAACCATATCCATTTGTCCCCGGTAAACCCGTTTCGAAAGTTAGACTTCATTTCTTTGATGAATCTAGACAGACATATTTGTTTGCAATTGAAGAACACAATGCTGTTGGTTATAAAATAGAACGAGAGGTCACTAGCATTGATATTCGAAATCGAATAAGTACAACAAGAACTATTGTTGAGGATTTTAAATTTAGTGATGGTCTATTTGGCAAAATCAATGTTCAACTAACGGGAGACAACAGCTCAATAAAACCAAGAAGGCATCAACGTGATCAGCTGATGTTTTCAACTAGCGATTTATTTGATTTAGGATCTATGATTGTACAAATACTCAATGATTATATTCATTTCTTCACACTCCCCATGAATTTTTTTGAGAAGGAAAATAATTGTATGCAACAAGTTACATGTTCCATTATTTGTTATATATTGTAATTGTAATATATAAGACGCCAGATTTTCACTTTTATAACCATCATTCAGAAAAGAATGAATTTTGTTATGTAACTTTTTTTGCTTTATTGGTGTTTACTCAGTTGAAGGAAATAACCTCCATGCAAGAAAGGGGACGGAAAAGTGAAGATGTCTAAATTTATAGAAACCATAACTTTGAGCACGGCTTTAATCCTCCATTTACTGTCTTGTCTCTATTGAATGTGTTTTTGTTATGTATCTTATAGATTCAATACTTTTTTCAATACCAGTAGGAATAATTATTTTAGGACCAGTATATGGGTTAAGGTATTTCCTACCCTCGGTTTCATATGAAACATTCGGATACATCTGTGTAATAATAGTGTATGCTGCCAGTTTGATTGGTTCCTTTATAGGATATGTAACAAGTAAAAAAGCAGCACGAGAGTAAACAGTAATGGGTGTTCGAGGTTTTATTCCAAATTTCACCTGAATAACAAATAGCATCTGAGAAGGGGGAGTGATCATGAAAAATAAGAAGTATTTAAGAAGATCTATAATCATTGCATCATGTTGTCTTGTATTAATGATAGTGACACCATTCCACCAAAAAAACATTAGAAGATTGGCAAATTGAATACGACAGAAAAGTTCGAACGGAACCAGCAGAAAGGGTAGTAACTGAATATGGAGAATTTTATTATGCTCCTTTTCCAAAACAAATTCCAAGAGATGAAGTCGCTAACCTAGATATTGATGAGGAAGTGACCGAAGATACAAACCAGGTAATAGAAAGAGGTTATTTTTACGAAAAAAAATGAAAAGGACGGAATGAACGATTACAGAGTGAAGAGTGAGAAAAGAGTGAAAAATGTGAGGGTGCATTCTAAGGGCATCAGAAAATTGATTGGTCTGGTTATTATCGTTTGTGTAGTGGGAGGTGTACTGGGGTACCAAAGCACATTTGCTAAAAGCACGAATAATCAAAGACCCGCAAATTCTCCTAACTATCCTGAAAATGAAAATGGGCAGTCATATGGTTCGGTTAAAGAAGCCACTTCGGTTGAATTGCTACCTGACGTAATCCATATGGGAAGTATAAATGACATTGCAGGATATGTGCTGAAAAAAGATTATCTCGGTGAACTTAGTCGTAATGTTCCACTGTATGATGTTGATGGAGTAAACATAATTGGTTCTATTCATATTGGAGCTAAGAATATGAACTATCCCAAAAATAAAAACGGACAGACATACGGTTCTTCCGCAGATGCTGCTTCTCCAGAAACAGAACCTGAATTAATCAGCGCAATAGGTGTAGATGGCACTGCAGGATACGTGTTGAAAAAAGATTTAGACAGTGAGCAACCAAAGTCACCTCAGGATGCCATTGCGATACAGAACAGTAGATCACCAGATGGTCGCGATATCCCTTTGTATGATGTTGAAGGTACAACCGTAATTGGTGTGTTTCATGTTGGAAGAAGATAATAATAAAGTCTGCCCAGCAGGCAAGGTAAGCGAGATTTTACGCGTGACGCCTATTGGCTTTGCAGCCAGCGCCAGTGAGAGCTCCACCTTGTTTTTTCGAATGTTCACAAATGGTCGTTAATTTGTTTTCTGTCATAAGTCATCATAACTATCGAGTAAGTATGCTATGGCAGGGAATTAAACAGCATTTTCAGGTAAGGCTGAATGGTTGTGAAAAAGCAATCGAAACTTTTATCACTAATCCATATTGGGGATCTTGATCACTCATTTAATAGGGAAATAGCTGAAATCCAAACAGGAATAAAGAATTCTACAAGAATTGTGATGCAGGATTGTGGTCACCTCCCTTTTATTGAGGAGCCTGAAACGTTTGGTTCTAATGTAGCAGAATTTCTTAGAATGGAAACCAATGATTAGAAGTGCAACTTAGTAAAAATGAAAACGGAGAGAAGTAAGCTTCAACATGACATGCTTTATACAGAGGCAAGTCTAAACGGTTTTTACGATTTTCTCTAGCAATTCTAAACGCAGTGGTGAACCAGAAGACTGTTTTTGAATTGAAACCCTTAGAGATAATTTGGTTCGACTCCAATGACAACGCATCGTTATAATGTTTGAGTTCCAGTGTTTAAACCCTGCCAGCCTTGTGCTGACAGGGTTTAATTTCTCAAAATTTCGTAAACCAGCGGAATCTACATTATTATCGGTAACCTTCGATCTCATTCATTGTAGAGGGTATAACTGCCGTGACCTTTTGTCCAACGCTTTCATATGCTACGTTGTCAAAGAAAGGGGTGATAAGATGGAAGCCTATTATAGCTGCATGCGATTCATGAACCAGAAAGTCCGCATTACGACAAGAGACGGTTGTGTACACGTAGGAAGAATCGTAAAAGTGGATTGTGATAATGTGTACTTGGAGACAGATCGAAGAGACGGAACTGTAACGACCTCCGCTTTCTTCCCCTTCGGATTCGGGGCTCGCAGCGCCATTTTAACATTAAGCCTGTTCACGCTGCTCGCGATTGCTCTAATCTAATGTGCCGATCTCCTCGCTACGAGGAGATTTTTTTTGGAATCAAAAAACACGAAGCGCAGCCAAGAATGCTCTTCGTGTTGCCTCAATCATACATTCAATAAAACGAACCCAAATATGAGGTCTTCTCGTTCGTTGCAGAGGGCTGTTTGTAAGATCATTTTTTTCTTGATTTAGGTTTTGATAGTCTTCACCAACGAGAACCAACTTGTTCTGTTTCGAAATTCAACAATCCCTGCGTGCATGGAGAACAGTTAAAATGTATCCCTGGAGAGTGGGCTTGCCCCACTCCTTTTTATGCGGGCAGGGATTATAATCCATCGTGACAGTGAAAAGTTTGGATGGAGGGGGGGGTGAACCTCAGAAAGGGCGGCTGTTGCTTGCTTCCAATAAAATGTTAGCGCCTTCACAAAAAAACGCAAGCAAGAATACAATCGGGCGAACTGAGCTGCGCTGCCTTATTATTGTTCGGCAGATGAATAATCTTGAGGAGGTATTTATGATTACCATTACAAGAAAAGCAGTTAGTCTGTTGGTCGTGCTTGCCGTTATAATAACAGGATTGTTACCCCGAGCTGCGGAAGCTGCCAAAATCGATAGCTATTCTATTTCTTCAATGGATATAACGGATGCCGCTGATCCGACATCTTTGGTACAGAGCGCCATAGCACCGGCCACGATACAAAATTACCCGATGCCATCCATCTATACCGCATCCAGCGTGTTTTCATTGAAAGCCGATAACAAAGCGATTCCTGTAATCAGTTATCTGGCTGACTATGACTATGCCCAATTTTCTTTTTCCGGCACGGTCCGAATCGAAGTTACCAACAATGTGCCGATTACATCATTCTCCATCAGTCCTCAGGCTAAAAACATCGAAGGCACAGTTAACGGAAACAAGCTGACGTTCACGCTTTCATCCTCAACCTATGTCATCGTAAAAATCAATGACCAGAGGAAGAAGATTGTCATCGCGGCAGACCCCTTGGAAACGGATATACCCCCGTCCGCAGGTGCCGGGATTTTTAATGTGACACAGTCGCCATACCACGCGGATAACACGGGATCATCGCTGGCATCGGACGCGATTCAGCAGGCGATCGATGACGCCCATCAAGCCGGCGGCGGCGTAGTTTTCGTTCCGGCAGGTGTTTATAAGAGCGGGAACCTGACATTAAAAAGCAACGTAACCTTTTACCTGGCTGGAGGCGCCGTCATTGTCGGCACGGGCAGGGGGGAAGACTACGTGATTGATTTTCGCAAGGATTCACGAAACGCGGATGGAACGTATTTTATTCGTACTGCCGTAGATTCCACCAATATTACGATACGGGGACGGGGAACCATTGATGGAAAAGGCATTGCGATGCGAGAGCGAAAGATGCCGGCGCCTAATAAAAATGAAGGGTTCCTCAATAACCTGCTCGTTCCGATCGCAACATCCAATTTTACTTTTGACGGCTTAATATTGCGGGATGCCGGTTTCTGGTCGTTTATGGTGGTTCGTTCCGACAATGTAACCATAAACAATCTTAAGGGATTCCAGGATTTATACAAAATCGAGAACGACGTTATCGATATTAATGAAAGTCAGAACGTGCTTGTTCAACATTCGATTGCCATCTCGGATGATGACACTTATTCCACGAAAACCTGGCTGCAGACGGGGATGTCCAAAGACTGGCCGGGCGAGCTTGAACATTTGGAAAACGTGGTCTTTGATGACGCTTTTGCATGGACAAGATGTGCGGCTTTCAAGATTGGCATGGGCGTAGCCCAGCCGCAAATCGGCGTAACCATCCGAAATTCGTATGTGTATCAAAGCGCCCGAGCATTGCTTATCGATCATGGTTACCAACTGAATACGCTTCCGGAGGAAGGTTACGCCCAAAATATTACGTTTGAGAATATCGACATCGAACGCGTCGGTATCAATCAATTCGGGAACTATTGGCTTGGAGTGTCCACCAGCACTTCCGGCGATGTAAGCAATGTTGTAGTCAAGAACATCAATGTTCGCGAGACCGGCACCCAGAAATCCAGAATTTCCGGGAATGCCACGAAAGGCGGAAGGGTTAACGGCGTCACGTTCACAGATGTTTATGTTGGAGGGAAGCTTGCAACAACCCTGGACGACTTGAATGTTACCGTTAATAACAATGTATATGGTCTCGTTTTTGCCAATTCCAAGCCGCCGCTATTCAGCGACAATTTCGAAGACGGAAATACGGCGGGGTGGACGTCGATGTCCGGCGGTTGGACCGTCCCGATAGTCGGCACGAATCACGTGCTGTCCAGCGGGAATCAGACAACCACCTCCCTGATTACCGCTAATAGCGGGGGTTCATGGACGGATTACGTTTATGAAGCCAGATTAAGAATGCCCATCACCAATGCCAACGCGGGCATGGTCTTCAGGGTGCAGGATGCAAACAATTATTATATGTATCGCATTCATTCATCGAATCAACAGCTGGAGTTGTTCAAATCCGTGAATGGACAACTGACGCTTGTAAACAGTACGCCGTTCACTGCTATTGAGAAGCAGTGGTATACAGTTAAGGCGGTTATGCAAGGGAACACGATATCCTGTTACGTGGATGAAGAATTAAAGATGGAATGGACCAATCCTGTCACCGAATTGACGGCTGGGGGGATCGGATTTCGGACCACCTCGGCCGGCGTCCATTTTGACGATGCCGTGGTTAGCCTCATCAATAAAGCGCCTGAGGAGATTGCCCTTTCACACAACAGTGTTGTTGAAAACACGACGGCGGGAGGCATGGTTGGAACTTTTTCCACCAGCGACCCTGATGCGGAAGAAACATTTACTTATATGCTGACAGCAGGTGCAGGGGATGTGGACAACAGCAGCTTCACCATATCGGACAATATGTTGATTCTAGCCGTAACGCCTGATTACGAAGCCAAGGACAGCTACAGCATCCGGGTGAGGAGCACAGATTCAGGCGGACTGTATGTTGAGAAGTCCTTTACGATCCATGTTACGGACGTGAATGAACCTCCCGTGTATCCGGATCCTACGGTCATCCAATTCAGCGACGATTTTGAAGATGGAAATACGGTAGGTTGGACGTCTGCTTCAGGTTCCTGGAATGTGACAACTGACGGCACAAAAGCCTTGATTCAGAATCAAGCAGCCACTGCAGTCATTACTGCCGGCGATTCGTGGACGGATTATACGTATGAAGCCAAAACGAAAATGCCCATCACCAATGCCAACGCAGGCATTCTCTTCAGGGTACAGGATGCAGGTAATTTCTATATGTTCCGAATCCATTCCACAGCCCAAAAGCTGGAGTTGTACAAATCCGTGGGCAACGTCATGACCCTTGTATCCAGTACCCCGTTTACAGCTCAGGCGAACCAGTGGTATACGATGAAGGCTTCCATTGAAGGGAACACAATAAAAGGTTATGTGGATGGGGAACTAAAAATGGAATGGACCAATCCCGAAACAGAACTGACAGCAGGGAAAATAGGGTTTCGGACCACCTCGGCTGGCGTAACTTTTGATGATGCTTTGGTTCTGACGCCTGACCCGATTTAGTCAGCAAAACATTCTGTACCGGTAAGAAAGACGTCTATCGACGTACATTCACAGAAGACAGACCGCGTTTAGCAATAGTTTTTCTTGCGATTATAGAATTGTTCAGCTCCGTTGAAAGCTTATAAATTCAATAATCTTCAAAAAAAGCCGATCCACAGGTCGATCACCGTTCATGGGATCCTAAGAAGGAGCTGCCCCTAAAGCCATGACATGGCTGCCTGGGACAGCTTCGTTTTTTTACGTTGTCGAACAGGGGCTGCAGTGACATAATCAAAGCAAAGAATTTAACGGAAGGCGTGAAAAGCTTGGAGTACCTCCGCAGGCAATCGTTCCGCAACAAACTCAAGGTCGCTTTTCTGGCCGTCATCGTGCTTTCTGTTCTGATGACCGGAGGACTGTCTTATTATATCTCGACTGCGACGCTGGAAAAAAATGCACTGAAGCTCACGCAGGACACGGTGGTCAGATCCGCACAGATTGTGGATGAGAAGCTGAACAAACTGATGTTGATTATGATGACGTTTATGATCAGCCAGCCTTTCTACGATATGCTGAAGGATGCCGGCTCCGGGGATGCCAGCAGATATTACATGCATCTGAACGATCTTGACAACGTTTTCTCGCAGGCTCGGATCGCCGAGCCGCTAATCCAATCGATCTACGTATTTACGCCGATTGGCGAGTTCTATCCTTCGTCCATGAACCGAAATCGGCTCACCGCATTCGAGGATACCGTTCTGTATGCGCGCATCGAACAGGAGAAAAAGAACCTGTGGGTGGAGGGTCATGAGGATATGCTCTTCTCCGGCAAGGAACGCGTCATTTCGCTTATTCTGGAGCCGATCTTTGACACCCCGGTCAGCGGTGTTTATATTGTCGTGAATATCCGAGAGGACGGTTTCCGCAAGCTGGTCCAGGGGAACACCGCGGAAGGGGCGTCCAGCTTCTTGCTGAACGCTGATGGAGAGGCGGTTTACCCCGTGAAGGAACCGCTGGTCAGGCAGGCAGTTGAGACGGGTAATTTGAGTGGCATGATGAGCCGCTCGGAGGGAAGTCAGCCCTTTGAAATGGAAGGCCAGACCTATCTGCTTAATTATGCCCGTCTCGGCATTGCGGATTGGACGATGACCACCATCCGTTCCCGGGCCGACGTGCTCCAGGACATGGTTTTTGTCAAATGGCTGATCGCCGGAGTTACGCTGGCTGCTTTTACCGTCACCACGTTGATTTCGGGCGCATTTTCACGCTATTTGCTGAAACCGCTGCAAGGGCTTCTGAAGGTGATGAAGCGGGTCGAGAACAACGATCTGACCGCCCGTTTTGAGAGCGGCAGCGGAGATGAGCTGGCTCAGGTGGGATTTCGGTTTAACCGGATGCTGGAACAGATTGTGGTGTTGATAGATGAGGTAACGGAAGCCCAGACGCATAAGCGAACTGCAGAGATCAAGGCGCTGTCGGCGCAGATGGACCCGCATTTTCTGTACAACACGCTCAACACCATCTACTGGAAATTGAAATTGAAGCAGATCGAACCGTCGCAGCAAATGGTCATGTCGCTCTCACGCCTGTTCCAACTTGGATTGAACAATGGCCAGGAAATTACGACACTGTCGAAAGAACTGGAGCATGTGCGCCAGTATCTGGAACTGCAGTTAAGCTGCTATGAAGGCTTATTCTCTTATGAGATCCATGTACGCGAACCGGAGCTGTCATCGCTTTCGATTCCGCGCATCATTTTGCAGCCGTTGGTGGAGAACAGCATTTTGCACGGTTTTCGCGACCTGAAGAACGGCGGCCTAATCGAAATCGAGATTAGCGGGGATGAGAAACGCTGGACGATTTCCGTACGTGATAACGGAAAGGGAATGGACAAGACCCAAGTGCGCGAACTCTTTTTGCAGGAGTCGAAGAAGGGATATGCGGTGTCCAATCTGATCCGGCGGCTCCGGCTCTATTATGGGGACGGTGCGGAATTTCACGTAGACAGTGTGCCGGAGCTCGGAACCGAAATACGGATTTCATTGCCCAAGAAAGGGGAGGATTTGGATGAGCAATCCTGAGGCGATCAGTCTCTGCATTATCGACGATATTAAAAGCGTGGTGGACGGACTGACCGCGATGAACTGGGAAGAGCAGGGGATTCGGGTCGCAGGTGTATCGAGCAATGGGGAAGAGGGGCTTACCCTGATCAACGGGCTGCGTCCGGATCTGGTTATTACCGATATCCGGATGCCGATCATGGACGGGTTGAGCATGCTGCGTTTGGTGCTGGAAGAGAACCCCAGCTGCAAGGTCATTCTGATCAGCGGCTATGCCGACTTTGAATATGCGCAGCAGGCGGTGCAGCTGGGGGCGTTTGATTTTGTGGTGAAGCCCTTCACAGAAGAAGATATGATGTCGGCTGTGCTGCGAGCCAAAGCAGAGGTTATGGAAGAGAGGTCCAAACGGATAAGTTTGAGGGAAATGGAGAACAAGCTTCGCGAGAGCATGCCGGCGCTGCGACAGGAATACTTTGCGCTGCTCATAAGCCACCGCACTTCATGGGAAGAGGCCTCGGAACGGTGGGAGTTTCTGAATATTGAGCTGGAGCCGCGCGGCTTCGTGGTGATGCTGATAGAAATTGACCGCTTCCGGGAGCAGGTTGCCGAGCAGTCCATCCAGGAGATGGAGCTGATCCGGTTTTCGCTGTTGAACATTATGCAGGAGACGCTTGCCCATTATGCACGCAGCGTTCTTTTCCGAGCCCGTCATGACCAGTACCTGGCCGTACTGAACGATACAGGACCGTCCAGTCCGATCGAAATTGCCGAGCAGTGCTGCCGGAATATGGAACGATATACCAAGTTCACGGTCTCGGTCGGGGTCGGCGGCAGAGTGGAGGAGATCAGCGGGCTGCCGGATTCCTACCGGCAGGCTCATCGTGCGCTCTCCCATCACCTGTTCACCGAAGGCAATGCGGCCATTATGTATGACGATTTCCTCCAGAGCGGCAGTCAGGAGCCGCTGGCGCTGGAGTACAAGGACGAGCTGCTGCTGGCCCTGCGTTCTGGGAATGCCGTCCGGACGGACGCGATGCTGTCCGCGATTTCGGAAGCGCTGCAGAAACGGATCTCAAGGCAAAATCCGGATTATCTCCTCAGCCTGTACGATGAGCTGGCTGCTTCAGCGATCCGCACGCTTTACGAAATGGTTTCCTATTCGGAGATACAGCCGCTCATTCAGAGATTCAGAACGGTGCAAGGGACGGCGGGACTGCCGCTGGCCTCTTTGCAGCGTCAGCTGCTTGTCTTGTGCACGGAGGGAGCCGAGCTGGTTCGCCGAAACAGCTTATCCGAAGGGCAGAAGGTGATTTATAAGGCCATTGGCTATATCAAGGGCCGCTTGTCCGAGGATATTACCGTCGGCGAATGCGCCGCCCATGTGCATCTCAGCGCCAGCTACTTTTCCAGCTTGTTCAAGCAGGTGACCGGAATGACGGTCACACAGTATATCACCTCGGAACGCATTCAGAAAGCGAGGCTGCTGCTGGTAGAGGGGGCGCAGGTGCAGGAAGTGGCTGCGGCAGTAGGGTATGAGGAGCGCAGATATTTCAGCGAGATGTTCAAGAAGATCACTGGCCAGACCCCGACGGAATTCAGGGCCGGCTATCACATGGATCGGCCTGAGGCGTGAGGCTCTTGCTGCAGGAGACCATAGAATTCTATCCCTTGAGAGTGAATTTGCCTCACTCCTTTTCCGAGTACGGGATTCTATAATAAAAAACGAGCTCACAATACAAACGTTAATCAAAGGGGTAGAATGTATGCGAAAAAAATGGTTAGGTCTCGGCTTGAGTCTTGTTCTAGCCGCAGGAATCGCAGGCTGCGGCGGGAACGACAACAACAATGGCAATGGTGGTACGACGAATGGCAAGTCTGACGGCGGAACAGCAGCTCCATCAACCGAGACAGGCCAACCCGTACAGCTTAAATACTGGACTGACGACCGTCATGATCAGGAGTATATTAAGGAATTAATTAACAAATTCAATGAAACAAACGACGATAACATCCAGGTGGAATTGACGGTCATGTCCGAGAATTACGCGCAAAGCGTCGATATTGCCTTTTCCAGCAACCAGGCGCCGGATGTGCTTCGCCTAAAGAGCGCCAATACGTCCGGATTTGTCAAAAAAGGGTATCTTGAACCGATTGACGAGTATCTTACCGATGACTTGAGAGCGAAGTTCGGCAGCTTGCTGATCGACGATGTCAACCGATTTGACGGCAAGGTGTACTCGCTCGCCAACACCGGCCTCACCATGCGTCTGGTCTACAACAAGGATCTCTTTGCCAAAGCCGGCATCGAGAATCCTCCGAAATCGCTGCAGGAAATGGTGGACGATGCCAAGAAAATTACTGAAGTTGGGAAAGCCGAAGGCATTTATGGTTTTGCACTGAACTTCAAAAATCCGAAGCAAGCATTTGACCGTTCCGTCCGGGAAATTCTTTCTTTGAGCGGTTATCAGGGACTTGGCTTTGATCTGAAGACAGGTCAATTCGATTTCGAGCCTTACTCGCAGGTCATCGAATATTTCAAGCAAATGTATAAAGACGGAAGTATTCTGCCTGGCGCGGAAGCGCTGGACATCGATCCGCTGCGAGCCCAATTCGCCGCAGGCAAAATCGGTATGTATCTTTCTTTCTCGACGGAACCGGGCGTGTACATGGATCAATTCCCGACTGAAATCAACTGGGGGGGCGCGTTGGCTCCAACGCTGGACGGTCAGATCAGGGGAACTTCCGAAATCGTGTCCGCCGGAACGTGGCTCGGCATCAGCGCTCAATCGGCCAATAAGGAAGCAGCTTGGAAATTCATGCAGTATATGCACGGCGACGAGGTTCTGAAGACCTATCATGAAAAAGGCTTCGGGATAGCCATTGTGCCAAGCATTGTAGAACAAGCTAAAGATCCGGAGATGGGTGGCATGGAAGGCTTCCTGGTCGGGGAACACGACTCGCTCTGGCCTGCTTCGCCAAACGTTACTCCAGAGGGTTCCACCTACGCTGATGCATTCTTCAAATACATCCTTACCGACGAAGATCTGAAAGCGATTACGGAAGATTTAAACACAAGATACAACGCCGCATTGTCCAAGGCGCTGGAGAAAGGCGAGGTCACTGTAACGCTGAACCCTGCCTTTGATCCAACTAAACCGCAGGGAGAATAACAGGCAAGGATGGGGCTGCCGCGCACTTTTTGGCGGATGCCCCTTTTCTTTCCCCGAAGGAGGAACGAATCGTGAGTTTTAAATGGAAACGCGTGGGGGAGAATGCTCTGTTTCTGTCCCCGAGCATCATTTTGACAGCGGCTCTTGGCATCTATCCTTTGTTATGGATGCTGCGCTATATGTTTTATGACTATGCCGGATACGGCGATGCGCTGTTCATTGGTTTGGACAATTTCCGTCGGCTGATGCGCGATGCGCTGTTCTGGGAATCGGTTGGCAATACCTTTATCTACGCCGGAGGCAAGCTTCTGCTAACGCTGCCGTTGTCCCTGCTGCTCGCGGTCGTCCTGAACGGCAAGCTGCGGGGCGGAAATCTGCTGCGAGGAATCTATTTTATGCCGACAATCATCAGCACTGCGGTTATCTCCGTGGTGTTCTATACGATCTTCAATTCCTATAACGGGATGGTTAACACCGTATTGATGAAGCTGCACCTGGTCTCACAGCCGATCGACTGGCTCGGGCCGAAGCATGCGATGCTTACGGTCATTATTGTGGCGGTATGGGGCGCGGTCGGCAATTATATGCTGCTGTTTCTGGCCGGACTGCAGAGCATTCCGCAGGATTTATCCGAGAGCGCGGCCATGGACGGCGCAAACGCCGGAAGACGGTTTTGGAGCATTACGCTTCCGATGCTGGCTCCGGTAGCCCAGTTGGTCATCATGCTCGCAATTATCGCATCCCTGAAAGGCTATGAGAGCATTATGCTCATCACGGAAGGCGGACCGATCGGCAAAACCGAGGTCATGTATCTCTATCTGTACAAACTGTTGTTCCCGGTATCCACGGGTTCTCCTGTCGAGCAGCAGCTAGGATACGGCAGCTCCGTAGGCTTCGCAACCGCTGTTATTGTGGGAGCGATCACAGGCTTGTATTTCTTATTAAGCCGTAAAATGAACAAGTTGTATTAGAAGGTTGTTCAAAAAGTCTACATTGCAACTTTGCATAGGGCCATTACGATTTCACAACAAGCCGCAGATCGGTTGATCATAAACGGCTGCAGGCGTGCAGGAGGAACAGCAAATGAACGAACAGGTGTTACCCCAACAGCCGGACGCGCGAGGTAAAATCGCCGCCCGACCGCCTTCCGGTCACACTGGCAAAATAGTGGGCCGTGCGGTGATGTGGCTGTTTTTATTGATAACGGCGATACTGACATTATTTCCTCTGTTGATGACATTGTCCGGTTCACTCAAGACCGGCGCCGAAATGATGACCGGAGGAAGCTTGCTGCCGGCCAAGCTGCAGTTCGTCAATTATGCCGAAGCCTGGAAGCAGGCCAATTTTGCCCGCTATACCTGGAACAGCGCATTTGTCAGCATTATGGTTACCGTCGGCACCTTGCTGGTCGCTGCCATGGCGGCTTATGTGGTGGATCGCCGCCATTTTCCCGGCAAATCCCTGTATGTGACGACGCAGGCGTCGATGATGTTTATATCCGTTGGTGCCATTGTGCTGCGCCCGCAATTCGATTTGATGGTCGCGCTGAACTTGAATACCACGCTGTGGGGAGTGATCCTAATTCTGATCAGCGCCCATTCCAGCACATTTTTTATGCTGCTGGGATTCTTCAAAGCGATTCCCCGCGAGCTTGATGAAGCGGCCATGGTGGACGGCTCCGGGTTCGTCCGAACCTTTTTCCGGATCATTCTCCCGCTCCTAACACCGGGGCTTGGCGTGGCAGGACTGTTTGCCTTCCGCCATGCCTGGAACGAATATATTCTGCCGCTGGTGTTCACAATGACGAATCCGCAGCTGCAGACGCTCACCGTCGGGCTGGCGAATCTTCGTTACGGTTCTTCCGCGGCTATGCAGATTCATTTGATGATGGCGGGAGCATGCCTGTCGATCCTGCCGATGCTTCTCGCTTATATTGTGGCGAATAAGTCCTTTATTCAAGTAACGGCCGGTTCAGTTAAAGGTTAAACTCAATTCCATATACAAGTGCGTGTTCAAAAAGTCCGGTTTTCAGCACCGAGAAGGTTGGATGAAGCCAGGGGCTGAGGAGCGGAGCGTACGTTTTGGGTACGTGAGCACCGGAAGGCACGTTTGAATGCAAGATTCGATCCCGAGTCACTTCCTGATTCACTTCGTGATCAAAAGTGAACTTTTTGAACAACCTCTACAAGGAGCGTGATGCAAATGAGAGATTCTATAGTGGGACCTTTGTTTTCCAGCCCGATCATTACGCGGTATGCCGGAAATCCGATTCTGACTCCGGGTGATGTACCCTACGGCCCGGCGTTGGTCTTTAATGCCGGGGTTACCAAATTTAAAGGCAAATATGTGATGGTTTTCCGCAATGACTACGGCGATGAACATCAAGGGATTGTTGCTCCTCATCACACGACGAATCTTGGGCTGGCCTTCAGCGATGACGGCATAAAATGGGATGTGCAGCCGGAACCGTGCTGGTCCTGGCATGATGAAGAGGTCATCCGCGTGTATGATCCGCGTCTAACGGTAATCGGCGAGCAATGCTATATGTGCTTTGCGGTCGATACCAAGCATGGGCTGCGCGGCGGCATCGCCGTCACCGAGGATTTCCGCTCCTTCGAGGTGTTGAGTCTGTCGCTGCCGGACAACCGCAACATGGTATTGTTCCCGGAGCGGATCGGGGGCAAGTATGTCCGGCTGGAGCGACCGATGCCTGTATACAGTCGGGGCGGGATTGACCGCTTTGACATGTGGATGAGCGACTCGCCTGATCTAAAATACTGGGGCAATTCCAAGCTGCTGCTGGCGGTTGAAGATGTAGCCTATGCCAATGACAAGGTAGGCCCGGGCGCTCCGCCCGTCAAAACGGACAAAGGCTGGCTGACCCTATTCCATGCCGTGGACATCGATCGCAGGCGGGGCAAGAACGGCTGGGAGGACAGCTGGAAGAAGCGTTATACGTCCGGCATTTTGCTGCTGGATCTTGCCGATCCCAGCCGGATCATCGGCAGGGCGGAGACGCCGCTGCTTGCCCCGGAAGCTGATTATGAGACCGGTGGAGGCTTTCGCAATCATGTTATTTTTCCGGGGGGCATGATTCTGGAGGATACTGGGGAAGTCAAAATCTACTACGGCGCCGCCGATACCGTAGAATGCCTGGCATCTGCGCATGTAGATGATTTGCTGCATCTTTGTCTGGAAGGCACAGTCAATAAGCAACTATGACAAGTTAAAGCTATACAGAATGGAGAGGTTTCTATGAAAGGACATATTACGTTGCCATCCGTCAGCATTCCGGTTGCCCGCGAAGTGGATGTGCTGGTGATCGGCGGAGGAGCTTCAGGAATCGCCGCGGCCATTGCCGCTGCGAAAGGGGGAGCGCAAACGATGCTGGTGGAGCAGAGAGGCTTCCTTGGCGGTATGGGTACGGTTGCGCTCGTTCCGGCTTTCTGTCCCTTTACGGATAAGCGGAAGCCGATTATCCGCGGTCTCGGCCTTGAGCTGATGGAACGAATGAAGCAGGCATGCGATCCCCAGTACCGCGAGGAATATCAAGAGATGCTGGATTGGGTGCCGATCGATCCCGAAGTGCTGAAGCGGGTTTATGATGATGCCATTCTGGAAAGCGGTGTGACGCCGCTGTATCACACCTTTGTTTACGAAGTTGTCCGGTCTGAGGACCGCCGGAAGGTTGAGGGTGTCGTTGTCGTAAACAAGACAGGACGATCTTTCATTCCCTGCCGGTATATTATCGATTGCTCGGGAGATGGGGATATTGCCGCACTGGCGGGAGTTCCTTTTCAGAAGGGCGGGGAAGCGGGCGAACTTCAGCCTGGCAGCATGTGCTATTTGCTTGCGAATGTAGACCGTCAAAGGTTCAAACAGTACCTGGAGGAGAGCGGGGATACGGGCCAACTGCACAAGACGGTGGAGCTGGCGATCGTGGACGGCGCGCTGCCGGAGGGCCGCAAGTCGATCTCCGGCCTTGCTTGGGTCAGCGACTATTTGGTTGGCGTCAACTTCGGCCATGTATTCGGCGTTGATGGCACCCTTGCCGAGGATTTGACGCGGGGGGCGATTGAAGGGCGCCGCACGGCGGAACGCCAGCTGCAGTTCTTCCGCCGCTACGTGCCGGGTTTTGAGCACGCTCATATGGTGACGAGCGGGGAGCAGCTCGGCATCCGTGAGACTAGGCGTATCGAAGGGGACTATATCCTGACGGTCGATGATTTCATTGCTGCGCGCTCCTTCCCGGATGACATTGCCCGCAACGCATATTACATCGATATTCATCTCGCCAACAGCAAAAGCGAAATGACTTTTAACCACCTTCCGCCAGGGGTTTCACACGGCGTCCCATACCGGATCATGTTGCCGATTGGCATCGACAACCTTTGGGTTGCCGGTCGATGTGTATCTTCGGATCGAGCAGTGCAAGGCTCCCTGCGGGTCATGCCGAACTGCTTCTCCATGGGCCAGGCCTCGGGAACGGCGGCTGCATTGGCGCTGCGGGACGGCACCGTCTCGCGCGGCATTTCCATAGTCGAGCTTCAGCAGCGGCTGCTGGAGCAGGATGTATGGCTGGGAGAAGATTTCATTCCGGCTGAGAAGCAGAAGGGAGGGAAATCGCCGTGAAGCAGCTTCCCTTAACGGATGAGTGGTTTCACGGTGCCGTGTCGCTCGAGCGCAGGGATAATGGATTCAAGCCCTGGCGTATTCCTTACATGGATTACGAACTGTATCCACCTGCGGGAATCGATGGCAAAGCCGAGATATGTGCCGGTATTCGCCTGCGGCTGCGCACGGACTCCACCGAGGTGGCAGTATCTTTTGCACCGCTTGCGGATAATGCCGCCATGGATTGCGTGGCAGGAGGAGAATTATGCGAGACGATCAGCCTACCCGCCGGAGCGACAGAAGCCTTGTTCAGCGGACTTGGGGACGGAACCAAGGATATGGAGATTTGGCTTCCGCAAAATATAGGAATGACCGTAACCGGCCTGAGGATTGGGGCTCAAGCTATCGGAGTCCCGCTGCCGGACACCCGGCCCCGCTGGATTACGTATGGCAGTTCCATTACCCAGTGCGTCGGGGCTTCCAGCCCCTCCCGTGCTTGGCCTGCCATTGCCGCTGAAGCCGCAGGCTTCAGCTTGACCAATCTTGGCTTCTCGGGCAACTGCCATATGGAACCGATGATCGGACGGCTGATTCGCGACTTGCCGGCCGATTTCATCTCCATTTGTGCGGGGGTGAACATCTATGGAGGGGGCACCTTAAGCCCACGTATGTTCAAGCCGCTGCTGATTGGTCTGCTGGAGACGATACGCGACAAACATAGGGACACCCCGCTGCTTGTCATTTCTCCGATTTATGGCACTCTCCGCGAAACGCAGCTCAATTCGCTGGGCTTCACCCTGCCTATGATGCGTGAGCTCATCCGTGAGACCGTGGAGCTGCTAAGGGCTCGGGGCGATCGCCAGTTGTTCTATCAAGATGGCTTGAACTGGCTTGGCCCGGAGGATGAAGCCTTTCTGACGGATGGCCTGCACCCTGGTGCCGAGGGGTATGAGCTGCTAGGCTGGCGTTTCCGTGATCTTCATGAAATTACGTTACGGGCAGTGCAAAGAAACGTGCAGGGATGAATTTCTACTATATTTGCTACGACCAATGGGAACGCCTCAAGACCTTATGACGCCAGAATAGAAACAATAGAGCGGACGTCAATTTTGTCAACTTAAGTTGAGCTCCTCGTCCCAGCAATACCTCTAAAGCTGACTGCACGACCACATGAACCTCCTAAGCGATATCTAAGCCAACGACGAGATGATGAACGGTAATGTTTTCAAACAGTTGATCTTGCTTGTCTTGTGCCTTGCTTTATAGTAGAGCGACCTCCTGATGGGCTTTTTGAGGCTATGACCTCGTGCGTAACCCCATCGTACCGAGGCGCTCGTTTTTGTTCAATTACCATATTTTTAGGAGTTCTAACGGGAGACAATAGAGGAATACACACAATCCAGCCGTATAATCAAAGGCGGTTTTTCTTCTATGATCACCTCATGAGCATACCACGCAGGATATGCATATGATTGCAGTTCAAATGTAATCCTGGATCTATTCATTTATGAGTAAAAATATTCATACTAGAGAGTCAGAGATGGCAGCGACAAGCGGAATGGCAATCAATGACCTAACGTCTGAAAGAGAACGGTCTGCAGGTATGAATTGGGGCCCATATCGAAAACAGGTGCATGCGACAACGGGGGGAATCAACATTAGCATAGAGAATGCCCGAAAATGTTAAAACGCTACTGACATACCGTTGTCAGTAGCGTTATTTTATTATCGATTAAGTAAACATATTGGGGTGGAGAGCTTGTTCTTGCCCAAAAAAGGATATAGTACTGTATCATTTATTATAGGAAGGATGGTATTATGAATTTTGCTTCTGTACGTATCATTACCGACGATGTGGATCGTCTTGTTGAGTTCTATGAGAAAGTCATGGGTGTTTCGGCGGAACGTCCCGCGGCTGCCTTTGCGGAATTCGTTGTGCCATCGTGTACCCTGGCGATCGGTCACTCCCAGACGGTGCCGCTGTTCGGCGTTGGTTCCGCTGTGGCGGCCGACAATCGCACTGTCATCCTCGAGTTCCGCGTCCACGATGTCGATGCCGAATACGAGCGCTTGAAACCGTTTGTCGACGAGTGGGTAAAGGAACCGACCACGATGCCGTGGGGAAACCGTGCTGTGTTGTTCCGTGATCCCGACGGCAACCTCATTAACCTTTTCCAGCCGGTGACCGAGGAAGCGATCCAACGGTTCAGCGGTAGGAGGTGACTCTTGGGGACATAACCGAACACCATCCCACAGAATAATTGACGTTCAACAAAATCATCAAGTTGATTTAATCGACCTGAATACAACGCACCTTACAACAACAGCAGCCAATTACTTGCGGCTTCTGTTGTAGAAATATGCACCATTTAGGTTGTAACAGTCGCAGTTTTATAGAAAACTGGTTTAAGACGACAAAAACATACACGCTTAAAAGCCGCGCAACTGCGGACTTTTGTGTTTTAACGATTAAACAAGCAGTTATGGGATCCTGTCGAGGGACAAGAATGCTCCCAAAGAAAGTCGCTATTTTAGCGGCTTTTTTGTTTTATCGGAACAGTTCTTGTCCCGAACCAAAGACAGATCGGTAATTAAGCGAAGTTGCAACGAAGACGGCAAAGTATAAATGTTCTTGTCATCCAAAATCAGCACTGGTTAAAAACGAGTTTGAAAAGTTCCAATAACTGAAGTAACGGTACAAGAAACGGTACAACGGGAGAAAAAGAGAGGTAGCCGTGCTTCTTCGGCAGCTCGATGAACTAACTGGCAGGATATTTCAATCGTTTCTCGAATATTTTCTGAGTTGGGTAATTATATGAAATTTGTGAATATAACGTTATCTGAAAGATACGAAATGATTATTTTTTGAAGGGATGATTAAATTGAAGAAAGGGATATTAGTTTATCTAAATGGAACTTCAAGTTCCGGAAAGACCTCTATATCGACTGAACTGATAAATCAGAAAGAGATTCTTTTTTATCATTTATCAATTGATGATTTTTTTAATAATTACAATGATTTTATTAATAATAAATTTCCAGATGAACCTGCAAGAGAAATAGATCATCAGGTTGTCTCACAAATACTTGATGATTCCATATTCTCAGTGTACCATTCGACAATTAAATTGTTATCAGAAATGGGTTTTAATGTAATAGTAGATACCGTAATCGACAATGACAAGAGGTTTAATGAGTTTCTTGATCAATTTTTCGATCAGCCTACGTTATTTATAGGTGTAAAATGCTCGAAAGAAGAACTCATAAGAAGAGAGCAAACAAGAGGAGATAGACAGATTGGACTAGCAGCTTCACAGTTTAGCAAAGTATATTGCTTTGATGAATATGACCTCGAAGTAAATACCGAAGAGATGAACCCAACAGAATGTGCCGATAAGATATTAAGTTATATTAAGTCCAATAAGGAATACTCGGTATTTAAGAACTTACATAAAAGAAATGTTAGTGTTTCCTAGATGGCGTATCCATCAGATAACACCATATTCAAAACAACCCCCAATCAAATCATTTGTTTGGGGGTTGTTTTGTTTCATTGAATAATCCGGGGAGGTTTTAGAACTTATTATTTGATGATCGAAAATACATATTAGATAAGTATCTAACTGATTGAAACTCGGAGACAATTTGTTGACAATTTGTTCAATAAATGATGATATCTCTGGACTATATTAATAAATATATGAAATTAAAAATTGATTTTCGTATTGTTTTGGAGAAGAAAAATCGAAGTACACGGAGGTACAAAAAATGAAGAAAAAAAGCTAATAATAGAACACTCTGTTGTAAATTCAGTGAAAGTTGGAGGTATGGAAAATCTATGATCGTATCTTTTAAAGAAACAAAAATGGTACTCGTCTTGCTCATTTTGTTAGTAACAATTACAGGATGCTCCGAAAAAATGCCTGTATCGTCAAATGAAGACCATTTTTCAACTAATCCACCTCAAAATACATCCCCCACAACTGAGACCGGGAATGAAACACCACTTGCCGAAGTGACGAACATACCAACAAACCCACCAGTTGAGTATGATCCTGCCTGGCCGGATCGAACGGCGAGTTCTTCTAACGGGCATCTTGTGAATAGTTGTGTTCCAGATGAGTTACGTGATAAAGCAACTACATTGACAACCAGTGATGGGGTGTATCTGTCAGCACTTGTGCTTGGTAGCGGAAATAAAGGAGTGCTGCTTGCACACGAGCAAGGCTATAGCATTTGCTCTTTTCTTGACATGGGAACTGAACTGGCTGATAGTGGATATCTGGTTGTTATTCCTGAATATCGTAATCACGGTGCCTCACAGAATTCTCCAGAGGATAATCAGAATATAGATCGTGATGCAGATGCAGCCTTAAGCGAACTCAAACGATTGGGTGCACAAAAAGTGTTTTTGGCAGGAGCATCATGTGGCGGTAGTACAGCAATCATTGCAGGCGTTCGTCAAGAGCTGCCTATTGAGGGGCTCATTATTCTTTCTTCTCCTGCACAATGTGGGCCCCATGATGCAACACCAAGTGTCGAAAAGATTAAAGCACCATCCTTGTTTGTTTTTTCACCTGGTGATTATGGAGGCTCAATTGAAAAAGAAGTGCGCAAATTATTTCAAGCATCCGGAGCAACTGATAAAGAGCTAATTGTGGATGAGAGTGGTTATCACGGAACAGATATGTACCATAAGGGAGAGCGCGGTGATGCATTAAAGTCCAAGCTCATTGACTTTGTGAAAAAGGAATTTAATTAAAGTAAACTCAAAATGAGGGTGTTTAATCTGAGGCGTCCGTGTTGGTCGGCATTTTCTCTTGTATCCTACGTTCAACAAAATCATCAAGTTGATTTAATTGACTTGAATACAACGCACCTTACAATAACAGCAGCCAACTACTTGCGGCTGCTGTTGTAAAAATATGCACCTTTAGGTTGTAACAGTCGCAGTTTTATAGAAAACTGGTTTAAGAGCTCACAGAACAAATCTAACTTCCTTACTGTCGGGGGACAAGAACATAGTCCCATTGAGAGTCGCTATTAGCGGCTTTTTTTGTTTTATCGGTACAAGTTCTTGTCCTGACATGGATGAATATACCTCCGCCAAGCGCCGCCTGTTGGATTCAGATTTCTGACGACTTTGCCGTCTTAAACGGCGATAATCCGGCGACTGCCGCATCGCGTGGGAGGGGGCGGAGCAACGGGCAGTAGAATTCAATTTCGTGTTAAAATAAATTGTGGAATAGTTACCCATATGGATTTGGAGGAATGCTCGTGGCATGGCCAACTCATATTGTTGCTTGAAAATGGTTTAAATACAGATTAAAGCAATATAATTATTTTTAATTTTCATAAGAGGATTTATTTTCAGTGGTTGTTCATGTTTAAGGGAGGTGAAAAATAGCTATGCGTAAAAAAGATAGGAACGTAACAGGTATTGTATTGGCCGTAATTTACTGTGTCGTTCTTTTTGAGATTTTAATAGATGCACCGCCTGGTGAAGCTCCAAATAATCCGCCTTGGGCATACGCAATGATTCCACTTGGATCTGTTGCAATCACCTCTCTCTTTGATTATGTGATCAAGTTCGATTTCTTCAAAAAAAAGAAAGAGTGAAGGGAGTGTTACAAATGACCGGAACCGGTACGTACATGTGCCAGGGGAAAAGTAGATGTTCCCTTTGAAAGTCGCTATTAGCGGCTTTTTTTGTTTTTACGGTACAAGTTTTTGTCCCGAGCCAAGGACAAGAACTTGTACCGATTGCCGTAATGGACAAGAACATGAGCCGATTACCGATTAGATAAGCATCTAACTATGTTTCCATGCAATTTCATTTAGCTAACGGGAACGCAATCCAGACTAAAATACTCCATTTGTGATTAGCAATCCATAAGAAACAACCAAGCTGAAATGTCCTATAATATAGTTAATGTAGATATCTCTATGAACAAAGGAGAACTGAAAATGAGAAAACTTGTTCTATTTTTGCACGCATCGCTTGACGGTTTTGTAGAAGGGCCGAACGGTGAAATGGACATTGGCTGGGTTTCTTACGATGCTGATTTGGAGAAGCACGCGAAAGAAATTCTAAGTACTGCCGACACTGTAATTTGGGGACGTGGGACTTATCAGATGATGCACAGTTACTGGCCATCTGTGCCTTCGAACCCATCAGCCTCGCAGCATGAAAGGAATCATGCCGAGTGGATCGAAAAGACAGCCAAAATCGTTTTTTCCACGACGCTGGAGAAAGTCGAATGGAACAATTCCAGACTGGTGAAAGAAGATGTCGAGGAAGAGATCAAGAACCTCAAACAGCAGCCAGGCAAGGATATGGTCATCCTCGGCAGTCCTAGGTTCGCACACTACCTTATGCAGCTTGATTTAATAGATGAGTATAAAATTACGGTTTCTCCCGTCCTGATCGGCAGCGGGTTGCCGTTATTCCAAGGTCTCAAGGAGAAGATCGATCTTAAACTTATCGAAAACAAGACATTTGATTCTGGAGCCTTAGGCCTCGTTTACCAGACGGTTAGATGACCTTGTCTCCAAAAGTAGATTACGCTAACGGGATACGATATCTCAATGAAGACGTTGAAGTTAGCCGACTCCAAAGCCGGCTAACTTTTTCGATATCTATTGCCAATCACAACTTGCTATTGAACTGAATCTGTTGGGGGACTAAAACATAATCCCATAGAAAGTCGCTATTTTAGCGGCTTTTTTATTTTATCGGACCAAGTTCTTATCCCAAGCCAAGGACAAGAACTTGGTCCGATTGCCGTAAAGGACAAGAACATAGTCCGCCGATTACCGATTAGATAAATATCTAACTATGTTTCCATGCAATTTCATTAAGCTAACGGGCAGATTAATTGAAGATCAAAACACGGAGTATCGTACCATAAGTAACGGCACGTTTTTTTCGGGAATCGTCTATGTGTTCATCCATCCGTAGCTTACGAGCATAGCTCCTGAAGATGGCGGGTGATGATCTGCTCAACGGTCTCCGGTGTGTATAGCTCCGGGCGGAGCAATGCGAGTATCGTCAAGCCTTCGACAATCGAGGCCAATCTTAATGTTTCGAGTTGAATGTCCACTGAAGAGGGGAGAAGCTTCGCCTTAGCTAGAATTTCAAGGACAGCTTTAGTCAGGTAGTGGAGTCCGTCCGTGAGCTCGTCTTTTTTAGCTTGTAATGCCAAACTCGTGAGGGATCGGATGGCGAAGATCCACCAAACGCCGACGGCAGTTCGTTTTTCCTCATCCAAAGGAAGCAGTTGTAACAGAATTTCCCTCGCAGCCTTCATCGGAATAGGGCTTATTTCCAGGCGCTCTTCCGCTCTGGCAACTCCTCTTGTCAAATAATAGTCTACGATAAATAGCAACAGTTCGTCCTGTGTTGAAAAATAATGCCGCAATGCGCCGGGTGACAACCCTGCTGCAGCTGCAACGGCACGGATTGACGCATGTTCAACCCCTTTTTCCTCAATGATATTCCATGCTGATTCGGCGATTAGTTTTCTCTTTTGAGCGTGGTCCACGACTTTCGGCAACGGTAAACGCCCCCTTGTCTTATTTAGCACACTGCATTAAAATAATTAATACAGTGTGTTATTTAGAATTTATTCAGTTATATCGCATCGCAGTTATAACGTCAATAGTACTGGGCTTTGACTTGATTGACGGGAGGGGATTCAATGCAAGAAGAAATCGATGGAGTTTTTCGTTTTCGTTCCACCTGTAATAGTTGCAGAAGAGAGTTTTATGTCATTGAGGGGACTCAAGCTTACGACCGTGTGAAACGAAATTTCAAAGGAATGCATTACTGCGAAGATTGCAAAAACAGGATCGAACTTGAAGCCCGACTGCAGTTAGGAAGACGACTGTTGACCGGCAGAGATTAGGTTTCAAGACAGAAGGGGCCATCCTGAAAAGGATGGCCTGTCGAGGGACAAGAACATGGTCCCATTGAGAGCCGCAATTTTTAGCGGCTTTTTTGTTTTATCGGTACAAGTTCTTGTACCGATTGCCGGAATGGACAAGAACATAAGCCGAGGTTACCGATTAGATATATATTTAATAAATTAACGGCCGTTAATTCATTAAGCTAATAGGCAGAATTAAATGGAGGGACTCGTAAACAAAATAACACATCCATCACCAGAAACTTAATTTTATCTTCTAACTCATCTATGGGACTACTGACATACTGTTGGCAGTAGGGGGCTTGTATAATCAAGACATCCAAAGTGAGAGTGAGGTTATTTACATGACTCTATAATGAAACGAATGGATCGCCGATGCTTATCTCGAGGCGATGGCGGATAACCTACGAGCGAGTTATGAGTAGAGAGCTCTGGCTTTTGAGACAAAAGCTCTAGACACGAATCGTGCGTTATAGTCATGCCGTATAGTTACAAAGAGCTTCCATTGACATGTGCATTGTATTGGCGGTTTCCTTGAAAGGATCCCTGGAGAAGTATCCAAATCTATCTGTGATTGTTTTTTACTCAAGTCAGTATTACAACATAACAACCCCATATAACAAAGGAGGACATTAACATTATGTCAGCAATTGGACCCGACTTCATTTCACTTCAAGTGAGTAATCTTGAAAGCTCTGCAGAATTCTATCAAAACTATCTTGGACTGGTTCGCTCACAGGCAGGGCCACCTCATGCTGTAGTCTTTGAAACAAAGCCTATTGCATTTGCTCTTCGTGACCTGTTGCCTGAAACAGAACTCGGTTCAGGTAATCAGCCTGGACTTGGTGTCGCTCTGTGGCTTCATGCCCCCAATACGCAAGAAATCCACGACAAGCTTATTGCAGCAGGCGTAAAGATTACATCCTCACCAATAGATGGACCATTCGGACGAACTTTTACATTTGCCGACCCAGACGGTTACCTAGTTACCCTTCACAGTAAAGCCTAAACCAATAGTATATCTAGCTTAACAATAGTGATAACTTCTTCTGTCACAGTGAGCCAAATGTTATTACAACATTAAGACCTTATTCCTAAAAGTTGTATTCTCCCCATACGGTAGACAGGAGAAATAATAAATCCTGTTACTGTGTGGGGAGTTTTTTCATATTGACGAATTGTCAAGCTATCAGCAACACTTCTTCCTGGTTATGCTATTTTGTTTTATCAACAGGTTCACGAACATATGCGTCTTCAATGCTATCGTATTGTTATACAACATATGGATTTGGTTTGAATGACAGACTCATTCTTTAAAATAGGGCGTAATCCCTCTTGTATATAGGTTCTCCACTAACTTGAAAAATTCTTCTGACGATAAATCCTTTTGACGCTGGAGCCAAAGACGGAATAAAGAAAGGGAAGTTGTCAGGTAAAACTCAATTAAGTATGGCGTTAAGGAATGGTTTTGCGGAACGTTTAATTCTAATTGATCCAAAGTGATTTCTTTTTTTAAGCGTTTTAAAAAACGGGCACTTCCATAATCGCCCAAAAGGGCACTAAGAACCAGGAGATGTTCTCTTTTGTCCAGACAATAGAGCGTATCTTGAACCATATGCATCGATAGCTCTTTATTCGCCAATTCTTTTTTTATGTCATTCAATAAGTCATTTTCAACAGAGTCTAACAATTCGTAAATGTCAGTAAAGTATTGATAAAAGGTGCTGCGGTTATATCCTGACTTATTCGCAATTTCCTGAACCGAAATTTGCTCAATCGGCTTTTGGCTGTATAACTCACAAAAAACTTTTACAAACTTTTGTCTTGTTTTCTCCGTTATTTGGGGTTGCTTTTTCATGTTTCCCTCCTACTAGCGAATAAGAATATCATCCGACAAATAATAAAAAACTGATGGTTGATCAAGGAATAATAAAGATTTATGATCACATCATACAACATGTTGTCTGATAATCAAAAGGAAAAGTTAATAAGTAGGGGTGGTTTTAATGTCAGCAAAACAAGATAGAATTTTAATTTTTGGTGCAGGTGTCATCGGGAGCATGTACGCAATTAAACTTATTGAAGCAGGGTTTGACGTTACCCTGTTTGCACATTCTAATAGATTTAAATCATTAAGAGAAAATGGCCTGCAATATAAAGAAAAAGGTACAGTTAGATCGATACAAGTGAATGTCATTGATACGCTTGAAAATGACGATGTATACGATTTTATTTTCGTTACCGTTCGTTATGATCGGTCCGAATCAGCGTTGTTAGCACTAAAAGATAATCAAAGCAAAAATATAGTTACGATGACTAGTAATTCAATTGGATTTTCTTCGTGGCTGGATATCGTAGGGGATAGACTTTTACCGGCTTTTCCCGGCTTCGGCGGACAGATTAAAGATGGAGTATTGCATCCTCGATTTCTACCAAAGATTATAGCGGCAACGGCATTTGGAGAAATTAATGGTGTAGTGGCAGAACGCATAGAAAACCTCGCAAAATTATTTAAAACAGCAAAGCTTCCCTACGTTATTAAAAAGGATATGCAAGCGTATCTAATCACACATTCCGTATCAGACATTGCTATGTTGAGCGTTTTGCATTCTGAAAATAAGATAATTGACAAAAAAACAGCCAGAACCAGAAAGACGGCACGCAAAATAACAGTCACTTTAAAAGCGTATCTAAAGGCAATACAAAAAGCTGGCGTTTCAATTGATCCACCCATGCTTAAAATGGTGCTTAAATTTCCAAACTTATTTTTGGATCTTTTCTTTATGACATGGCTAGGAACTAAAATGGTTAGCGATATGATGTTGCCGGATTATGCGAATAATGCTAACAATGAGATTGTGCAGCTGAGTAATGATTTAATGAAATTTTTAAGTCAAAATAATATCAAATCGGAAATACATGTTCAGTAATTTTTTTGTTAAAATATTATGGTAGTTCATATGAAAATCGAAATATTATTTATATGGAGATAATCAAAGATCTTTTCCGACTCCATTAGAAGCTATTTATCATGAAACGGAAGATAAGGAATGGATTTCTGTTAAAGAAGTATTTGCCAGTTCGAAAGTAACTCCAATATTTGGTAGTATTTATATTGAAGTATACATTGTAATTAGCAGCCCTAATATAAGTGGTAAACTTGCTGTCGGGGGACAAAAACATAGTCCCATTGAAAGTCGCTATTTTAGCGGCTTTTTTGTTTTATCGGGACAAGAACTTATACCGATTGCCGTAAAGAACAAGAACATGGTCCGATTACCGATTAGACAAGTATCTAATTATGTTTCCATGCAATTTCATTAAGCTAACGGGCAGAATAACGCAACGAACAGAGGTTGCCTGCGTCTATATTCTCAATTGGAAAAATATGAAGGGATTGAACAAAGAAAAAATGAAAACATATTCTCATAAGCCTGAAGGATACGAATGCCCATTTTGCTGTGTTAATATGGGAACTAAACAGAGAGATATCATTTACCAGAATGAATATGTAACGGCATTTATAGCGAGCAAATGGTGGCCAAACAATAAAGGACATGTTCTTGTTGTTCCTAATCAACATTTCGAGAACATTTTTGAACTCCCTGCGGTTTATGCTGTTGAAATTCACCGTGCGGCTCAGCTTACCGCTTTTGCAATGAAAAGTACATATAGATGTGATGGGATTTCTACGCGGCAACATAATGAGCCTGCCGGCAATCAAGACGTGTGGCATTATCATCTCCATGTTTATCCTAGATATGTGAATGATCAACTTTATCTGACAAAGGGTTCTCAGACCGATCCAGATGAACGCGCTTACTATGCTGATAAGTTGCGTTCTTGGATAAAGGAAAACATTTAAGGTCTAAGAGGAGCGAATGATAACCACAGTAGGAGATAAACCTGAGATTACGTGGGCCTTTCTAAAGGATTGGGGAAAAATAAGATTCTCTTTTAAGCTAACGGGAAACGATAGCTCAATAGAAGACAAGAGAAGGAGCCGTTTACGAGATTGGCTGCCTTTGTTAATGTCGAACGACAAGAACATATAGACATTGAAAGCCGCATAAGTTGCGGTCTTTTTGTTTTAAGTATATAAGTTCTTGTTCTAGCTCAATGACAAGAACTTATATACTTTACCGAATAGATGATTATCTAAGGTCAGGTGCGATCGCACCTTATTAAGCTAACAGGCAGTTTAGCGCGAAAATTTGATGAAATGAATTTGAATGTACTTACAAATAAAGTGTTAGTGTCAGGTGACAAAAAAATAGTAACAATAGAAGCCGCTGATTATGCGGCTTTTTATATTTATTATCAAGTCCTGTCAAAACACAATGACAAGAACTTGATAACATTCCCGACTGATGACAAGAACATGGTTACATTCCCGATATGATTTCATCGACGGTGGCAGACGCCTTTTTATTAAACTAACGGGCAGTATAGTTTGATAACTGTATAGGCAAAATAGCCAAAATTAATGGAGGATATTTCTCATGTGGTGGAGATGTATTATTTTGATTTGGGCCATAGGGGTAATCAACTTTACAATAATGGATGGTGTTGATGCTTACATCGATGAATCACCAACTATGAATAATGTCGACATTCAACATAAGAGCTTGGAAGAAGTTATGGATTTCCGTTGTCCATGGTATGATGTAATAAAAATTGGGATGAACTACGGTATTCACGCGCAGAGAAATTACGATATCCATATTCCTGGCGGATCTCTTCGAAATGTTCGCATCTGGTTGGGTCCAGTTGGGCATACAGAGAATAGACTTCTGGATCAACATCAATTTGCTTGGCTATGTAACGTAAGACAGTCTCAGGAATATCTATCACATCGAACAATGACCAACCAGGATACCGTAGAGTACATAACTGTACAGCGAAGCCCAAACGAGATTTTGTACTAGCTGTACGGAAAGATAATAATTCTGAATACGTCGCAAAACATGTTTATCTCTTGAAATGGCTTACCAAAACGCTAGGGTACTTGCTAAACCAGACAATGAATGGTTAAAACCACTTTAAATGACGATGAAAATCTATACAACTGAGAAATGCCGGTAATCCTTCGCATACAGGATACCGGCATTTTTTCTGTCAATCAGAGCTCAGCGTACAAAACAAAATCCCGCCATTGTCGGGAACGGTGGAAACCTTAGAGTTCCGAACATAGTGATGGCTCCTTTTAGAAAAGAGGGGTTTCACAAGCCAACAGCCTTTTCAGACAGATCTAGACTTTCTGTTTGCTGCGCAAGGGACACTTCCTGCCAACCTGCGCCCAACGCTTTGTAGAGTGAGATAGCGCCGCGTACTTCGCCCCGTTGACTCAGCGCTAACGTATCACGGGCCTGATTGGCCGTGCGCTGGGAGATGAGTACCAGGAGATAGGAGCTCAGGCCAGCGCGATAGAGCCGGGTCGTACGATCGAGTGCCTTCTGACTGTCAACAACCGCTGCGGACAGCCACTGCCGCGGCGCATGACAATGTCGTTAAATGCAACTAGCTTGACAATGACCGATGTCGGCACAGATTCCGTTAGGCACGAAGAACAACCCAACAACGGCCCAATTGCTTTAAAGCAACAAACTCCTTAAGGTGCTAGCATTCCCATGCCAACGGCGCTGTTCGGATCATCATGTTCGCCTGTAGCAAATGCTGCCCCTTCAATATGATAGACCCTCGGTTCTTCCGAAAAATATTCCTGTAAGACCATCATGAACATCCGATGGTCTTCACTCGCTTCGAAGCCCGGCGTATGATCCTCGAGTGATTGCCATCGCACGATTAGATGGAATAGCTGGGGTGTTTCGATCCCTTGGGCGAGGAAGTGACCGCCGTAACCCTTTGCGCGGCGGAGCGACCTCGGCAAATGCACGTCTGAACGTTTCAATGTGTTCATTGTGAACGGGGAGTAGAGCGATCTCGTAAATCATGGCGTTCCTTTAAAATGAGCTGACGGTCCGACTGCAATCGCGATTTTTCCTTGAACACCGTTGTTGGGACTCTCCAGCCGGGCATGGGCGAGCGGAATGTCGGCAAGCGAATAGACGGCGCCAACGTGTGGCCGCAGTTGACCGCGCTCTATTAATGTGCTCAACTCATCAAGTTTGCCGCGGTTTTGTCTTGTGAAAACGAAATGATAACTCGCGTTCTTGCCCCAGGCCTCAATGACGTTTTGTGGCTGTGCAATGTCCACGATCGTGACAACGCGGCCAAGTTGTGCGAGCACGTCGGGGCTGCGCGACAATGTGTTGCCGCCGATGGTGTCGAACACGACATCGACTCCGCGGCCACCCGTTTCCCGCATGATGGTGTCGACATAATCCTCCTTTTTGTAGTCGATGACCACATCTGCACCCAAACTTCGTGCGAACTCAAAGTTTGCTTCGCGTACAGTCGTGAACACCCTTGCTCCCATGGCTTTTGCGAGCTGGATCGCCACATGACCGACTCCTCCCGCGCCGCCGTGTACTAGAATGCTTTCCCCCACTCTTAGCGCCGCACGCTCGATCAGTGCTTCCCACACCGTCCCGCCAACCAAGGACAGGCTTGCCGCCTCAAGATGGCTCAGCGAGGTAGGCTTCTTCCCAATAATGCTTTCGGCAGCAACGTGGTACTCGGCATAACTTCCTGGTCCGTCAAATATTTGCGGGGTGTACCAGACTTCGTCTCCTGGAGAAAAGTTCGTCACACCCGGCCCGACTTCTTCGATAACGCCAGATACGTCGTGTCCGGTAATGGCCGGTAGTTGCACCAAATCGGGATAATCGCCACGTCGGACCTGGTAATCCAACGGATTGATGGAGGTTGCATGTACCCGGACCAGGACTTGTCCCGTGTGCGGCACAGGCTTGGAAACGTCGCAAAGTTCGAACGATTCTGGGCCGCCAAATTTTTTAAGTATTATCGCTTTCATTGCAAATCCTCGTTTCGGCGTGAATTTTTGATATTACGTGGTAGAAAAATTACAACTAATTCCCTATGATCTCGGCAAGAGCACTGATAGTTTCTTCGTTCCTCTTGTAGTAGGTCCACTGACCGATGCGCCTGACTTCGACCAAGCCACTCGTTGCAGAGTTGCAAGATAATCAGACACCGTTGACTGCGACAGTCCGACGCCTTCTTGAAGTAGTATCCAGATTAAATTACTTGGTTTTTCTGCATTACTTATATGAAAGGGAGTTTTTAAAAGGGTTTTAATTGGAATAGGAACATTTTAAATGGTTTTGATTATGAAATTACTTCAAGAATCTCAGACATGCTTTGTCTTGTCTTAGGAGGTTGAACCTCATCTCGGTATCCAAAAGAAACCATAAAAGAAATACCATATTCAGACGTGTCGAGTACACCAATTTCTGAGAAATATTGTTCTGCTTTTTCGTGGTTAAAGCCTTCAATTGGACAGCTATCAATGCCAAGAAAAGCAGCAGTTGTCATCATATTAGCAAGAGCTAGATAACTTTGTTTTGATGACCAATCAAATAAAGCACGTGGATTATTTAACAACTTAAAATCATTTTCTTGGAATTCTTGGAAAAAGTGAAGGTGTCTTTTCTTTTCCTCTAAAGTGCTACCCCATACATCTTCTATAATATGTTTCACAAGTGGACTATCGACAGTAATATTTTTCTTAATCAATCCAATTACGAAGTGACTTGCACCATTTAAAGAGTTAACTGCGCCCCAGCTAAATGGTTTTAAATCTTCACGGATTTTCTCGCTATTTATAAGTAAAAACTTCCAAGGTTCAAATCCAAAAGAGCTTGGGGATAATCTTGCTGCTTCCATAATTGTGTTAAAATCTTCATCACTAACTTTTTTCGTGCTGTCGAATTTTTTTGTAGCATAACGATAGCGGTGTGCTTCTAGAATTTGTTCGTTTTTTTTTTCATTTTAATTCCCCCTCAAGTTGATATGTGTCATACTAACACATGATTTAAAGTGGTTGAAGTACGCAAAATTTTTATATATAATATATAAAAACTACCGTTAGTATAAAAAGTATACTTTATTAGAGGTGCAATTATGAATATTGATGAATGTGAAGGTCGTACCTGTTCAGTAGCAGTTACGGTTAAATTAATTAGTGGGAAATGGAAACCTGTCATTCTATATTATTTATTAGATGGGAAACTTCGGTTTAATGAATTGCAATCACGCTTATCAGGAATCACACATCGAGCATTAACCCTTCAGCTTCGTGAGTTAGAAAAAGACGGTTTAGTCTCTAGAACGATATATCCTGTAATTCCACCTAAAGTAGAGTATCAACTAACTGATTTGGGGCATTCAATGAAGGCTATTATTCTTGCGATGTATGATTGGGGGAGTGATTATCAAAAGATGCAAGCAAAGAATACTCCAGTTAGCAAAGAGGTATAGTGATGTGAAAACATGGGTAAGTGTCCCAGTAATAGTAAATAAGTTGAATCAGTTTCATAAACTTTATATCAACGTCATTTATTATGGAAGAGATATTCCAACAAGTCGTAATTGCATCATGGGAAAAGCACTTTATTACGGACGATACGATTGCCATTACGAGATCAAGCTCCAAGAAAAAAAACATTCTGGTACCTCCTAAAAAACGTGCTCGCAAAGCGAAACATGAGTGTGAAGCTTGGTTACTGCAACAACAGTAAGAAGAGAAGAAAAAATCCATCCTTGAGAAAATAACATCGAAAAGCAGTCGTCGAGAGAGGGAGTATTCGGACAGTATAAATAATAATTGGTATGACAAAGGTTCATGGCGTTAAACGTCATGAGCCTTCTTCTTTTTTTCCCGATGATCTTTGGTGACTCCCCATCTGATAACCTACATACAGAACGATCGATCTAGATTTCGCTGAGTGGTACGGTCGTTAATAAAATCATAGATGAGGTGCGTAGGTATGCAGGAATATCAACTTACTTTGAAAGATGAGCGAATTGTATGGGGGAAGGATATTGAGTCTCTTATTGGCAAGTATCCTAGCGACTCCATCAGATCGGGCTTGATTCCTCTCCAGCCGTAGTAGCAGTATGGATGGAATCAAACCATTTTCATCATCTTTGGTGCAGCAGCGCTGCATGAGTGGCTAACGGAGAACATTAGCATAAACGGGCAACAGGCTTCCGAAAAATCGGAAGCCTGTTCAACTAACATTTTTATTAGAAAATCATTAATAGGATTGCAAGAAACAATGGATACTAAGTGGGATCTGGTATAAGGAACAGAACATTGGATCAATCGTTTCATTGAAATTTTAGTTTGTTTTTAAGAATTGTTGAATAAGCTCGCTGATCTCTTTAGCATGTGTTTCGAGAGCGAAATGCCCAGTATCAAGTAAATGGACTTCCGCAGATGGAATATCACGCTTATAAGCTTCAGCTCCAGCAGGGAGGAAGGCAGGATCATTTTTACCCCATACGGCTAAAAGTTTAGGTTGATACTTACGGAAATAAGCCTGAAAATCAGGATAACGATCCACATTTGTTCGATAATCAAGAATCAAGTCCAGTTGGATTTCTTCAGCTTCCGGGCGCGACATGTAGGCAATATCCAAGGAATACCCGTCTGGTGAAACAAGGGTGGCGTCAGCTCCATGTAGATACTGAAAGTTGCGAATGGTTTCGGGGGCCAAGGAATCGCGGCATGCTTCACGATTTTCAGGTGTCGGAGAGTGCCAATACGTCTCCCAGGATCCCCATGCGTCACTAAATCCCTCAATATAGGCGTTTCCATTCTGACTAATAATTGCTTGAACTCTTTCCGGATGAGCAACTGCCAAACGATACCCAACAGGTGCACCGTAATCAAATACATAAAGTACGTACTGTTTGAGAGCTAATGCTTCAGTAAAGCCTTCAATAACTTGGAACAAGCTGTCAAACGTAAATTTAAATTGACTGCGCGGTGGAGTTGTTGTATGACCGAATCCAGCGAGATCAGGGGCAATGACACGGTATTGTTCTGCCAGTTTGGGAATTAGGTCGCGAAACATATGACTTGAAGACGGAAAACCGTGTAGTAATAAAATAACTTGACCGTCTTTAGGGCCAGCTTCACGATAAAAAACTTCGACTTCTCCAACCTTTTGCTGATGATAACTAATCTTCATTTTTACATCTCCTTCTGAATATTTTTATGTTTCCTTGATTTGATGGTGTTATGGTAATTGGTTTTGAACTACGGTTATCGTATAATAAAAATACATATTTGACTAACGAATAAATCGAATATCTACTATTTCAAATTGAAATATTGAAAGGTGATCGATGTGATAGATTCATTAGAAGGGCGTTTTATTCTGGCGTTTATTGCCTTACTTGAAGAAAAAAGTTTCAGTCGAGCTGCGGATCGCTTAGGTTATGTTCAATCTACAGTAACAACTCATATCCAACACTTGGAGAAAATTAGCGGACAAAAATTGTTTCACCGATATCCACGAGGGATAGAACTTACGGAAGCGGGAAAGATATTTTCCAAATATGCATATCAGTATGTTCACTTAAGTCAATCCCTTAAAGAAAGTATGAACGAACTGGATCAACCAAGCGGAACGATACGCATTAGAACACAGGAATCATTTTTTCTTACACGTATGCTTCCCTTTGTTCAGGAATATACGAGAAATTATCCAAGTGTAAATTTGCGTATTGAACAAGGATCGCATCAAGACATCTTAAAAGGTGTACTGAATTATGAGTTGGATTTTGGGATTGTTCCTCAAAATCCGAATCGCCAAGATATTCTTTTTTATCCAATTATGGAAGAGACGATCGTTTTTGCTGCATCTGAGGATATAGCTCGGAAAGTGGAACATGCGGGAGTTCAGATTCTAAATGATGAACTTTTTATCAGTAATGGCACATCTTGTTTATATCATACGACTGCTGTAGATGTTTTAAAAGATGCCGGGGTTATGATTAAAGATGCGTTAGAGCTATCAAGTCTTGAGATGATAAAACAATATGTAAGCTGTGGAAAAGGTTTTGCCTTAGTCCCTGAAATAGCTATCAACAACGAACTAAAGATTGGCAAACTAAAGATTCTTCCGTTTAATTCCAAAATGAGCTTTTCGCATGGTCTAATTGTTCATAAAAATCGTGAGCTTAGTTTTACTGCAAAAAGTTTTCAATCTGAACTCCTGTGTTTTTTTAATAGGTATATGAGTTAGTGCACATTTTGTCTAAAACTTCGGCAGCTTCTTACTTTTAATAGTAACAATGGTTTCATATCGTTTAAGTTGCTATAATGATCACTCACCATTGGAGTTATTTACGAAGTTGGTAGATAAGACGTAATACAAAATTTTTGCAAATCCTATTTAACTTTTCCGACTCCATTAGAAGCTATTTATCATGAAACGGAAGATAAGGAATGGATTGCTGTTTAAGAAGTATTTTCCAGTTCGAAAGTACATGATAGATACGTTTGTCGAGGGAAAAGAACTTGTGCCGATTGCCGAAAAGGACAAGAACATGATCGAATTAACGATTAGATAAGTATCTAAATATGTTTCATTAAGCTAACGGGCAGATTTGCTCAATGGCGTGGGGCAAACTCACATAATTCTAATTATTTATTGGGTACTTTTTATTTTATTGCCTTTCAATTAGAATATATTAGACCATAATTGAAACTTAATTCCATCAAATGAAACTCAGCTGTTTTTCCAATACTTACATCAGGCAATAGGAGAGGAGGAGTTTCATGCAAACCATTTTGGATACGCACTTACACATCACAGAGTCATGTTTTCTTGTAATAGAGAATCAAGGATTCGATCAAAACTATCGGATTGATTCGTTGCTAGCGTTATCAAACAAGAAAGCAGTCGATCAACGTGATCACATACCTTTGTTCAACAAACCGGCAGGATAGTTCGAATATCAATCGCTGCGTAATGCGATTGAAAGAGGGATTTTGCCACTATTTTGGCATAGGTTATTTCAGCGAAGAGATGGGGAAAAAATGGGGAATAATCAAGAGTGAATTTCTTTTAACAACTAACCAAAGACCGAACCTTATATACATTAACAAGTTTTAATTCGAATTTTCGAGGGTGATTTTTATCAAAATTTTCATCGAAGTAATAGACAATACAGAAGAAGAGGAGATCCGCATCAGGTGTCACCAAGTAGACGAAGAAATACATAAGCTCGTTAATAAAATAAAAACCGAAACACTCATTATACTTGGTTATCATGAGGATAAGATCAGCCGCATTAAAATTAGTGATATTTATTATTTTGAAGCTGTTGACGGAAAAGTGTTTGCGTATTGTAAGAACAACGTTCATGAAGTCAAACAAAAGCTTTATGAACTGGAGGAACTTTGCAAAGAGAATCATTGTTTTCGCGCTTCCAAATCCACCATTCTAAATATAGCCAAAATTTCCAGTATTCATCCGTCGATCAGCGGCCGTTTTCAAGCATTATTGGATAACGGGGAGAAGGTAGTCATATCACGGCAGTATGTGCCAATGCTTAAACACATACTTGGATTATAAAAGGGGGACCTATATGAAGTATTCCGAGCTCATTAAAGAAATGATTAGAGATTTCTTAATTATATTCGCCTCCATCATTATAATCATCACTATTTTGCGGCAAATCTATGCTCCTGATGCAAGTTTCGAATTAAATACGATTTTTACAATTATGGCTTTCTCTTTTCTGGGTGCTTTGACCGGAATCATTTTATATACGCCGCATGCGATTAGCGAGAATAAAATGCGCCTTCGAGTGATTTTACATTTCTTTTTTCTGGAAACTCTATTAATTTCTCTGGCTGTCCTATTGAATCTCGTATACGGCACTTTCGACATACTATTATTGGCTTTGGAAATTGCCGTAGTTTACGCTATCGTTCGCCTGCTGACGTATAAGAATGACAAAAAGGAAGCTCAAAAGATCAATGAAAGACTAAAAACATTTAAAAACGAGGTTTAAAAGATATACACAAACCGTTCCTAAATAAAGTCTTATTCGCAGCGTAAGTACAATACTTTGCGTTGTTTTTTACAACCTATTGGCTCTCAGCTACAGCTTATCGTTTATGCGTATACACCTGCTCTTCCATTTATTATGATGAACTCATAAAAAGTTGGAGGAGGAGCAGAGAAGTCTTATGGAGATTTTAATACTTGTTGTTACGTTGGTCTTCGAGCTGGCAATTGCCGTTCATTCCATTGTAACCAAGCAAAGCCCCAGCAAGATAAAGAGTTGGACGAGAATCGCAATGTTTATAGTATTCATGATGCTGAGCTTGGGTAAAGTTGTCGTATGGGAGTACACTTGGGGACTGTTTGCAGGCTTGCTCTTTATATTAGCGTTCAAGGAAATGGTTGCGCTCCTGCGCAAACAAACACACCCCCCGCGTTACAAAGCTTTCTCTACGGTATGGAAATTCCTTTTGTTAGCACTGACCGTAGTCATTACCCTTGTTCCTGTTTTACTTTTTCCACAGCATAGGCTGCCGCAAGTGACAGGTCCGTATGCAGTGGGGACCGCCACTTACAGCTACAAGGACAAGAATCGTATCGAAGAGTTTACGGATCAGAAAGACAATCGGTTTGTTAACGTGGAATTTTGGTATCCTGAACAGGCAGACGGAACCTATCCTTTGCTTGTGTTCTCCCATGGAGCATTCGGTATTAAAACAAGCAATACTTCAACCTTTACAGAACTTGCGAGCCACGGTTATGTCGTCGTTTCGATTGACCATCCCTATCATTCTTTTTATACCGTTTCCGAGGATGGAAAGGTCGTGACGATTAACTCCGAGTACATGCAAGAATTCAACAATGCAAATAAAGGGGTTTATTCGGTTGGTGAGTTTTTCGAGCTTACTCAAAAATGGATGAAATTGCGAACGGATGATATGGATTTTGTCATGGATACGATTCTGGAACAAGCCGAGCAAAAAAAAGATTCTGTATATGAACACATCGATACACAGAAAATAGGCGTGTTCGGTCATTCTATGGGGGGTGCCGCAAGCATAGCACTGAGCAGAGAACGCGATGACATTGACGCCGTAGTAAATATAGATGCTCCGTTCTTTAGCGAGCTTGTGTATGATAAAGTTACAAACGAATTAAAAGCAAAATCCGAAGCTTATACCATCCCGCTTCTTAACGTTTATTCGGATGATGTGTGGATACAGCTCGACAGCAGTTCTTCGTATATCGCGAATAGAATTTCAAATAAAAATTTCAAAGGTGCATACAATGTTCATTTTAAAGGCGCAAAACATTTAAGTTTAACCGATCTGCCTTTATTCTCGCCTATATTGGCAAACCTGTTGCAAGAAGGCCAAGAAGCAGATATCGATAAATATTATGCGATTGAAACACAAAATGAACTTATCCTTCGTTTCTTTGACTATGCTCTAAAGAATCAAGGTCAGTTTTCTCCAAAAGCGACGTATTGAGTATCTGTTCTATAAGTTAGTAAGAAGAATCTGTAATTTGAACCGTATTGATGTAAGGGGGGATATGGAGAAATTTTCAAAGAAGTTAAGAATGAGTGTGAAGAAATGATAACAGAACTGTCGGTGGACAAGAACATGGTCCCTTTGAAAGTCGCTATTAGCGGCTTTTTTTGTTTTATCGGTACAAGTTCTTGTCCCGATTGCCGATTAGATAAGCATTTAATTACATTTAACTGCTCTAGCTTATTAAGCTAACGGGCAGATTTCTTTAATGGAAGGGGTAAATCTGATTATAATTATTTTCTCGCTATATGCACTTCTATACCTGTGATATTGTGAAACTAAGCTTGCAGATTATACACAAGAGCAAAGGGGAGAGTAAATGAGAACCAGTAATGCTTCACGCACAGTGGCAAAATTAAACGATTACATGGATGCACTAGCGAATCGGGGGTATTTCAACGGGGCAGTCTTGGTAGCCGAAGGGAATAAGATATTGCTGCGAAAGGGATATGGCATGGCGAATTTTGAGCACGACGTACCCAACACCCCACAAACCAAGTTTCGTATCGGTTCTCTTACAAAAGGGTTTACCGCTATGGCGGTGTTGCAGTTGCAAGAGCAGGGAAAGCTTCGCATTGATGATCCTATCCAAATTTACATACCAGATTATCCGAATGGCGACATCATTACGATCCACCATTTATTGACGAACACTTCAGGAATACCTGATTATCCAAGTTTCCCAAATTATTGGAAAGAAACGATGAGGCTGTATGCTACTATAGAACAAACCATTGGTTCGTTTAAGGATAAACCACTTCAGTTTCCCCCAGGAGAAGGATTCAGTTACACCAGTTCGTCTTATATTTTGCTTGGTTTCATTATCGAGAAGACATCGGGGATATCTTACGAACGATATATATCTGAACACATCTGCAAGCCATTAAATTTAGTGAATACAGGATGTGAAGACGGAAGAACACTCCTGAAACAATTTGCGTCAGGGTACTCCATATGCAAAGGAATCATTCCAACCGAGTATGTCGACATGTGCCTACATGTGGGAGCAGGTGTGATGTACTCAACGATCGATGATCTTTATCTTTGGGATCGGGCGTTATATAGGGATGATTTGATTGGAAAACATGTGCGTGATCAATTATTTGGGAATATGACCTCACCTGTCGGGAGCTATGGCTGGGTTGTAACGGAGCAATCCATTAATAATAAGCCAAGAAAGCGTGTCTGGCATAACGGAACGATGAATGGGTTTTATGTGGAGTTTAATCGTTATATCGATGAGGAAATCGCTATTATCGTGCTGAGCAATATCAACCTCACGCCCATAGACATTATAAGTCAATGTTTAGCCAAGATCGTGATGGGAGAAGACGTTGCCCAGCCCGGAGCTATACAGCCGTTAGATATAGCCCCAAATACACTTGAAAAGTATGCGGGAATATACAGTACCGCGGAAGGAAATATAGATTCATTGCAAGCAGATCAATTGACCGAGGCTTTAGATCAACTGACTATTATCAATACGCCACGGTTTGCAGTCGGGTTGTTTTACGACACATTCTACCGTTTCGGCATTGACCCCAGATCCACCGTAGTTGTGACCTTTGAGGATAACAGACTCTATCTGTTCATGCAAAAAAATGAAGGGGCATGGTTTAAATACGAGCTAATTCCGGTTTCTCAACAAACGAATACACTAAAATGTGTTACCGCGCACATTGACGAACAACTTGAATTTCACACAGACCCCGATGGATATTTGCGATTCATACATTTCGATCCAGCTGGAAATCGAATCGATGCTGTAAAATTAACTGCTGAGATTAGTTAATGGCCGACTCTTTAGTTATTAAGCTAACGGGAAACGTTAGCTCAATAGAAGACAAGAGAAGGCAGCCGTTTACGAGATCGGCTGCTTTTGTTCAACTAACGGTCAGGATAGTTGAATAACAGGACATTATGGGATAATCATGATCTTGCCTGATAGAGGTGAATTGACAAGTCCAACATATGGTACAATAGAAAAGGATGTAATTTGCATTTATATCAAATATGGGGAATGAATTATGACAATCATTGAAGCAAGTTATTTTTGGCAAGGTACTAAAATTAGACTAAGGGCAACTCAAAGAAGTGATTGGGAACAATGGAAATTGGAAAGCACCGATAGTGAAGCAATTCGGTTAATGGAATGGGGTATCGAACTTCCTAAGAATGATATAGACGTTGCCGAAGTGTCGGATAAGTATGATAATTTCAAAGACAATTATAGAAAGATGTTTGCTATCGAAACGCTATCAAATAATCAGTTAGTTGGACTCATTAACTTAAATTCATTAGACCACAAAAATGGAGTGTTTAGTTTTGGCTTGGGAGTGCACAGAGGTTATAGGAACAATGGATACGCATCAGAAGCAACAAGAATTATTATGCGATATGGCTTCTATGAATTACGGATGCAAAAATGCAATTCCAGCTGTGTTGAAATAAACGAAGCATCACTTAAATTCCATAAAAATCTCGGATTCATTGAAGAAGGACGAAGAAGACGAATTATTTATATGGGTGGGAAATTTTATGATAATATTTTGTTGGGGATAACAAGAGAAGAATTTGATGAAATAGAAAGTAAGTATAGCAAGATTAAACACCAATAAAAGAGAAGTTCTATCCAAAGAAAACCTCTCCATTCTCAGGAGTGGCTTTGTCTTTATATACTGATGTATATTTTATGGTCAAACTGTACTTTGTGTTTAGATACAATTAAAATTCATTTATAATATCAAAGTCTTGTCTTCCTCACAAACTGCTTGGTGATGTGTCGGGGCAAAAACATGGTCCCAAAGAATGTCGCTAATTTAGCGGCTTTTTTGTTTTATCGGTACAAGTTCTTGTCCCGAGTCGAGGACAAGAACATGAGCCGATTACCGATTAGATAATCATCTAACTATGTTCCCATGCAATTTCATTAAGCTAACGGGCAGGAAAGCGTAACATATTGCAACTTCTAGACCGCAAAGGTTTAGTAGCGGTGCTAACTTGATATTCAAAAAGAGAAAGATGTTTAAGTATCGTATCCGAACTTTTTCGGGAAAAGCAATCCATGAGAAATCTGTTCACATGTCTCAAGCTAAAATATAGTTCGTGAACAACGAGAAATGCAACTGCGGAAGGATAACCAAGTAGTGGAAATAAAGAAAAATAATTTGAGACTTATCTTCGCGGGACTGATGCTGGGCTTGTTTATTGCGTCCGTCTACAATACCTGGTACATTCAGCATTTCTCGCGCTAACGTCGTACAATCAGACAGACGGATAGTATTGAAAAAACTAAAGGAGAATGAAAATGAGAAAAGTAGTTGTATCTGAGTTTGTATCGCTGGATGGTGTCATGGAGAATCCGCAGTGGACGATCCAATTCCGTAGTGAGGAAACAAAGCAATTCAAGTTCGATGAACTGAAAGCAAGCGACGCTCTTCTGCTTGGACGCGAAACGTATGTTAATTTTGCAGCGGCTTGGCCTAATTTGATCGAGCAGGAAGGGGAATATGGCCGGATGATGAACAGTTACCCCAAGCACGTGATTTCAACAACCCTGGAAAAAGTGGAATGGAACAATTCATCGCTGATCAAGGGCAATATAACGGAGGAAATATCCAAGCTGAAGCAGCAGCCTGGTAAGGATATTTTGGTATTTGGCAGCTGCGCGCTCGTTCAAACGCTGATGCAGCTTGACCTCATCGACGAATATCGGCTCATGGTTTTCCCAGTTATGCTTGGAAACGGAAAACGTCTCTTTGGAGAAGGGATCGATAAGAAGGTGCTGAAACTGGCGGAAACAAAGACATTCGGTTCAGGTGTCGTTGTTCTGACTTATCTTCCGGCGAGATAAGATTGATCAGTCAACTACGAGCTTGAGGGAAAACCGTCTTTCGGCAACATGGCGTGATGCTAGAAGAAGCTTAACAGATAGAAAAATCATGTTCATTGGTTTTGAATTTGTTCTACTTGGATTTATCTTTTCAACGATTGTAGATTTTCAAAGTCATTATCCAAGCTTAATTTGCATTACAATTCTACTTGGAATGGCTAATGGCTATAAGCTGTATTGGTTCGTATGGCGACTTCTCTTTTGTTTATTGAACTAACGGGAAACGTTAGTTCAATAGAAGACAAGAAGGCAGCCATTAACGAGATTGGCTGCCTTTGTTGAGCTAACAACAAAATCCTTCATGAGTGGTATTCTGGATATCATCATTTCCATAAGGGTGCCAGAAAGGTGGATGTGTTCTCTCAATTTAATGTTTATTCAACAAGGGTTACATATGTAGGTCTAGCAGCTGCTATCGATCCTTCCCAAAGAGTTGATTGATAACCTTACTTCTGTCTTAACTCCTCATTCGTTACCATCCCATTTACCACGGCTAGGATCATTCTGGTGGATACAAGACAAGAATGTAAAAAACTCTGAAATTGGCTCGGACCTTCCTAAAGGGAGTTATCAAATTCTTGGAGCTTCAGGATGTTCATGTACTGTTATACCTAGACATAAAGCCGTGGTGGTGAGAATGACAAATAGTCTTTGGACATTTGGAGGGAAAAATGGATTTGATTATATTTCAGATATCCAAAGGTTCGGTAACCTTGCTTGTTCCGCTTTAAATCAATACTCGAATGTCACTCAATAGCTTAATGTAAAAGAGGAAGGCGGCGTTTGTCGTGATTGGCTGACTTTGTTGAGCTAACGGGCAGGAAAGTTCAAGATGGCAGAGGAATAAATATACAATTGTTATTTTCATAAGGAGGTCGTAATATGCCATTTCCAACGCATATAGTAGCCACTGGTGGATTTGTAGAAGATGGGCAAGGAAATATACTTTTAGTAAAAACTCGTGACGGTGGTTGGGTTTACCCTGGTGGACAAGTGGAAGTTGGAGAAAATCTGATAGATGGTTTGATCCGTGAAATCAAAGAGGAAAGCGGAATTGATGTATCTGTTGGCAGTTTAGTTGGTGTCTATTCGAATACAGGGATACAGAAATGGTATGACGGCGTGACTGATGTTCCTACACAAGTTGGATTTGATTTCGTATGTCAGCCTATTGGTGGGGAATTATTATCTTTCTCTGAAGAAACAACCGACAGCCGTTGGGTAGCGAAGGATAGAGTTCTCGATTTGATTACACAGCCAAGTGTTCGCTTTCGCTATCAGGCTTATTTGGAGTTTAACGGAGCCGTAAACTATGCGGACTACGTAAATAAGCCCGAGTTTACAATCAAACATCAAACATGTATTTCGAAGTAGATTGGTGCTAAGCTAACGGGCAGGATTGCGTGGCTCAAGGGCGAATAGAATAAGCAAAAAACTGCTTTTATCTAAATCAGAAGTGGAAGGATGAGCTGAGCAGTATGAGCCTATCGGCAACAATCAGCAATTTGGAAAACGGCAAACATCAGCACATCGTCGTTTATGGAACCAGTCTAACTGAAGGCGGCGCTTGGGTCAGTGGATTAAAGGAGATTCTGGATCGCCGGTTTCCGGGGCAAGTTAAGTTGACCAACAGCGCCAAAGCTGCACAATGGTCAGGCTGGGCACTTGAAAACTTGGAGGAACGTGTAATCGCTTTCGCTCCCGACGCCGTTTTTCTGGAATTCGCTATAAATGACTCGTATTTGCCTTATCAGATGAGTGTTGCGAAATGCGGTGAAAACCTGAATGCTCTTATCGATCGAATTCATGCTGCCAACAAGAATTGCGAAATTCTGTTGATGACCATGAATCCACCGGTTCAGGAACACCTAGAAATTCGTCCTCTGATTGAGCAATATTATCAGGTGTATAGAGATACGGCTCGCAAGCGCGGACTTTTACTCATAGATCATTACCCGGTTTGGCGGAAAATTTTAGACGAAAACCCCGCCGAATTCAACCGTCTTATTCCGGATGGAATTCACCCTTCGGACGAGGGCTCGACTAAAATAACGCTTGCCGAAATCGTTAAGACCTGGTTGTAGCAACATGAGGTACTAATCATTGGAATAGAATTCATTACGTTAACGGGTAACGATAGCTTAATAAAACCAATATCAGTTAACCAATATAATTGTCCGTATCAGGATGAACAAAGCAAGGAAGCAATCCAATCTATGTTTTCATTTACACCTCAGAAAATTGCAATGTTAGTCAAGAGCAAACCAGATGATGAGAATAAACAACTCCAAAAATCGGTTGATCTATAATCCAACGGGTTTTTATTTTTTAATAAAACGATGATGGAAGAAAACTAAGAGGAAAAAGGGCAGTTACGGCAAAGGGTACAAGTTCTTGCCCTGTCGGAGGTAAAAACATTGCCTCATTGAAAGTCGCTATTAAAGCGGCTTTTTTGTTTTATCGGTACAAGTTCTTGTCCCGAGTCGAGGACAAGAACTTGTACCGAATGCCGTAAAGGACAAGAACATGAGCCGTTTATCGATTAGATTAGTATCTAACTAAGCTTCCACTATTTCATTAAGCTAACGTGCAGGATTGCTCAATGCAATCATAGAATAACTAATATCGGATTTGATGTTAGGAGGGCATACATCACTATCGCTATTATCCAGGCGATGATTTATTATCCATGTACGATTCCCGGTTGATGGCGCTACATTTTGATAATAACTGAAGTTATGCTCAACACGGGTTACCCTGTGGTACCATTGGTTGGTCTACAACCGTGAAAAAAACTGCGGAAACGGGTTATTCAGGCGAGACTGCAATAATTGACCATGAATTGGGATTATGAGGATCGGCTAAAGAGTTTTTACATAAAGCGTTTGAGCGAGCAAAAAGGCTGGAAGTATTACGCTAACGGGAAACGTTAGTTCAAGAAGACAAGAAGGCAGCCGTTAACGATATCGGCTCCCTTTGTTGAGCTGACGAGCAATCGGGAAGGATACTGAAGCTTGCAAAAGAGGTGAATTATGATTCGAGGAGTAATTATCGAAGGGTTGTCTACTGCAGGAAAAACAATGGTATTTTCTGCAATAAAGAGATTACATAGTCAAATACACAATGCTGAAAAAACGATAATTGCAATAAGTGAACACTATACGCAAGTCTTGCATTCATACCAAGGCATATTAAGAGCGATGGAAAAGGAAGAACATATTCGGCTTTTAAATCGTCAAGTTGATTATATTGAGGAACAATACAATTGGATTAATTCACTTGGTCATACTAAACCGTCAAACGGCGTATTTTATCTTTTAGAGAGGTTCCACATAAATCATAGAGCAGCATTTATTAATTCTGCAGAAATTGAGTCGATGGAAGAACGTCTATCAAGGCTGAACGCACATTGTGTACTCTTAACCTTGTCCAAAGATACAGTAGAGTCCAGATTTATTGAAAGTCGAAGCGAAGCTTGGAAATCATATGTGATGAAAAACCACTCTACGGTAACGGAAGCATGTGAAAAGTACTTGGAGGATCAGGAAAAACTTCGCAAATGTGCGAAACAATCATTAATTCCTACAGTAGAGATAAACACAGACAAAGAAGACTGGGATTCTTATGCAAAACAAATACTCATGGAAATAAACTACAGGGAATTGTCAGACGACAAGAAGATTTAGACATTCAAAGCCGCAACTTATACGGCTTTTTTATTTCATATGACACCAATGTCGAGGGACAAGAACATGTTCCGATAACTAATAATGAATTCAGATTGGTGTTAGGTGTCGCGGGCAGCTATTCTTCAATATAGTAAAAATGGTGGTTTTGCTAACAAAGGTAAGGAAGTGGCTTTGATAATCATTACGAAATGGAAGCTACTTTTGAACACAAACTAAAGACCAAGTAATAAAGTCGCTAGGTAGCGGCTTTATTTTTTTATTTTTTTTTACTGGTCTGGCTACTTTCTGATTACTCGATAAACTGACAGGCATTTATAATTTTGAGAACAAAATCAAAGAGTATAGCAACAATCACAAAAAATATAGGGAAAGGGAGTGGTACTTTTATGTTCGTACAAGATAAACCAAACCTAACGAATTTAGAAATACAATACAGATAATATGAGAAAGATCATTCATTCGCCAAAAACTAACATTATCTCACAATAAAAAGCATGTACAATTGCATAATTATGGTATAAGTTAAATATCAAAGAAACATTTTTTACATAATATAATATTTATACCCATATTAGGAGGGCAACTCATGAGAAGAATTTTCGCTTTAAGCTGCGGATTCTATCTATTAATCGGCATAACCAGCGTTGTACTCGGTGCTCTTTTACCTGTTTTATTGACACATTATGAGCGTGGTTATAGTGATGGCGGGTTTTTGTTGTTTTTGCAGTTCCTCGGTTTTCTTGTCGGGGTGCTCGTTGCTCCTTCCATGACTGCTCGCATCGGCAGAAAATCCATGTTAACCATCGCACTGATCTGTATTGTGGCCGCCTATACCATTCTCGGATTTTTGCCATCCTGGACAGTTGTTCTTCTTCTAACCATTATTGTCGGGTTCGGGTCTGGCATCATTGAGCCCTCCGTTGGTGCGTTTACGATAGAATTTACGGAAAATCAGAAAGCAGTCGCAATGTCCAAGCTTGATGTGTTTTTTGCCCTTGGAGCACTTCTCATTCCGGCAGTCGCTGCCTTATACATATGGCTGGATCTTTGGCATCTTACGTTTTATACCGTTTCCGCATTGTCCCTGGTTCTCATGTTGTTGTGGGTGACCATGCCTTTCTCCGCCGCTTGTTATCTGAAAAAAGCTGGTGATAATACAGTTGGACATGCAACGGACAGGTACTCTAGAAAACATCTGGGGCTGCTCACGATCTTCGTCATCTTTTTCTTCGTATACATGGGTCTGGAATTAGGCCTGATGAACTTCCTGCCTTCTATTCTGGTCGAACGATTGTGGTTACAGGAATCTGTCGCTTCACTCAGCGTATCCATCCTATGGATTGCAATGATCATCGGCCGTCTTTTTTCCGGAAAAATTGCCGAGGCGGTCAACTACATGCCTTTCCTGATCTGGAGTACGGTAGGTACACTTCTGTTCGTCGTTGCCATGGTGTTCGTAACAGGCCAATGGGCAACATACCTGCTAATCTTTGGAACCGGATTGTTCATGTCGGGACTGTTCTGTATCGCACTGGTCTATGCCAACATACTGATCCCGGGCATGACTGAGCGCACAACCAGCATCCTGATTGCATCAGGCGGTATCGGTGGCGCCATCCTGCAGTATGCAACCGGATGGAGCATGAGTGCTTGGCCTGTAGTGAACACGATCTGGATATTGGCCGCATTTTGTCTGATTCTGCTCCTCACTCTCGTGCTCTCTCATCTCTGGAACGTAAGGAACAGCACCGTAAGTCGAACTCTCGCATATCAGAGTAAAGAGATTTAAACGTTGCTTCTTGAGAGGGGTGATGCCTGCGTAATCCGGAATTTTCGATCTTCGTTTGGTCTAGACCATTACATTTATGGAGGGAATCGTATGCAAACTTTAACCAAAAACCGTTTCAGAACCGGAAAAGGGATTAAGTTGATTGACGATGCAGGCGTTGAATATCTGGATGGCGTATCCGGGACGTTCAATCTGTCACTGGGCTACAATCACCCGTATGTCGTGAGTAAAATTCAGGAACAAGTCGGCAATCTGACACATATGTCTTCCTCCTTCACAGAACCGTATGTGGATGAAGTGCTCGATCATCTGATTGAATATGCCCCAAACGATATTAATGCCGGATGGATGCGGGATATTACAGGTTCAACCGCAAATGAATGTGCTACCAAAATTGCACAGAAATATACGGAATCCACAGACATAATCAGCTTGTATCTGTCCCATCATGGACAGACCCAATTTGCAACCGGGATTTCGGGAAATGCCTTCCGGCGGAAACGGTTTCCAAATTCGGCTGTTGCCAACTCCGTTCATGTACCGGCACCATACTGCTATCGTTGCCCTTTCAAATCTTCAAGCGGAGACTGCGGATATCAATGTGTTGAAGCTATCTCTGATGCCATAGAATATGCGAGTTCCGGCTCAGTCGCCTGCATGATCATTGAACCGATCCTCGGGAATGGCGGCAATATCGTTCCTCCTGCAGGTTATTTCAAACGCCTGCGTAAACTGTGTGATGAGTACAACATCATTCTCATAGCCGACGAAGTGCAGACGGGGATCGGACGTACCGGGTACATGTTCGCCAGCGAATTGTTCGATATCCAACCTGACATGATTACCCTTGCCAAAGGTCTCGGCGGAATTGGTGTACCTGTTGCTGCGGTATTGATGCAATCCAGATTGAATGTACTGGAAAAGCATGAGCATTCCTTCACCTCAGGAAGCAATCTGATTTCTGTAACCGCTGCCAAATCTACCCTGGAGGTTGTAGCCGCACCAGGATTCCTGGATGATGTGAAACGCAAAGGTGAAATTTTAGGTGGATTACTGCAAGATTTGACCATGAAATATCCAAGCATCGGTGAAACTCGCGGAGTCGGGCTGATGTGGGGATTAGAAATGGTAGGTGACCGTAATGAACCGGATACGGATAAAACCAATGCCATTATCGACCGAGCCTTCACGGATGAGCATCTGATTTTAAGAGGATCACGTTACGGCTTCGGGAACGTAGTTAAAGTCAGACCATCGCTTACCACAACAGAAGACGAGTTGGTTGAAATTGTAGAGCGACTGGATTCGGTGCTTGCCAGCGTTCATTAGTACGTAATCCAAATTACATTCGGACACTAAGCTTACAAAACAATCTTTCGATCGCTGTTATCCCCAGATTTTTTTGATTCCTTTTTACAGGGGAAAGTTCGGTGATAAAGGCGAACGCTTCGCTGCTCCATGTTTGTTCTATTTTCTTCGTTATTGTGTGATCTGAATATAAATTCATATTTTTATAAGGAGGTTTTATCATGTTAGCATTGGTATACAAATCGGCATGGGATGTAGCGCTTGAGGAACGGCCTGTTCCTGAAATCGCAAGAGACAATCAGGTGTTGGTTCGGATCCGGGCAACGGGCGTATGCGGTACCGACCTCGGTATTGTCAGCGGTAAATATCATGCAGTTCCTTCCGTCATTCTCGGTCATGAGTCTGCTGGGGAAGTTATTGCCGTGGGCCCTGCTGTAACGACACTGCAACCGGGCGACCGGGTTGTCATCGATCCTACCTATTATTGCGGGCAATGCGACATGTGCAGAACAGGGAGACAAAATCACTGCACACATAAGTCGGTTACGGAGACAGGTGTGAGTGCTGACGGTACATTTACGGATTATTATGTAACCGAGGATCGCTTTTTGTATAAATTGAAGGACCATGTGAGCTATGAAGAAGCGACCCTGACTGAACCGCTGAGCTGTATGCTTACGGGCATTAATCAGATCCGCCTGCTGCCGAATTTTAGAACGATTATCCTCGGCGCAGGCCCCATTGGCATTCTATACAGCTACGCCCTCGCTTCCAAAGGCGTCACTGGCTGTCTCGTCGACATCTCCGAAGAACGTCTGGCTATTGCTGGTTCGATTGCACCAGAGCGCTGGGAGGTTCATTCATCCTTTGAAAATGCAATAGAGTCGCTGGCACCCACAACCAATCAGGTTGATATGATTGTGGATACGACAGGCGTCGTGGGCACACAAGTGCTTTCGCAACTCGCCAGCGGCGGTTATCTCATGCTGGTCGGTCTGAGAGATGGAAACACATCGTTCAATCCCAAGGAAGTCGTGGACCGCAGCCTGAAAATTATTGGCTCCATCGACTCCCTGGGCACATTCGCAACAGCCCATTATATGATTGAGCAACAGATTATCCCGGCGAAAAAAATTATCACCCACTCTTTCCCGTTGGAGGATTACGAAGAGGCGTTCCGCACGCTCGGCTGCGATATTCAGGGGCGCACACTTCAAGCTTCTTCACATGCCATCAAAGTAGTGCTGCAATCCGGCGGCTCCAGTATCTAAAGCAGCAAGTTAACCATGATTGAGATAAATTAGAGATAATTGCTTACAGAATCCTGGAGGAGGAATACAACATGGTAGCAAACAAGGAGTTTGACGGGCTGGGAGAGTCGAAGGATGGCAGCATTCAGGCGGTCATTTTTGACATGGACGGCGTACTGATTGACAGCGAACCGATTTATTTCGAGATTGAGCGCAGCTCTTTTGCCCATTTTGGCGCAAAAATGACGGAGGTGGAACATCACACCTATGTCGGAGTTACGTTGGAGTCGATGTGGCGGAAAGTGTTGGACAAGCACCAGTTGACGGCTACCGTAGAAGAAGCCCTCGCCTACCATCAACATAATGTGATGCAGACGATGCTGGCTCACCCGGAGCTGACGGCCATGCCTTCCGTGGAACGCTGGTTAAGCTGGCTGCATGAGCAGCACATTCCAATAGCCGTTGCTTCTTCCTCACCACGTGCACTGATCGATCTGATCATGGACAAGACCGGACTTGGAAAATACTTCGAGGTCCGAATGACAGGTGAGGAAGTCGAGAGCGGCAAGCCGGCTCCGGATATTTTCCTGACTACAGCTGAAATGATTGGAGTGTCCCCTTCAAACTGTCTTGTCATTGAAGATTCGCGCAATGGCGTTCAGGCCGCCAAAAGTGCAGGCATGCGCTGCATTGGATACTTTAATCCGGGATCAGGTGACCAGGACTTATCCAAAGCAGATCTTCAGATTTCCAGTTATGATGAATTATGGACGCTGAAAGATACACTTCCGTTGGAAGGCAGATCGCCAAGCTTGTCGGAGATAAACTAAGACGAGACTATGAATACTATGAAAAGTGGATCAAAGACTTAAATAACAAAATACGAAAATTAAACTATCATCGAGACTCGACCAGTCTAATTGACCGGGTTAGGCAGCTAGAGATTGCCAAGTGGGGTAGGGCAAAAGAGTAAAAAATCATGAAATATAATCGATATACTCGTTAAAGTTGAGTTCAATTTATATCATTCATAAACACTTTTCAGAGGAAGCACCTCTTAATAAGGCATAAGCCCTTTATTAAGAGGTGCTTTTTTGGATGGAAAAGGAGAGAATCTGATGAAACATTACACTAGAGTTATGATACTCGGTACTGTTCTCATGTTAGTATTTCAGTCTGTAGGTATCTCTTTTACCCTAATTGCATTTGGAGAAGAAGCGACTGTCGCCAATTTGGTCATTGAATATGGAACATCGGATTACATTTTGGTGGGGGAGGAGAGGCAACTGAAGGCAGTACGTTCTTATGAAGATGGCCGTGTTGAGGATGTGACTGCGTTAAGTAACTGGTTCTCCAGTGACGAGACAATGATATATCATCCTGGTGTATTACTTGGGAAATCCCCAGAGGAAGTTACAGCAGAGGTATACGATGAAACCAGTTCGACTTCGTTAAGCATCGTTGATTATCAGACGCTTGAGGCACAAGTTACGAATAATATGTAACCAGGGTGATTCTACTCAAATCACGGCACAGTCGGTCCTAAATGATTTATATTGAAGACGTTGTGCCTAGGGCTACCTTTGACTCGCAAGATCCAACGATGGTCTCTATTATTATGTAGTATTATTCATTCTTTCATTAAACTAACGGGAAACAATAGTTCAAAACAGCACAACAGCAGCCAGCAAGTTAATGGCTGCTGTTGTTGTTGTGCTAACGGGCAGGATAATTTAAACTAAGGAACAAAAAAATACAGAACGGTTATATTACAATAATAAACGATTGAAATCAGTAAATCGAAGCAGCATATTTTAGACAATACGAGTCTCATAATTCCCGATATTCCTTTTACAAATACATATTCGGAACATTGTTTTTTAGAGGAATGGAGGGGTTATGCGGGGCGGAGGGCTATGGCAGGTTGCCAATTGGTAACTTGTTGTAGCCCTCTTTGGTGTTCTCGTTCAACAGCTGGCAAGTTAGCCGAGAGGGGGAACCAGATTCGTCGCGGAAATCCACGGTCGGATTCAGCGTGGACACGCCGTCCCCCTGCGAGAGGTCCTACATCACGCGGTAGGCAGGGGCGAGCTGTCCCGAAGAATCGTTTCCCTTCAGATGGATCGCCTTAAAGAAAATATCCACACGCAGCAGAAACTCTTGCACGAGCTTGAGAATGTATCGAGCCGGATGCAAAGGAACGATCTGGTTACCGTAGAGTATTTCACGAATATCATGCGAATGATGAGAATGAATCATGAGAAATTTTTAGCCAAGAGGAAATCGTTCCCGACAGGCGTATTGTGTATTCGTACACGTTGGACATGGATGACAAGCGGATGTCCGTCTGCCTGAAATGCCGCTCCCACATAACCCATTACAATTTAGAGCCAGTGGACATAAAAAAAGATGACCCTGATGAATTAAAGGGGCATCTCCTGGCAGCTTAACTCAGCGGTGTTTTGTTGAAACTGTTTACAATCCGGGCCAGTGTTCAACGCTGCCGAACAGTAACAACAAAAAAACAATTGAATGCAAATTAACGCTATGATACAATCATTAGCGTCATTGACAATCAAAATATGTACAACGGTATATTTTATCCCTACTTTAATTGTACATCTGGAATTTTGATTTGTCAATAATCTTTTTCACCCCCAAAAAAAACGGAAAAAGGAGTGTGTTGAGGGGAAATGGAGGCGAAGGATTGGCAGGAGGAACAGGAGCGGCTGGAACAGGTCCGGAACAAGCTGCAGGCGAGAATCGCCGAACTGGAGCCGGATGTTGAGGGGCTGCGTGATCAGGCTTCAGACATCCGCAAGCGGTTTTGGGAAGATCTTACGATTAACACAAGCACGGGCGGAGATTTCGAAGAGACTTACTACACGATTAACCAGCAGTCCGCGTTATTGGCCGAACGGGAGCGCCGACACAAGCTGCTGACGGAGCAATGGAAACGCATGAACCGTCTGCTCCCGTCTCCTTATTTCGGACGCTTCGACTTTAAGGAGGATGGTCTGGACTTCAGCGAGCAGATTTATATCGGCGTCTCTTCCTTCGTCGACGAAGACGGATTGAGCTTTCTGATTTATGACTGGCGCACGCCAATCGCGAGCCTGTACTACGACTACCCCCCCGGCCCGGCGTCTTATGTCACGCTGTCCGGACGATTCGAAGGGGTGATGGAGCTCAAGCGGCAGTTTCAGATTCAAAACGGGCAAATCCGCAACATGTTTGACACGAGCGAAACGATCGGAGACGAAATGCTGCAGCAGGTGCTCGGCAAAGGCGCAGATTCGCAAATGAAGAGCATCGTGGCAACCATCCAGAAGGAACAAAACGCCATCATCCGCGACGACAGCAGCCGGATGCTTATCGTGCAGGGGGCAGCCGGTAGCGGCAAGACTTCCGCGGCGTTGCAGCGAGTGGCGTACTTGCTGTACAAACACCGCCAGACGATCAAGGCTGATCAGATCGTTCTTTTCTCGCCGAATCCGATGTTTGCCGGTTATATCTCCACCGTCCTTCCGGAGCTCGGCGAAGAGAATATGCAGCAGACGACATTTCAGGAATATCTCGATTATTGGCTCGGCTCCTCGCTGCGGCCGGAGGATCCTTTTGACCAGATCGAATATGTGCTGACCTCGCAAGGAGCGCCGGGGTACGAGGCTCGCCTTCAGGGGATCGGGTATAAAGCATCCGAGGCTTTCCTGCAAGCCCTGCAAAACTATGCAATGTGGTTGGGACAGGAAGGCATGCGGTTCAACAGTATTCGGTTTCGGGACCGCGATTTGATTACCGCGGAGCGAATGAAGGCGGAGTTTTACGGCCATGACCACTCCCTGCCGTTGTTCAATCGTGTCCTACTTTTGCAGGAATGGCTGCTGAATGAACTTGCTTCGCTGGAACGCGCGGAACGAGAAGCTCCTTGGGTACAGGAAGAGTTGAATTATCTTGACACCGAGCAGTACGTGGAGGCCTTCGAAATGCTGCATAAAGAGAAGGAAGTATTCGAAATTGCAGAAAAATACGCCACTCGTGAGAACGAACGCCGGGGAGATGAAGGCGACTTTGACTTCGGCCTTAAGGAGGAAGAGCTGCTTCGCCGAAGGATCGTGAAAGAAGGCTTTAAAGCGCTTAGGAAAAACGTGAAGAAATTCTCGTTCGTCGATATCAAGAGTTTATATGGGCAACTATTTGAGAGCGAAGCCCCTTATCGGGAGAAAACGAATGGGGCCGACGTCCCTCCGCTGTGGGCTGAAATATGCGGGCAAACCAAGGAAGCGCTGCTCCGAAGCGAGTTGCTCCACGAGGATGCGACTCCGTATTTGTATTTAAGAGAACTGATCGAAGGCGTCCGGACGAACACGGAAATCCGGCATGTCTTCGTTGACGAGGGACAGGATTATTCGGCGTTTCAATATGAATATCTAAAAAAGCTGTTTCCCCGTGCCCGGATGACGGTGCTCGGCGATTTCGGGCAAGCGATTTATATGCAGTCTACAAGTTTGGACGCAGCTGATTCGCCACTGGTCCGCCTTTTCGGTGAAACCGAAACACGCCTTGTCCGCCTTGTACGTAGTTATCGTTCAACCAAGGAGATTGTTGAATTTACGAAATCGATGCTTCCGGGCGGGGAAGACATTGCACCGTTTGAAAGGGGTGGCCCAAAGCCCCTTCTGACGAGACTGGACGGCGGTGAGAAGCGTGATGCGCAAATTCTGGCAGACATCGCCGCGCTAACGGCCGAGGGCTTCGATTCCATTGCCGTCATTACGAAGACCGCAGCCGAAAGCCGGGAGGCCCATGAATCGTTACGGATTCATGGAGGTGAAGCTCTGCAGCTCATTACGAAGGAGACGCCGGGCTTTGAAAAAGGAGTGATGATCATTCCCGTTTATCTCGCCAAGGGTGTCGAGTTTGATGCAGTCTTGGTCTATGATGCTTCGCCCGAAGCTTACGGCCGGGACAACGAACGCAAGCTTCTTTATACGGCTTGTACGCGGGCCATGCACCGGCTTCATCTTTACACGACGGGCGATTGGTCGCCGTTCGTGCAGGCATTGCCTGCGAATTTGTACGAGAAAGCACCCTATTAACGGATCGGGGATGACGTCGGCCGCGATAAGCTGCTCTCATGATTCTGCAAATTTTGGGCGCCATGATCATGGTTATTCTGGACAGCACCGTTGTCAATAATGCCATTCCGAAACTCATAATACTTCGACACCGATCTGAAGATGATAAATGGTCCGTCACCGTCTATCCCGCCGGCCTTATCCGCCGGTCCCAGTTGATCTAAAAAACCATCGCTCATAACGACACTTTCAACTGCTGCATCATCCCATACAATCGTCGTGATAATCCCTCCAACGTTACAGCATCAACTGGCCAATTACCGCACTGGTAAACTCTTGTCAAATGTTTTTATATCAATTTAATGGTTAGGAGAGATATTGAATGAGTACTTTCGTTCTCGGCTTTCAGGAAATGGAAAAAACGCAGCTTTTACTCGTTGGCGGAAAAGGGTTGAATTTGGGGAAATTATCAAAAATTGAAGGAATACAAGTACCCGAGGGATTTTGTGTTACAACCGCGGGGTATCAAAAAGCCATCGGACAAAACGAAGCGTATCATGCTTTATTGGATCGCCTAACCATGTTAAAAGTAGATGATCGAGACCAAATTGGGGAAATCAGCAGGAAGATCCGGCAGATCATTTTGGAAGTAGAAATTCCTTCCGATGTAGTAGAAGCTGTTACTCGCTATCTCTCCCGGTTTGGCGAGGAACATGCGTATGCTGTGCGTTCCAGCGCGACTGCTGAGGATTTGCCGCATGCCTCTTTTGCCGGTCAACAAGACACCTATTTAAACATCATCGGCATCGATGCCATCTTGCAGCATATCAGCAAATGCTGGGCTTCCCTATTTACGGATCGTGCGGTCATCTACCGCATGCAAAATGGATTTGACCACAGTCAAGTATATTTATCCGTTATCGTTCAAAGGATGGTCTTCCCACAGGCTTCTGGGATTTTATTTACCGCTGATCCAATTACCGGAAACCGAAAGTTGCTTTCGATCGATGCCAGTTTTGGACTCGGAGAAGCGCTGGTCTCCGGCTTGGTTTCTGCCGATGTTTATAAAGTGCGGGATGAGCAAATCGTCGACAAGAGGATTACAACCAAAAAAATCGCGATCTACGGACGGAAAGAAGGCGGGACAGAGACCCGGCAGCTCAATCCTGATCAGCAAAAGAGTCAAACGCTTACGGATGACCAAATTTTACAACTGGCACGCACAGGAAGACAGATCGAAGCTCATTTCAGCCAGCCCCAAGACATCGAATGGTGTTTGGCTGATGATACCCTTTATATTGTCCAGAGCCGGCCGATCACCACTTTATATCCCATTCCTGAAGCAAATGACCAGGAGAATCACGTGTATGTGTCTGTCGGCCATCAGCAAATGATGACGGATCCCTTTAAACCGCTTGGGATATCCGTTTGGGTGTTAACAGGTGCCAGCCCCATGTTTAAAACGGCTGGCGGAAGGCTGTTTGTGGATATCACGAAGGGCTTGGCTTCGACAACTGGCAGGCAAAATTTATTGGGTGTTTTAGGACACTCCGATCCGCTCATAAAAGACGCGCTTATTACCATCATAGAGCGGGCAGATTTTATAAAGCTGGACCCGAATGACCAGAGCGAACCGGGTCCCGTAAAAAGCCATATAGGTATGTCAGCTACGGATATTCTGGCAGAAGCAGGAAGCGATCCGGCAATTGTTGCTAATTTGATTAAGAGCAGTGAGACATCGTTATTAGCGTTAAAACAGAATCTCCAAACGAAATCAGGATTGGATGTATTTGATTGTATCCTGGAAGATATGCAGCAACGGAGGCAGCGTGCGTCAGATCTGAAAAATTTGAATGTGATTATGGCCGCTATGCATGCTTCTGCATGGATCAATGAAAAAATGGATGACTGGTTAGGTGAAAAAAACGTAGCAGACACACTTTCCCTATCTGTACCTAACAACGTCACTTCTGAAATGGGAATGGAGCTACTGGATGTTGCAGATGTGATTCGTCCCTATCCGGAAATAATTGAGTTTCTAGAACAGGTAAAGGATGATAGCTTTTTAGATGAATTGGTTCAATTCGAAGGTGGGCAGCAGGTACGTGATGCTATTACTGCTTTTCTCGACAAATATGGAATGCGATGTGCCGGGGAGATCGATATTACAAGAACACGCTGGAGTGAAAAACCAAGTATACTGGTGCCTATGATCCTCAGTAACATCAAAAACCTTGAGCCTGGCGCCAGCAAACGAAAATTTGAGCAGGGGCGACAGGAAGCTTTGGAGAAAGAAGAGGATTTATTGGCCCGATTGAAACAACTACCGGATGGTGAACAAAAAGCCGAAGAGACAAAACAAATGATCGACCTGATCCGGAATTTCAGCGGTTATCGTGAATATCCGAAATACGACATTGTTAGTCGCTACTTCATTTATAAACAGGCTTTACTTAAGGAAGCGGAACGACTCGTACAAGCGGGAGTTCTTTATGAAAAAGAAGATATTTACTATCTCGCTTTTGAAGAACTTCAAGAAGTTGTTCGCACAAATAAATTAGATTACCAGATTATCAGCAAGCGGAAGGACGAGGATAAATTATATGAAAAACTAACTCCGCCACGTGTGATTACGTCTGATGGCGAAATCATTACGGGTCAGTACAAAAGGGAAAATATCCCCGCCGGAGCTATTGCAGGTCTTGCCGTTTCTTCGGGTGTTATCGAAGGGAGGGCACGGGTGATCCTGAATATGGAAGAGGCTGATCTGGAAGATGGCGATATACTTGTGACTGCCTTTACCGATCCCAGCTGGACTCCATTGTTTTTATCTATAAAAGGCTTAGTTACGGAAGTCGGCGGACTGATGACCCATGGAGCCGTTATAGCACGTGAATATGGCTTGCCAGCGGTTGTAGGTGTGGAGAACGCGACCAAATTGATAAAAGATGGGCAACGAATTCGCGTGCATGGAACAGAAGGGTATATCGAATTATTGTAATGTTAAGAAGTTGGGATACTGGAAAGCCGTTTTTAAGTTTTAGATACCAAAACACCGTCAGTATTACTGGCGGTGTTTTATTACGTTTTGATCCTGCTTTTCTTTTAGCAAGCAATGGTTCTACAGATTGATTTTGTATATCCATGTAATTAAAGTTTGATTGCCAAGCGTAATAACGCATTAAAAAAAGTAGAAGACATGTCAATTGTGACACTTTGAGTGTCGAGGGACAAGAACATAGTCCGATTACCGGTTAGATGAATATCTAAGTAAACCCAATGCAATTTCATTAAGCTAACAGGCATGATAATTCAATGTTCATATGGAATACAAGGTAATCGATTTGAGGAGGGGTTGCGTGCTTTTTCATTTTAGCGAAGACGCTAGTATCAAAGTATTTATTCCTAAAGAGAAACAAAATCGTCCTGATTTTCCTGCGGTAGTTCGGGCAATTGATGAAGAACATGAGTTTACATACTATTTCCCGAGGGATTGTCCTCGCATTGTGTGTAGGAAAGACGAGGAGACAACGGACCAACATTTGCAACTTTTCTTCAAAAATTCAATTACTGATACCATAGTTACGGTGGAAAGTGATTGGTATACGAAGATTTCAACACAGACCATTTATAGATATTGCTTTGACGATGATCTGATTTCTCTCCTATGTGATGGAATGCACATTTACTCATTTCGATTCAATATACAAATTGACATGCTGTCATACCTGTACATAGCCATGCATATATATCCCCGAGAATGTAGGTATGGGAGGCGGATGAATGGACGGTAACAAAGCTAACAATCAGGCAAACGGTCGAAGCTGGCAGGGAGGCAATGCTCAATCACAATGGAGTGCTATGCAGTCGTCGGAACACCATTCGCAGACGGTAGGGGAACGGGGACCGATCCTGGAACAGGACAGCATGCTGCATGAAACACTTGAAACCTTTGTCCACGAAAAAATATTAGAGCGTCCGGTCCACGTGAAGGGGTTTGGTGCCTTGGGTTATTTTGAAACCCTTCACTCGATGGCCGCTTATACGAACCTGTGCTTCTTGCAGCAGCCGGGACAACGGGTACCCGTTACAGTTCGTTTCTCACTTGCGGTCAGCAACAAAGGGACACCAGATACATCCCGCAACGTGCGTGGATTCTCGACGAAATTTTATACCGAGCTTGGTGTTTTCGACCTGCTCTGTAATCATATCCCTGTGTTCCTCGTACGAGACCCGATCCGGTTCCCTGAGTCAATTCATGCTTTCCTGCCATCACCAGTTAACAATCTCATTGATCCGAATCGATTCTGGGGTTTCGTTGCTACAGCGCCAGAGGCAACCCATTTCGTTGTACGTCTGTACTCGGACGAAGGGACGGTCAAGAGTTTCCGCCATACACCAGGACACAGTGTTAACACCTATGTTTGGAAAAATGCACAGAACGTCCGCTTCTACGTCAAATATCGCTGGATTCCGTTGGCTGGAGAGCAATATATCGATGCGCAAGAAGCAGCTCGTTTGGCCTGCGAGAACCCGGATTATTCGGGTAAAGATCTGTATGACACGATTGCCAAAGGCACACCAGTCCAATACGGGCTGTATGTGCAGTTGATGAACCCACAGGATGAGGCGATGCTGTCGTTCGATCCGCTGGATGACACGAAAGTGTGGGATGTGAATCATTTCCCTCCGCTGCCAGTTGGTCGACTAGTATTGGATACGAACCCTACTAATTATCAGGAGCAGATCGAAAAGCTGGCATTCTCCCCGTCAAATCTTCTGGATGGTGCCGAGCTGTCCGATGATAAAATGCTGCAAGGTCGCAGCAATATTTATTGGGATTCACAGCGGCATCGCCTCGGATCGGATTTCCGCAAAATTCCGATTAACCATCAAGCAAACTGGTCACCGACTGAACAGGTAACGAGCGGGGCAGGTCGCTATGTAGCTGGCCGTCTCGTTCGATCCGATATTCCGAAGGCCGATAATTTCACGCAAGCGGGACAATTCTACCAATCGCTCACACAAGTTCAGCAGGATCATCTTGTTCAGAACCTCGCTGATGACTTATCGGCGGCTTCTCATGAGATTCAGAGGGTTGTGTTAGGCTATTTATTCCAGGCAGATGCAACATTAGCCGATAGGGTAGCACGTCAGATTGCCGCACCGAAGAAGGGATGATTCACGCAATTACATGAAGAAGAATAAGGTCAATCAATCCATTCGGTTGGCCTTTTTTGGATCATAGCTTTAGTTGTGGATGGCACTGCAGGATATGTGCTAAAAAATAGCGGAAGACAAGAACATGATGACTTTGAAAGTCGTATTCTATGCGGCTTTTTTTGTTTGAAGTTTACAAATTCTTGTCATAACTCAATGACAAGAATTTTTCTCAAGAACTAACATGAGGACACACAACAAAAGAGCCAAATAATTTAAGTACATTGTGCGGATCGATTGTATTTTTAGAAGGGAGCTAAGAACATGGAATGGCCATCAAACGTTAGTTCAATAGAAGACAAGAAGGGAGCTGTTAACGAGATCGGCTGCTTTTGTTCAACTAACGGGCAGTTTAATGCAACTGAAGGAATTCCGGGAAATATGGGGAATTCTATTTTTACCCCCTATGGGAGATATCAGTAAAGTGAGGGAGATACAATGAGTCAAACCGTAAATAAATTTGAAAAAGAAATAACAAAAAGAGTGCGGATGAAATATCTCTTACATTTGCCAGATCATTATGAAAAAGAATCCTCAAATAAGTGGCCTTTAATCTTATTTCTTCACGGGGCAGGTGAACGTGGAGATGATCTGGAGTTGGTAAAAGCACATGGAATTCCTATGATAGCAGAACGCGATCCTTCTTTTCCATTCATTACGATTTCCCCTCAATGCCCGGAGGATTCTTTTTGGAATGCTGAACAAGACGGATTGATGGCATTAGTAGATGAGATCATTGCAAACTATAACGTAGATCCAGATCGGATATACTTGACGGGGCTAAGCATGGGTGGTTATGGGACGTGGCACTTAGCAGCAGAATATCCAGGAAGGTTCGCAGCTATCGCTCCAATATGTGGTGGAGGTAACCCCAACCGTGTACATGAACTAATAGGAACACCCACCTGGGCATTCCATGGCGCGAAGGATGATATAGTTCCTATTGCTGAATCAAAAAAAATGGTAGACGCACTTCGCGAAAACGGTGGAAATGTCTCTTTCACAATTTATCCTAAGTCGAATCACAACTCCTGGACAGAAACATACGATAATCCGGAATTATATAGCTGGTTTCTAGGTCATTCTTTAATGGTAAGGAAATGAAGTTGTTACACTAACGGAAACTTGCTCGACGGCAGCTCTTTTCGGGTGACAAACACATAGTAACATTAGAAGCCGCTGATTATGCGGCTTTATATATTTATGTTATCAAGTTCTTGTCAAAACACAATGACAAGAACTTGATAACATTCCCGATATGATTTCATCGACGGCGGTAGACGCCCTTTTATTAAACTAACGGGCAGTTTAGTGGTACAGCATATAAGTGAAACCGTTTTAACTGGAACTTATAACTTGTCCCCAGCGTCATATTATTTAGAACAATATTATAGAGGAGGACTTAATGAAAAAACAATATGTGTTGATATTGATTATGATTTTAACTTTGGTCGGATGCAATATTAAATCAATTTCGCTTACTGGGGAGAGTGCAAGTTGGAGTGGCGAATACACAGCAAACATTACTGGAGATAAGTAAAGTGGAAAGTTCATTTTTGGTTATAAAAATGCGACGGGTAAAGAACTAAATAATTTAGAAATTACCATTAATGATGGGAAACAAGTACTTAAAGAGGGGAACTACAAAGGAGCAATAATTGAAATGCCTTCTAGTTGTTCAGGCTGTGCAGTAACGAACGAAACTATGCCTATTAAAGTAGAAATTAAATGGGATGACAAAGAAGAAACTTTTCACTTAAAAACAAAAGACCAATAGAGAAATCAAAGGATCCTTTATAGCCATATTTATCCTTGGGACGAATCGAAGAGATTGAAGTCGGAGACTATGACGAGAACTTGTACCGATTGCCGTAATGGACAAGAACATGAGCCAATTACCGATTAGACAAGTATCTAACTATATTTCCATGCAATTTCATTAAGTTAACGGTCAGGATAGTTATAGCAATTCATGAGAAACCGGGCATGCTGTTGGATGATACAATATACATAGAGGAGGATGCATATGGAACGTGTAATCCTGATGATGAATGTGCGAGAAAACCAGGGAGGAGAGTCAGTCGCATGGCAAAGATTGTTTTTGCGTTGAACCAGTCTCTGGACGGGTTCGTCGACCATATGGCATTTCAGCCCGCCCCCGTGCTATTCCGTCATTTCATCGAAGACGTGCGCGGTCTGACGGGTATCCTGTACGGGCGCCGCATGTACGAGACCATGCGATATTGGGACGGAGACCATTTTGAATGGGATGCGCCGGAAAGGGAATACGCAGCGGCGTGGCAAAGCAAACCGAAGTGGGTGGTGTCGAGGACGTTAAAGTCCGTCGGTCCGAACGCTTCTCTGATCGAGGGCGACCTCGCAGCGGCCATACGTGGGCTAAAGGCTCAGCATGAAGGGAAGATTGAAGTTGCCGGGCCGGAGTTGGCCCACAGTCTAACGGAGCTCGGTCTAGTTGATGAGTATCGACTCTATATCCATCCAGTCGTGCTGGGTCACGGCAAGCCATTCTTCGGCGGTCCGCGGCCGCCGCTGCACCTCGTGGCAAGCGATCGAATTGGCGAGCAGGTGATCAGGTTGACCTACGTTCCAGCTTAGTTTTGCGGTTGACCCAGCGACCTAAAGGGACGAAAGTTCAATAAAACAGCGTAGTAAGTGCTGCATAAATTGCAAGACGACAAGAACATACTCGCTTAATAGGCATTTCGGAAACGTGGATTGTTCTTATCTTTATATTAATCACCTGTAACAGAAGAAGGGGGCGCATCTGTTGCTCGCCCGGCCTTAAATCCGGAAGCGAGCAGCAGGACCAAAAATCCCACGGCGACGCCCCACAAAATCAAGGCGTTTGAGCCAACTGCGCCCAGTCCCCCGAAGTACATTACTTCCCGTAACCCTCCTGCCGCGAACCGCAGTGGCGTCCACGAATAGATCCAATCTCGCGTCGTCTGCGACAAGAACTCCGGAGCCATGTTCAACAGCGGCATGGAGAAGAACATTAGAAGTACGAGCAGCGGTATTGCCCGGAATCCGATCCAATTTAGCAAGGAGGATTGCAACAAGAAGAACGCCGATCCAGCCAACCATAAGAACAACCACGTCTCCCCCGCGTTCGCCAGTTCCATGCCGTACCACGACGAAGCCATCCATATGGTGAAGCACGAGGCCATGCCGACGATCGCAAGCCCCCCGATAGCTTGCAGCGCGCTGACGGTCCATCTCCTTGAACCCGCGGCGACCGCCTTCTGGCTAGCCAGGAACAAGACGACTCCGGTCACCATGCTGCCGATCCAAATAATCTGGGTAAACAAACCCGGCGCATTCCCCGACGCATTATTCGCTCCCGGTGGATGCACGACTTCCTCCTGAACGTTCACCGGTGTCATTAAAGCTTTAGCCGATTGAACCGGAATCTGCTCCGTTTGCTGTCCGATCTGCCCAAGCAGCTGCTGCAACAGTTCCCCGTTGATCATTTTCAACGCTTGCCCCATTGCCTGTCTTACGACCATCGAGGCTTGGGTGTTCATACCCTCGTTGGAGATGATTTTCACATTAGGGTGAATCGGCGAGTGAGTTGCTAACGAGAGTAAACCGCTGCTCAGATCCGCCGGAATCACCATCGCTCCGTAATATTCGCGTTTATCCAGTCCTTCCCGAGCCTTTTGCTCGGAATCCACGACATGCCAGACGAAGGGCATTGCCGGGTTCGACAACAACTTATCCTGGATCATTTCCCCTACCGCAAACGTTCCTCCAGTCGACAGCTCCGTCGGCTGGTCCAGGATAACGAGGGCCACCGGGAGCTCCTTTGGCTTCGATCCTAGCACCGATCCCATCATCGCTAACCCGAATACGGTCAACACGATCAGGACAAGCACCATTCCCAGCCACATCATTTTTTGTGTCAGCATTTTCATGATCCTTTACTCCTCATTTCTTTATAATGAACAGATTGTTGATTATCAACCGCAATGTTCATTTGTGAAAGGTTCACCATAAATATGGCTGCACCACACGGTCACTTCATTGCAATGAATAAAAATAGCGTTGCAGCAACGCTTCTGTATCCATTTGATTACACGATTTATCACTCAAGTACATTCGTGAAGCGAAAGACATCACCGTACTTAAATTCGGCGATGTCTTTCTTCCGATTCAGCTACACAAACTTCAAAATCTACTGTTTGAATTTTTTCGTTTTTCTGCCGGCAGTATGGCCTCGATTACGTCCCAATGCTCAGCGATCTTTCCATCCTCTACGCGGAACAAATCGTAGAAAGCAGTATGTTGACCATCAAATAGACCTTCACTTACTGTAAGAACAAAATTGCCTTGTCCGATTACTTGATGGACATAAGTATATTCAAACTCAATATTTTTCTCCTTCAGAGCCTGCAAAGCAGCGTGAAGACCGGAAAGACCGTCTGCAATATGCGGACTATGCTGAATGTAGTTATCTCCATCAAAGTAAGAGGCAAGCAGGTCAGGGTTCTTCCCGAGCAAGATGTTCTCAACATAGCTTTTGACAAATGCTTTGTTGGCATCCGTCTTGTCGAGATCCTTAATCGTAATCGGTCCGTCAATCATCGTATGTTTGCTTGGTGTCTTCTCCACCATCTCTTGCAAATTGTCCCAATGTTCAACGATTAGTCCATTCTCAAAACGGAAGATATCATATACGATTTTAGGGCCGTGAAAATCATATACAGAATGAAGAGCAACATAATTTCCGTCGACTAAAATCCGCTTAATGCTTACCTTAGTACCAATCTCCTTTAAATGATCAAGTGCGCCAAGCATGGCTTCACGACCATCGAGTAAGGCCTGATTGTGCTGAATATATTGATCTGGATGAACATAAGCCGTAATCGCTTCGGGGTTGCCGCTCTCAAAACTTTCCAGTACGGCGACTGCCTTACGAACAAGCTCATTTTGATGGTTGGATGTCATTGAAATATCCTCCTTGGATTTTTTTAGTCATTAGATAAATAATGAACAATATGTTGTTTATTTATCTAATGCTTATTATAATAGAGGTTAATATAACGCTCAATATTCAATATTTTTAGTTTTGAAGTATAACAGACAACTCATAAAACTTTGTCGCTTAACGACCTAAAAATAATTTAGGGGGAACGAAAACAATGAACAAGAAAACCGACCTAAGAATACTGCGCACGAAACAATCGATTCGAAAAGCGTTTTATGAGCTTATTCGGGAAAAGGGATATGAAGCGATAACGATCCAGGATATTGCCGATCGGGCTATGATCAATCGAAACACTTTTTATCTCCACTACCAAAATAAACCTGATTTATTAGATACATGTATGAATGAATTGTTGAGCGAATTAAAGGATGCGGTCGTTCTTTGTCCCATCAGCATGAATCCTTTCAGTATTTCTCTACTCGAAACAGTCATGCAAACGGTACTGAAACATATTTCCCTAAATATGACCTTTTATCATTCCATGTTAATTGAAGAGAATAGAATCTATCAGTTTCAAGCGAAAATGGAGAATATCATTAAAGAGAAATTAATGGAGGGGTGGAAACCTGCTCAGGGAAACTCCCCATTAGCGATATCCAAGGAATTGCTGCTCGAATACCTCGGATCGTCTTTCATGGGGATTGTAATTTGGTGGATTAAAAACGATAAGCCCCTTCCTACAGATGAAGTTTCATCTCAGTTTAGTAGAATCGTTGCCTACGGGCATTTAAGAGCTGCCGGCATCGCCGTCGAGGAATAAAATTAGCGAGGGTAGAAGGAGCATGATTCAGCGCTGGGACGTCTTTTTTAGAACCATGGTAACTTTCTAAGTTGGAGGTTTTTGATCCTGCCGATAAGGCCATTGCAACGCCGATTTATATTGAAGAGGTCTATTTTAATGACATACCATCAAAACTAAGATAGCCATAACGTAGAGGGATTTAAGGAATCAAGTTTTATCCCAACATGAGGATAAGAACTTGATTCCATTGACATAAAGGACGGTGCTTGTTCAATCATCTACAGACCTTGCCTTAGCTGGGTAAGGGGGAGGCAGTTACACACCTCAAACGAATTACTAATCCGTAATGTTTCCGCACCAGCGAGTGATTCCTTCATTTATGGTTTGCATTGGATTCGGATCGGATAGAGGAATCGCCCAGGCAATATGTCCATCCGGCCGAATAAGCGCCGTGTGGACGTCGTTCCAATCCGCGTCAGCCTCAGCCAAAGAGGCATGTACAACTTGAAGATGGCTATACGTTTCCCATTGGCCGCTATTCTGTTCATTAGAATGGAAATGCAACAGAAGAAAAGTACCTTTCTGCAGGAGCGGATAGGAGTTCACCAATTGCCCGTCTTTCAGCTTTAAGCTGAGATCCTTGAACCGTTTCCCGTTTAAAGGATGGGGAGGCGCTTCGGCGTCGGATGCATAATGTACATCCATTGCGGAAATTTGTGCAGCGATTTGATAATTAGCCTCCGGTATTTGAATCAGATCAGCCAGCATGCTTCGCAGTTCCGTGATGGGAGGAGTCGCGTCCAGAAGCAGGGTTTGGACCTCGGTATTCCGGAGCAAGGCCGTATTCCATGGAAAACGTTCGGCATGATAACTGTCCAATAGCCAGTCCGGGGCCCAGCCTTTGATTGCTCCTGCAAGCTTCCAGCCTAAGTTCATCGCTTCTTGTAAGCCGACGTTCATTCCCTGTCCACCAGCGGGAAAATGAATGTGCGCCGAATCTCCCGCCAAGAACAATCGAACATTCCGATAGCGTCCCGCTTGCCGCGTAGCATTTCCGAAACGGGACATCCATTTCACATCGTTCAATCCCAAGTCGCTTCCGGTCGTACGGATGAGCGATGAACGAAACTCTTCCAATGTAACGGTCTCATCCTTAGAGATGTTACGTCTCTCCATATCGATCATCAAGACTCGATAGATATGATCATTGATTGGCATGATGCTGACCAATCCTTTTTCTGTAATCCGGGATATGACACTCATAGGAGCTAAATCAGATAGAACGGCATCGCCCAGAATAGCCGTGAAGGTCGCATCTGTACCTTCGAATGATATATTTGCATGTTTGCGAACCAAACTTCTGGCTCCGTCCGTACCTACCACATAAGCAGATTTTAACGTTGTTTCTCCATAAGGTCCGGCGATCTTCACGTCGACCCCATCCTCATCCTGATGCACAGATAGAGCCTCAACCTCTCTCCAGACCTCTGCGCCAAGGCTAAGAGCCCATTCCTCCAACACCTGCTCCGTCTCACTTTGCGGTAAAAAGAGGGTGTGATTGGAAGAAGAATCCAACATCGAAAAATCCAAAGGAGTTTCTAATCCGGCAAAATGCCCTCTTGAAAGTAAGCGGCCTTTACTGATTAATTTTGATTTCACTCCACGCATATCTAATATTTCAAGGGTTCGTGGATGTACGGTAAGCGCACGTGAATATGGAGTTGTCTCTTTTAATCGCTCAATAACGCAGACCTTTACACCGGCTAATGCCAATTCTCCAGCCAACATCATGCCGACAGGTCCGCCACCGATAAGGATGACTTCATATTTCATATAAATAACCTCTTTTCTTAAATATTATGGGAAGATCACGATAGCGTCTATTTCGATAAGCCATTCAGGATCGGCTAGTGCTTGAACGCCTATATAGGTACTTGCTGTCTTCGGCCAGTTAGGGCCAAACACATGAAATCCGGCGTCAAAAATAATCGAAATCAGTTTCGGGTTGTGGTTTACCACAAAAATATTCATTTTTGCAATGTACAATGGATCCGCCCGCGCGGCTTCCAATGCATACTTAAGATTGGTAAACACTTGAATTGCTTGCGCGTAATAGTCCCCTGAACCGACCAACGCTCCCGTTTCATCTACAGAAACCTGACCTGAAATGAAAGCCAGTTTGGAGGCAGTAGTTACCACGACATGAGAAATTACAGATGTAACCTTATCCGTCAATGTCTTCGGATTCACGATTTCCATAGGCAGGTATGCTCCTCCTTCATTAAATATTGTTTCGTTAGAATCTTTTTTTATTGTTTGTTAAAAGGAGAGTGACAAAAGTTATATATAATTTTAGTTTCATATGAAACAATATTATTGTACTTGGTCACTCTTTATTCTGTCAACCCCAAGCTCAATATGAGTATGCCCGTTTGTTTCTCAGAGAACAATCTATGATATAATAAAACAAATAAGTCGAGGAGCCAGCATAATCATGGATACTGCCAGTAAGAACAAAAGCTCCATTCATGAATTTTTCGTTCAGTTTCTTGAGCAAAAAGAGCAATATGAAACCCGAATAACTGCCACATACCTGGAGGATATCCGGAAGCATATTGAATCGGAATTCAGCTTGAATATGACGGAACTGCACACCATTGCGTGCATTGGAGAGCAGGAGCCGATCAATCTCACTTCCATCGCGGAGAGAATGAATTTAAGTAAAGGAAATACCTCCAAGATCGCAAATAAATTACTAAAGGCAGGTTGGGTGCGAAAAGCCCAGCTCAACGACAACAAAAAGGAAGTGTATTTTCGGCTAACGCCTGTCGGCAAAAAGCTATTTGCTGCTCATGATGAGCTTCATGCGAAGGAAAAGCAAAGAATGTACGAATTTTTGGAAAGATATAATGAAAGTGAGCTCGAATTTATTAAACGGCTGTTTGGAGATATGGTTGACTTCTATCGCTAAACGTACCTCAACAAACCGTACATGAATACGCCGCCTTTTAGAAGGCAAGAAGCGATCCGGCCAAACGAGGCGGGAGATGGAGCCTCCGCCTTCAAAGGATCCCCGATCCGAATAGAAGAAAAAGAGAGTGAGCTCCCTCACAGGCATTGGGCCGGCGGGGGAGCTCGCTGTCTTTCTCTAGAGCTTTATTTGGATTCAATTCGACCAATTGAATGGGTCGTCTCGGACAAAGTCTGTTTCACTGCCGACCAGTTGGTCTGCTCAATATCGAGTACATGTCGAAGGTAAGCCCATGTAACCTTCTGGATCAGGGCAACTCGTTCTGGGTTTTCGTCTGTTGTTTCTTTAACCTCGTAACCAGCGATCCCTCCAAGTGAGTGTTCTGCATCAAAAAGGGTGAGCAGGCTCTCGGCTCCCGGGCTGAGGAAGTAAGGGTCGGTCATCCAATCCGGCCCGCGAACGGTCAGCTGATATTTGTTAGGAGTGTCGTCCTGATCCCCGACGACCACGAGGGTGGGCTTGGTCATGTGCTCGAAGCTCACGTTCAGATGCGGCATCTTCTCGGCCGCGAACGGTGTCAGGCTGTCCCCACCTTGCCCAGCGGTGGCGAATAGCACGCCTGCTTTGATGCGCGAGTCGGACAGTTCCTCTTCCTTCTTAGTCTCGGGGTTGAGGACTCGCAATCCTAACAGGTTGCCCGCCGTCTGGCCGCCGAAGGAGTGTCCGGCTGTGGCGATGCGGCTTCTGTCAAGGCGCCCGCTGAGGCCGGGAACGGCAGATTCCAGGAAATCAAGCTGATCAAGGATGCGCTTCATGTCTTCCACTCGGAAACGCCATATCCGTGGTGTGCGGGGATCGTCCTGAGGGAGACCCAATGTCCTTGAGTCGAGATGGGTAGGTTGAATGACTACGAAGCCGTGTGCAGCCCAGAAGTCAACCAAGGGGCCGTAACCCTCCAACGATGAGCCAGAACCGTGTGAGAAAACAATAATAGGTAAGTTACGACCGGTCGTCGGCGCGGAGACTCTCACTTGCAGATTCTCGCCACGGCCTGGGGCTGAAAGCACTATCGGCTTCACCGAGACGACTGGAGAGGGTGCGGTAATCTTTAGTTCCATAATTAATGTTCCTGCCCTTCTTAAGATAGATTTTTGCCGGGAGTTTTCTCCCTGTCAGATCCCATAATAAAAGTTGGAGTCGAATCCAAGTCAAGGGGCGAAAACAAAAAAGTTGATTAAGGATAAATGATGGAAATAAGTTTGACTTGGAGTATGCTCCAAGATGTATAATGCTCAAAACGGCAATTTAGGGAGGAGACATAATGGAAGAACAAACTTTTACGATCAAGCAAGTCGCCGAGCAAACCGGTATTTCCGAGGATACAATCCGCTATTACGAAAAGATCATGCTGCTGCCTCAGGCAGAACGGAAGGAAAACAGGCATCGCTTTTATCGAAAAGAGGACATTTATAGGATCAAGCAAATAACCTGCCTCAAAAAAACGGGAATGTCGCTCGAGGCTATGCGGCCATTTTTGGCTGCCTCAGTCGACTCCGATTCCGTTAATTATCCTGAACTGGTGGATCAATTAAGAAGTCAACGTGAACATATTATGATTCAAATTTCCTCGCTTCAGCAGATCGTTGATTTTATTGACATAAAGCTGAAAGAAGGTAGGCCCCAATAATTAAAGCTCGATGCGGGCTTTTTTATACACGAGTTGTAATCAATGCAGTTACAACTGTAGCGGTTACAACAAATCAAATATTGGAGGTAAAATGATGAAAATTTTAGTTGCAGGTGCAACATGAAAATTTGAACATTATTGTATCCGGATACGATTTACGTCCAGGAGAAACCATCATCATCGTCACTAATAGCGGAATAAATGCGGTTCCGATTGAAGTTACATTGGAGTGTAAGAAACGCGGTCTGCATGTGTCTGCCTTGACGAACTTTAAACAAATCGGAAGAGCGTTCCCGACATTCGAGCGGTATGCGACTTTTCGAGGTGGCGGATGATGTCCTGGATACCTATGGTGCTCCCGGAGATGCCATGCTTCAGCATGACAAGTATCGGGAACATTAAGCAAACGGGTAATCCATAACGACGATTCCTTCAACAGACGTGCCAATGGATTGCAATAAACTTTGATGCAGGGGATGCTGAATATAATCTCGGCAAGCCTGTCGATCCTCAAAAGTGACACGTATCCCCAGCGTAAATCCCTGCATAAGCTCTATTTCCTCTGTAACGTTAATCCCGGCGCTAAGTTCCACGATCCCCGGAATGTTCCCTTTAAAGTCATGTGCGCGCTTTATTGCACTTTCTTTTACTTCAATAGAAACATCGGGCTTGAATTTCAATAACACGATATGCTCAAACATCTTACTCCCTCCAAGGTTTCTGTTTATTTTTGACTTTGGAGCTGCTTCAATTGGGAGAGCTCCTTCATCCATTTCACGAAATTGTCGGTTACAAGATCAAGGTACTGAATGGTAGGTTCATCGGTCAGCTCACCCTTCTCATCAAGCTTCTCATGAACAAGACCAATGTACATTTCATTTCCAGGCAACAGCGGTGAGGAAATACCGGATGCGAACAGAATGTCACGCAGATGGCCCTGCGCTTTGACCGATCCCAACAATCCCATGGAAGATCCGACGATCCATGAGGGCTTCCCGATCATGACTCGATCCACGCGGGATAACCAGTCAATCGCGTTCACCATGACGCCGGGAATGGTCGAATTATATTCCGGAGTGATCCATAACACCGCGTCGGCAGCAGCGACTTTCGCCTTAAAATCGATAACCGGCTGCGGTGGAACGGACTCGATATCCTGATCGTAAAAGGGGAGATCCCGAATGTTCAGCACATCCAACTGAAAAAGATGCTGATAACGGTTTTGAATATAACGGGCTAACTTCAGGTTGTATGAATCTTTGCGAATGCTTCCGACTATGGCGGCTACTTTCATTTTCATCACCTCAATGATAGGATCTGAATGGAGTTGAACAGGTGGGGCCGATCATCACTGTCTATCCATTCTTGCTATTCCTCCTAAGGAGGACATAAACTAGTCTAAATGGACCCGAAGAGGCTAGGAAGAGATCTAGTTATCGTAGGATTGGGAATCCTACGTTCATGAATGGGTAGGAGGCATGGAGAACATGGCAAACAGATTGGACCGTTATGAGGAATTGTCCCGTTTTTTGCGTTCGCGCCGTGAACGAATAACCCCAGAGCAAGCAGGGTTGCCGGATTCCGGACGCAGACGAACACCCGGACTTCGCCGCAGCGAGGTAGCTCTGCTGGCAGACGTGGGATTGGATTGGTACACCTATTTGGAACAAGGGCGTCATATCAACGTATCCACTGAGGTCCTTGATCGAATAGCAAAAGTGCTTCGGTTAGATGAATCGGAACGCAGGCATCTGTACCATCTGGCCCGTAAGCAATTTCCCTTGACCGGTACAAAGCAACGCTCTAAGGTAACGCCGGAACTTCAACGTTTTTTGGATAGCCAGAACCTTTCCCCAACGAATGTCATGGATGCGCGCATGAACATCATTGCCTGGAATGAAGCCTACTGCGCATTGAATGGGAATCTCGCGGTTATGTCGGATCGGGAGCGGAATTTGGTCTGGATGACGTTTACTTCTCCCCGTTTCCGCTATGTAAAGGGCGACCAATGGGAACAGCATGCTCGGCGAATCGTTGCTAATTTCCATGCCGGGTATGCGCGTCACGTCGACGATCCTTGGTGGTCCGAGCATTTCGAGGCGCTTTCACAGGCTAGCAGGGAGTTTCGAGAATTTTGGGATTCCCACGAGGTTCTCGATGCTATTGATGCTCCTAAGACGCTGCATTGTCCGAATCTCGGGATCTTGAATTTTGATCTTGTTTCGTTTCATTACTTGAACGATTCTAATTTGACCGTTTCCATTCATGTTCCTCATCCAGATGGCACGGTGGATAAGATGCAGCAACTGTTAATTGATTATCAGAGCCAGCATGCAGAGCAGCTTGAATCTTCTCCAACAGTTTAGTATAAGAAGGCACTCATAAATGGGTTAAACTTAACGGGTACAAGAACTCAATAAATACAACACGAGAGGTTACAGTGGATCGATCGGCGGCCTCGCTCTGCTTATGGGCAGGATAACTTGATCTAGTTGCTGTTGCCTCATTTTGAGGTGAGACATGAAGCAGCTTAGTATCCATTCGGTTTGAAAAAAAGTCGAGTCTGTGCTATTATCAGAAAAATCCAAATATAGCGAAGAAGAGAAGGCTATGCAATAGCGTTTATGTCCAGAGAGCAGAGGGATTGCTGAAACCTCCGTCGTAACGTATGTATAGTGTCGTCTCGGAGCTGTTGACCGAACGCGGAAGGCGTGATTGCACGCCCGCAAGTAGGATCAACCGGCTTGGCATCCGTTAACATGCTGCAGGTAAAGCAACGGCTTTACCTCATGAGACTGCAATTGCGAGGTTGCAGTAAACTTGGGTGGTACCGCGATTCCCCTTTCGTCCCAAGGCTTCTAGCAGCTGCTATGAGCCTTGGGAAGGAAGGGGTTATTTGTTTATTACCAGCAGGCGATGAAGAGAAAGCCGGCAAAGGCGCTTATGCCCAGAGAGCAGAGGAAACGCTGAAACCTTTGCCTTAACCCTTTGTATGGTGTCGTCTCGGAGCTGTTAACCGAAAGCGGCTGGTCTCATTCCATGCCCGCAAGTAGACTTAACCGAAATGGTGCTCGTTAACGCGCCGCAGGTAAGGCATCAGCCTTACCTCATGAGGCTGCACTCGCGAGGGTGGCAGCGAACTTGGGTGGTACCGCGAAAAAATCCCCTTTCGTCCCTGTATGAGCTGACTTGATCGAATGTCAGTTTGCTCAGGAGGAGAGGGGATTTTATTTTGCAAAGGAGGCTGCCCAAGTGGAACAGCAATTAGGAATGACGAATGAAACAACGACGCCATCAGAGGAATATATCACCGGTTCGGAGGTGCTTTTGCGCGGCTTGCTGCAGGAAGGCGTAGAGTGCGTATTCGGCTATCCGGGAGGTAATGTGCTCTATATTTACGACGCGATGGTACATCAGCCTGAATTCAAGCATATCTTGACCCGGCACGAACAAGGCGCGATTCACGCGGCGGACGGCTACGCTAGGTCGACGGGGAAGATTGGGGTATGCATCGCGACATCCGGTCCAGGAGCAACAAATCTGGTGACCGGCATCGCAACCGCCTATATGGATTCGGTGCCGCTGGTAGTCATAACGGGGAACGTATCTACGACTGTCATGGGCACGGATGCTTTTCAGGAAGCGGACATTATTAGCATCACGATGCCGATTACGAAGCACAACTACATGGTTCGCAATGTACACGACCTTCCTCGCATCATTCATGAAGCGTTCTACATCGCGAATACGGGCCGCAAAGGTCCTGTCTTGATCGATATTCCAAAAGACGTGACCAACCAGCGGATGGCATATTGTCCAGCGGACACGGTTCAGTTGCGCGGATACCATGGAGCCCCGGAACCAAATCCGGCAGAAATAGATGCGCTGCTTCAGGCGATTGCAGAAGCGCGCAAGCCGGTTATTATCGCAGGCGGCGGCGTTGTCTATGCGAACTCCTCCCAGGAGCTGATCAAATTCGTCCACACTACGCGGATTCCGGTCGCGACGACTCTGCTCGGCCTCGGCGGGTTTCCAAGCGATGACGAGATGTGGTTGGGCATGCTCGGACATCATGGCGTATATGCGGCGAACATGGCGGTGCAGAATGCGGATCTCATTATTTCGATCGGCTCGCGTTTCGATGACCGGGTCACGATGAAGCTGGACGGGTTTGCGCCTCAGGCCAAACGTATCGCCCATATCGATATCGATCCTGCGGAAATCGGCAAGAACGTCAAGACAGAGATCGCGTGCATCGGCGATAGTAAAAACGTGCTGGCTTATGCGAACACGAAAGCGCAAGCAGTTCAGACGGATACCTGGCTCGAGCAGCTTCAAGAGTATAAGGTGCAGCATCCGCTTCGGTATACCGATTCGGATACTGTCATTAAACCGCAATATGTGCTCGAGATGATTAGCGAGACGACGCAAGGAGATGCGATCATCACCACTGATGTAGGCCAGCACCAAATGTGGACCGCGCAGTTTTACCGCTTTAAGCATCCTCGCTCACTCATCACATCGGGCGGTCTTGGCACGATGGGCTTTGGCTTCCCGGCTGCGATCGGCGCTAAAGTCGGAAATCCAGATCGCCTCGTCGTCTCGATCAACGGCGACGGGGGCATGCAGATGTGCGCGCAGGAGATGGCGATCTGCGCGATTCATCAGATTCCGGTCAAGATCGTGGTCTTGAACAACCAGGTGCTCGGTATGGTTAAGCAGCAGCAGGAATTGATGTACGAACGACGCTACAGCCAGATTGATCTGTCCGGCAGTCCGGACTTCGTCAAGCTTGCGGAAGCATACGGAATCAAGGGATTAAGGGCAACGACAAAGGCCGAGGCCTCCAAGGTCTGGCTTGAGGCGCTGCAGACAACAGGACCTGTGCTCGTCGAGTTCGTCATCCCGACCAATGAGAACGTGTACCCAATGGTGCTTGCCGGCAAGACGCTGGACAAAATGATTCTAGGGGACGACGAATAATTGCGCCGAAGAGCGTCGTTTAAGTCTCCGGATCGCTCCTGTGGTGCTCAGGCATTGAACGCGGTGGGGATAAGTTAACGGGGATGATAGCTCGGAAACATACGGCAGCCGGCAAGGTGATCGGCTGCCGTTTCCGTTGAAGTAACGGGGAGGAGAGCGAAGTAGCAATACGTTTGGTGAACTTGAGGGAAAACCTGGGGGCGTGAAAGAGTTTGGACAGTTCAACTATAGTAATAGACCTCTTAAGGAAATACAAAGCGAACAAGAAATGGACTCGCATAATGATTGAACAATTATCTGGAGAGGATATCGTATGGTCGACCACGCCCGAGAGTAACAGCATCGCTAATTTGATAGCACAGCCTTAGACAAGCAAGCCACTATTCTAGAAATGCTGCTGCATCAATTCAGACAATTGCTACTCACACTTGACATGTGGAGTGCTGTTCACTGTTAGTTCGGAAAGACAATTAAATCGGAGATGTATTGGCGGAAATAGCAAAGAGGGGCGGATCCCCTCTTTTTTCATCGTTGTAAAACTAGTGGGCTTTTGTTCGTTGCTCTTCTCCTCGACGGCGAGTTGTCCGAGTACCAACTGACGCTTCACTTATGAAATGGCTTGCAAAATATTAACGATCTTCATTTCAATATTGGAATTGTCTATGATCTTCAGATATTCAGGTTTTAGCAATTGATACTGCTTCATGTAGTAGAAATCCATAATCGCTTGTTTCAAAGTGATATCATACTGAATCGAAAATGACGGATCGATAAAGCGTCGCAGAACAGCGTCATCTTGAACCATAAACAACACGGCATTCAATCTGTTGAAAATCTGTTGCTCCATACCAGATTCAAAAAAAGTTTGTAAGCTTTTATTCCGATTTTGTAGGGCAACGGACAGATTCTCAAAATGGTGTGGATAAAATTCCTTAAGGTCCTGCAAGAACAAATCAGAGATATACGCGGCACACATCAAAGATTGTAAAAATGTTAATTGAAAACGATCCAAAAAAGAGACGGAATCGTCTTTGACAACGGTGTCAGCCTTCTTCGAATAATCGATGTAATAATCCACGACTTGTTCGATGATGTCGTCTTTGGAGGAAAAATGCTTATAGAGTGTCACTTTGCTGATATCCATATATTTAGCGAGATCGTCGACTTTCAGTTGACTGAATTTTGTTTTTCTTATAATGGGTTTTATTTTTTCCACATATGTATCTACACTCACAGCTTTTCTCACGGATAAGTACCTCCTTTTGATGCCTATAAAACATATTATAACAAATGTGCGGCCCTTTATGTATGAAATTAATTAAATGAACTAATTTAATTAATTTAGTTTACTTATTAAATTTATTGCAGTATAATCGCTCCTGTACCTAATCATCCGATTACGGATTATACAAAGGGAGGACGATGTAAATGGAACTATTCAGTAAGGGCAAATTCTCTGACAAAAAGGTCGTGATCACAGGAGGTAGCAGCGGAATCGGCCTTGCGACGGCGAAGTTGCTAGTGGATGAAGGCGCACACGTTCTGATTACTGGACGTACTCAGGCGACGCTGGATGCGGCTCGCGAACAACTCGGAAACAACGCGATCGCGGTCTTAAGCGATGCCGCCTCAATGAAGGATATCGTCGCATTAGCCGATCAAGTGGAGGCTGAATTTGGAACAATAGATGCCCTGTTTGTTAACGCTGGTGTCACGGGGTTTGTCCCTTTCGAGACAATGTCAGAAGAAAAGTACGACGAGATTTTTACAATCAATGCCAAAGGACCGTACTTTACCGTGCAGAAACTCGCTCCGTTGCTATGCTCAGGTAGCGGGGTAGTCCTTACCACCTCAATCGTGAACGTAGTGGGTCTCCCAATGCTCAGTGCTTACGCAGCTAGTAAGGCGGCGCTGCGCTCCATGACTCGAGGTCTGGCGCGCGAGTTATTACCTCGAAATATTCGCGTCAACGCAGTCAGTCCCGGCGTTATTGACACAGGCATCATGGAAAAGTCAATGCCGGAAGAAGCTGCCAAGCAGACAAAGGCACAGATGAGACAACAGATCCCAATGCTGCGTTTAGGCGATCCAGTTGAGGTAGCCAAGGCTGTTGCATTCCTAGCATTTGAGGCCACCTATACCACCGGGGCTGAGTTCCCTGTCGATGGAGGCGGCTCCCAGATCTAAGCTCCTCAGTTCGCACACCTGACTATTAAAGCGAGGGCAGGGGACATAGCTTCCCCTCATGACACTCTGCCTTCTAGTGAACTTTATAGTTAAGGATTTCGTTGTTTTCCTTGGAAGACCGTTCGAAATCACAGAGAACACGATTTTATCAGAGCAAAATGGAGGGAACATCACAATGGAGAATACCATGCGGACAATCCGGTTTCACGAATACGGAGAACCAACTGATGTCTTGTGCTTGGATGAGGTGGCGATCCCAGAGCTAGGGCCGGGACGCATTCTCGTGAGAGTACGCGCTTGCGGCTTAAATCCGGTTGACTGGTTGACGTGCCAAGGCCACTTTGCCGGTCAACTGCCCTTGCCTCGCGGAATCGGGCTGGACGTGGCAGGTATTGTAGATGCAATCGGAGAGGGCGTAACCGATGTTGCCATCGGCGATTCCGTTCTGGGTGCCGCAGATTTCATGAATGGATCGAGCGCCGGTGCGTCGGATCAAGCGATTATGTACTACTGGTTCCGTATGCCGGCCGGACTCGACTTTGTTCAAGCTGCAGCGTTGCCAATGGCAGTCGAAACCGCTTACCGTGGCATTGATACTCTTGGGGTGAAATCGGGTCAGACCGTACTCGTGCACGGAGCCGGCACCACGGTAGGGTTCGCCGCCGTTCAAATTGCCCTCATGCGCGGTGCCCGCGTGATCGCAACCGCTGGTCCCACCTACGCCGACAAGCTCCGCTCAATGGGGGCGTTGGTGACCTCGTACGGTGATGGAATGGTCGAACGAGTGACCGAACTGGCAAAGCAGCCGGTTGATCTCGCCCTGGATACGGCGCCAATCAGCGGTTCATTGAAAGATCTGGTCCAAATCGTCAACGGGCATCCCCAGCATGTCCTTACCGTCAGCGATTTCGCCACAGCCGCTGAACTTGGCGTTCGCACCAGCTATGGAGAACTACATACCGCACGTTATGACGTTGTCGGTGACTTTGCCCAATTCGCAGCGGACGGCAAGTTCACTATTCCGGTCGCGAAGACTTTCGAACTCAAAGAATGGCGTTCAGCTGTTCAAATCAGCCAGAGCGGGGGTGCCCGCGGTAAACTGATCCTCCTGCCCGACTCCGACTGATGAGCACATATAACCGATGAAATTCTGAATGAAGGAGGACATGAATTGAGTAAGAACCAACGAGAACATATTGCACTGATTACAGGCGCAAGTAACGGGATAGGGTTGGCATTGACCCGGAAAATGCTGTCGGAGAACTGGCAGGTGGTTGCTTTAAACCGGTCGGATTTTCCAGAGGATGATAGATTCCTCCAAAATCATCTAAAGGACGGACGGCTCCGAGCCTATAAAGTGAAGGATCTCACCGATTATGACAGCTTGAGACACTCTTTGGAAGAAATAAAAAGCAAGGAACAGTGGATCGATATTTTGTTTAACAACGCCGGAGGAGGCTTAAGTGAGCTGCGCTATTCGAAACAAGGCCGCGAATTGCATTATGAATTGTTGACGGTCGTTCCTTATATTATTCTGATGGAATTGAAGGAGCTGTTGAAGAACGGCAGCTTAAAAACGGTGATTAACACTTCGTCGCAGGTGTTTAGATTTACGAAGGAGTTTACGATCGAAAAATTGGAGCATCCCAAAACCTTCCGCAAAATGTATGGACCATATGCGACTTCAAAGCTGGCTCTTTCGTTGTGGACCCAATCCGTCGCACCGCAGCTTGCCAAGGAAGGCATCAAGATCCGCAGCGTTGACCCGGGCATTAACAACACGCTAAGAAAAGGAAAAGATTCCGGACTGACCGCAGGGTTTGAACTGTTTATGAAGTTTTTTTCCTCTCCGCCTACTCATGGAGCCAAACTATTATATGAGGGAGCTCTGGGCAAAAACAGCAATGAGACTGGCGTGTTTCTGTTCAAAGATCGGATTGCGGACTTGAAATTTACAGAACATGCGCAGCGTGTGCTGGACAAAATCTCCGATATATATAGTCATGAATTTCTTGGAGGGAATGTTCAAGTTAATGGCTGAGTTCCAGAAGCGCAAAGCGCCGGTTGGGTTGGAACGGCCGTTAACCTGCTTGCCAAGGGAGATGAAAGCAATTTTCACCTGACTGTGAGTCGAAAAATATACTCACATCGATCTAAACCAAATTTGTATCCAAGCAAATAAGGTCGTATTACAGTTGAGCAGATCCAGGATTATAATCTGACATTTGCTCGACTTTTTTTGTTTTAGGGAATAAGGGGAAGGGAAGGGGAATGAGGATTTCTTCTCGAATCTTATCTCAGAGGCTATCTCAGGCTAGACCTCCTTTATTAATTTCATACTAATCGGTCCAGAAGTCCTTGACAAGAATTAAGTGCTTGAACATAATATATGGAATGAATGGTATGTAATTCGAATTGGCTGAAGAGAGACAACTTACTTTTACACAATCTTTTCTAAAAAGGATGTGTCGACAGATGATAAACTTTAGAGACAAAGAATATCGGTGTACCTCGGAAATTGTACTCGGCTTAATCAGTGGGAAATGGAAGATATCCATTTTAAACCGCTTGGCAAAAGGTCCTGTACGGTATAATGAGCTGCGACGGGAACTTCCTGAAGCAACCCAACGTATGCTTACGATGCAGCTAAGAATGCTAGAAAGCGACGGACTTATTATTCGCAAGGTTTATCCTGTTTCACCGCCAAAAGTGGAATATTGCTTATCTCAGCTAGGTGAGCAACTTGCCCCTATGCTCATGATGTTATGCGATTTTGGAACCAACTATATCGAAAACTTTCCCGATGAAGTATTGTACACAAATCACAAGAATGCATAAAAAGCTACAATCTGCCCATTTACCATTAACCTTGCCTTTGATCGGGCTCTTTTGATACTCGAAAAGCAGGAGGTACTTTTCCAAATTACCTCCTGCTTTATATGTCTTAATTATATATTTCCTTCGTATTGCTCACGCAGTGCATTATTCTCTTTAGTCGTACTGACAGTTCCTTGCTTCAAACGATAGTTGACCCATGCCAACACTGCCGCGAGTACGGCCACAATCCCACCAGACCAGGATAGATCAATAAGCTTCATATTCGTAGTGACAAATCCACCCAAAGCGGATCCGATCGCAATGCCAACATTGTTGGCAACGGAGGTTAAGGATGAAGCCAAATCTCTTGCCTCCGGAACATGCTCATCGGCAAAATCAATGAAGTACAACTGCATCGTCGAGTTCATAAGATAAACAACAAGAGCCATGAATGAGATGCTGACAAGTCCCCCAACAAGAGAGCCGGAAGTAAAATAAAGTGACACCAAGATGACAGCTTGAGCCAGAAGCACATAGCGAATTTTTCTCATCCCGTCTCCGATAGCCAGCTTTCCTCCGATTAGCGTGCTGAAAATAGACACAACACCATACAGTAAAAAGATGAGACTAATATAACGAGCCGGAACAAAAAGCACATCCTGAAGCAAAGGAGCTAAATACGTATAGATGCTATAAGTGGCTGCTATACTTAACATCATAGTGGCGAAAGCAAGCACAATTCTGGGGTAAGCGAGCAATCTGAGTTGTTTTGTGAGTGAACTGTGTTTTCCTTTTAGTCCTCTAGGAATGGTTGCGATGCTTGCTATCAAAGAAATGATTCCCAACAATGTGGTAAACCAGTAGGCCAAATGCCACCCGCCCCATTGTCCGATAAAAGTGCCAAGGGGTACGCCAAGGACGCTCGCCACAGTGAAACCAGTAAAGATGATGGAGATCACCGGCCCTCTTTTTTCCGGAGGCATGACTTCACTTGTCACTGACATCGCGAGTGCAATCAAGACGCCGGTAACTACGGCCGTGATTATTCTGGACACCAGAAGCAGGCCATATGATCCTGATAAAGCTGTGACGATATTCCCAACAATAAATATGCTGAGCAAGACAAGGATGAGCGGGAATTTGGAAAATCGGCTGAATAATGCTGTGAAGACCGGGGTACCAATAGCAAAGGTAAGCGCAAAAGCGGTCACCAGAAAGCCTGCAGTCGATATGGCGATTTTCATATCTGCGGCAACTTCAGATAATAATCCGACCATCAAAAACTCACTGGTCCCCAGAATAAAGGTCAATAAAAATAAATTCATTGTCAAAAACTTTTGTTGTCTGGTCAATATAGATTCTCCCTTTCTATCCAAAATGGACGGTGGATTTCATTTCACGACTTACAGTACTAGAAATTGCGTACCGAAGCCTTTGCCGGAAACATAAGCCGCTTCCAGTTCCTCCTGATCTCCTTTATCCAATAAAACTACATTTTCGGGATAGAGTTTGCCTAGTAAAGCCCATAGGACAAGTTCGTTTTTGCCAGTCGGAATGAAATGGATGCCATCTGCATTGGTGACCAATCCGGAATGCGAGAGAATGTCTTCAGCAAGGTGCCAGTTGATGTATTCTCGTTTTATAAATTCGCTCCCGGCATAGCTGCTTTTTTGTGGCCGATATAAAAAGCGCTGCCCCCTAAAAAGTTGACCAAGATCTACTGCAAACTCGTTGCCTTTCATCTCCAAACTGAACTGTAGGGTCGTTCGATCTGTACTGGTATTTGGAAGCAACCGGGCAATAGATGGTTCATAGTAATCCTCCCCATATTCAGGAAGCAATTCGTCGTCTGCCGGTGTTCCTTTTCCTGCCTCTTTACGGGGCGCGGAATAATAATCATCATATTCATAATCGAAGGAGACCGCGGCCAAACCTTCTGCATCTTCTACCTGTATCGTTTGTACGGGATGCCATCTCAGGAGATAACGGGATGCCGTACGGGCAGATTCACCCAAACCAGCCGGCAAAACGGTGCCTAGACGATATTGGAAGCCGTAACCGACTTTTTCCAACCCTGAACTAACCACACTTTGTGCATACTGGATGATCGATTTATGTGTCAATTTTTTCTTGAACAGTTGCGTTAAGAATACTTCTCGGGATGGCTCCAGAAAACGCAATCCTTTGAATTCCCTATATTCCTTGACTTCAAACGGAACCTCTTCCCAATTGGAAAATGGCAACAAGGCATCCCGAAGTAAAACGAATTGGTGCAAGTATTCATTATAAATCTGCATAATCCTTGGTCCGCCGAATGGTCCCCAAACCTGAGCAGTGGCTTCAGGGGTCAGCGGATGACCATAACAGTGGCTTCGAAATTCCAGTTCACTAAGCGTTTCTGACCCATACTCAGCCAATGTCTTTTTCTCAGCATTGATCTCTCTGGCCCAGCTTACCAATTGTTCTCCGATACGTACCGCTTGAGCTCTAATCTCTATACCAGCATGATCTTCAAGTTCCAATGATTTTAAGGGCAAAGAAGACAAGCGTCCGGAAATCGCCAAATTGGCTAACAGGCTATCTAAGAGTACTGTCGGATCGCTGTTCACTGGTTCGCCCAGCTGAACCAGCATGGCCTCAAGCATTTTATCGAGTTCGATAACAATCTCTTTTGCTCGATATACGCCTGCAGGCAAATTCCAATCCATGTTCGAGTTTGCGCCCTGTCTGATGGAGTTGACTGGCTTGTTGTCAACGAGCCGCTCAATATCTATGGTTTCTCCCCAAACGATCTTCTTCTCTTTCAAAATAAGTTGATATTCCTTCATTTCTTAGCACCTCACCTATGGTTTTTTTAACGACCGTGTGTCGCTCAATTAATTGTGGATCGATCGTTCTGTATGTAAGGTTATCACCCTTACTAATTGGTGAAAAGTACGCACTTTTTTGTGTGAACGGAACATTTTTGTGGGGTAGGATACATTTTGATACTAGAAATGGACGTGATACAAAGACCGGCTCAGCATGTACCAATGGTGTCTTAAGAGGAAAGAAGGGCGGGAAAGATTTTTGAGCAATGATGTGAAGTCAAATTTAGATACTATGTAATAAATCAAATCAAGGAACCCTCATTGAACTAACGGGAGACGATAGGTCAATATAGCCTTATGAATGAAGCCGGCTTTTTACCGCCTGCCTTTGCTTAGCTTCGGCTAGATAAAGGTTAATCTCATTCGTAAATATGGTAATTACAGAAAGTCTCAATCTATGAGACTTTTTATATCGTTTAATGAGAGACTAGCTAAATTAATCCTCGATTTAGCTAGTCTTTTTTCTGGCAGAAATGTGGAGAGGTAAATTTGTAAATTGTCGAGGGACATGAACATGGTCCCTTAGAAAGTCGCTAATTTAGCGGCTCTTTTGTTTTATCGGTATAAGTTCTTGTCCCGAGTCGAGGTCAAGAACTTGTACCGATTACCGATTAGATAAGTGTCTAACTGGGTTTTCCATGCAATTTCATTATGCTAACGGGCAGGATAGTTGAAATAACACACATTAATAAGCAGGCGCTGATGCCTGCTTATTCTATTAATCAAAGTAACCATGTATATTAAGATAAAGTGATAAATGAAATTGTTGAGACAGATCAGCAGAAAAAAGAGTAACAATGGTGGAGTATTTTCGTCATAATGAAAATATTCGAAAATACATTCAGAAAGTTAATGAACAACTGCTTAAACATGTGATCGCGCATGAACTGACCCACTACAAACGAAAGGATACGATCTGGAATATGGTCGGCAGTCTGTATTTTCATTTAATGATAGAGCTAGGGATAACATGGTTCTACCGTAAAAGAGAGGAACGGCTATTGAATGGCATCAACTAAATATGATAGAGTAGATAACTAAAGTGTAATGTGTTTGATTGCAAATCGATTAATATAATTCCGAAAAGAGTGGTAAGCATGAAGTCATATATCAATTGGAGATATACGATCACCATCTACAAAAAAGTGATGAAAGGAGCGTGATAAATTAAAAAGAAAAAGGAGCAGAACGAAATGATACAAAACAGAAAAGCAACTGTTAATGACTATGATATGATAATAAATCTTTGGGAAAGATCGGTAATGGCCACTCATCATTTTTTGAGTTTCAAGGATAAAGAGGAAATCAAAAAAGAATTACCCATGTATTTTCCTCATCTTGATGTACGTCTCTGGTATACCGAAGACTCTATCATTGGTTTTACCGCCATCAATGAAAATCACTTGGAAGCACTATTTCTCGATCCCGATAAAATTGGCAAAGGGTATGGGAAACAAATTATGCAAATATGCATCAATGGTTTTGGGATCATGTCCGTTGATGTGAATAAACAAAATGAGGTTGCGACAAGGTTTTACTTGAAAAGTGGTTTCGGAATAACCGGTGAAGATTTGACGGATGGAGCAGGCCGCCCTTACCCCATTTTACATTTGAAATACAATGAACAGCAGAAGTAATTCTTCTGTCCAGGCTGTCGAGAAATCGACAGCCTTCTAAATAACTATTGAATATCTTTTATGACAGCACATAAATGTTTAATGTTTTGCGAAACATAACGTTACATAACTATTACTGTGATTCAACAATTCTGTTAGAGGAACATCGATGGAATGATGGTTGGTGGAACAAAAAATCAAACAAGCAAAGTCAACTTGAACAAAAAAGCATTACTCTAATCATTAAGAAATGATTTTTGTTTAGTTGAACCATTACGCTAACGGGAAACGATAGCTTATTCAAAATAAGAAGGCAGCTGATCATTGTGATCGGCTGCCTTTGTTAAACTAACGGGCAGGGGAGTTGAATAACAGAACGTTCTGGGATAATCATGATCTAGACTTGTTTTTTTGGAAGTTCCAGTAGAATCAAAATGATTCAATCCTTTGCGACAGGAAATCAAGAACTACTTGATTGAATTCTTGAGGTGCCTCGACAAATGGGAGGTGGCCACAGTCTTGCATGGTTACTTTAGATGATCGTTCTATTCTTATATGTAAAGTTTCCGCAGCCTGTTTGTTAAATGGATGGTCTTGATCAGAAATTATAATAAGAGTCGGTATAATGATCTCGTGTAATCTAATATAAGCAACTGGTTTAACAGCAACTGAGAGGCTCGGAGTAAATCTGCAGAAGTTGTTCGAGTTCTTAATATTATGGATCACCTTCGTTCGAGCTGCTTCTTTCCTTTGGGAAGGGAAGAAGCACTCCCAGAAACGATTCGTTATGAATGACTCTATGGCTTTCCTGCGTCCTTTCAAACGGAGATTGATATAATTTTTTGTTCCTTGCCACATCATAAGTGCAAACTTGAACGCTTTCCCTGATCATGACTTACATAATAGAGAAGCCATCGAATACATAAGTGTTTTTAAAACAACAGGTTCTTTAATAGATGAGTTTGTCCTGAATAGAAGACTATTAATTGAAGCGATATCTGGAATCGACAGTAATGCGAAGTTCACAATTGGTTCTGGGAAACGTCAATTTACAGTTGATAAATACTTGAAGATATTCATTGAACACGATATCCATCACCTTAAACAAATGAATGAGCGACTAAGCTAACGGGACACGTTAGTTCAATAGAAGACAAGAAGGCAGCCGTTAACGAGATTGGCTGCCTTTGTTGAGCTAACGGGCAGAATTGTTTAATTTACCATCCTTCGTTAAATTAAATTTGTATTCGGTCAGGCCAGGACTGTGCACATTAGCAATCCATGAGAAACCGGACATGCTGTTGGATGATAAAATGTAGACATAAAGGAGGCTGCATATGGAACGTGTAATCTTGATGATGAATGTGCAAGAAAACCAGGGAGGAGAGTCAGTCGCATGGCAAAGATCGTTTTCGCATTGAACCAGTCTCTGGACGGATTCGTCGACCACGACCACACGGCATTTCAGCCCGACCCCGTGCTATTCCGTCATTTCATCGACGACGTGCGCGGCCTGGCGGGCATCCTGTACGGGCGCCGCATGTACGAGACCATGCGGTATTGGGACGGAGACCATTTTGAATGGGATGCGCCGGAACGGGAATACGCAGCGGCGTGGCAAAGCAAACCGAAGTGGGTGGTGTCGAGGACGTTAAAGTCCGTCGGTCCGAACGCTTCTCTGATCGAGGGTGACCTCGCAGCGGCCATACGTGGGCTAAAGGCTCAGCATGAAGGGGAGATTGAAGTTGCCGGGCCGGAGTTGGCCCACAGTCTAACGGAGCTCGGTCTAGTTGATGAGTATCGACTCTATCTCCATCCAGTCGTGCTGGGTCACGGCAAGCCGTTCTTCGCCGGTCCGCGGCCGCCGCTGCGCCTCGTGGCAAGCGATCGAATTGGCGAGAAGGTGATAAGGTTGACCTACGTTCCAGCTTAGTTGTGCGGTTGACCCAGCGGCCTAAAGGGCACGTTACTTTAATAGGGATTCTCCGGCTGTAGCGGCAGTCAGAGGATCCCTTATTCTTTAAAATTTGTTCAGTTATGCGAAATGACATAGTTATTTATGGAATTGACAATTGACCTAACGGGAAACGATAGTTGAATAAAAAAGAGACGTCAGCTGATCAGAACGATAAAGATAGCTGTCGGAGGACAAGAACATATTCCCATTAAAAGTCACTATATTAGCGGCTTTTTTGTTTTATCGGTACAAGTTCTTGTCCCGAGTCGAGGACAAGAACTTGTACCGATTGCCATAATGGACAAGACCATAGTCCGATTACCGATTAGATAAGTATCTAACTGGGTTTCCATGCAATTTCATTAAGCTAAGGGACAGGTTAGTGTATCTGCAATTAGATAAACATCCAATTGAATTTCACCGTCTCAAAATAATTGAGACAAGCCTTTTATTTTATGTGAAGTTCCAAACCAAACGTTATTTTCAGAAATAATTGCGATCAGATGTTCTGACCACCCGAGACTTCGATTCTCTGCGCATTAACCCAGCGATTGTCGGATCCAAGTAGGTTGGCGACTGCAGGACCAATGTCCTCGGGTACGCCGACTCGACCAAGGGCAGTCATCGCGGCAAACGTGTCATTGTAAGAAGGTATGTCGCGTACGGAACCTCCTAGAAAATCGGTTTCGATTGCTCCAGGTGCAATGGTATTAGCGGTAATACCTCGGTGACCAAGTTCTTTGGCCAAATAGATGGTTAGAATCTCGACCGCGCCCTTTGCGGCAGAATAGGCGGAGAATCCAGGAAAAGAAACGCGAGTGAGTCCCGATGAGAAGTTCACAATACGTCCACCATCTGCAAGAAGCGGCAGAAGGGCCTGAGTCAAGAAAAATACGCCTTTGACATGCACATTGAACAGGCCGTCGAACTGAGCTTCTGTAGTTTCGGCATAGTCTATCATTTCTCCGTGGCCAGCATTATTCACCAGATGATGGAAAGTGGCACTATTCCAAGTAGACCGCAGGGTCGAACGAACTGCCTCAACAAAGGCCGTAAAGCCGGCAAGGTTTCCAACATCAAGTTGTAATGCCACTGCTTTACGACCCAGAGATTCGATCTCAGCAACAACAGACTTTGCTTCTTCTGCTTGGCTACGATAGGTCAAGATGACATCACCGCCATGACGGGCAATACTGATGGCAGTATTGCGACCAAGTCCACGGCTACCACCAGTGACGATTGAGATATTTTTCATTGTAACTTCATCCTTTCAGAACTCATTTTTAATTGCATTGTTATCATAGAATATAAAGTTCACTTTAAGTCAAGACTTTTTCGCTGAAAAAATAAGTGTATAATTAAACAGTAAAATCTTTGGTTTTATCATATCTTCCTCATCTTTTATAGCGTGAATATGGATGTTTTAATTAGAACTGCCAAAAACTTAATTAAAGTTAACTTTAATAGGAGGCGATGAATTTTATTTATGTTGACTATAAGGGAAGTTACTGAATTGACAGGAATGGCGGCTCCCACACTACGATATTACGAAAAGGAGGGGCTGCTTCCACATGTGAAGAGAAATGAAAATGGGAAGCGGTTATATGACGAAGATGATTTAAGCTGGATACGCTTCGTTACTGCGCTTAGAGCAACAGGAATGCCGATTGCTCAAATTCAGAAGTATGTATACTTGTATAAAGAAGGGGACTCGACGATTTCGGAACGAAAAATGATGATGCTCCATCATAAAAAAGAAATTGAGAAAAGCATAAGGGAACTATATTTTAACTTGGATAAAATAAACTATAAACTTGCTCTATATGATGTAATAGAATCTCAGATTGAACGAACTAACATCAAAATTTGATTATGCCAAATACAAAGTTGCTAAATTAGCGACTTTGTATTTGGCATAATTGTGATTTAATGAACTTCAACGATTAATACCTGGGATTTCACAACGAATCCTAACTTTGACTCGAAGCGGGTGGAATCGTGAAAAGGGTGGTGGATGACACTGTGCCACCAAATGTAGAATATTCCCTAACTGAACAGGGAAAAAATTTTCCTCTATCATCGAATCTTTAAGAATATAGGGAAAAGTCCATTACTTCAGATGATTCAAACGAAAGAGATAAGACAACTATTGAATCCAAATTGCGGGGGAGCCCTGACATCCGTTTCATGGCAGCGAGTGGGACGAGCTGTTGCGCACATCGGTTTTTTGAAGATAAGGAGAGGACGAACGGAACATGAATGTGGAAGTGTATACGTTAAATGCGTTTGCGAAAGGGGAGCGTGGCGGTAATCCAGCAGGCGTTGTCTTAGAGGATGGCCTTTCGCTGGATGCTGCCGAAATGCAGCTCATAGCGAAGGAATTGGGCTTTTCGGAGACGGCTTTTATGGAAAAATCCTTGCTTGCGGATTACAAAATCCGCTATTTCACCCCCGCCAGCGAGGTTGATCTGTGCGGACACGCCACGATTGCTGCATTTGGACTAATGCATTCGCTGGGTTTGGCAAAGGAAGGGACCTCCTATACGATAGAAACCAAGTCAGGGATTTTGGATGTCGATATTAGCTCCAAGGGTCTTGTTTATTTGTCACAGGCTTTACCACAATTTCTTGAAAGGATATCCTGTGAGGAAATCGCCCCATCTTTGGGGATGGATGCCGAGGATCTGGAAACCGGGTTGCCCATCCAGATTGTTTCGACGGGGCTGCGGGACATTTTGATCCCGATCCGCAGCAGGAAGCTCTTGAATGAGGTTCAGCCAAATTTTGACACCATAACCGCCATCAGCGAAAAATATGATGTGGTTGGATATCATCTGTTCACGATGGATACTCCAGACGATGCTGCTGCGGAATGCCGGAATTTTGCGCCGCTGTACGATATTCCCGAGGAGAGCGCGACAGGAACATCCAACGGTGCCCTGCTCAGCTATTTGTACCAACATGGTCAACGATCTTTGCGGGAAGTGGAGCACGTCAAGTTCAGGCAAGGGTATTCGATGGATTGTCCTTCTGAAATTAAGGTGGGATTGCTCCTGAGCGAGAGTGGTGAAATCAACCAGGTTCGGGTTGGCGGTGCAGTGGTTGGCATTGAACGAAGACATATCACGATATAAGCGGAATCAAAAAGCCTGTTTGCAGCCACCGTACCGGGGGCAAAGGATGACGATACTATAACCAGACATATTATCAATTATCTAGAAGGGGGCTCAGACTCGTTCAAGCATAAAGTCGGAATGTACTCAAAGGTTTTGGAGTATAGATAATTTCTAATCTTCATAGTCAAACTTAGACCGGTTTATTTTTTGTTATGCGGAACTTGGAACTTAGAGTTATGGCCGCATTAGGATTACAGCTTGCTCACTCAGTACAAAAAATTCCAGGGAATGTTCATGACCACTACATGTTGGAACAACATTTTTCCCCATAATAGATTAAGCAGCACAGTATTTGCGAAAAAAATCAGTAACGAGACCCTGTAGCTTTTGGCTTCAGGGTCTCGTTATAATAAAATTCAATTACAGAAGCTTCTCCATGATCTTAACATTCACAAATTCTCCATCCAGAATGCCCTGGTTTTCAAAAACACCTACATCACGGTAGTCATGCTTACGATATAATCCTTGCCCATTTTGATTGAACGGGAAGGTGAACAATACGATCTTATAAAAATCATGTTCCTTCGCAATCGTTTCGAGACGCGTGAGCAGTTTGCTACCTATTCCTTTGCCTCGATATAACCGGTCGATATAAATTGAAAGGTCAGCAACACCATCATAAGCACAACGCTGGGAGTAAGGATTGAGTGAAGCCCAGCCTATAACTTCATCTCCACATTCAGCAACTATGACTGTGTAACGTTCCTGGTGTTGTAGGTACCAACTCTGCATATATGTAATATCTTTAAGGTCTACTTCTAACGTAGCAATGCGATCTTCAATACCTTGATTATATATATGCAATATTCGCTGTACATCTTTAGTGACTGCTGTTCTGATTGAGACATTATTCATAAGATCAATGTTCCCCCTATATTAACTTGTATCAAAACAAATATCTTGATATTCAACTATGAGCGACCAACTCATCCATTAGTTAGGGGAGCACAACATTTACTTGATTTAGCCATCGCATCGTTAAAAATTTTGACGGAGTGTAGCACGGTTTCTTTTTCAAACTCGGTCATGTACGAAAACACTTCGTTCAGATAGTCATTCATTTGTTGATCAATGGTAGTCGCTATAAACTTTCCTTCCGTCGTAAGAGCCAGTGTATAAACCCTTCGGTCCTGTGGATCTTGAGTTTTTTTCACTAAATTCATTTTGATTAAGGATTGGACTTGTCTGCTAAACGTTGTAATATCAGTTCCTAGAGTCTCTGCAATCTGTTGCATTGAAGGGTTGTGCTGCCGGTCAATCTCATATAAGATGTGGCTTTGCACTAACGAGACATCATTTCCTCCGACACTGCAGCAGGTTTTATTTAGAAGACCAAATCTTCGGGTCATGATCTGAAACAACTCACGAGCATTTTCCATTTTCGAATCACCTCTTGTCATAGTTATACAACACATATTTGTAACATGCAAATATAACACGGGATCCATATAAGATTTTGTGACCTGATGGAAATCATGGAAATGTCTCAGTCTAAGCTTTCGTATCACCTAAGAATCCTACTCGATGCCCAGATGATCACTCTCGAGACGAGGGGGACTTGGAGCTATTATGAGTTAAATCATGCTGTAGTTAACCGGTTGCTTTCATCTGAATTATGTTGCATTTTTCGTACGATGGAAGATAAACAGAGTGGATGCTGCTCATAAAGTCCAAAGGTTTAACTTCATTATTTTTTTCTTATCAAACTTATACTTGTAATTTGCAAATAATAAGATTAGAATTTACTTATAGCATGAACTGAATTCTAGGATTGACTTTGGCAGACCGCCGGACGTAAGGTGGCTCATTTTTAGTTAAAAAATTTTTAGTTAATAAATCAAAAAAAATTGATGCATAACAAACTAGGAGGACTTATTAATGAAAAACATCAAATTTAAGGTAGCCTCATCTTCTTGCTGTGCACCCCAAGTACCGTTAAATACGATAGAAACGGTGAAGGAGGAGCATGCGTCCTATAACCATAACTTGCCGGTAGCGATAATCGGCGCCGGCCCGACTGGTTTGGCAGCAGCAGCACACTTGGTGGAGAGAGGACAAAAATTCATCCTTTTTGAAGCCGGATCTAGCATTGGTCAGAACATTCTACAATGGGGACATGTACGCCTTTTTTCACCATGGCAGTATAACATCGATAAAGCTGCTGAGCGTCTTTTACGTAAGCAAGGATGGAAGCCCCCTGTATTAACAGAATTACCATTCGGTCAAGAGATTGTCGATCAGTATTTGGGACCTTTGGCGAAGGTACCTGAACTGGAACCTTATATTATGTTGAATTCCAAAGTCATCTCCATATCGAAAAAGAATACAGACAAAATGAAATCGGCTAATCGTGAAGCTGTGCCATTCGTACTTTATGTTGAAACAAACGACTCCACGGAACGCTTTGAAGCTAGGGCAGTCATTGATGCTTCCGGGACATGGGGACAGTCGAATCCGCTGCATGCCGATGGGATATGGACACGTGAAGAGCGTGATCTGAAAGATCACATTTATTATGGCATTCCAGATTTATCAGCCGAACAAAAGCTGAAGTACAGAGGGAAACGCGTTGCAGTCGTAGGAGGTGGGCACTCTGCGATCAACACATTACTGGATCTAGCCAAGCTCAAAGAAACGGATCCGAATACGGAAATTATTTGGGTGATGAGAAAGAAATCGGTGGAAGAAGCTTACGGTGGAGAAGAGAATGACCAGTTAGAGGCTCGAGGAGCACTTGGAAGCCACGTTCATCAGTTGATTGATGTCGGCCAAGTCCAAGTGTTTACTCCATTTATGATCGAGAAGGTTTCCAAACACGATGGAAGGATTCACATCCAAGGGACTGCAAATGGTGAAAGTAAGGAGATACAAGAAATCGATGAGATTATCGTAAATACAGGAAGCCGTCCGGATCTCTCATTCTTGAGTGAGATTAGACTTAGCATTGATCCTGCAACGGAGAGTGTTGAAGCACTCGCGCCCCTTATCGATCCCAATGTACACAGCTGCGGAACCGTAAGACCTCATGGTGAAAAAGAGCTGCGCCATGTAGAAAAGAACTTTTATCTCGTTGGCATGAAGAGTTATGGCCGGGCTCCAACCTTTCTTATGGCAACGGGCTACGAACAGGTCAGATCCATTGCAGCATACCTGGATGGCGATCTGGAAGCTGCATCGAAGGTTGAATTAGAGCTGCCAGAGACCGGCGTATGTAGTATTAGCAGTGCGCCGAATGCCAATGATTGTTGCATGCCGGTTTCATCTGCTAAAACGAGCTGCAATTAAAAATTAGAGAAGGGGAGAACCGGAAGACAAGATTCTCCCTGCTCAGCCAAACAAAGGAGTGAAGAGTTATGTACAAATCAATCATTATAGGAACGGGTCCAGCAGGTTTAACAGCAGCTATTTATTTAGCTAGAGCTAATCTAAATCCGCTTGTTATTGAAGGACCACAACCGGGAGGCCAATTGACATTAACTACAGAAGTTGAGAATTTCCCTGGATTTGTTGATGGAATCGTGGTTTCTTTTTCCGAAATAAAGAAGTGCTTGTCGTGGGTGGAGGAGATTCTGCCATGGAAGAAGCCAATTTCCTTACGAAGTTCGCTTCCAAGGTAACGATTGTTCATCGTCGTGATGAACTGCGTGCTTCGAAGATTATGCAGGAACGTGCAAGACAAAATCCTAAAATAAAGCAAAGAATCCACTGAAATTATCGCAGATGATCGCGGAGTTACCGGACTGCGCGTCAAGGATATAAAAACAGGAAATGAAGAAATCATCGAGACCAACGGAATTTTCATTGCGACGGGTCATACGCCCAATACTGCATTTTTGAAGGGACAGATTGATACCGATCCAGTTGGATATATTCGCGTGAAACCTGGAACAACTGAAGCGAACATTCCTGGGGTTTTTGCTTGCGGTGACGTACAGGATCCGAAGTACCGTCAGGCGATTACAGCAGCAGGTACAGGATGTATGGCGGCGCTAGATAGCGAACGATTTTTAGAAGCAGAATCCGCATTTATAAAATCAGTCACAGATCTGGCTAATGTATAAGTGTATGCTTATGTATGAATTGAATTTCACTAAAAAAGATAATTCGAACAGAAAACGATAAGGCACAACTTGACTCAGTCACAAGCGTTTTCTGCCCCGACCTTTGTGGTCGGTTTTTACATTAACATGAGAGCAAGAAGGAGCAATTAGATCATGCAGGGCACCAATGATTTGACCCAAGGTCCTATTATGTCTACTTTAATGAAATTGACGATTCCCATCATTGCAACCAATTTTATATCTACAACCTACGGTCTTGTGGATATGATTTGGGTTGGAGGGCTAGGAAGCGGTCCGGTTGCTGCAATTGGCACAGCAAGCTTCTTCATTAATTTAGCGATTGCGTTATCGACCATGATAACGATTGGTACTGGCATCAAGGTTTCACACAGTATGGGAGCCGGTCAGGGAGAACAAGCTAAGTCTTATGTAAAAAACGGATTTATCATGTCTATTGTATTAGGGCTGCTCTACATGGTTTTTATCATATTGACACAGGACCAGCTTATCGGTTTCTTCGATCTGGGAAGTGAAACAGTTGAGCAGATGGCGAAGCAATTTCTATTGATTTCGATAGTAGGTACCCTATTTTCAATTCTGAACACCTTATATGCAACCGTTTTGAATGCAATGGGAAACAGTAAACAACCATTTTATATTTTTTCAATGGGTCTCATTTTGAATATTATTCTTGATCCATTTTTAATATATGGAGTTGGCAGTTTTGAAGGTTTAGGAGTTGCAGGGGCCGCTATTGCTACACTAACGGCCAATTTATTAGTGACTTTGTTGTTTATCATTAAAACGAAAAACTTAAAAATTATCTCTAAGCAATCGGTATGGAACAGCCGTCTTATGAAAGAAGTTATCCGATTGGGAGTTCCGATCACGATTCAACGAGTTACCTTTACGATCATTTCGATCATTATTGCTAAAATTATTGTAAGGTGGGGGGCTGATGCCATTGCGGTTCAAAAAGTTGGCATTCAAATTGAATCGATCTCCTATATGACGATCGGTGGTCTACAAGGGGCTATCGCGGCCTTTTTCGGACAAAATTACGGAGCACGTCGATTGGATCGAATTCGGCAGGGTTATCGAAAAGCGTTGCTGTTGACCTCCATATTTGGCATTTTCATTTCGCTCGTATTCATTTTATTTCCTCAGCAGCTCTTTTCGCTGTTTCTTTCTGATGATACGAGTATAAAGCTCGGAACGGACTATATGCGAATTATCGGCTTCTCCCAATTGTTCATGTGTATGGAACTGATGACCGTAGGTGCGTTTAACGGTATTGGTAAAACACACATTCCGCCGATCTTCAGTATTTTATTTACGGCGCTAAGAATACCCTTGGCTTTGCTCTTATCTGAACCGTTTGGTTTAAATGGAGTATGGATGTCGATTACGCTAAGTAGTGTTTTTAAGGGCATCATTTTGGTCATCTGGTTTAGAAAGTCTTTGCGAAGTATTCATAAATCACTTGCAATTTTATAATGAACAAGGACAAAGGACGGTCATAAACATGAATTTGTTGAATCGTGAACTTATACAGGTTGTAATAGACCATGCACTTCAAAATGATCTACTTCGAGGTCATTTCGGTTTAGAAAAAGAAAATGTACGGGTCGATCAGGATGGAAAACTTGCACTGACACCCCACCCGAAGGCTTTTGGAAGCAAGACGGATAACCCCTACATTCAAACAGATTTCTCAGAGAGTCAAATCGAGATGATAACTCCCGCCTTTGAGTCGATTGAAGAAACTTATGATTTCATGGAAGCTTTGCAAGACATTGTTTCTGTCGAATTGGAAGGGGAGTATTTGTGGCCAAGCAGTAATCCTCCCATGCTACCCGCAGAGAACGAAATTCCTATTGCCAAAATGAGTGATCCCATCGCAGACGACTATCGAAGTGAATTGGCGGATAAGTATGGTCGTAAAAGACAATTGTTAAGCGGAATTCACTATAATTTCTCGTTTGATGAGAAATTTCTTACAAAACTATATGATACTCAGGCGCGGCACAAAGACTTTAAGGAGTTCAAAGATGTGATTTATTTTAAAGTAGCCCGTAACTTGATGAGGTATCGATGGCTGCTCATCTATCTAACAGGAGCAAGTCCTGTTTTTGATAATACCTATATGGAGCAATGTGTTAACTTGGCGGATTCCCATGATAATAAAAGTTATTATTTTCCGATTATGAATTCACTTCGGAACAGTATGTGTGGCTATCGGAACGAAAAATCGTATTATGTTTCTTTTCATTCGGCCAAAGAGTATGTTCATGACTTAAACAGGCTGATTCAACAGAATGAGTTACTGAGCGTAAAGGAATTTTACAGCCCCGTTCGCTTAAAAACCGCTAAGGGGATCAATCCGTGCCAAGAGCTTGTGGAAGATGGAGTAGCATACTTAGAGCTTCGATTTATGGATATTAATCCACTTCATAAGATTGGAATAAGTAAAGAAATGATGCACTTTATACATTTGTTTATTCTCTTTATGCTGCTTAAAGTAGATGAATCCTTCCATGAGGAAGACCAAAGGATAGCTGATGTAAACCAAGATCAGGTGATTATGGAGGGTATAAAAGGCTATTTAAACGAGCCTGAATATAGTCAGTTCACGATGGAGGAAATGGCACTCGCTGTTATCGATGAGATGAAGGATATGGTGCAGCTTTTGTTTCCTAAGAATGAGGATTACCAGCACATTCTGGACAGTGAAAAGCAAAAGATTCTTCATACCGAGTTGAATGTTGCATCTAGGGTGAAGTCCGAGATTCAAAAATCATCCTATCTGACATACCATTTGGAAAAAGCGAAAACATACGCTCAGAACAGTATTCAAAATGGATACCGTTTTGCAGGGTATGAGGATCTCGAATTATCAACCCAACTTCTCTTAAAGGCAGCGGTGAAACGAGGCATACGCTTTAAGTGGATGGATCGGGATGAGAATTTTGTATTACTATCAAAAGGTACTCATAAAGAGTATGTGAAGCAAGCAACGAAAACTTCCTTGGATTCCTATAGTACGGTGTTAATTATGGAAAATAAGGTGGTTACGAAAGAAGTTCTCAAACAACATGGAATTCGTGTACCGTCAGGGGAAGCGTTTCAGAGCTTGGATGAAGCAATGTCCACCTATGAAACATATCGCGGTACTCCCATTGTGATAAAACCCAAATCAACCAATTTTGGGTTGGGCATTACGATCTTCAATCAAGATTATTCGAGAGAGGATATGAAAAAAGCGTTTGAAATAGCCTTTACTCACGATCAAACGGTGCTACTTGAGGAATTTATGACAGGCAAGGAATATCGCTTTCTGGTCATGGGGGATCAGGTTGTAGGGGTACTGCATCGTGTCCCTGCAAATGTCGTTGGTGACGGTATCCACACGATCGAACAGCTTGTTCATGAGAAGAATAAAGACCCACTTAGAGGTAAAGGGTATAAGACTCCCCTTGAGAAAATTCAGTTAGGGGAAGCAGAAGAGATGTTTTTAAAGAACCATGCTATGGGTTGGAACGATATACCCCAATTAGGGGAAGTTATCTATCTGAGAGAAAATTCAAATATTAGTACGGGAGGAGACAGTATCGATTTTACGGATGAAATGCCAAACAGCTATAAGGAACTTGCCATTCAATCAGCTAAAGCTGCAGGAGCGACCATATGTGGTGTGGATATGATGATTGATTCTTTAGAGGAAGAAGCAACCGATACCAATTACAGCATCATAGAAATCAACTTCAATCCAGCGATTCATATCCACTGCTACCCTTATATCGGAAAGAACAGAAAGGCAAATGAAAAGATTCTGGATTTATTGTTCGGTTAGTTCGATTACGGGAGGAAATTCGAATATGCTGACTTAGATTTTATTACCGCATTTGTGGAAAACCTACTTGCGGTTAGAACCAAAGTATCGTTCAAGCCATCACAAACTGCAGGTAGGATGGATGCTGGTGTTGATTAAGGAGAAATTTTGGGAGTAGCGTCTACACACTTGAAATCAAGCACTTTTTCGATTAATATATAAGCATTAAATTATATGGTTATGATGGTATCTTACAAGAATGGGGTGAATCTTATTGGAGCAAATGAGCGAAATTGCCGAGAAGCTAAAACTACTTGGAGATAAAACAAGGCTTACTATGTTAACGCTTCTTAAGCAAAGAGAATGGTGTGTTTGCGAATTTGTAGATATTTTCGACATGTCTCAGCCAGCGATTAGCCAGCACTTAAGAAAGCTTAAGTCTCAGGGGATTGTAAATGAAGCCCGTCGTGGTCAATGGGTTTATTATTCCTTGAATGTTGATGACAAGCCATATATCCAAGCCGTGTTAAATGAGATGCCAAGTGCTCAAGAAGTCCTGTCATCCATGAATAAGGAAGTTAACTGTGCCTGTGATTAACAGGAATATTTAGCATATGGTTGAGTGATGCAAATATGATCTCTGTTCATTATATAAGGATATAGTTATATATTGATTATTACTGTATTTAAGTTATCGCATAATTGGAGGTTTGAACATTGGTTTCTGTTGTCCTGGCTAGCATCATTTTTCTTGTTACCTTAGTTTTTGTCATTTGGCAGCCTAAAAATCTATCCATTGGATGGTCTGCCTGTGGTGGTGCTGTCTTGGCGCTGCTTGTGGGAGTCGTTGACTTTCAGGATGTATGGGATGTCACCCAGATCGTATGGAATGCAACGCTCGCCTTTGTCGCGATCATTATCATTTCATTGATCTTGGATAAAATCGGTTTGTTCGAGTGGGCCGCCTTACATATGGCGAATGCTGCTCGAGGAAACGGTATCCGGATGTTTGTCTATGTATCCGTTCTTGGAGCTGTTGTCGCTGCCTTTTTCGCAAACGATGGTGCGGCTCTAATCTTAACTCCGATTGTGCTTGCCATGGTACGAGCGCTGAATTTTGACGAGAAGAAGGTATTTCCTTTTATCATCGCAAGTGGTTTTATTGCGGATACAACTTCGCTACCACTTGTAGTCAGCAACCTGGTGAATATCGTATCGGCTGATTTCTTCGGAATTACGTTTATCGAATACGCCAGTCGTATGTTGGTTCCCAATCTGTTCTCATTAGTAGCTAGTATCCTTGTGCTTTATTTGTTTTTCCGCAAGAGCATCCCGCGAAAGTTCGATGGGACGCAGCTTAAAGAGCCCTCAACGGCAATTCAAGATCCTAAGATGTTCCGTTTATCATGGATCGTATTGAGCGTGCTGCTGATCGGTTACTTTGTGTGTGAATTTGTGGGTATCCCCGTATCGATCGTAGCTGGTGTTATCGCGATATTCTTCCTGTTGATGGCGAGAAAAAGTCCGGCTGTGCAAACCAAAGAAGTACTCAAAGGGGCTCCGTGGGCGATCGTATTTTTCTCGATCGGTATGTATGTTGTGGTTTATGGCTTACGTAACGCCGGTCTTACAGATCTTCTGGCCAGCGTCATACAGAGCGTAGCGGATCAAGGACTTTTTGCTGCGACCATGGGGATGGGCTTCATTGCAGCGATTATTTCATCCATCATGAACAATATGCCGACCGTCATGATAGATGCACTCGCAATCGATGCGACAAACACGTCGGCTGCCATTAAAGAGGCCTTAATTTATGCGAATGTGATTGGTTCCGATTTAGGTCCCAAAATTACACCGATTGGTTCACTGGCAACCTTGCTTTGGCTGCATGTCCTTTCGACCAAAGGCGTGAAGATAAGCTGGGGGACTTACTTTAAGACAGGGATTATATTGACCATCCCAACGTTATTTATAACCCTTTTAGGATTATATATCTGGCTAACCATACTTTAATTCAAGTGATAAGGGAGAGAAACGATGATGGAAAAAAAGACATTGTACTTCTTGTGCACAGGCAACTCTTGCCGCAGCCAAATGGCTGAAGGGTGGGCCAAAAAACATCTGGGTGATGATTGGAATGTCTACAGCGCCGGCATCGAAGCTCATGGCCTAAACCCGAATGCGGTCAAAGCAATGAACGAGGTGGGGATCGATATTTCGAACCAAACTTCGGATATCATTGATCCGGTGTTGTTGAATCAATCCGACCTGGTGGTCACCCTGTGCGGTGATGCTGCCGATCGTTGTCCAATGACACCTCCTCATGTTCGCCGTGAGCACTGGGGATTTGACGATCCTGCCAAGGCTCAGGGTACCGACGAAGAAAAATGGGCTGTATTTCAGCGCGTTCGCGATCAAATCGGCGAGCGTATTCAAAAGTTCGCTGAAACCGGAGAGTAATAAAACAGGATGTAGGAGCCGGGAGCTATTCTCGGAATACATTTGTCGAGGGACAAGAAAATGGTACCATTCAAAGTCGCTAATTTAGCGGCTTTTTTGTTTTATCGGTACAAGTTCTTGTCCCGAGTCGAGGACAAGAACTTGTACCGATTGCTGTAAAGGACAGGAACATGAGCCGATACCACAAGTAACGGTGAATGGTTGATATGGTTACGTTCCAACAGATTGAATATATTGTAGATTCGTTTGCATCTCGAGAGAGGTGCTTTTTTTCGTTTAAGGTACCTTACGATCTCTTCACCAAGACAAGTTGCCGCTTAACCAGCCAATAAGTCCACCAACAATGAGTACCCGGAGCAGATCCATGGATTGTTCTCCTTTCTTCGGGTTTATTACAAGTTATGTTGGGCTCAGTGGAATCAGTTGGTGGAGGAATCTAAAGTGTCTGTGCTAAGATGAGGGTAAATTATGATTCAAGCTGGGGAACAAGGCTAGAAGGGGTGCACATTGAAGAAAATACTTGTCATTGACGATGAAGTCGCAATCAGAGATTTAATTGAGCTCGTACTGAGAAGAGAAAACTACGTCGTTCAAACGGCTGAAAACGGTAAAACAGCCCTGCAGCTGCTGGATGCTTTTGGGCCGGACCTGGTGGTGCTTGACTTGATGCTGCCTGACTGCTCCGGATATGACCTGTGCAAGGAAATCACCGGGAAACGTGCCGTTCCTGTGATCATGCTCTCTGCCAAAAATGAGGTAATCGACAAGGTGTTGGGACTAGAGCTAGGGGCGGAAGATTACATGACCAAACCCTTTGACAATCGTGAATTGCTCGCTCGGATCAAGGCGATTCTGAGAAGAAACGAGAGCAAGGAGGAATCAAGTGAAGGAACAGAAGTGAAATCTACACGCATCATTCATGAAGAGCTGACATTTGATCTGGAAAGCCGAAGGGTGCTGAAAAACGGTGTACCCGTGTCTTTAACGGCCAAAGAGTTTAAAATTCTGGAAACGTTACTCAAAAGGCCAGACAAAATCTTTACCCGGGATGAGCTGCTGCAGATCGGATGGGGATATGACTTTATGGGAGACAGTCGCAGTGTGGATATGACCATCATGCGATTACGGAAGAAGCTGGAGGATAACGCGGACGAACCGAAGTATGTCAGGACGATCTACGGATTTGGCTATCAACTTGGAGGTGGCGAGGCCTGAAGTATGCAACCCGTTTACTGCTGAATTATTTATTTTTCTCCGTGCTGTCCTTTGGCATCATCATTTTTGCAGTGAATAAAGCCATCGATTACTACAGCTTCATTACCATTGAAAAACAGATGATGGAGAAGGCAGATCTATCCGAGTTGTCCTTCCGTGAGGTGTTGGCACAGCATAGGTCATCGTCAGGAGAGCCCCAGACCAAGGAAATTGTCAGACTTGCTCTGGAGAAGCTGAAAGCTTCCGGCAAGGAAGTACGTATCTATGACAGCTCCAAGCAGTTGCTGGGCTTGGCTGTGGATGGCATCATCATTAATGATGGCAAACCTCTTATTTTTGAAAAGAATATTGAGAAAGCCCTGAGCGGCAGTTATGCCTACACCGTCACGGAAGATCATTTGCTTTATTTTGCGACTCCCATTCAGGATCAATACTACCAAAACGCTTATGTGTATGAGTTCGTGGAGGACATTTCCTACTTTTATGCGATTATGGATCAAATCCGTTATATCCTGTTTGCGGGTGCAGGCGGATTTATTGTACTGATTACGTTATCCAGTCTGTGGATTGCCAAGAGCACAACCAAGCCGATTAAGCTGTTGCTTGGCGCTGCGCAAAGTTTCTCTAGACAGGAGTTTCGGAGAGTTCATCTAAACCGGAAGGATGAGCTGGGCATGCTGGCAGATGGGCTGGATTCCATGTGGCGGCAGCTTCATGATTACATTCAGTACCAGAAACAATTTGTCTCCAACGTATCTCACGAGTTAAAAACACCATTGGCAGCAATTCGTGGTTTCTCTCAATACTTGTATGAAGGGGAGAACGAGAACAAGGAGCTGCAAAAAATCTATGCTCATCTGCTGCAGGAATCGGATCGGCTGACGCGCTTGATTAATGAACTGTTGTTGCTATCCCGATTCGACAAGGCTGGTTCTAACGAACTGGAAGTCGAGAAGATAGAAATGAACGAACTGATTCAGCAAGTCGCAACGAGTATGGGTGCCAAGGCCAAAGATAAAGGAATCGAGATTCTGTTCAGGGAGGCGGAAGCGGAACCGGAGGATAAGCTTCTGACGAGAGTCCACGCCAACGTGAATCCAATGCTGATGTCGCATGCGATCGCCAACCTTGTGGACAATGCCATCAAATATTCAGGCAGTCCATCGCTAATCGAATTGAAGTTGGAACATACGCCAAGCGAGGTCGTTATACGGATACGTGATCAAGGTATCGGTATCGCGGGTGATGAGCTGGAGAGAGTGCAGGAACGCTTTTACCGGGCGAAAAATGCAAGCACAGCGAACGGTTCAGGTCTTGGACTTTCTATTTGCAAAGAGATTGTAGAGCGGTTTAATGGATATATCGACATGGAAAGTCAAATCGGGGAAGGAACGACCGTTACGATTGTGTTACCCCGTGCGTAATCACGCGTGTAAATAGTTAACGTTACAAGATTGATACAATTCTGTTATTAGACTAACAAATGCTTTTTTTATAATCACTTCATAAGAAGAAATCACACATTTATGGAGGGATCATGATGAAATTGATAAACAAAGCTACAGCTGTTATCCTGCTGAGTATTTTACTAACGATGGCACTGACGGGCTGTCTGTCCAATGGTGCCAAGTCGCCAGAAGCAGCGCAGAACTCGGCTGAAAAAAACACGCCCGACGAACAGGCCAAAGGCGAAGGAGCATCAAATTCTACTGCGCCTGCTTCAGAAAATTCGGAAGGACAGAGTGCTGAAGCTATTAAGGAAGGTTCGATGGAGAAGGAAGGCAATGTGGTGCTGAAGGAGCTTGCTTTTGTCTATAATGAGCACACCATTGCGATTTCGGATACAGCGAATGAAGATCAGATGGAACAGATGCTGGGCAAACCGGATAACCTGAAATCTCATACGTACAGTGCCGGCGATGGAACAAACATGGATACGTTAATCGGTTTTACAGAAAAGGTGTATACGTATCCTGGTCTGGAGATTAAAACAATCAGTATACCGGAGGGGAAACAAGACTCCATCTTTCATATCGAAATTACAGATCCTAAGTACGTGACAGTGCGAAACATTAAAGCAGGAGATAGCCTGGATACACTCAAAAACGCCTACCCTGAGGGGAAACTGCTTGGTGATGGAGCCCCTAATGAGGAGGATGACTTCCGTTACGAGCCATCCAATTATGTGGATGTGATGTCGTTTCATATCAAGGATGCCAAGGTGGAGAGCATTCAGATCTACAGCCTTCTGGACTAATATTTAATGATCGATGTTGGTAAGCCATTCATACGATTCACCTTTAATACCTGCCCGGGGAGAGGGGTAGGTATTTTCTCGTTATAGACTCGTTTATAGAATGGTATCGAGCTGACAGGTTTTCTCTTAAAAAAACTTAGACAATTGAAGTCGTCGAACGCGGAGCAAGCTGTTGATCTGCAAGCTTTCGAGCTGATGGGCGACAGCGCGGCGGCAATTAATGGCGCGTCTTATGACAAAGACAAGGATATGCTGCGATTCTACATCGACCATGTCGGCGTCTATGCTATCGACAGCAAGAATCCGGCTGCATTTACCGACCTTGGCAAGCATGAATGGGCGCGCGAGGCGATCGAGAAGCTGGCCGAAAGAGGCATCGTCAACAGCACCTCGATCGAAAAGGGCACTTTCAGCCCCGCAAATCAGGTAACGCGAGCTGATTTTATCTTGATGCTGGTGAACATGCTTGACCTGCGTGCCGAAATCGCCTCGACGTTCGCCGATGTGAAGCCGAATGATTATTACTACGATGCGGTGTCCATCGCCAAGCAATTGGGAATCGCTTCGGGAGTGAACGAAGTTAACTTCGCTCCTCGTGATTCAACCAGCCGCCAGGATGCTATCTATGGTTATGCTGACCCGAGCGCTGCAAACGACGGGGGCAATAAAGCCGTCCGCATCCGGTTCAACGGTTGAGGGCTTCCGTGATGCGAGCCAGATTGCACCATATGCTGCGGACAGCGTGGCAACGATGTTCGAGTATGGGCTGGTTACGGGCTCTAACGGCTATATGAAGCCGAAGAGTACGACCAGCAGGGCTGAAACGGCGACGTTCTTGTATCGCGTTCTTCAATTAATCGAGGGGCAGTAGCAGTAGTAGACGCGGGAACAATTGATTTAAGCACATTCCGATTAGCGCGGCAACGCGCCCGGGGTGTGCTTTTTCGACGATACAGAATAAAACTTCGTAAATGGACGGATGAACCGGTAAGCCACCCCGTCGCGCATGGCCGACGCCGCTTCCTTGGGCGTCCCGATGCCTTTTCGCGACGAACGGTACGCGCTGCGCTTATCTCAGCCGCCGGACGAGCTCCAGGTCGGGGCCTTCGGACCGAGGGCTATGCGGTGTATAGCCGGACAACGTCGTCCCGACGAAATCCGCGCAAAGCTGCTCGGCGGCAATCTATGCGAAGTCGGAGCTGCTAGGCTCCACCGGGGTTTAGTTAGCGCAGCGGTGGAGCACAGCATGGATATCTACTGTTAGGTTTTTTACGTTAGATAACCATTGCCACAGGTTCATAGAATGGATACAAGTTGGCAGCCAACTGATTGATTGGCTTATCTACATGGCGGTAGCCGATACACATAACTCTTTTTATAGATCACCATTAATTATAAGGGATCTTTTGGAGTACTTTGCAGACCAAATTGTCAGACATCAAATGAGTGTATCGGGAGGTATCCATCCAAACAGTTTATTCTGGGTACTTAAAAAAATAGTGACTAAGTTTAGCGACAATTACTTTAAAGCGTGGTTGAGAATAGCAGGAGGTATCCTACGATTTGCAGAAGGTATTCGAGTACCTGCACAATCGTCCTATTCGTTATCGATGATAGACTATCACCTTAAGCGGCTCTCCAGTGAGGGGGTATTGCCGCCCTTTGTGAGCTTGGAAACGGACAAGCTCGACCTGCAGCTCCTACTCTTGGCGAGTCTTGCTGAGAAGAGCTAAGCAGTCCATTTTGCTTGTCTATATTTCCACTTAATAGTATGTTGTGGGAAATGGATTTAATGAGGGAGGATGAGTCTTTTGGGGAAAATGACTTCTGAAGTCAGAGCGATAATTGAGAAGTACCGTTATGATCGAAAACTGCGTAAATATTCGGATCAGCACTTTTTCAACGATCATAGAATCTTTGGTGGAATCAACTCTAATGGAGACGTTGAGCGGGTTAAAGCAAGTGTCTACAACAGATTCGGTCAATACAAAAAGGTTTACCCCCTTGTTCGAGACGATATTGAGGATTTGGAAAGAGCGGCAGCTCAGTATGAAATTGCCATAAGGAAGGTCTTTCAAAATTTCGATAACCCTAATACAGACTTTAACTATTCCGTTGAAGAGCTTCAGGGGTTGATCGATTCGGTCTTTGAATGCCAACACAAAGTGAATGAGTTTGCTGTCAGGAAAGCAATGCAGGACTGATTCAATGTTATTCGGTTATTTCAGGGAAGGTGTGTCAGATGACGTATAGAGTATTTAGAAAGCAGATTGAGTTCGAACGGAAGAAAGGCTGCATAAAAGTAAAATCTGAGATACAGCCTATTACGTTAAACTATCGTGATAATCTCTCCGCACTCAGTCACAGTCGCGTAATTGTAAGTAGTCAGGAACGGTACAAGTTCTTGTTCTCCGACATATGCTAAAGCTGGTCATGGTATGTCGGGGGACATAAACATACTCCCATTGAAAGTCACTAATTTAGCGGCTTTTTTGTTTTATCGGTACAAGTTCTTGTCCCGAGTCAAGGACAAGAACTTGTACCGATTGCCTAACCATAAAGCAGGAGGATTGATACGCTGGTCCAGGAAGGTACTTTTATTGAAAATGACAGCAAAGTTTTTACTAAAGAGGAAATGACTTATTTGGCAAAATCAATGTTTAACTAACGGGCAGAATAACCCAACGAACAGAAGTTCCTGCGTCTCATAGTTGGTTGGAGAAATGTGAAATATGACAGCATTTATTTTCACATGAGCCCGAGGGATACGAATGTCCATTTAGTCATGTTTGGGGTATCGATCATCGATCAACCTAATCTGGGATCAAAACAATGGGAAATCATCTATCAGAATGATAAGATTACGGCATTTATAGCGAGCAAATGTTGGCCAAACAATAAAGAACATGTACTTGTTGTTCCTAATCAACATTTCGAGAACATCATTTAACTCCTTGCGGATTAGGCTGTTGAAATTCACTGCGCTACTCAGTTTACAGAATTAGCAATGAAAAGCATCATATGGCTGTGATGAGATTTTTACGCGGCAGCATAATGAGCTGACACTCAAGACGATATTGAGTGTACGTAGAAAAGCCTCAATGGTGAGGAAAAACATAAAATAAATAAATTTAGCTAGAATTAATATATTTTTTTGTTATATATTGTAGCTTTTGCAGCGTAATCAACGTCTATAATGATGAATAAAAAATTGAATGGAGGATGACTTGTGAATAAAAAGTTGTTGTTATCTGTTGTTGCAATTCCTTTATTGGCTGGAGGTGTAATTTACTATTCTTCGCTTGAAAGTAATAGCAGTGTAGAAGCTACGCTTGCTCAGTCTACTGAAGTACGAGTAAATGATGTTTCCTTTAATTCAGACAATTTAGATAGCACTACAACCTCTAACCCAAAAACTATCAGAGGAGAATTAGAGGTTTATCCATTTGAAGAAGGAGTTAACAAGGCGGATTTAATTGTCAAAGTCAAAATAATTGGGAATATTGGTGAAGTTATTGAACCTGTTCCCAAAAGTGTTTTCAATACCCAAATTCTAAGTGCTCAAAAAGATGATCCAACTCTGGACTCAGAATCCATTAGTATCATGCAACAAGGGAATAGTGAGGTTTTGTTTAATGGCAATGAGTTATTTAAAGAAAACGAAGAATATATACTCTTTTTGAAAAAAGCTGTAGGTCCTGTAGCTGAGGAATATCCTAATCTCTATTGGATACTAGGTGAGGAATCTAATATGTATAAAAGTATCAGTAACAATCTAGTAGAAAAACAAGGTCATGTTGATGAAGAACTCAAAGATGTTGAAAGCAATCAAATATCGACACTAGAAGAAAATACTTCAACTCAAATACTCATTGAAGAAGAGTTTATTGAAAAAATAAAATCAATAACAAACAATTACTAAAATTCAAAACACTAAATTGGAGGGACCACTTTTATGGGGAAAATGATACTTAAATCAGTATTAGTAGTAGGATTATTGTCAGCTTTTGTTCCGTTGTCCTATACAGAAGCGCATGTATCTCCAAACACTTGTCACCCGAACGGTGAATCCTCTGGGTTCTCTGTTGATTGTAATAATCATCAAGGCTCTTCAAGTTTTACTTATAATCTTCAAGGTGTAGATTCCGAATATGCTGGCTATGTATATAATGGAGCATCAAGATGGACTAACACTGGGGTTGTCAAAATATCAAAAACTGAAACACAATCCAATAATGGAAGAATTATAAAATATGCAGATCCTAATACTAGCACTGTTGCCTACTTCGCTAATTATTATTCTGATTCGAATGGCCACTTGTATGCTTGGACTATTGGAATGAACACCTCAGTTATGAAAGGCCGTGATCCGGCTAAAAATTCGGAAGCTTTAGCACATGAATTAGGTCATGCTATTGGTTTAAATGACTTGTATAGTGATAACAATAAAGGTAAATTAATGTATGGGTATTCTGATAGAACCTCATCTTTACCAACAAGCAGGGATATTGCAGGTGCAAAAGAAGCGATAAATGGTAGTTGAATATTTTATTATTTTATCTTGAAAAAAACAGATTGTTTGAAGGTTTTACGTATAAAACGAGCCAAACTCGAGACAGATATTAGGCTAGCCAGAATCTGCTGGCTGGCCTTTTTTTGTGGGTGTCGGGTGACAAAAACATAGTAAAATTAGAAGCCGCTGATTTGATATTATCCCCTTTAAGTAGACAGTGTGTAAAAAGCGCATTAAAGTCTACTTTGGAGGGGATTTTTTTCATGGGCGAAATACGAAAGACATATGACATCGAATTTAAGCGCAAGGCTGTTGCGATGTTCCTGGAGGAAGGTCTTGGCTACAAGACGGTAGCCAAGACCTTGGGCATCGATGATAGGATGGTTCGAAGATGGGTAGCTCACTACGAGCGAGGAGGAATTGAGGGTCTCAAGGAAAAAAGAGGCACCTCGACGGGTTCGAAGAACGGGAGACCGAAGAAGGCCAAAACCTTGGAGGAAGAAGTCCTGCGGCTGCGAGCGGAGAATGCCTTGCTAAAAAAGCTATGGGAACTGTAAAGGGGCAAGAGCAAAGCGACGTCAAACCTATCAAGCCATCGAAGCGCTAACTAGCAACTACCCCGTGACCTTGCTGTGTGAACTGGCAGGTATTTGCTCGAAGTAGTTACTACAAATGGGCAGCCAGAAAGAATAATCCAACGTCCAAACAGATCGCAGAGCAGGCTCTGAAAGAGAAGATTCTAGAGTGCCATACCAGCTAAAGGGCATTTACGGATACCCACGGGTTCGCGTCTGGCTAAAGAAAACCTTTGGCTTGAACGTCAACCATAAGCGTGTGTACCGGCTGATGAAAGAACTGGGGATTCGTGCGCGTATTAGGCGAAGGAAGCAATACTTTGGCCGTCGGGAGGCCGGGATTACCTCAACCAATGTACTGAATCGGGATTTTAACGCCACAACACCCAATACGAAATGGGTCACCGATGTGACCTATATTGCCAATCGGCTCTCGCTTTCTGTACCTGTCGGTTATTTTTGACCTGTATAACAACGAGGTGGTTGCCTTTCGGATTGGACGCCACAACAATTTAAAGCTTGTGCTGGAGACCGTACAAGCAGCTGTATATAAACGCAAAGTAACCAACCTGCTGCTCCACAGCGACCAAGGCTTCCAGTATACTCACAAGGAGTACCATGCCTTTTTGAAGCGCAAGAAAATGAAAGCGAGTATGTCGCGTAAGGGAAACTGCTGGGATAACGCTTGTATCGAGAGCTTCTTTGGACACCTGAAGTCAGAATGTCTTCGACTCGACACCTTCTCGACCGAGAAAGAGCTCGTTAAGGCGATTGAACGATATATCCATTTTTACAACCACGAACGTTTTCAACAAAAACTAAACAACCTTAGTCCGGTTGAGTACCGAACTAGGGTTGCTTAAGGCTGCTTTTTTAGGCTGTCTACTTGACAGGGTTAAGTTCAATTAAGCGGCTTCTTATATTTATGTTATCAAGTTCTTGTCAAAACACAATGACAAGAACTTGATAACATTCCCGACTGATGACAAGAATATGGTTACATTCCCGATATAATTTCATCGACGGCGGCAGACGCTCTTTTATTAAACTAATAAGAAGCTGCTGTCCGGTGACAAAGGCATATGTACAAAATACTATGTAATATACACTTACTAATTGGATCGAAGATACTAGTGTTGATGCTGAATTCAATGAGTTGTGACACAATATATCAAAGAGATCGGACTTCTTATTTAAATGTAAAGATAAGGACAGAAGAAATGCTGTTCTTTTTCGTCATTTTGAGCTATGGTATCTGCAAACTGGATGGATGGGTGAACAGATTGACGGCACGCCGATATGATTTCATCGACGGCGGCAGAACGGCTTGAACAACTGGCGAAGGATATTGTAGAGTTGACTAAAAAAATCGGGAGCCCTTTGAAGGCGGAAGGGAGTTCGTTGAGGGTTACTACGGTAAAGGCTTCAGCAACGTTGAGGAAAGAGTAATTTACCGGATGGGCGATGCAGCTCTAGAGGCTTGCGACCGACAATGGAAATGTCCAGCAGCTTTTAGGCCAGATGCTTCAGCCGCATCGTTTCGGGGTTTATTTCGTTCCCATTGCTTGTGGTTGTGAGATGCTGTACATTGAATAATACATTCATCTCTGATAAAATATTTAGTAAAACTTTATCGATGAGAAAGGTGACAAAATGGCAACTATAAAGGATATTGCCCAGATGACAGAATTATCAAGTGCAACGGTATCTAGAGTACTGAATAACGATTACAGTATCAGCGTTACGGACGAAACGAGAAAAAAAATATTTGAAGCAGCGCATAAGCTCAATTATAAAAAAGTGAAATCGTTGACTTATAAACGTAAGAAAACATTAAACTTAGGTTTGATTATATGGTGTTCGGAAGAAAGGGAGGATTCTGACCCTTATTTTTTATCGATTCGGCAAGCGATCGAAAGGGAATGTGATGAATTAGGCATTCCAATTACAAGCACCTTCAGACGATATGAAGATCAAGAATTAAATATTGACGCAAGTCAATTAAACGCCCTGATTGTTATCGGTAAAGTTCATCCGGATTATATCGAGAAATACCCTCACATAAATAATATTGTCTCCGTAGATTATGTGATGGACAACAACATCGATGCTGTAATTACTGATTTTGAAGATGCTACGAGCAAAGCGATAGAGCATTTGTTGCAGCTAGGGCACCAGAGAATCGGTTATATTGGCGGAGCAACGATTGAATTTAGCAGCAAGGGATATAAGCTGATTGCGGATTTAAGGCAAGAAAAGCACAAAAAAACGATGAAGGATCTGGGGATGTATCGCCCGGAAGATGTATATGTAGGCACTTGGACAATGGAAGCCGGCTATAAATTGATGAGTGAAGCATTGGATAAAAAGGGAACGCCTACCGCTTTTCTCATCGGCAGTGATCCTATGGCGGTTGGCGCGATCAGAGCTATAGACGAATACGGATTGAAAGCACCGGATGATATCGCCATAGTGAGTTTTGACGATATACCGATAGCGCAGTTTATTAATCCTCCGTTAACTACAGTGAAAGTATACACGGAAGTGATGGGAAGAACGGCCGTTAAACTGCTGCTGGACCGGGAAGAGGGAAGGGAAATTCCGCTGCATGTTAAAGTTCCGACCAAACTGATCATTAGAAAAAGCTGCGGAGCTAAAGCATAAAGGGTTTTAGTTATTTTTTCGTTAAGATTAAGATATTTCTATCTTCAGGAAGAAACAAAAACAGCGAACGTTCCTTGGAATATTTCAGGAACGTTCGCTGTTTTTGTAGTTTAACCAGGCTTGCGCCTGCTTTGGAACATGATTTTATCTTTTATTGGGGGAAAGGGATAACTATTTATGCTTGCGATTGTCAAACAAAGATGATACTATTGCAATTGATTTAGTTAATATTTACTAAAAAATTGGCATTCCTTGAAGGAAGGAGGCAGACGGAAGGGGTCCATTTGATTTGGCGATGTGCATTTATGTAAGCGTTCTTATGATGATGAGAAAGAAGGGGAACTAGTGAGAAAATCAGTCGCTTTAATGACGGTTATCAGCTTGATCTTTACGGTTTTCATGTCGGGTTGCTCAGGTAATAAAGAAGACGAAAAGACTCCGCCGACCACAGAAAATAAGTCCAATCAGGAAGCTGTGGACAATGAATTTGGCTGGAGTATGCCGGAGAATACCATCGAAATCAATTTTTACGCCGGGCAGGAAAATCCGGATGACGTCAAAACAGATCAACAACTTCTGCAATCATGGATTCTCGATAATTTTAATGTCAAGTTCAACAAAATCGTATATGACGTAGATCAAAAAGAAAAATTGAATCTTATGCTGGCATCCAGGGATTATCCGGAAGTCATAACCAACATGAGCGCCGAGGATGTTGCTAAATGGGCCGCGCAAGGAAAAGCGATCGAATTGTCGGAATACATTGAAAAAAATGCGCCGAATATCAAAGAGGCATTGGGAGACTGGTACACATCGTACAAGGACAAGAACGGAAAACTGTACGGCTTGCCGCGATACTGGGGCATTCTCCCGATTCCTGACTACTCGGCCCATATTCGAAATGACTGGTGGACGGAAATGGGATCACCGGCCTTTAAAACGCCGAATGACTATTTTGAGCTTTTGAAAAAGATGCAGCAGGAGCATCCGAAGAATGCTAATGGAGAGGTTACTTACGCTCTGTCGAGCTATGCACCGGTTACCAAAAATATGGTGCCTACGCTGGCTGGCATGTACGGTCTGAAAGATGGTTTCAAGGTTTCGAACGAAGGAGATTTCAAGCATTGGGTTAATACGGATGAAGGACTGGAAATGACAAAATATATAAATCTTTATTACCGTGAAGGTCTTCTGGATCCAGATATGTTCGTGAACAAGTTTGAGAACTGGAAAGCGAAATTCTCCAGCGAAAGAGTCATGGGATATATCGGTGCATGGTGGCACTCCTGGCACGCGGGACATGAAGTATGGCAGAAGACCAATCCGGATTGGAGGGAAGAACAACGTTACGTACAGGTCCCATTGAAAGCGGATTCAGCCGAACAAGCCTATCTGTCACCGAAGAATGGACGAAGCGGTAACTATACCATCATTACCGACAAGGCTAAAAATCCCGAGGATATTATCAAATGGTTCAACTTCTCGATTACCGATATGGGCACAAGAATTATTGGGTGGGGAGCACCGAATCAGGAGGAGTCCGTATGGACTTACAAGGACGGTAAATTTGAATGGGTAGACTCAGCTAAGCAGCAAGTCATTGATGCGACTTGGGATTATGAGGTGAGTGACAAGATTGGACAGCTGATGTATACGCTAGTCGAAGGTCAAAGCATCTTGAAGGATGATGGAAAGAGTACGATTTGGTTCGACCAAAACTTTAATGAGGAAGCCAAATGGAAGAAAGTCATGAACGATAATCTGAAAGACACCATTTATGACTTTACGCTTGGCATTATCCCAATTGATCCGAGCACTCCTCTCGCGATTACGCAGCAGCAGGTCGATGATCAATTGGAAACGCTTTGGGCTAAAGCGGTGATGAGCGAAACGGAAGAAGATGCGATTTACAATTTCATGGATATGCGAGATAAACTGAATAAATCCGGCCTCCAGGATATTGAAAAGTTCAAATCGGACGTGTACAAACAACGATTGAATGATTGGAAATAGTCTCTGATGAGGAAGGTGCGATGCCACCTTCCTCATAAAATTTCAAAAGATGGAGGTAACCGCGATGAGACTAGAACCGCTAGAAACAGGTAACCATGCCTCGTCTGGAATTAAACGACTGATGCGCAAGGCTATTCAGGAAAGACAGTTCTGGTATATCAGTATTCCTATGATCATTTGGGTTGTGATTTTTCATTATGTTCCAATGTATGGGATTATTATTTCCTTCATGAACTATATACCCGGCAATCCTATACTGAGCAGTGAGTGGGTTGGTTTTGATCATATTATCAATTTCTTTAATTCGCCGGACTTTTGGACCGTGATCCGCAATACGCTGGCCATCAGCGGTTTAAATATTTTATTCGGATTTCCGGCCCCCATCATCCTGGCTCTTCTACTGAATGAGCTTCGTTTAAAAACTTTTAAAAAGGTCGTACAGACGATCTCTTATCTTCCTCACTTTATTTCTTGGGTTGTTGTCGCGAGTCTGCTCTTCACCTTGCTTGGCAACGAAGGGATTATTAATGAATTGCTTATAGGATTGGGGATTATTGATAAGCCGATCGCGTATTTGGGAGAAGGAAAATACTTCTGGTCGATCATCACCTCTTCGAACGTCTGGAAAGATGTCGGCTGGTCCACCATTATCTATTTGTCTGCGATAGCGGGAGTCGATTCGGAACAGTTTGATGCAGGTAAGGTTGATGGTTTAGGGAGATTTGGTATCAACTGGCATATCATTTTACCGAGTATCCGCTCAACGATCGTTGTTCTCTGGATCTTAGGAATCGGTGGCATCTTGAACGCTGGCTTTGAACAGCAGCTTCTGATCGGTAACGCTCAGACTAGAGAGTTTCATGAAGTGATAGATACGTATGCGTATAAATATGGCATTCAGCTCGGTAATTATTCCTATGGAGCTGCAATCAGCTTGATGAAAGCGCTCATTGGCGTGACGCTTGTGTTCGGAGCCAACCGATTAAGCAAGAAATTTTTGGATACTTCGATTGTTTAGGAGGGAGCCGGAATGCAAAAGGGATTCTATAAAGCATCGCTTGGTAGTCGTATTTTCGATATATTCAATGTTTTCTTTATGATTGTTTTTTCTTTCCTTATGCTGTACCCATTTATCAATCTGTTTGCGTTGTCGCTGAATGAAGGAACGGATGCGGCTAGAGGGGGGATTTATTTTTGGCCGCGGGTATTCACGTTGGAAAACTATTCGTTTATCCTGCAGAATTCCAAAATTTATGAAGGCTTGCTGATGTCCATTATGCGGGTAACGGTTGGAACGGTCATTACGGTGCTCGCCACCGGTCTTCTTTCATATATCGTGACGATCAAACATTTTTCCGGAAAAAAATTTATGCGGATCTTATTTCTGATCACCATTTATTTTGGCGGCGGCCTGATCCCAACCTACTTGCTCATGGTCAAACTGGGGTTAGTTAATTCCTTTCACATCTACTGGATGCCTAGTATGCTGAGCGCTTATTACATGCTGTTAATGTCTTCATATATGCAGAACTTGCCGGATTCGCTATTTGAGTCCGCTCGAATCGATGGGGCCAGTGAACTTCGCATATATGCACAGATCGTCATTCCGACATCGCTTCCCGTGTTTGCATCGATTGCCATCTTCAGTTCTGTAGGGCATTGGAATTCCTGGTTCGATGTCATCTTGTACAATTCCAGCGGGGAATACGATACATTACAGGTCTACTTGAGAAAGCTGCTTCTTGAAGTCGAAGCGCTGAATCAGGTCTCCAACCAGCAGTTGGCCTACTCCAAATTCCGGAATATATCTGCCGAGACGCTGCGTGCAGCGGTCACGATGATCGTTACACTGCCTATTCTATTCGTATATCCGTTCTTTCAGCGTTATTTTGTTGGAGGCATTACGCTTGGTGCGGTTAAGGGGTAAATTTGCTCTTAATTAATATGTTTACACCATAGGAGGAGAGATTGAACAATGACTACTACAATTTACGAAAAGTATCAATTGATCATAAGCGGAGATGCGGCAGCCTTTCGGACTGACCTTGAAACAAACGTCATCGGGAACGGCCTAGAGCGGGTCAAAATAACGCTCGAAGCACAGGAGTCTTCTTCCCCTCCTGAAATTGAAATACGGTGGTATCATCCCATTGTGGACATTTACTCATTCTGGCATCCAGGAACGTATCGTAGCAAACGATTTTATGTCGATTGGGAAAGAGGGTTTACATCGAAGTCTTCGTCTCATGCTCCGGTATGCAGTCTATATAATGGTAAGGGGGATAACCGCTTGACGTTCGCGTTTTCCGATGCGATGAATACCGTTGAACTGAAAGCGGGGGTTAACGAGGAAACTTCTTCATTGATCTGCAGTGTTCGATTATTCTTCGAGCCGAGCTCTCCGATTACCCGTTATGAAGGAACGCTTTATATCGATACGCGGAGTGTTCTTTTTTACGATGCGTTGAATGAAGTGAGTAAGTGGTGGGAGATGATGCCCGAATATAAGCCGGCGTTTGTACCGGAACCCGCTAAACTGCCGATGTATTCCACTTGGTATAGCTTCCACCAACAATTATCGCATGAGGTAATCGAAGAGCAGTGCCAATTGTCCAAGCCGCTTGGCTGCGACACTGTCATCGTCGATGACGGCTGGCAGACGGCAGACAATGCACGAGGCTATGCGTATTGCGGTGACTGGGAAGTATATGCTGACAAAATGGGTGATATGCAGAAACATGTGGAACGGGTTCATCAGCATGATATGAAATATATGCTTTGGTATTCGGTTCCGTATATCGGCATACACAGCAAGATATGGAATCGTTTTGAGCATAAGCTGTTAAAATATATTGAACCAGCAGGAGCAGGTGTTCTGGATCCGAGATATCCTGAGGTTCGAAACTACATTATTGATTGTTACGTAAACGCGGTCCGCGAATGGAATCTGGACGGTTTCAAGCTGGATTTTATTGACCGTTTCCAAGCTGACGAAAAAACCATTCACAAGTTTGATCCGGAGATGGATTATCGTTCGGTTCCGCAAGCGGTGGATCGCTTGATGAGTGATGTGATTGTCCGGCTGCAGGAAGTGAAGCCGGATATTATGATCGAGTTTCGCCAAGCTTATATCGGTCCCTTGATGCGAAAGTACGGAAACATGTTCCGGGCATATGATTGTCCAAACGATCCCTTGGAAAACCGGATACGGATAGTGGACCTTCGCCTGATCTCGGGCAATACTGCAGTCCATTCGGATATGCTGATGTGGAATACAGAAGAGACGGTAGAAACTGCCGCTCTCCATTTGATTAATGTTTTGTTCTCCGTTCCACAAATTTCGATGCTTGTGGATCGGCTTCCAAAGCCTCATCAAAGAATGCTGGAATACTGGCTTGGTTTCTGGCGAGAGCAACGTGATGTATTGTTGGAAGGAAAATTGATGCCGCAATTTCCAGAATTGAACTATCCATTGGTGACAGCATGCAATGGCAGCAAACGAATTGCATGCGTATACGCCGATATGGTTGTCCATTTGGGAACGAGCCTTCCGAACAGATTAATTTTGATTAACGGCACATCCAAGAACAGTATTATTGCAGACCTGCAAGATGAGTTGGGAGATGCAGACATTACGATTCGAAATTGTGTGGGTGAAATCGTGGATACTTTTAATGGCGTAAACTTGGCACAAGGACTGCGAAGATTCGAAGTTCCGGCATCAGGTACGGTGGACATATTCTTGAGAAGAGGAGAGGTGTAAAGTGCATAGACGACAAGGAGACAGCCCACATTCCGTTATCGGCAAAGTACTCATTCAAAGCTCTGATCCTCGTCTTGACCAAGGCATAGCCTGGGCCAAAGAGCAAGCCCTTCATTATGTATTTGACGGTGACCCTGTGGGGAAGTGGTATGAAGCCGCCTTGCCGGGAAGAGAAAGCTTCTGTGTTCGGGATCTGGCTCATCAGAGCAGTGGTGCATATATGCTTGGCCTTAAGGACCATACGAAAAATATGCTTCATAAATTTGCGCAGCATATATCCGAAGCTCGGGATTGGTGTACTTGGGAGATGAACCGATATAATCAGCCTACTCCTGTCGATTATACGGACGATTCCGACTTCTGGTACAACCTTCCCGCCAACTTTGATTTTCTGTACTGCTGTTTCAGAGAATATTTGCGCACAGGTGATGAGGATTATGTCAGCCATCCCGACTTTGTTCATTTCTATGAGAAAACGATAAATGATTATATCAAAGTATGGGATAAAGACGGAGACGGTATGCCAGAGCACTACGCGAAGTATGGAAGACGCGGAATTGCTTCTTACGTAGAGGATGGCCATCATCCACTCATTGCGGGAGATCTGCTTGCCGCTCAGTATGCAGCTTTCGTTGCTTATGCCGAAATGATGCGCTGGAGTGGACGGGATGGCGAAGCGAATCATTGGAAGGATAAGGCTGACTGGATTCAGCATGAATATGAACTTGCGTGGTGGAATAAAGAAGCCAATCGCTTCTATGGATGCCAGCTGCAAGATCGTTCTTTTTACGCGGAGTTTTATCAATCCGCCAATTATATGCCACTTTATTTCGGTATGATTAAGGATTCGCGCAAGCTTCAGTTGGCGCTCGAAGATGCCAACCGGTATGAGAGATATAATGTGGAGGAGAAGTCTCATTTGCCGGAAATATGCTTTGCATATGGATACCGGGAAGAAGGCTATCGGCAGCTATTGCAGTTAACGGATGAGAAGCTTCATCGGAGAGAGTATCCGGAAGTGTCCTTTGCGGTGATGGGCGCGGTATTTACCGGTTTGTTGGGCATCCGTTTAAATACTCGGGAGAACTCAATCACGACCTTACCAGGGCTACCTGACGCTCTAGATTATGTTCAGGCCGGGAATATCCCTTTATTTCAGGGAGAAGTGGACTTGAAACATACGGGGAGTCATGTGACGGAGCTTTCTAATTGGTCCCATCAGGCTATCCAATGGACGGCAACATTTCCAGGAAAGCATAATAAGCTGTACATTAACGGCAAGGAGACTATACCGTCCTATGAACAGGACTGGAATGGAAATATCCATAGCTTCATTAATGTATGGCTGCAGGATGGAGATACGATCCAAGTGAAGTGCTTCCCGTGACAGAAGCTCGCGGTTACCTTTACATGCTGCTGGCTGTGGCAGCCCTGTCCACTTCGGCGATCTTCGTCAAACTGGCGGATGCCCCGGCTTCCGTAACTGCTTTTTACCGTATGTTTTTTTCGAGCTTGTTTATTCTGCCGTTGCTTGTAACGGTCAACAGGAAAAACATCTTGAGGCAAATCAGGAACATTACCGGAACACAATGGGGCATGTGCTTACTGGCGGGATTTTTTCTCGCTATTCATTTTGTGCTATGGTTTGAATCGCTGAATTATACGTCCGTAACTAGTTCGACCGTGCTGGTGACTCTTCAACCGTTGTTCGCTTTTGTCGGGGGCTCCTTGATATTCGGAGAGAGGTTAAGGTTTCCGGCTATTAGTGGCGGACTACTCGCCATAACGGGAAGCTTTATCATCGGATGGGGTGACATGCAGATTAGCGGATCGGCTCTGTTCGGGGATCAGTTGGCTCTTTTGGCGGCAGGAGCGGTAACGATTTATTTTCTGATTGGTCAGAGCGTCCGCAAAGATCTTTCGCTATTTCCTTACACATTTATCGTTTATGGCGCAAGCGCCTTTTATTTGCTGATTTATTGCCTTGTGACTGGTGATGCATTAACGGGATACTCCTCGAAAGAGTGGGGATGGTTCTTCGCTCTGGCGTTGATTCCTACATTATTTGGGCAGACCGTGTTCAATGGTCTTGTAAAATGGTTCAGCACCACCACGATCTCCATGAGTATTCTAGGAGAGCCGGTGGGAACCGCGATTCTCGCTTATTATATTTTGCATGACCATATCTCGATTCGTCAGATCGTGGGGGGCAGTGTGATTTTACTTGGAATCGGGATGTTTATTTGGTTTAACAGAGCATCGAGGCAGGCTGTTCATATTGAAGTTGCACAGGTGAAAAGTTGACCTATCTTGGATGATATGAAGTGTGCAAAGCCTTATTCCGGCATTCTGGCCGGACTAAGGCTCTTTTAATTTCTTGACTGCCGATGTTCACTTAAACGACTGATTTGGCGCAGTTTTTTGCTAGCGTGAGGATGCTCCATATTTAAAATTGCAAGGGATGTTAAAAATGATCAGTGCACAAATCTTACGAAAATACAGTCCGAAGAAAATAAACTGGTTTCTGAAATGAGAAAGAAGAGAGTTCTGCTGCTGCGCTGCAGGAGGTTTTTAATCGATAAGAAAATGGTACGGAGATCAATCACATATTTATCTTAATTACGCATAACTCCAGCTAGACGAAATTAAAGTTGAGAATGTTTTTGTTTGATATGAAAGTGAAGGGCTGTGGAAAAAGTTGAAGAAAAGATTTTCGTCTGAAAAAGCAGAATGGTCTGATGTAAGAGAAAAACAGTATCGACAAGACTGTGTTGTGGGAGAATCATATTATTCGTATGAATTAATCAAACGGGCAGTTTGAATAACAGGCTGAAACCGCAATGGCAGTCTAAGTTCAACGGACAATATTGAAGACACGATGTCTAATAACATAAAAGTTGAATAGGATTATTCACTCTAAAAGGCTTGTGGAAGGTACGAATCTCGTTGGCCAGAAGCAAGGGTTCTTCCATAGCGGTAAAATGTCCGCCGCGAGGTAGTGATTTCCATCGGGTTACATTTATGACGGAGTTTGCGTGAAAATCGGCTATGTGTAACTATTGGAATCAAGTGATTTATAGATTCTGGGCTCTTAAATGTTGACGTAATTAAACATTTGTTTATGTCGAGATCCATTCGCTCCTCATACTATAGAGCTGAGGGAGGTGATGTACTTGGCAAAAACAACGCAGCCCGTAACCATTGGGGCGAATAGTATTGCGAAGATTGGAGAACAATTTTTCCTGATTGTCGAAGTTGAAGCGAAATCACCTGGTGTAGAAATCGACCCGGTGTTCGCCGTTCGGACGACTGCCCAACAAGCAAGAAGTCTCATTCGTGCAGGTGTCATGCGTACGATCTTTCAACCCAAGCCTCCAACCCCGAGTCCTGGCAAGAAAGTTGAACTGAAAGGTGTACTGTTCGCTAATGGTCGTATTTTTTCTGTTTTCGACGTGGAAAATTCGACAGACGTATCTGTTTTAGTGCGGATTAATCGGGAACAAGCAAATAAACTTATCCGAGGCGGCGCACGTATCATCAAAGTAATAAGAAAGCCGTTCTAAACTGCAATTTATAAAAGCCGACCATCACGCCTGATGGTCGGCTTATTATTAGTTATATTGTCCTACAATTACTGGTGTTCGAAATGTCTACAGTTGTGGCCTTACGACCTGCAAAAAGCACGCTAGCCTACAAAAAATGTTAAAGGAGTAAGTATTATCGGAGAGCATCATTTTTACTGGCTGGCTGTAGTGACGTAGGCACCCCGCAAAAATCACTTTCCTTATTAAATCTTTCATTTGTATCCTCTTAGTTACCTTTTGTGGAGGTGAAAAAATGGAATTTCCAATCGAAAAAAAATCACACCTAAAGCATATGTTTATGGATCAATTTTCACATTGTCTAACCGTTTGCAACTTTTAGGCGATAGAAGATATAAGGATCTTTCATTAAAACAAGCTTTTGTGTTGTGGAATATTTCTCTTTATGATAACCTTAGTTTCTTCTACAAGTATTGTTGAGGGTAGTGCACACGATGTTATACTTAAAGATAGTCGTCAGATATTGTAACAAATCATTATTAGTGAATTGCAGCGCTCGTTGGATTCTCATCATAGTTACAGGCACCCCTTGTAGTGCTTTTTAAGTCGCTATTTTAGCGGCTTTTTTTTGTTTTATCGGTACAAGTTCGTGTCCCGAGCTAAGGACACGAACTTGTACCGATTACTGATTTGAGGCGAAGTCAATCGAGACTCTTATCTTTACATCTGTGCAGTGGGACGGATCACGATTTCATTAATATCCACATCCGACGGCTGCTCAATCGCGTAAACAATCGGACGGACAACGGCTTCCGGTCGTAATACCAGTCCGTCTCTAACCGATGTTAACTGATCTTTTACTTCCTGATTGGGTATCCCATCGATAAAGTTCGTCTGCACAACACCCGGCGAAATGGTCGTAACGCGTATGTTATTGCCGGCTTCCTGCCTGAGACCCTCAGAAATTGCGCGTACGGCAAACTTAGAACCGGAATAAACGGCCTGGTTTGCAACGGTCTTCAGTCCAGCGGTAGAGGCGATGTTTACAAAATGCCCCAGGCTCTGTTTGCGAAAAACAGGCAGCGCTGCGGCGATTCCGTACAAAACACCCTTCGTATTAACATCAATGGTCCCTTCCCAATCTTCGACACGCAGTTCATCTAGTGGAGAACATCAATGCGTAAGAGAAGAAGCTGCTCAGCAACAATCGATTCGTTGTCAAATACAAGGCAATGAGGAATTATATCTGATGGGAATATGAGCAAAATGTAGGTCTTATAAGGGATTATGTTCTAAGGTGCGCCATAAAGATTGCCTACTACTTCCTCATCGCAACATAACTATCTGTTCTTTCGTTTGAACAGTAAACGTCTGAAATTCAGATTGGTGAACAAATGTATGAGACAAAACTCGGCACATATTGTTGGGACTCAAAAAACCAAAGCAGATGTGTGGATACAATTGGTCCAGTGAGCTTTTAAAAGGTGAAAATCCAGTTACTGTACAGCCTGGTGAAGTTATTACATTTGTGATGAATTATGAGCCGCAACCGAACAAACACCATGTCAACCAAATCTATGAAGACATATCTGAAAAAGTTGAAGTGAAAGAAAATAGCTTTCATGCACCTACACAAAAAGGGACATATTTCTATTCATACGGGGTATGGTGGATGGATGAACATGTAGAGAACCTGTCTCACGGTGATGCTTTTTATTATTTCGTCCTAAAAGTTGTTTAGATGGATTCAACTAACGGAGAACTATAGCTCAATAAGCACGAAGAAACGGCAGCTGATGAATTGGCTGTCGTTTTCTCAACTCCCACAAGAATTTTGATATAATATGGGTATCTGGACTATAAGTATGAAAGGGGAGTACAACAATGAATAAAATTTTGCGTAGCAGTTCGGCGGAAGCTGAGATTAATACCCTTGGGGCGGAACTGATCAGCTTCAGAAAGCTGGATCCGGAAGCTGAATACATCTGGAGCGGTGACGCCACGTATTGGACAGGCCGTTCTCCGGTGCTGTTTCCCATTATTGGTGCGGCCCGGAACGGAGAGATTAAGGTGGACGGTAAAGCCTATAAGATCGGCAATCACGGATTCGCCAGACGCAGCGAATTTACGCTGGTCCAAGAAAGCGACACCCACGCGGTTTACCGCCTCTCTTATGATGAGAAAACCCTGGCCAGTTATCCTTATAAATTCAACCTATATATTACATATAAACTGAATGTAAGCACACTGGAACTTAGTTACCGGGTGGAAAATAGCGATGTTCAGGATATCTTCTTCCAGCTCGGGACCCACCCGGCGTTCAATTGTCCGCTTGATGACAACGGTAGCCTGAGCGATTACTATCTGGAGTTCGCTGAATCGGAAAACCTTGAAAGGTTGTTCTTGAATTCGGACGGCCTGCTGATCAGCGGCAAATCGGAGCCCGTTCTGAAACAAGAGACCATCCTGCCGTTATCCCATGAAATGTTCGCCGAAGGCGCATTGATTTTCCGAAATGTGAGCTCTCGGCAGATTTCGCTTAGAAGCAAGCACTCCGCCAAAAGCGTAGTTGTCACCTATAAGGGTTTTCCCGACCTCGGCATCTGGCAGCCTTTGAACGCTCCCTTCATATGCATCGAGCCTTGGCAAGGAGTAGCGGATATGGACGTCTTTGAAGGTGAACTTCAAGCTAAAGAGGGAATAATCACCCTGGAGCCGGGGGCGAATTTCACAAGCTCCCTGACCATAGAAATCAACTGACGATCCGAAGGGAGCTGCAGGGTTCTCAACTGGTTAAGCTCGGCTCCATACCATTGCAAAAAGCTTCAATCTATAGGAGAGGGCATTGAAGAACTTACGTTTTTCTTAAGGAGTATGTATAAACTTCAAAAAAGTAGACATTCAACCCCATTTTTAGGAAGAATGTCTTCTTTTTTAGCTCTATTTTATTCAATTTATGGGATGGTCCTATTTGTCGGGTGACAAAAACATAGTAACTTGGGGAGTTCGTCGATTCTATGTCCGCGACCCATAGATTTCATCAACGCAATGTTCATTGCCGCTGCGTCGCGCACATCAACCCAATATAGTTGCGAATCTGCCATAGCTCTATCGTCGCGAAGCATGGCATAAATCATATCATTGTGCCAAGGCACAAAGCTTGGTCCCATAATATGCGTAGGGTGGATCATTGTCATGATTTTGTTTGATGTATTTTCATGGGATTGGATAAACGTCCAGGCTGCTTCTTCATCCATCGATTTTGAAACCATATTGTGGTCGAACAAGCCTTCCCTGTCTTCATTGGTCCAGTCATCCTCTGTAAACGTCGTTTTTGATGGATCTTCATTATAGTAAGCAATGGTTGATTCTGAAAATCGTCCAACAAGCCACCATTCTAAAGTAAGTATTAGAATTTCGAAGGTGAGGGTAAGGGCTAAATGGATTGAACTTGGTAGTAAAGAGTGTTACTCTAAAAGTCTGTATTCGACAATACATTTAATAATAGTCACCATTTTAGTTATAAAGAAAGGCACTACTATGATAAAAGTTGAAAACTTATCCTTCTCATTTCCACAAAAAGAACTATATAAAGACATTTCATTTACGTTAGAAGAGGCACAGCATTGCGCTTTTATTGGAACTAGTGGCAGTGGTAAAAGTACACTGATCGATATACTGATGGATCCAGAAAGATATTTGTTCGAAGGCACGTTAGAGATAGATCCAACCTGCAAAATTGGGTATGTAAGTCAGTTCTCCCAACTAGACAGAACTAAAGAAACAACTGTTTTTGAATATATCGGAGAAGAATTTATTAAGCTACAAAATGAAATAACATCTATTTGTAATGAAATGGAAACATCATCGGATATTGAGCCGTTACTCGAAAAGTATCAATTCGCTTTAGACGCATTTGATGCAATGGGCGGAGATAATTTTGAGAGTAACATTAATAAGAAATTAAATCTAGCAAACCTCTTGAAGCTAAAAGATGTTAGGGTATCCGACCTGAGCGGCGGGGAATTCAAACTTATTCAAGTAATGAAGGAAATGCTTAATAGTCCAGACTTAATGATCATGGACGAGCCGGATGTATTTTTAGATTTTGAGAACCTAAATGCGCTTAAAAAACTTATTAATACTCACAAAGGCATACTGCTAGTTGTTACGCACAATCGATATCTATTGAATCATTGTTTCAACAAAATTATTCACCTTGAAAACACGGAGATCCAAGAGTTTGATGGGCGATATATTGAGTATAATTTCTCATTACTTCAGACAAAAATGGAGTTGCAAGAAATCGCAGTCGCTGAAGCTGAAGAAATTGAGAGATACGATAACATTATTGATAATCTTAGAGCTATCGCAACTATTAATTCAGATGCATCTAGAGGTAGAGCGTTAAAAGCTAGAGTTAGATTTCAAGAGAGATTGGAAGCGCGTAGAATTAAGGCACCATTTGTTGATATTAAGCAACCGAATATCAGTTTCGGTATTGAGAATGAAATTGAAGACAGCATTGTTGTAAAAGTCAATAATTATAGTGTTGCCTTTGATGAACTGCTTTTAGAGAATGTGAGCTTTGAGATAAAATCTACGGATAAAGTAGCCATTATTGGTCCAAACGGTACAGGGAAAACGACTTTACTCCGAGATATCTTTAACAATAATCATGATTCCATCGAAATAAATGATGATGTTAGAGTGGCTTATTTATCTCAGAATCAAGGCGAAATACTAAAAGATTCCAATACAATACTAGAAGAATTCATCGATGCTGGTTTTAAAACTTATGATGAAGTTAGATCGTATATTTCAAACTATGGCTTTGAAGGCGAAATCGTTAATCAAAAGATTGAATCACTATCTGGTGGAGAAAAAAACATACTTCAATTGGCTAAAGTTTCTGCTAGTAATGCAAACGTATTGCTTCTTGATGAACCGACAAGCCATTTAGACACATATACACAAATTGCACTGGAACAAGCCATTGAAGACTATAAAGGTGCAATTCTCATGATATCTCATGATTTCTATTCTGTTGTAAATGGTATGGATTATGTATTAATCATTGACAATAAGACGATTAGAAGAATGACTATGAAAAAATTCAAACAGATGATTTATGCTAGTCACTTTGATAAAGACTATTTAGAAGCGGAACAAAACAAAAAAGCAGTTGAAATGAAAATAGAAATGGCTTTAAAAGATACTAATTTTGAATTTGCAAAAGTATTGGTTGATGAGCTAGAAGAGCTAATTAAGTTGCTTTAATTTACAACTCTCTGATTGAAATGATTACAAGAAAGTGAAGTCAGTTACAGCGAATAGGGCTAATGTGAATTAGTCTGAGTTCAACGATGAAACATGATGTTGGTGGAAAAGTATCAACAAAAAAGACACTGATGAATAGAATATTAGTGTCTTTTTACTGCATTGATTTCTTGATAGCGCTCTTGCCTGGGGTGAGCAACCTGGGGAAAGGGGGAACAGACCAAGGATGCCAAAAGAGGCAGGTACCGAGGAACCGCTATCTTTCAGAAAGCAAACTGATTCTTATTTTAAGATCATCAATGAAGAATGGGTACCTGAGATCATTGGGATTGGGATCTGCCATACCGCATTTATCAGGCTGGGGACACTCAGGGATGGCGGTTAAGGGATGAAGTAATAATCCGGTTTATGTTTGAAACAGGGGTGAGAATATCTGAGATATTAGAACTTACCGTTGGAGATTACAGAAAACGATCGGATATCCATGAACTAGCCGCTACGAATAAAGGCAGCTTTAAGCGACGAATTAAGTTCATTCGAATATCCCCTGAAACATTGAAATTATTAATCAAATACGTGAACTCAGAACGTCGACATTTCGCAAGTACACAAGTAAAATTCAACGACTTGCCTGGTGTCGAACCATTATTTTTATCAACTAGGGGTACTCCATACACATACTCAGCTTTTTATTCAAATGGTCTACTATCACCAAAAATGCCGGGATAAAACTAAATCCACATAAAGCAAGGCACTGGTTTGTGACCTCCATGTTGCGCGGCATTTATGAGCAATCTGAAACAGCTGCCCAAATCGAAGACAAGAAGAAGCAGCTTATTGAATATAATGAAATGCGAGACCCAGAGACATTAAGCGTGTATGAGCATTATTACGATGAACAGAAATTCCGAGATTTGCATGAGAAGCTTCAGGAAAACTACATGCAACGCGAGAAAGAGTACTTCAAATCAGCTAAGAAGCGCTCAGTGATCAAATCACCTGAAATACTTACGGCTTTTGAGCTTAAGAGCTCCGAGGAGAAACAAGACTGGTTAAATCAATTTTTTGAAGGTATGGAACCGTAGTGTCTACAGCAGTGCAATTACAAGAGGAAATCCAAGACAAAACCTGGGGAGCCCTTCTTAGCGGTAAAGTATCGGAGGAACTGTTACTTTTGTCTGATCCAAACGGAGATTACTACTGGGATAAAGTTGAGGAGAAAAATATCAAATATTTTGTTCTGCAATGTGCAGGTCATCCGTGGGCAAACCATTTTGCATTAGCGCTTATATGTTTGTCCGACCTTATACCTTATAAAAAATAGTGGAATAAATTGACAGAGCAAGTTGAGTGTGTTAGAATCGCTTTAATTTAAAATGAAAAGGCTATGATGAGAAATAGTAGGTATTAGGGATCTCGCAGAGAGAAGATGGTTGGTGCGAATCTTCATTGATCTAATAGTGAAGCAGTCTCGGAGCTGTGAACCGAACAGAGGAATCTTAGTAGGCTTCAACGGAGTTCCACCGTTATTCAGGAAACAATATCGGAGATATCCCGTATTGATAGAGTGCAGAGAAATCTGAAATTAGGTGGTAACACGGACATAATAGTTCGCCCTAAGTTGACAAGAAATATGTCAGCTCAGGGCTTTTTTTGTTTTATTTCTTTTCGTTTGAATATTCGCAGAATAAAGACTTTTGGATTTTCCAAGAATAAATAATAATTAAAATGGAGGTATTGAGCATGCTGAAAATGACACCAGATGAGTTAAGAAAATCATATATTGATTTTATGAAAGGAATAGGGGCTAGCCAAGTGCCCTCTTCTAGCTTGTTACCAGAAAATGATCCCTCAACGTTGTTTACGGGAAGTGGAATGCAACCTATGGTTCCCTATTTATTGGGGGAAAAGCATCCGATAGGTAATGAGATAACTAATATTCAGAAGTGTTTAAGGACAGTGGATATTGATGAAGTAGGAGATACGTCGCATCTAACATTTTTTGAAATGATAGGTCGATGGGAGTTTAAAGCAAATGAAAATAACTATAAGAAAAAGCAAATCGATGCCATTTGGAATTGGCATATTATCGAATTAGGAATTGATCCTGGCAGGCTGTATATCAGTGCTTTTATAGGAAGTGATGATTTGAATATACAGAAAGATACGGAAGCCATTCAAATCTGGTCAGAAAAATTCAAATCAGTTGGTATAGAACCTTATATTGAGGATGATCCATATAAATATGGGACATCTAGAGGTGGGAAAATATTCTTATACGATGAAAAAGAAAATTGGTGGAGTCGAGCCGGAAGTCTATTAGATATGCCTGTTGGTGAACCGGGTGGGCCTGATAGTGAAATGTTCTATGATCTTGAACCAGGCGGTGATTCACTGGATCATCCTGCTTCTGTAAGCGAGAGGTTTTTAGAAATTGGGAACAACGTATTTATGTGTTACAAAAAAGAAGACACAGGATTTGTAAAAATGCAAAATCCCAATATTGATTATGGAGGCGGATTAGAAAGGGTTGCAACAGCCCTTAATGGTGATAAGGATATTTATAATACGGCTTTCTTCCTTAATCCCAAGAAAAAATTGATGGAGTTAAGTGGTAAACAATATACTGACGATTTAAAGTCGTTTAGAATCATACTTGATCATGTGAGAGCGGCTACTTTTCTAATTAATGATGGTGCGGAGCCAGCTAATAGTGATGCAGGGTATATAACAAGAAGGTTATTAAGAAGGGCGATTCGTGCAGGTAAAAAAATAGGTATACAAGGAAGTTTTGTGGGTGAGCTGTCTGAAGTTTATATAGATGAAGCAACAGCTTATGAAGATTTGATCGGTAATAAAAAGAAAGTTATCGAAATAGTAAATAAGGAAGAAAATCTTTTCTATAGAACTTTACAGCAAGGAGAATTTGAAATACAAAAACATCTTAAGAATAAGGGTAAAGTTACAGGTGCAGATGCCTTTTATTTTTACGAAACATATGGGTTTCCCTTGGAGTTGACGGAAGAGTTTCTAACTGAAAGTGGATATAGCATGGAGGACAAGGCCTCTTATATAGAGGCGGCAAAGAAACATGCTGAAAAGAGCAGAACTGCTTCTGCGGGTAAATTTAAAGGTGGATTAGCTGAACATTCAACAGAAACAACAGCGCTGCACACGGTATCTCATTTATTACTTGCTGGTTTAAGGGAAGTTTTAGGTGATCATGTTCATCAACAAGGAAGTAATATTACTTCAGAACGATTACGGTTTGACTTCAACCATGATGAAAAACTTACGCCAGAGCAAATAGCTGAGGTGGAAAAGTATGTGAATGATGCGATTTCATCAAAAGCAGTTACCTATATTTCAGAGATGCTTAAAATTGAAGCGAAAGAAAGTAATGTTGAAGGGAATTTTTGGGATAAATATCCGGATATCGTTAAAGTGTATACAATCAAAGATAACGAAGGGAAAGTTTGGAGTCGAGAAGTATGTGGAGGACCTCATGTAGAAGATACAACAAACTTAGGAAAGTTCAGTATTAAAAAAGAACAATCTTCTTCTGCTGGAGTTAGAAGGATTAAAGGAGTAATTAATAAATATTTCTAGAACGCGGAACAATAGCTGATGTTTTAGGATTGCCATTTGTAACAACGTTATGAGTTGCCGGGAATCCAGGATGAATGATAAATCCGGCAATCGAAGAGGGTTTGACATCGCTTGGCCTTTCCGTTGGCGGTACCGGAGTAAAGAAAAAGCAAGAAAGGGGAACTTATAAAAAAACAGAACGAAAATCAAGCTATATGGTGTTGTCGGGGGACAAGAACATGGTCCCATAGAAAGTCGCTAATTTGATATTATCCCCTTTAAGTAGACAGTGTGTAAAAAGCGCATTAAAGTCTACTTGGAGGGGATTTTTTCATGGGCGAAATACGAAAGACATATGACATCGAATTCAAGCGTAAGGCTGTTGCGATGTTCCTGGAGGAAGGTCTTGGCTACCGTCTTGTAGCCAAGACCTTGAGCTTCTTTGGACACCTTAAGTCGGAATGTTTTCGACTCGACACGTTCTCGACCGAGGAAGAGCTTATTATGGCGATTGAACAATATATCCATTTTTACAACCACGAACGTTTTCAACAAAAACTAAACAACCTTAGTCCAATTGAGTACCGAACTAAGGTTGCTTAAGGCTGCTTTTTTAGGGCTGTCTTTGACAGGGTTAAGTTCAAAATCGCGGCTTTTTTGTTTTAACGATATAAGTTCTTGTCCCGAGCTGAGGACAAAAACTTATATCGTTAGCCGAAATAGACATGAACTTGTAACCATAGCCGATTGTGTGAATAATATTATCTTCTTTTGCTTTTCCGATATTTAGAAGTAGTGAGTGGCGATTAGTTCCTGTTCTCGCTTTTTCAAAATAGATGGATATGATTTAATCATTTGCTGGATTAATTCAATCTTGTCTTTTATCAATAAATCTGTTTGCTATATTGACAACACAACTGTCAAGGGACAAGAACATATACACATAAAATTCCACATAAATAGCGGACTTTTTGATTTATGAATATAAGCTCTTGTCCAACGGCTGTGATAAGAAATTTTATCCTTAACCGCGGTAGATTTTCTTATATAGTAGCTTGGGGTTTCACAATAACGCCAGCGGATATATTCCGATAGGACAGAAACAAACCATTTTCCGGACACAGCTGAATTCTTGTCCTATATTTTGAAATAATTCGAACGATATCTATAATTATTACCAATATATACTGTAAGACCGAAGGGGAGGAGGTAGCAGATGAATCATCCATCTGAATATGCAAGGCTTATTTCGCTTACGTTGGCCGGGAACCGTGATGCGTTTGGCGAGTTATATGAGGCAACCATTAAGGACGTTTACAATACTGTTTATTTCCTTATTCGGGAACCATCAGATGCAGAGGATGTCATTCAGGAGATTTATATTCAATTATACCGGTCTCTTGAAAAGTTTGACGTAAGCAAGCCGTTTCGACCTTGGTTAATGGGAGTGGTCATGCGGCAAATTCAGGCTCACCGCAGAAAGAGTTGGACACATATGCGGATCATCAAAAAAGCTGAACAGATTGATCAAGCCGTGGTCTATGATATCTCAAGTGAGGTGGTCAACAAACTATCGAATCAATCGCTACTTGAAAGCGTAGATCGACTTCCTTATAAGCTAAAGCTAGTAGTTATTCTGCATTATATGAATGATTACACGCAAGAAGAGATTGCAGCCACATTAGAAATCCCTCTTGGGACGGTAAAATCACGGATTCATGCTGCTCTGCAAAAGATGCGCAAAAAACAGAAAATTAGCATTCTGGCTATGGGAAAGGTGGAGGGGTAAAATGAGTTTCGATGAAAGATTGAAAACCGCTTTTAAGGAAGAGACCAAAGAATGGAACGCACCAACGGAGCTCAAGGAAAAAATACTTAACAAAGTCGTACACATTCAAGAAGGAAGACGAATGAAAAAGTGGGTCGTTGCATGTATTTTGGCCGCTACATTGTTAATCCCAACAGGTGCTTTTGCCGGTTATAGCTACATAGCTGATTCCATCTATGGTTCGCGGGACAATATCGGAGTAACTCAAAAGCAATATGATGAGCTGGAGGCAAAGCTGCAGACCGCCAAACAAAACCTCAGTGAAGAGGAGTTTACAAAATGGATGTCCTTACTAAAAGAATGGGGCCTCCTTATTTTGAAAATTGCCGATACAAAAGGGGATTTTCATATTGAGAGATTGAGCGTAGGAGAGCAAAAAAACTATAGAAGGTTAACCGCAGAGCTAGAGCCACTCTTTCGCAAATTAAATGAAGTTCAATCAACGAAGGGAGAAGCTAAACTTATTGATAGCACTACTTTTTGGAATGGAGTGCTAGATGAAGCAGGGCAAATATTCAGCAAAGAAGAATTTGATGAGTTTCAAAAATTATTAAATGAATTGAGGGCTTATGACGAGAAAAAAGATGATCCGGATGGTAGTGTTCATATTGAACGGCTGTCAAAGGAAGATCAAATGAATATAGAGCAATTGTTGCAGCAGATACAACCTTTTTATAAGAAGTTGGGCATAACAGTTAAGCCGAAAGCTTGATCTGTCGAGGAACAAGAACATGTAAAACTCCACGTTAACGAAACGTTAGGAGCAACCTTAGTTCACCTAACTCAAGAAAAACTGAAGCCTTTTCAAACATGATTTTAGAATTGTAAAGCCACTCAACTAACGGAACTCTATAGCTTAATAAACTAAAACGCGGCTGTCGGCATAGATCGGTAGCCGCGTTAAGCTAACGGGCAACTTCAGGTACTAATTGATCAATCTGTGCAACAAACGATCGATCAAAGGGCATTGGATTAAACTAACGGGTAACGATAGTTGAATAAAGAAGAGAAGGCAGCTGGTAATGTCGGGGGACAAGAACATGGTCCCATTGAAAGTCGCTATAATAGCGGCTTTTTTGTTTTATCGGTACAAGTTCTTGTCCCGAGTCGAGGACAAGAACTTGTACCGATTGCCGAAAAGGACAAGAACATGAGCCGATTACCGATTAGATAAATATCTAACTATGATTCCATGCAATTTCATTAAGCTAACGGGCAGATTAGTTGAATAAAGTTAGATCAAAGAAAAGGCCATCCTGCAAAGGATGGCCTAAGATCGTTGTCGGAGCCGATGCGAAATCGTTGGCTGTGGACGACATCATAACTATATTCATTAGGATCGTTTAAGTAAAAGCCCCGGCTTATATGGACCTTAACTTATTGAGATAGTTAATCATCACTGTAAGTTAGATCGAAGTTGACTCTTGCTGCTTCGACACGTACATAATTTTCTCTTCCCCATTGCCGTAGCTCTCTCATCGGCTGGAGTAAAGATTCCCCTAGAGGAGTGAGTGAATATTCAACCATTGGAGGAACCGATGGTGTGATATGACGTTGGACCAGTCCATCGCGTTCAAGCTTACGTAGGGTTTGAGTCAGCATTTTTTTGGAAATACCCTCGATTCTTCTCGCCATTTCCCCGTAACGGATGCTTCCGTCTTCCATTGCGTAAATGATGAGCGCGGTCCATTTATTAGAGATAATATCAAGCACTTTACTGTAGCCACACACCGCAAGCGCGATGTTGGGGTGTTTTGGTTTGACCAAAGATGTCAAATGATTTCCCTCCTCTGCACCTTGAAGTTCCCAGGACACTTTAAAGTGCCTACTTACGTAGGTTTAGTTTATGCATTATTGTATGACTATATCAAGGGCAAAGCAAGCATTGAGCTTTACGCCAAAAGCGCCTGATTCATTACGAAGGCTGACATTTTGAACAGGATGATAACTAAATTAATCTAGTGGGAGGAAATGAACATGTCGAATATTATAAAGCCCCGCCCTAAACTGTATGTGATGGATAACGGCCGTATGAGCATGGATAAAAACTGGTTGATTAACATGCATAACCCAGCCACGGTTAGCAATCCTAACGCGGCGACGCAGTTTGTGGAATTTCCGATTTATACGGTGTTGATTGACCATCCGGAGGGGAAGATTCTATTTGATACGGCTTGCAATCCGAATTCCATGGGCGTTGAAGGACGCTGGGCGGAATCCACCCAACAAGCGTCCCCTTGGGTGGCGTGTGAGGAATGTTATCTGCATAACAGACTAGAGCAGCTCCGCGTAAGACCTGAGGACATCCGATACGTCATTGCCTCTCATTTGCATCTGGATCATGCGGGTTGCCTAGAGATGTTCACGAATGCTACGATAATCGTCCACGAAGATGAACTGAATGGCACACTGCAGAGCTACGCCCGTAATGAAAAAGAAGGGGCCTATGTTTGGGCAGACATCGATGCTTGGATCACAAACCATTTACAATGGAAAACGGTCAAACGCAATGAAGATTATCTCGATCTGGCTGAAGGAATCCAAATTTTGAATTTTGGAAGCGGACATGCTTGGGGTATGTTAGGCTTGCACATTGAAATGCCCGAAACAGGCGGGATCATCCTCGCTTCGGATACCATTTATACGGCTGAGAGTTACGGTCCTCCAGTTAAGCCACCGGGCATTATCTATGATTCAATCGGTTACCGGAACACAGTTGAAAGAATCCGTACGCTGGCTACCCGAACAAACTCCCAAGTGTGGTTCGGACATGATGACAATCAATTCAAACAATTTCGCAAATCAACCGAAGGATACTACGAATAATTATCAATAAGTAGAACATCCCAAGGTTAAGCTAACGGGACACGATAGCACGATCAAAATAAGAAAGCAGCTGATCAATGTGATCAGCTGCTTTTGTTGAAGTAACGAGCAGAATTGTACACTTTCCATTATTTGGTGTATTATATGAATGAAAAGGACCGGACGAACGGTTACGGAGTAAAGAGTGAGAATGTACTCTAAAAGATTTACAAGAAAAAAGATAAATTATTGAGCTGAAAGTGGAAAACGGTGAGACTAAAAAAAAGAAGAAACCGGATGTTCTTTGTATTTATCAGTGTATTGTTTATCCTCATTACTGCAGGATGTTTTGCATCACAGGAGACTCATCAGCTTGAGCAAGTGAAAGAGCAGGAGCAGAAGCAGGAGTATGACCAAGGAAGTGGAATGAAATTTTCCAGCCTTTCTGAACAGAAGATCGAGGATTTTGCTAAGCTCAGTAAGGTATGGGGAGTGGTGAAATATTACCATCCTAAGGTTGTATCTGGGGATATAAATTGGGACTATGAGCTATTTCGGGTGATGCCTTCTATTTTAGAAGAAAATTCGGATGTGAATTCAATTCTCTATGATTGGGTTCATACGCTAGGTAATGAGAGCATTTCCGGGGATCTTGAACAGCAATACTAGTTTTCCGAAGATTCCATACAACTCAGTCCAACCACAGATTGGTCCAAGGATGAGGAATATCTTGGAACAGATCTGAGTCTTGAATTATCAAAGATTTTAGATTCTAACATTTCAGAACGGAAAAATGCATACGTTAGCTTTAATGATCAATCACCCTTAGGGATTATGCATAATGAAAACGCTTATACTAGTATGAAATTTGACGACACCGGCTACAGGTTGCTTGGTTTATTCCGCTATTGGAATATTATCGAATACTATTTTCCTTATAAGATGTCATAGGAGAGGATTGGGATCAAGTGCTTCTAGAGTTTATTCCTAAAATGATAGATGGGTCTGATTATGATTCCTATTTCATGACCTTAGCAGAACTAACAACTAGAGTACACGATTCTCATGTTTATTTGGGTGGCAAAAATAGAGAATCCATTACTGAGTATTTTGGAACGTATCGGCTTCCAGTAAACTTTGTCGAAATTAACAATCAGATTGTTATAAGTACAGTCTATAACAAATGTGGACTTGAGGTCGGAGACATAGTATTAAAAGTAGGTGACAATAATATTGATGATTTATTAGAAGATAGAAGAAAATACATCTCACAATCACGAGAAGACACGTCAGCTCATTTCTTTAATGCATTATTCCGAACTCATCAAAAGAATATGGACGTTACTGTAATTCGACAGGGAAAAACGATGAACATAAGTGCGACGAGCAGCCTACAAGACATTAATTACTTCGTTTATACGAAATCACAAGCAATGGAGAACGGAGAGATCTACTATATTAATGCCGGTCTGTTGGTAGATGGCGAGATTGATAGCATCATGAAAAAATGGTGGGACACTAAAGGTCTGATTGTTGATCTTAGAAACTACCCTTCTAGCTCAGTTGACTATAAATTGGCCCGATATCTGATCCCTTCTGAGGAAGAGTTTGCCAAAGCGTCACTTCCTAATCGTGCAGTACCAGGTGAATATTATTTTGAACCTCTTACCTCAGGGAAGCCTCAACGGACAGATGACGAGGTTTATAAAGGGAAAGTTGTGATTTTAATCAATGAACATACTATGAGTAACGGTGAGTTTACAACGATGTTGCTGAGAAAAGCAGAAAATTCAATAGTTCTTGGGAGGCCAACTGCTGGAGCGGATGGCAATTTATTTAGAATTACTCTCCCAGGAAATATAAAAACTAGCATAAGTGGAATCGGTATATTTTATCCAGATAAAAAACCAACGCAAAGAATAGGAGTTCAGCCTGATATTCGTCTTGATCCAACCATTGAAGGAATTATGGAAGGTAGGGACGAGTATGTTGAGAAAGCTGTTGAAATAATTAAAAATGGTTATTAAACTATTTCCTCCTACATAGACAAGAAATTCATCGTTTGAACTATAAGTTAAAAAATTGAATTTTTAAAACCAAACCCGTTGATGATTAATTCCTGTCGGGGGACAAGAACATGGTCCCATTGAAAGTCGCTATTGTAGCGGCTTTTTTGTTTTATCGGTACAAGTTCTTGTCCCGAGTCGAGGACAAGAACTTGTACCGATTGCCGTAAAGGACAAGAACATGAACCGATTACCGATTAGATAAGTATCTAACTATGTTCAAAGCAATATCATTAAGCTAACGGGCAGGATAATTCAATATTTTTATGGAATATAACAATAAATGGTATGAGGGGGGCGCACATGCTTTTTCACTTCAGTGAAGACGATAGTATCAATATATTTGTACCAAAAGAGAAGCAAAATCGTCCGGATTTTCCTGCGGTAGTTTGGGCACTTGATGAAGAGCACGAGTATACGTACTATTTCCCTAGGGATTGTCCCCGAATTGTGTGTAGGAAAGATGAGGCGACAACGGACGAACATTTACAACTCTTCTTTAATAATTCAATTGCCAATACCATAGTTACAGTAGAAAGTGACTGGTATACGAGGATATCAAAGCAAATCATATTTCGATATCGTTTTGACGAAGAGGGTTTTGAGCTTTTTGATAAAACAGCTGGCTACTACATTTCTCGCCAAGTAGTGAAACCCAAATCAGTTGAAAAATATGAGAATTTGTTGGAGAGATTACTCCAAAAAGGAATTGAATTAAGAATCACATCAAATTTATTTCCGCTTAAGGAAGCAATATTAGCTTCCGACTTCACAGGATATGGGATACATAGATTCAATAACGCCAAAAGACTCTAATCAATTAGCTTATTGCGAAATGTTAGTTTAACAAAGACACGAAGGCAGTCGGTCAGATTGATCAGCTGCCTTGATTAATCTAACGGGCAGTTTTTTGGAAATTTTGTGACTCTAAAGTATTGCTTTAAATTCCAATGTATTGAAGAGGTGAAATTTTGAAATGAAAATTATCAGAGAAGAAAAAAACGTTAGAGGGCTCCCGTTGCCTAACGAAACACAATTAGTATTGTCTGAAGTTATTCCTCGTCAAGAATTAATAACGTGCTCGTTTGTACTTGCATTCCAAGAAGACGCATTGTTATTAACTAATTTGAATGAAAGAGGATGGGATATACCTGGAGGGCATATTGAACCTGGGGAAACGCCTATGGAGGCAATGAAAAGGGAACTTTATGAAGAAACAGGTGCTTTGATTGAATCTCCTCACGTTCTCGGATATGAATTGATAAGACTATATAACAAGCCAGAGAATTATAAGTATCCATATCCAGAGAGCTATATGGTCTTTTATTCTGCAAGAATCATAAGGCTTGATGATTTTCAAAATACTTATGAAACAAACGGAAGAGGGCTGTTCAAACCAGAAGAGGCATTAAAACTTGCTTGGGTCGAAGCAAATAAAGCTTTCTATGAAGAAGGGCTGCGAAGAGCAGCTAACAATAGGTGATTAAACTAACGGGAAACAATAAATCAACTTTCCAACCACTGGAAACGTTTTAATCAAGGGAGCTAGCTTGGAAACAACGCATTAATATTTTGTAACGGAAGAATAAATGATATTTAAAGATGGAGGAATAATTATGGAGACGAAGGAAGAAAATCTTCCAAATAATAGTACCATGGAATCAATCAAAAGTTTAACAGAGAAAGATTCTAAGACTTTCTTGAACCTTATATATGCACTTTTAAAAGACAACAAATGTCCGAGCGAACATTTGATTTCAAATGTATTATCCATTTTTGAGAAACAATTACCGAGAGTGGCTAAAGCAAGACAGAATAAAAACTAATCATCCTTCGCCGAAACCGAAGACATCGGTGAACGCGCACAATCGTGGCATCAATCTCGGAATTGGGATGAGAATGATTGTAAAACTGGTTTCTTTAATAACGTTCCAAGAGTTTTTTACCAGACTTGTCGGGTGACAAAAACATAGTAACATTAGAATTCGCTTATTAAGCGGCTTTTTATTTTTTATGTTATCAAGTTCTTGTCAAAACACAATGGCAAGAACTTGATAACATTCCCGATATGATTTCATCGACGGCGGCAGACGCCCTTTAACTAACGGGCTGGTTAAACCATTTATTATAAGTAATCTTTCCATTGACTGTAAAAACTTGGATGGTTATGATTACAGTGTAAAAAATGCTTCTTGGAAGTGAGGCTTACGTATGTCACCAGGTATACATTTTATTAAATTGAGGTAACAGAAGGCCAGCAGAAAATAAGCTCTATCGAGAGATGAATAGTTCAATCACGACTCGATTTACCCAAGGAGAACCCATGGACCCACATATTAAACTACTGTTTCTGGATGAACACGCCACAGAAGGTGCCGCGCGATTCGGTTTGAGCCTGAAAGAGCTGTCCTTCATTGGGGGCTTTCAAAATTTTGTCTATTCCTATACTCGCGAAGGATGCAAATATATTCTCCGTTTCACACCTAGTACTCTGCGTGCTCAGAAAGGACTTGAAGCAGAATTAGAATGGATCCCTTATCTGGCGGAGAATGGAATGTCAGTCTCAGAGCCGATCCCTTCAGTGCAAGGGATAGACGTCGAACGTGTCTCTGGAAAGATAATCGATTTCTACGCGACCTCCTTCAGACATGCTCCCGGTCGTAAAATTGGATACCCGGAATGTCTAAATAATCCCATGCTCTATGAGCAATGCGGACGCATGACCGGCCATCTTCATGATCTGGCCAAACGTTATGAACCTTTTACCAGAAGACACTCGTGGGAGCGCAACGATTACCTTTTACTCGCCCGGGAGTATTTACCGCCCGAGCATGCACCAATCCTTCGTGTCCTTGTTGAACTTAAAGAGCGTTTGACTAGTCTGCCTGTTACTCCGGATAATTTCGGTCTAATTCACGGGGATATCAATGTAGGCAATTTTATGGTCGACGAAACAGGTGAAATCACACTCTTCGATTTTGACGAATGCCAATACAGTTGGTATGCAGAGGACATTGCCATTCAACTCTATTATTTGCTTTATGTATTCGGGGAAGATTCGAAGACCGAACGGAAAGTGCAGTACGAACTCTTCATTGATCATTTCGCACTAGGCTATACAGAAAATGGCCGACGGCTGCCAGAAGGATGGAAGGATCAGTTGTCACTCTTCCTTCAGCTTCGCGAAATAATTGTATTCGTTGGTATGAACCGGAGCTGGGATTTACGTCAGCCGGATAATTGGACTCGCGATTTTCTGAAAGATAGTCGGATGCGGATCATCAATGGATTTTCGTTGATCGACGATTTTCTATAATATTCAAATAAATGGATAGTGCTGAATAACGGGAGACGATAGCTCAATGAAGACATGTAGGCAGCTACTTAGTAAGACTTTAAAACGAAGGGATATACGTGGTGAATATTATAAAAGAAATGAAAGCGCATGGTCCTTACATTCGTTTTGAACTAGGACTCGACAGCTTGATGGATGAAGCATATCGAAGGGAGAGTCTTCGTCGTGCACTAGCCATTTATCGTTCAATTTTTGGTTCTGAAGACGATGTGATTTTTATTCATCGCACTAGCCATAGTAAGAGTGAAAAACGAGTTCAAAAGATCCACTTAAAGCGCTTTTTCACAACGCGATTAAGGTTAATGCAATCGCGCACTTTGCCATATGAGTTCGATGAATCGGATGACGAGCTTTACACAAGAGAATGGATTGTTGAAGTTAAAGCTAAAGAATTACGTATGCCTTATGTACTTGAATCCATTGAAAATGTCGACTTCATGCGTAAACCGACATCCGGTGGGCGGATTTATCTATACAACAAATCAAATGACATTTTGTTTCACATGTATGACGATCGGGGCTGTGATGTTTTCAGTTCCGACAAAAGCGCTCTTCTGCCACTCTACCATCTACACCGAAAATGGATCCTGGATTATAACCGCTACGAAATTGACAGCATTTTCGATGAGGGACTCGCCGGTATCGTAGAAACGGACGAAGAAAAAAAACTTCGGTGGATATTTGATAACAAAAAAGTTTCTGATTCTGGAATAAATCTAAGGCGAGTTAATACCTGTCATATATTGCATCATTTTGAGATTCCGTCCGAAAACGCTGATAAGTTTGAAAGAGAAATCTCATTAACGTCATTCGCGATTCGGCGCTTATCTATTACGGATGATCAGGTTACGATTATAGCTACCAAAACACAAGCCTTAGCTCTTATTGATTATCAGACGCACCTCATGAGTATGTTCGGTAAAAAGTATGGAGCCTATAAAGGCTGGAGCTTTGATAAAGCTTAACTATTTCGCTAACGGGACACGATAGCTCAATTAGAACAAGATGGTAGCCGATCCACGTGGATCGGCTGCTTTTGTTTAACTAAAGGGCAGGTTAAAATGGAAATATGTAGAATACATTAATTACTACGGAATTTAAATGGGTACAGAGAATGAAGGTACAAAAATATTTTAACGAGGAGAGTTCCATCCATGGCTATCGAGCCTAAACTCCAGCAACTCTTTCGCGAACCGATCGAACGGATTACATATCTTGATCGCACATTTGCGGGTTGAGCCAGAAAAAGAAATTGATTATGCACTGACTGTAGATCGAGACGAAAGCGGGTACACCTATTTTATCGGGATCGAAGTGACAAGCGTAGACCATGTACCGTCAGGGACCATAGCACGTCTTATCCCTAAAACGAAATATGACAGGTTCACAGCGATTGGACCCGTTGGGGAGTCGATAGGACGAACGTATGACCATATTTTCAAGGAATGGTTTCCAAGCTCGTCGTTTCAAACAGCTCCCATGGAACACTATGATATGCGTTGTAAGTCGCTATTATTGTAGTGGCTTTTTTTTATTTTTATGGTTACTTGATGATTATCAGGCACATAATTTGGGGGAGAATAACACGTAAATCTAAAGGAAAAGAACATATAGTCCGATTATATTATTATTACTACCACGAACATAAAGATGATGATTGAAATTAGTTTATGATGCATCTGATTTTCTTCCATTCATTTATTCTTCAATGACTGAATGATCACGAGTGGTAGGCATTTGGGTTTAAAATTATTGAATGCAATGTCATCATCTGTAAATAGATCTTATTGACTATATGAGCATCTAAATATAAATATATAGACCTATTTTATTATCACTGATATAATTATGGAAAATAATAGGTTGGGGGAGTTATTTTGAAAGGACAAAAATCAAAAATTATAATCTCATTTCTATGTGGTGCTATATTTTTCTCAGGAATTTCTTATGCAGCTGAGAATTATTTAAAAGCTACTCCTGTAAAATATAACAAATTACAGATTAATGGTTCTGAAACAAAATTGGAAAATCCTATCGTAACTATTAATGGTCGCTTATATGGTCCTTTAAAGGAGTTAGGCCAGGAAGCTGGTTTTTCCGTTTCATCTGGAAGTACAATTTATTTAAATAGATTCGAAAAACTTCCAATTACTTTCACACGTGACAATGTATCAATTACATTAAACTCTCTTACTAAAATTGATAAAAGCGTCCAACTAAACGTTACAATAAAAAATAATCGTGATCAGAGTGTCAAAATAGATCTTTCTCAAATTAGAGCCGATGATAATGTTAAGGGTAGAAAGATGTACACTACAAGTGAGTTATCTTCCTTCACACCAATAAATGATAACTGGAGCCTAACTTCAAAAGGATTTTTAGATAATCAAATTGATAGCAAAAGTGAAGTCACTGGCAATATAAAGATAGGTATTACGGAAGGGACAAAAAACGTAGATTTTTACTTTGAATCACGCAGCATACCAGCCTCATTTCCCTTCTATGTTGATACAGAAGGGCTGTTATAATTCATCATTATGTTAAAAAGTCTAAAGCAACACTAAGCGAATGGAAGTGACCAGATGAGACCTTTGGATATCAAACAATTAGAGGAAATCGGAAAACAAACAGCGGAGAACGCAACTCAAAAAGCCAAAGATTCCAATTCCTTTGTTTCGACTGATGACAAGAACATGGTTACATTCCCGATATGATTTCATTGACGGAGGCTCACAAAGATGAATAGACGACTGTTAATTAAACTAACGGGCAGGAAAGTGCGAGAAGAATGTGGAATACTCAGCATCCATCACAAAAAGTAGTTATTGAAATATACCCTGATCTGCCAACGTTCCATCAAGCTGTAGGAGAAGCAGATGCACCCAATTGGTTTATGGGCACATATGAAGGACATATTCTAAATATCGTATCTCCGTTGAATCCAGGACCCGAGCATACGTATCAATCCATCCTGAAAAGCACGGTCCATTTGTTCACCATGTGGTTAATCAATGAAATTAATCCAACGGCTCCAAAATGGATAAGGCAGGGGATAGGTGGATACGAAGCCAAACAGATGTCTCAAGACTTTATAAATGACTCGACGGAAGAGACCATCCGCAATCTGGCGATCCCATCATTTGATGAGTTAAATAATGATACTTGGGATTTCGAAACGATGAAAGGATTCCAGTTCTCCTATATGTTCGTGGAATTTGTTTTTGAACAATACGGAATTGATGCATAAAACAAAGTGATCCGTAATCCTCATGATTTTAATGGGATCTTTCAATGTTCTGAGCTGGAACTGCGTAAGAATATGGTTGATTATATAAAGAAGTAATACTTCTACGATAGTGTTTTAAGCCCGGTAATAAACCGGGCTATTTTCTGCATATGTTTAGAAAATTTTGATCGATCATCAACAGCAGTAAGACAACTATAACCGCAAACGGGGTACATATAACCACAATAGAAGCTGGCAAGTACCGTATGTTCTTGTCCTCCGATAATCGTCTAATGACACAAAAGTGGCTATATATAATAAAGCTGAGAGGCCTGGTGGTTTATCATATGCTTATTTGCTTGTTCTCCAAGCCAGTATGCCTGCATTCATGATTGTACATGCTTCCAAAGCAGCTTCTGGTGTATTTAGTTCCTCACCCCATGCAACATAGTAACGGAATTCATAGAATCCTCCCAATGTTGCCTTAAAGTTTGTCTCCCAATAATTATTCATGGGCCATGAGTATAGGTGAGCTGGATCATTAGCTAGCCCGGGATGTCCGCTCAGAAGACGATCCTCATAGTCTAATGAACCGATTTGAACAAGCGGTGTATCCGGCATTGCAATCGCAATACCTAGTCCTTCACTGACATACGCCGTACCCTCATCAACACAGTAGAAATCGGCAAGGGAACCTGGGAGTTGATCGATTCGCGGACGCAAAGCTGCACCTGTTTTTTCAACCCAAAGTTCTTGCTGCTCTGAAACAGGCGCACTTCCGAAAGGAAGAGAAATGTATAGATTTTCCGGGTCCCATACGCTTTCCTTATGCATGCGTACTGCAATATCGACACGGGCACAATCACTGTATGCGGTAACGAGTAAGGAATAATGGCTGCATCCATTTACGCTGTACGTCAAACGAACTTTACCGTACAGTCCTCCTTTTTCAATAATATCAACATGAATAAGTGTTCCCACAGAAATAATCGCGTCAGGTCCTCGGCGATTGCGCCCCATCTTGCGGCGTACATCATACATTCCAAATTCATTCGGTGCCTGCGTTACATTATAGACAGGAACAAATGCATGATGATTACGGTCAGCACGAAGCAGGTCCTGATTCGAGGTTTTGTCGATCCATTTCGTAATGCCAGCACCCATCTCCCATTCGATGCGAACGAAAGGCGATTCAATAAATTTCGGCGTAATGTGAAGCTTCGGCGCGACTGGTGGAATAATATCCATCATACGATCCGATCCAACATAATCTGTCCGATACGCAGTTACAGGCTTGTGATCTGTAAGGGCTTTGATCGTCAAATGTACCTGCTGTTTAGGCTGGAGCGTTACCGGGATGGTAATGACGACCCCGCGGTGTCCTGTAACCATCTGAGCCTCGTATTCGGTGCCCGTCGCTTCATCCATGACTTCGAAGCCGTTCTTTAATTCCGCCAAATGCCAGCCTTCCATAATGAGCTCAGCATAATCGGTTTGCACAAAGTCATTTGGATTATATAACTCAAACTTCATTGGACGATCAGGACCTAGCAGTGCATCGCCACGTGCCTCAAGGATGTCGTATAAAGCGGTATGAGCAAGCGAACTTGCATTGGCCGCATAGGCTTCTTTCCTGCAGCCAAGCTCCTGAACGAACGGGTTCCAAGGCTCTGTGACAGAGGAATGATAGCCCCATGTATGCTCGGCGAATAGAGCAAGCTCATATTCAATCGCCTCTAAACGTTCTTTGGAGACAATCTCGCAGGCGGGATCTAATTGCTTCACCTTCGTATACACACGCTGTGCTTCACGGAAGATCTGTACATGCATCGGTGTGGTCGCCGAGCCATCCGTCCACCAATCTGGCCAGTCCCCACGGAAAGTTTCAATTTCTGCCGGATGCTCCTCAGCATAAGCTCTTACATCTGCAAAGAAATCGTCCAATGTCGCCGGTTGAATAAAGATGCGGTCTCCATGCTTCTCATTCCAAGGATTCACAAAATCCATCAACGCTGCATTGGGTGAACCGTTGTCGGTAGGAAGTCCGGACACCATAACAGGTACAAACGGGAACGTGTAACCATCAGCAACCAATTGCTCTAAATAACGATTAAATCGTGATTCAGCCACTTCAAAGGATACGCCGTTTCGGACATCATGATCATCGCGAATTGTATAAGATCCGCCAATGCCAGGGATCAATCCAAGATCATTGCCAAACATGTAATGCTCACCGCTCCATGTGAGAATACGATCTCCTTTAGGCGTTTCCCACCAGAATGGAATTTGCTTCTTCCAAAGTGGGAACATGGAGTGATGTGTATGAATACATGTAATTAAATTCTCGATGCCCGAATCCGCTAGGACTTGACTGTATCCCCAGCCAAAACCTGTAATATCTGCCGTCATCGCAGAGCGCACCGGGAACTGAATCGATTGTCCATAATCGGTAATCCGCCTAATCATCACGGAGAGCATCTCTTGATTTAACTGTTCACCGAAATTGAGATAGGTTCCGGAGAGACCGATATAGCCTTTCTTCACCGCTTGAGCGAAATCTTCTTTTTCTTCGGTTGTAGCTTTTAACAGGAATGATTCAACTGGCCAATACGTTTCACATACCCACTTATAGCCTTTCCAGTCAGATCTAGCGCCGCTCTCAATATCACGAACAATCTGCAAAGCCTGCCGAATATAATTGACATGATATTGGCGAATTTTTTCTTGACGCTCCGTATAACCAACATCCGTATGTGAATGTTGAATGACATATATTTTCCAAGGTTTGCTCTGACTCATCGTAAATCTCCTTTCAGGATTACAATAATTTTGGAATGAAATGATTGGACTAGAATCGATAGATGCAAAATGGGAAAGCATTACAGATTGGATTGAAAATGCAGCTTGAAGCGGAAAGAAACATCCTCTTCGTACCACGCTTGGAAGTTTGTGCCCCACACATTGTTATGCAAATTCACATGCATACCTCCAGTGAGCGGAGCAAATGTATGATCAAACTGGAGCAAGCGAGGTTCCCCGGGACATACAAGTGCTGCATCCAAGGTATCAATATGAACTTTTCCATCTGTGGCGGCATAATCCATCCCTTGCTGTACCGCATGCATATTGCGATTCCCGCCTTGAACAACGTCTAAAGGAGATATGAACTGTCCGATTTTGTCCAGCTTCCATTGATTCGGATTGTTAACGATCGGATTAAAGCTCATCCATGCAGCCTCAGGAAGGCGATATGCATCCTTGTCAAACCACTGTAGCTTACATTCTACCGTTTGAGTATTTTTCTTAAACACATATTCAAGTGTTAATTCTCTTGGAGCTCCCATGCGCTCGCATGCAGCTCTTGACATACGCAGGCTTGCGATCACAACATCCTGATCTTCCCCAAAAATGGCTTGCAAGGATTGAAGCTTCGGTATCATAACTTCTTGTGCAATCCACTCTTTGGTTAAGTCCATTCCTGGCTTCCCGAAATCTCCGGTTGCCCACACATGCGTATATCTCCATCTGACGTGGTATTCACGATACCAACGATCATAGTCGGCTTGTGAATAAGTTTCGTAAGAGAATAAACCGATCGGATTGTTAGGGCCGGCCCACTCTCGACCACGATCATCTTTCAATCCGATAATCGCGCCCGTATCCTCAAACACAACCTCAAATTCTCCTAATGTATAAGGCTGGTCACTAGATAGGACGATTGCATCCGTTAGAGCGCAGCGAGACGGCTTTAGTGCGAGTAGGGCAGCGCGTGCTTCAGCTTGTAGTTCAGGGCGAAGTGCTTGTATCGCTTGATCCAGGTATTCCCGCTGCTCCTGCCAAGAGAGTTCCATGAGACTAAAGGAACGTGCATTCAATTTTTCTTCGGCTTCATCACCGAACATTTCAATCATTTCTGCACGTGAATTCATTTCGTAGAAACGATATTCCTGCGGATTCAAGTTAATATCGACCTTGTCACGCTTACGTGCCTGATGGAAATCATCTTTATCATAGTGGATATAATCCGCAAGATATCGTTTGATATCTAGTCCCCAGGTATGTTCAGGGATCATTAATAACGCATCGCAGAAATTGTGATACTCTTCATCGCTGTCTGTAAGCGCCCCTTCTTGCAGCCACTTACTCTTTAGGCGGAGCAATTCACGGTAGCATGCTAATTTAAACGGGTCTGTGGAAGTGCCATGAATCCAGCTGTCTCCAATTTCTTCTTCCACGACAGGCAAGGTATCACGGATTGCCCATACTTTTTCTGCATACTGGTCTAATGTGGAAGCTCTAATTTCTGCATGTGGGTAAGCTTCTCGCAGCTGGGCAAACTCTGCTTCAATCTGCAGGGCCGTGGAAGGTCCATGGTTATCATGCGTATGTGCGAAGTAAAGAACATCGTTCAATCCTTCAATTTCAGAGGTTGTGCCGTAATCTCTACTGTATTGAACAACAATTTCAGATCCGTCCGTATTTCGCCATAAGAACAATTCAGGGACGTGAGGAACATGGCTAGAAGGATTTACGCCTAAATGCAAATACTTCAATCCAGCCTTCGCCATATGCGTGATTAATGAGCGTGTATGACCAGGAACGTCTGTCATTTTGGCTGCGATCGTACGCTTGCCAAATCGCTCATCAAGGCGCATGGCCATTTGAATGCCATAATCAAGCAATTCGCTATCACATAACTCGGTATAAGTGGTGAAAGGAAGGCCATGCCATCTTAAATAGTCTTTTGCAATGGCTTCTTCGACTTGTTGTCTTTCCTCGTCTGTACCATGCTTTAATAGATGGTGGATTAACCACGAGCCCGTTGTCCAGATAAAGGAGCCTCTCTCCGGGTGTTCGGCAAAATATTTCGCTGTTTGAATGGCAGTGGGGATGAACAGCTTCATATATCGGTCCGTCACATTTTTCGCGAGATCTGTGTAGCCAATATCCAAGTGTGTTTTGAAGATGACGTGGATATGTGTTGCGTTTTGGTTCAAGCTTATCGCTCCTTCCTAGTGATTACGCTCTCAGTGTATAGCAATTTATCTCATTTGACTTTTCGAATTATATCTAATAGGATCTGAAACATAATGCGAAGAGAGGCGTGTATTCATTGTGGTGGATCGTACCAAAAATGAACGTTGGGTTTATATTGTAGATGAGGAGCATGGCCCTGCGGCTCGTGTCAAAGATTTAGTGCTTTTGGGATACGACCATTTCAGTAAAGCAGAACTCTTAACCGATCATGTGCACGAAGATGCATATGAATTCGTCTATGTTGATCAGGGGGCTGTCGATTGGGAGGTAGGAGGAGAATTTCACCATACGAGTGCGCAGCATATCATTCTTACTAGACCGGGCGAGCGACACCGTGCCAGCTTTGATTATATTGGACCATCAACGATTTGGTGGATCATTGTTCGCGATCCAGCTCAGCATAAGGAATGGTTCGGCCTCCATGAAGAGGAGCGTCATACATTTGTCAAATGGATGCAAAACTGCCCTCGCATTCAATGGGTCAGTAATGATGTTGTCGTCTACTTCGAACGATTGAAGCAACTTATAATGCAGCAGAATACGGAGCTTCTGGAATTCCAGCTTCGCCATTATGTCATGGAAATTTTGCTGCACATGCTGCATCATCCACAACTAGTTGTTCAATCACAAAACATGCATGCCTACACGCAACAGCTGAAGGAAAGAATCCAGCAGAATCCATCTGCACGATACGCTATTGGGCAGCTTGCGGAGGAGATTGGGTTAAGTGAGTCGCATTTCTATCGCGTGTTCCGTGAGACGAATGGACAATCACCTACGGCGTATATGGAGCGAGTTCGAATGGACTACGCATGTCAGGTACTGAAGGAATCGAAGATGTCCATAACGGATATCGCCATGGAGCTTGGTTTTAAGACGAGCCAGCATTTTGCAACAGTGTTCAAAAAATTGATAGGTGTGACACCAAGGGCATGGAGAAATCAGAATGGTTAGTGTTCAATAGGGAGTTGTAATTAGAATACATCCGTCATATAATCAATTGAAATCTGATATTTCAGATTTCAATTTTAGATATTTAATGGAATTTATATGGAATTAAACGGAGGTCTTATGGATTTAAAGATTGAACGACAGGACTTGAATGAACAAGTCTATCATATTTTAAAAAACCAAATATTAACGCGGGAGTATAAAGGCGGTGCACGTCTTGATCTGGGTGACTTAAGTAACAAGATGGGAGTTAGTAAAACGCCTGTTAAGCTGGCTATTCATCGATTGGCGAATGATGGGCTTGTCGAAGTGGTCTCACGATCAGGTACCTATGTGACCCAATTGACGGGTAAGCGCATTGCAGAAGTGATGGATGCAAGGATTATGATTGAGAAATGGAGTATCGAGCACTTATCGAAGGATGATTGCGAGCAGCTGGTCGTTCAATTAACAGAGCATGTTCATCGGGCCAAGGTAAATTTGGAAAGTGATCATTTCGATTACCAGCAATTTCTTGAAGCTGATGTTCTGTTCCATAAGGCAATTGTGACGATGAGCCACAATCAATTGATCTCGAATCAATATGAACTCTTGAATAGCTTCCTGTATATTTCACGCATCTTTCATTTTCAGAACTTTGATCGCTCCAAAGAAGGTATTCAAGAGCATGCGCAGCTTATCGAAGTAATGAAGCAGAATCGTCTCCAGCATGCTTCCGATTTATTGGTGGCGCACCTGGAGAAGAGTAAGCAATATATGATTTATTTAATAGAAGAGAACGGTGGCGCCATATAACAAGCTGGTAGCTGCGACATACTTATGCTTGTGTTTTCACAGGTAATGTAGGTATGTTTTTTCTCGGATCATCTGATATTTCAGATTTCAGAATTTGATCTATAATCAATTCATACAAAAAGGAGCAGTTGATATGAAGCTGGGCATTGGCTTATATCGTCATATGTTAAAGAAAGAATACTATCAATTCGCAAAGCAGGCTGGTTGTGAGGCTGTTGTCGTGCATTTGGTGAATTATTACGGAGAGATTGATGATCAGGGGCTGCCATCCACGGATGGGGAACATAATTATGGTATCGCCCGAGTCAATGACCCGATCTGGGAGTACGAGAATCTTGTGAAGTTGAAAGAAGAATTAAATCGGGAGGGGCTTGAATTCGCAGCGATTGAGAACTTTAATCCATCGGATTGGTATGATGTTCTGCTAGCAGGACCAAAGCGAGATCAACAAATTGAACACCTCAAGCAAATCATTCGGAATGTAGGCCGGGCAGGCATACCTGTAATTGGATATAACTTTAGTATTGCGGGTGTCTGGGGACATTTTCAGAAGCCATCCGCACGTGGCGGGGCGTTGACATCGACATTCCACCCAACGATGGAGGAGTTAAACAAACGGCTACCGCTTGGTCAGGTGTGGAATATGACCTATGATGCGAGTCTGTTGGATCAAGGGTATCTGCCGCCTACCTCGCATGAAGAAATTTGGGAACGTTTAGCCTATTTTCTAGAGCGTGTCTTGCCGGTTGCCGAGGAAGCAGGCGTGAAGTTATCACTGCATCCAGACGATCCACCGATGCCGGAAATTCGTCAGCATGCACGTTTAGTCAATGAACCTGACAAATATCAGAGAATGATTGATCTCGTGCACAGCAGCAGTAACGCAATCGAGTTTTGTATGGGTTCGATTCAAGAAATGGTCACTGGCGATGTCTATGAAGCCATTGAACAATATGCTTCACAGGATAAAATATCTTATGTTCATTTTCGTAACGTAAAGGGAAAGGTTCCTAATTATAGAGAGGTCTTCGTTGATGAAGGCGATATCGATATGATTAAAGCGCTGCGTTTATTCAAGAAACATCAATTTAAAGGTGTGCTTATACCGGATCATACGCCATTAATGACGTGTGATGCACCTTGGCATGCAGGTATGGCTTATGCATTAGGCTATATGCGTGCAACCATGCAACAAATCGATAAAGAGAAATAAAAAACTAAAATAGAAGAGGGATAAAAGATATGAAAAATCAAGATTACTTGGACCAACTGCAAGAAAAGCTATATTCGGCGGTCATATCCGACATTTTGGATAGCCTTGGGTTGCGAAATCAGGCGCTTCCGCCGCATATTCGTCCATTGGATCCCGACATGGTTGTGTGTGGTTATGCCAAAACGGTACAAGTCGCAGATGTCTCCCGAGAACCCGTACAAGCCTACAAGAAACAAATTGAAGTATTGGACAGCATCCAGCCTGGAGAAGTATTCGTCGGCGATGTAGGAGGTTCCGAGCGTTCGGCATTTTTCGGTGAATTAATGTCGGCAGCTACGAAAGTAGCTGGAGGCAGAGGCGCTGTCATCGATGGGTTATGCCGAGATGTAAAAAAAATTAAAGAGCTAGGCTTCCCGGTCTTTGTGAAAGGAACGCGTCCAACCGACTCTTATGCTCGTAATGAAGTCATTGATTATAATGTAACAATTAAAATTGGCGATGTGTTGATTCATCCTGGCGATCTGATTTTTGGCGATATGGATGGGATTGTCGTTGTTCCGAAAGAAGTCGAGGATGAGGTCATAGCCAAAGCATTCGAAAAGGTAAACGGTGAAAATATGGTTAGAGACCACATTCTCAAGGGAATGAAGGTATCCGAGGCATTCGAGAAATTCGGCATTCTGTAGGGAGGTAAAGGCTATGGATATTAAAAAAATTATAAATCCAGGTCCACAATTACATTCTCAACACGACTATATAAAACGCCATATGCTATTGAACGTATTGTCATGATCGATGAAGCAGATCAATCAATAGCTATCCAATAACGAATCACGAACCATGGGCAACAAGACTTATGGGTTGAATGGGGACAGCACATCGCTTTTGGTGCCCCGCTGATCGGATCGGGCGTAACCCTTGAAGTGCCTGCGCATACGATTGAATCTGCTGAGCGTGATCCGGTACGATCTCGTCTGAAGAAAGGGACGTATTCATGGCCTATAGAGGATGCGCCCCGTGATATAAGTATCGTACCTGCAGAAAAGGCAACGGATTTTGCGATAATAAAGGATCTATCTGCTGGATGGTATGCCATAAATAATGAAAGACTGGATTTGCGCGTTATTGTGGAATGGGATACTGAAATCATGCCGAATCTCTGGTTATGGCAAGAGTTCAATGGTCTTCAAGACTATCCATTCTATGGTGCATGCTATGTCATGGGGGTTGAGCCGAATTCTGCGTCGCATGAAGGGGGCTTACATGAATCCATGCAACGCGGCGAAGCGATTGAAATAAAGGCTCAGCAGACAAGGTCATTTGAATTGAAGTTATCATGGACGAGATTAAAGAATAGCAGATAAACCACGTAGCAAAAGGAGGTTATCTCATGTTCTATGATTTGCAGGGAAAAGTGTTTATCGTGACCGGCGCAGCACAAGGAATTGGCAGAGGGATCGCGCTTCGTCTAGGGAAAGAAAAATGCAAAGTAGTGATAAATTTTGCAAGTGATCGTAGTAAACGGTTAGCAGAAGAAGCAATTGCACTTATTAAAGCAGCGGGAGGGCAAGCTGTTGCTTGTCAAGGAGACGTTGGGAAGGTAGACACCGCGAAGAAGCTGGTGGATACGGCTATTGCTCACTTTGGAACCTTGCACGGCATCGTGAATAATGCTGGTGTTCAATCTGAATATCCTTCCGAGAGCTTGCCGGTAGATGAGTGGAATCGCATCATGGATATTAATTTACGTGGGACCTTTCTAGGATGTCAAGAAACAATCAATTACTTGCTAAAACACGATATCAAAGGGAGCATTGTGAATGTCTCGAGTGTTCATCAACAAATTCCTAAACCCCACTATGTACATTATGCCTCATCCAAAGGTGGGTTGAAGCTGTTAACAGAAACATTAGCACGTGAATATGCGGATAAAGGAATTCGAATCAATTCGGTTGCTCCTGGTGCAATTGATACGTTAATGAATGAAAAGTTATTCAGCGATCCGGCGATCACACAAGCAATTATCAACAAAATTCCTTCTAGGCAAGTAGGGACACCTGAACAAGTTGCTGCACCGGTAGCATGGCTATTATCCGAAGAAGCCAGCTATGTGACAGGGACCACAATATTTGCAGATGGTGGTATGGTCTTGTATTAATTGACGCTAAAATATCCGTTATCGGATTCCTGGTTGGTCATAACCCCGTTAAGTAGACAATTATAATAAGACTCCTTTATGCTGCGACCGTTTCTCGGTACTCCACCGGGGAACGGTCGGTTAATGACCTCATCCGTCGATCCAGCGGGACCGGCGGCTGAACTGAAGGTTGCTTAACCCTTGTTCCGATGTAATAACTCGAGTTCGTTTATCAGTATTCCTCCCGCATTCCTCCTGGTGGGTCCGAAGTAAATCATTACCTCTCATTATCCCTTTTCTCCCTCGTTCCACTCGTAGATAATCCGAACATGTGGCGGATGGAGAAGTTAGGGACGCTCGTATCGCCTTTATCGGTTGTAAAGGACGGCAATCGCAACATGCATGCGGTCGGATCAGGATTGTATTATGAAGGAGCAGACGGAAGTGTGGTTATACGAAAGCTGGACAATCCAGTGGTTAGTCCAGGGGAACGGCGGTTGCTTCAATTTGATAATTCATTCGCTAATAAATACACATCCGGAAAGGACCTCGGTGTTTCACCGCAGGTCCTTCTCTATGTGATAGGAGCTGTTTCATCGGTCAATTGACCATAAATTTAATGATTGCTAGTGACGGCTGTTATTGGCCAGAACGCAAAAGACCGCCAACCATCTGGCCAAGTTAGCCGGATAGGGCGATCTTCTATACAATTAAGCCAATGTAAGCTTTGTTACACGTCCATCGATAATCCATTCAGCAACATAAACAGAACCCTTGGAATCGACACAAACTCCATGAGGCGAGCTGAATTTATTATCTCTGTAGTAGGACTTAGCTAAATTCGGCCAGCCGGTTTGCTTATAAGCCTGTTGATCTTCACCTAAATGACAGATCAATCGATCATTTTTATCGAAAATCGTAACCCTGCTGTTTAGGTCTGGGAAGAAGAGATCCTCTCCATAGTAATAAAAGCTACAGGGCTGATCCATATCATCAACGATGACTCTTTTGAAATTGCCCTGTAAGGTAAAGACTTGAATTCGATGATTTCCGCGATCGGCTACATAAACCTCTTCTATACCACTACGTATATCTATGGAAATGCCATGTGGACAGTTTAATCGTCCCATTTCTGTACCTTTTCCACCCCAGGAACGGATATATTCCCCTGCTGCCGTATAGTGATGGATCCAGCTTTGTCCATAGCCATCAGCTACATAAATATCACCATTTGCCGAAACGGCTACATCTGTGGGGATATATTTAAACTCTTCGTTGTATATATCAGGACGATCCGGTGTTCCCAATGTTAACAAGTGCTTCCCGTTTAAATCCATTTTCACAACTTTACCGCGAGCGGTGTCGGTAATAAACAGGTATTCATTATTTTGTTCCTTATGAAGATAGAATCCGTGTGCGCCACCCTCGAACTCCTCGCCCCAAGCCGCTTTAAATTCCCCAGACTCATCAAATTTTAAAATGGAGGGCTTGCCTGTATGAAAAACATAGACGTTATCCTGTTGATCTACGACGATTCCATGTGTATAGCCAAACTCTAAGTGAGGAGGAAGCTTTGCCCAGCCTGGAACAAGATCATAGCTGCGTGCGGTATTTCCTAATTGTTGAGGTTTGCTTATTGTCATAATAATCCCTCTATTCCTTTGTTAAGTCTCTCACTGCGTATTCGAATACAGCAACGGAAAGAACTCATTATCGAACTTCTGTCCGAATTGTGGACGCGGGCCGAGCAATCGAACATTATCATGCCGAGCTTTACCCTCTTTGTAGGATGTATCTCCAGGCATTAAATGAGCGACAACAGATAACCGAGGCTGATCTGTGAAATTCGTTGACGAGCCATGGAATGTAAGGGCATGGTGGAAGCTCGCGTGGCCAGCTTTTAGAATACAAGGCTCCTCTATCCAATCTCGCGTTGCAAAACGCTGTTTCAGCTTTTCCATATCCTGTTCGAAGAAAGTATCACTTCCCTCGATAGCACCCCACTTATGTGATCCAAGGATTGTCATCATACCGCCGTTATTTAGGTCCGTGTCCTGCAATGCAATCCAAACCGTTATCATATTAGATGTACTGCTTGCACGCCAAAAGCCGTAATCCTGATGCCAGCCTACATTTCCTAGATTTGTTTCTTGCCCTGAAGTACCCGGTTTGTAGATGACTTGATCATGCCATAGACGAATTTCATCCTCATTCAGCAGATTCGCAGCCATTTGGCCTAAATTCGGATCGGTGACGACACTACGAACTTCATCGTTAACCCACCAGCCATTATCGAATTTACGAAGAGCATATGGATTATCAGAAAGATTGAAGTCATGAAGAGGCAGGCCAGCCCCATCGTAATCTTTCTTCCAAATGCGCTCATGCGCGCCACGAAGACGCTCGATCGTCTTGTCATCCAGCAATTTCGGACTGATCCAATAACCGTCTTGATTAAACTTCTCTTTATCCGCTGTTGTAATGTTATAAGGTATAACTCCCATTATCGACACCTCATCTTTACTGGTAAAATTGGCTTACTGGGTTTATTCTAGACCACAAGATGAGCATTTACTTTCCAAAACCTATCAAATAGGATTGGAAACATAAAGGGGATTTAGAAGCGATAAAGACCGTGATTATGGCGAAAATAAAGGCTGAACGATAAGCCTGCTCAAATCACCTTGGAACATATGCAAGAAGCTTTCAAGATGTGGCGTTCTTACATAACATATTCAGTACAATGGTATAGATCATGCTTTTATAGATGAAATTGGACTATACCCGAAAGCGGAAGATTTAATGAATGAAATTGCAAAAGAGAAGCGATTGCATAATCAATTGGAGTTTGTTCAATTACGTTCCAGAGTTGAGCAAGAAGTAATAAAGGTACAAAGTTGGCTACATTTGCAGCTCGTTGTATCGAGAACGAAATACTTATGCATTTACGATCTTTGAAAAAGACGCGCAAAGACGTCTCTCACCATAATCCGATCGGAACTGACAAGGAAGGTAATGAAATTACCTTGATAGGTATCCTCAGCAGCGAGGGGGATGACGTGGCGGATATGGTACAACTCAAGATCGAGAAGAGGAAAATATACCGCAACCTGGACACATTGGATGAACGTGAGCAGGAAGTGATCAAAGGGCGCTTCGGTCTGGAGTTCGGCGGCGAGGAGCGGACGCAGAGGGAGATCGCCAAGGAGCTCTGCATCTCGCGGAGCTATGTGTCTCGGATCGAGAAGCGGGCGCTCATGAAGCTGCATCATGAGTTTTATAAAATGTGAATATTAGCATGGTGGCACTCTTCTGAACTTAGTATGAATTGTTACTTCGAGTTTTTCTAAAACTCGCCGGAGGAGGAAGCTCGAGCCGTTTAAAAACTTGATACATATAGTAGTGGCTAGAAAAACCACAAGCATCAGCTATCGCTTGCGTGCTTAGGGTAGAATGATTCAACAAATGTTTAGCTTGAGAGACTTTGTTAAGTAAAAGTTGTTCGTTAAAGGTATAGCCCACATGTTTTTTCATAATCCGATTAATCTGTTTCGGGCTAAGGAAAATCAGCTTAGACAGATCATCGATCGTAGGGGAAAGGTGATAGTTGTTTTCGATAAAATTCATAATCCGGGATACACGGACATCGCTTTGCGGATCAGGTATATGGGTATGATCCAGTGTGGTAATCACAGAGCGAAATAAGCTTACAACTAAAAGGAATAATAGTGGTTGAATTTGCAAAGAAAATCCTGGGAGTTTAAGGGATGTTTCTTGGATAATAGAATCAAATAACCCCATGGCGCCATAGTTGTCTTGGAAGGTGCGGGGGTAGGTAGTCGAAAGAACATTGATGAAAAATTCTGTATCCACTGATGAATTAAAGTAGGCGGAATCTGGTGTAACAGATCGGCTAATTTCACATTGCAAACAGTATTCTACCATAGGATTTTCAGGATCGGATACTTGTTGGTGTGTCACATAAGGTGCCGTGATATAGAAGTCTCCTTCTTGAAAAGGGAGTGCCTGGCCCTCGATCGACACAGTACCTTTCCCGGATTTAATCATATGAAATTCAAAGTAAGTGTGAAAGTGATCTTCTTTTTCCCAATGCGGTCCAGCATCTAATACGGCGGCATCTAGTACTTTGATCTGAAGTCCACTAAGGCTAATGGTGAAATTTTTAGCAGTCAGATAACTAATGATGTCAGCCATAATAGACCCTCCCATGTCGTCATTTCTCAATCTAATGTCCAGCAGGCTTAAAGATTCCTATACATAGATATTGTACACTAAATTCTACGATATCCCCAAAATTTGATGAGATCTCTCATTCCAACATAAGGAGGAACCAGCGATGCTTGAGAAATTAACCAATAGATTACGAAATAAAAAACGAACCTATCAAGAAGACCGTGCATTGACACAAATGAAGTATGCAACCCTTTTGTCAGCAAGAAACGAAGGGGCATTTGATGATCTTATTCAAGAAGTGGAGAAGGATTTAGTCGAGGGATATGACGCGCATGGGGCTATCACCAATGAGCTGGTAAGTAAGATGGAGAATAGACTCATGCCACTTCAAGAAGAAGCCAAGCAGTTTGAAATGTTATGTGTGGCCCATGCGCATATTGATATGAATTGGCAATGGGGCTTCGATGAAACCGTAGGTATCACTTTAGATACATTTCGAACGATGTTACACATCATGAGAGAGGATGAGGATTTTACTTTTTCACAATCTCAAGGTTCGTTGTATAAGATTGTAGAGACCTATGACCCAGAAATGTTAGAAGAGATTAAACAAAGAGTGGCCGAAGGCAGATGGGAGATTACCGCGTCTACATGGGTTGAGGCAGATAAAAATATGCCAAGTGGAGAGAGCCAAACGAGACAATTGTTATATACGAAAAAATACTTGTCTCAACTGTTTAATCTGCCATTAGATTCCTTCAACATTGATTTTGAACCCGATACATTTGGACATAGTATCAGCACACCGGAGATTCTCACCAAAGCTGGCGTGAAGTATTACTATCACTGCAGAGGGCGAAAAGAGGGACCAACACTTTATCGATGGCGGAGCCGTTCGGGCGCTGAAATCATCGTAAATTGGGAACCCCAATTTTATAATGCGTTTATTCATTCTGACATGTGTCTTTGTGTACCCGATCTAGCGGATCGAACTCATATCCCTTCTGTTCTAAAAGTTTATGGGGTAGGTGACCATGGCGGTGGACCCACAAGAAGAGATATCGAAAGAATCAAGGATGTGGCCACGTGGCCAATCTATCCTAAAGTGAAATTTTCGACGTATAGAGAGTATTTTGAAATCGTTGAAAAGCAAAGTGACCGGCTGCCTATTGAAGTTCAAGAACAGAATTTTATCTGTGATGGATGCTACAGCTCTCAGAGCCGGATTAAAAAGGGTAACAAAGCTTCTGAAAATGGGTTATATGAAGCAGAGCTCTTTAGTACGTGGGCGGCTGTAACACAAGGGGTCCAATATCCAAAGCAACGTTTTGAAAAAGCCTGGAAATCCGTATTATTTAATCAGTTCCATGATATTTTAACCGGTTCAGGGGTAGATGCTACAAGAGATTATGCTTTAGGCCTTTATCAAGACGTTGCAGCATCAACAAACAGCACTAAGAAAATAGCCCTGCAAAAGATCGCTCAGCAGATTCATACGGCTGATTTTATCGTAAGTGAAGGTGAGACTGAACCAGGCTTGGCTTATGGTGCCGGTGCAGGATCCTCACAGTATGAGAATGGTACAGGCAAAAACCGAATGTATCATGTGTTTAATCCAACGATGCAGGCCCGCCAAGAAGTGGTTGAATTGATGATTTGGGAATGGCCATATGACCACGAGCGTATGTTGTTTACCAATGAAAAAGGTGAAGTCGTATCACACCAGGTTTTGGAGAAAGACTTTAATCACTATTGGGGACACAATTATCTAAATGTGGCATTAGAAGTGGATGTTCCCGCATGCGGTTATGCAACATACATGTTAACGGAACAGTCTATTGAACAGGTTAAAGTAAGTTATTGGCATGAAAAACGTACCCAAAATGAACCATGCTATACGTTAGAAAATGAGAAGATTAAAGTTGTGTTTAATAGCTTAGACGGATCGATTGACTCCATGATTGATAAAGTAACTGGGAAAGAAATGATCGATGCTGCGAGAAAATCAGGGATATTTCGATTAGTAGATGAGGCAGACCATAAGGAGATTACTGATGAGGGTACAGGCATGTCTTCTTGGTTTGTTGGACGGTACAAAAATATCCAATGGATTCATCAAAATCTTGAAATCACAAGCGCAACAGGCACATTAAGAAGCCATATTGCTTATGAGTTAGGTTTTAGAAATTCAAAGTTAAAAGTGATGATTTCATTAGATAAAGGAAGCAGTCATCTGGACTATAAAGTAGAATGTGATTGGCAAGAGGTGGGACGTCTTGGAAAAGGCGTACCGCAACTGCAATTCTATATGCCGCTTCATGATTCATGTGCCATGTATCATTATGATGTTCCTTTCGGCAGGGTTACAAGGCAAGCACTAGACATAGATCTTCCAGGGAATAACTATATCTTTGGAGAAGATCAGGACGGATCAGCGGGTGTGATGCTCATGTCCAAAGTAGGTTATGGATTTAGAGGCGTAGATAACAGTCTTACCCTTACTTTACTAAGAGGATCCTATGATCCAGATCCATGTCCAGAGTATGGAATCAATCATCTCGAATTTGGATTAGGTGCTATGCATTCCAGCAATCCCAAAGTGCTGCATGACTATGTCCAAAAATATAATCACGAGATGACTATAGTAACAGGGCTAAGACAACAAGGGAAGCTTAATCCAAGACATTCCTTTATAGCATTTGAGTCTCAGACCTCTGTAGTTTCTTGTATCAAAGGATCAGAGGATGGGGATAGAAGTTTCATCGTGCGTTTTTATGAGATGGAAGGGAAAACAGACACCATCACATTGATTTGTCCAGAACGAATCAATCATGCCTATTGGACAGATATCAATGAACAAAAGGTAGCATATAAGGAAGAGCTAAGGGTAGAGGATACAACACTCAAGTTGGTCATCCAGCCTTATCAAATAGGTACAGTAAAAATAGTGCTCGAGTAGACATAGATGATTTGATGATTAGGTGTGAAGTTTCAGGTATTCCTGCATTATCCGCAGTTCGGATCCATCTTTGGCGATTCCGGTTCATGTCATCGAACGTGAGCTGAAAGAAGCGTGGCACCGGCTGACAGGCGAATGCTTTATTAACTTTGTTTATTCGATAGACAAAGTGGTTCTCATGAAAGTTAATGTTACCGAAATCATGATTCACGAATAATCGTGTCAGGCATTTAGAGAGCAAAAAGGAGAAAACAATGAGCACAAGAAAAGACTTACAACATTACCCTTATATGAATGCAAGCTTGCCGGTTGAAGAAAGAGTTGCGGACCTTTTATCGAGAATGTCGCTGGAAGAAAAGGTAAGACAGCTTGATATTTATTCGGGCAATGAAATTTCCGACTCAGTAGAAGGTTTAAATGCAGATGCGCTGAACTACGAAAAAATGGAGAAGGTATCTGCCGGAATTGGAATCGGTTGCATCCAAAACCGAAATTCCAAAGCAGAGACAGCCAATAAAATTCAAGAGTATATCATCCAAAATTCAAGATTGGGAATTCCGGTACTCTTCAGCGAAGAGGGACTTCACGGTTTTGGATGGAGAGGCTGTACCGTACTCCCTCAGCAGGTTGCACTTGCTTCAACATTTGAGCCTGAACTCGGATATAAACAAGCAAGAATAATAGCTTCCGAGGCGCGCAGCTTTGGTATACATGAGGTGTGGGCACCTGTTCTCGACCTCGCCAGGGAAATCCGGTGGGGACGAGTGGAAGAAGGATACGGAGAGGATCCTTATCTGGGGTCTCTGTTTGCGGAGAGCATGGTAAAAGGGCTTCAAACGGATGACCTCACTAGACCCGATGCCGTGGTGTCGGAACCAAAACACTTTACAGGATACGGTGCGCCAAGGGGAGGACACAATTGTGCTCCGGCTATGATGGGGCAATTTGACAATGCATTTTTCTGTCTGCCTGTATTTGAGGCTGCTTTCCAAGCGGGTGCCATGAATACCATGTGTTCCTATAATTCCATTGACGGCGTTCCTGTGGCAGGCGACCATTCGCTGCTTACCGGTGTACTTCGCGATAAGTGGGGCATGAAGGGCTTCGTAAGATCGGACATGACGGCTGTCTCCATGCTGCATACCTGTCATTATGTTGCTGAAAGCAAACGGGAAGCTATCAAAATGGGCCTTGAAGCCGGTGTTGATATGCAGCTTTACGACTTTCCGCATGATATATACCAGGACAGCATTATTGACCTTGTCAAATCAGGCGAGGTGGACGAGAAGGTTGTAGACACAGCCGCAGGACGTGTTCTTACCGTTAAATTTGCAGTAGGGCTTTTTGAAAATCCATATACGGATACCGAACTTTCTTCGAAAGTTGTCCACTGTGAGGAGCACGTGCAGACGGCTCTCGAAATTGCAAGAAAGTCGATCACCCTGTTGAAAAACAGCAAAAATACGCTTCCCCTCAAAAAAGACATCGGCAAGATTGCAGTGATCGGACCAAGCGCCGATGTTCCGCGTTACGGGGATTACAGCAGCCCTGTGGTGCCGGAGCATGCGGTTACGCTTCTCCAGGGCATCAAAAACATCGTTTCGGATAAGACCGAATTGATCTATGCCAAAGGATGCGAGATTCTGGAGTCCGACCTTATGCCTTTACCAGACAAATGGCTCAAGGACCATGCCGGCAACGACGGGCTTTTGGGTGAGTACTACAATTCTCTTTCTTTTGAGGGAGAACCTGCTTGCGTACGAAATGACAGACAGATCAACTTCAACTGGATTTACACAAAGCCTGCTGACGGCGTAAACGCAGATAACTTCACCGTTCGCTGGACAGGCAAAATTAAACCGGACGTTACAGTGGATGGTTATATTGGACTCAGCAGCATGGACAGCATGCGCCTGTGGGTCGACGGCAAGATGCTTGTTGACGGTTGGGGAGACCATGACGCCAATCAGATGGTTGCGTTCCAATTTGTCAAAGGCGAGGAGTACGACGTTAAGGTCGAGTATCTCAATGATTCACGGGGGGTAAGGGTCATCCTCGGTTACAGCCTTGGCAACAACGATATGGACGCAGCGGTTAAAGCGGCCGAAGCGGCGGATGTTGCAATTGTTGCGGTGGGTGACAACGAGCAGACCAGTGGAGAAAACCTGGACAGAGCGGACCTTAATCTTCCGGGAAGACAACTTGAACTCGTCAAGAAAATTTATGAAACAGGAACGCCTGTTGTTCTTGTCCTCCAAAACGGACGTCCGCTGTCGATCACATGGGAGGCAGAACATCTGGACGCGATTATAGAGGCATGGTTTGTTGGTGAGCAGGGCGGAAATGCCATGGCAGAGGTTATTTTCGGAGATGTCAATCCTGCAGGTCGCATTCCTATGTCTTTCCCAAGATCGGTAGGTCAGCTGCCTGTATTCTATAATCGCCGACCGTTCTATGGACATAAATATGTTGAAATGGACTGGCTCCCGTTGTACCCATTTGGGTTTGGTCTGAGTTACACAACATTTGCTTATTCGGATCTTGATATTTCAGCTAAGGAGATAGCTCCGGATGGGGAAGTAAACGTATCGTTTAACGTAACCAATACGGGAGCTGTCGCAGGGGAGGAAGTTGCCCAGCTCTATATCCGAGATGAATTCAGCAGTACGGTTAGACCATGTAAGGAGCTCGCGGGATTTAAGCGAATTCATCTTGAAAAAGGCGAAACAAAGCGCATCACGTTGACACTGGGATACAGACAACTCCGAACACTTACTAGAAACTATGAATGGGTTGTGGAACCGGGTAAATTTGAGGTGATGGTCGGACCTAACTCGGACGACGCTCCACTGACAGGAGAGTTTTTCGTTCGGAAATAAATATAAGCGTAACTTGCCGGTACTCGTATTGTATCCATTTTAATAAAGGGTTTGCAACGGAAGCAGCACGAGCAATTGTTAAGTACGCTTTTGAAGAAGTGAACGTCCATCGAATAATCGCTACTTGTCAGCCACAGAATATTCCTTCTAATCGTATTATGGAGAAGATTGGTATGAGAAGAGAAGCTCATTTTAAGAAGTGTATGCCTGCCAACTTTAAGAAAGGTACAGCATGGTGGGATGAATACTTTTACGCTATTCTAAAAGAAGAGTGGAAAGAGATATAAAATAATTGACATAAAATACAGGTGTAGATCTAATGAGGCCAATCCAATTATTCAAAGAATTTGGCGTGTTTATTAAGCTAACGGGAGACGATAGCTCAATAAGAACAAGAAGACAGCCGATCAACGTTAATCGGCTGCTTGTCGTCTCAAGATTGTATTATTCTGAAAAAAAGAAATCATCGGATAGGAGAGTCATCGTTGGAGAAATCGGATAAACTAGTACACATTATTACTATCGTAGTCATTCTCTTATTTGTAGCAGTAATGACTAGCATTATCGCTGCAATTATCACATTCTTGTTGGTTAAAATATTTTAGAGGAACAATGGGACCAAGAAAAATGAAATCGTATATTCCATCAATGGTTCAACATATGTACAAAATACGAGTTTTGTGTAAAAGTGTTAAAGAAACGACCGGTGCAACGGCCATTTTTGCATCAATCGTATAATTTCATCTTATCCATATTATTGACGGCTTTTCTCATCTCTTCATCTGTTAAATGCGTGTAAATCATCGTTGTCTGAATCGACGAATGTCCCAGCTGATTCTTCAGCTTCGGCACGTCGTTGTTCTCACGATGATAACGTGTTGCAAATGAGTGTCTCAAGGAATGCACCGTCAATGCCGGCTTACCAAACGCTGCAGCGTATTTTTCAATCAGCTTTTCGATCGACCTTGGTGTCAACCGCCGGCTTTGGCCTTTGCGTCCGATCGGCGCTGCTATAAACAGGTGATTTTCCGATTTTTCCGGTTTATACCTAGCTTCACGGATCTTCAAATAGCTCTCCAGGTCCAACAATGCTTGCTGGCTAAAGTATACATATTGCTCTTTATTGCCTTTACGCAGAACACGCACTTGGCCTTTGTTCATATCCAAATCCTCGATGTTAATTCCCGCTACTTCGGATAAACGCAGTCCGGAGCCGAGAATTAGCGAAACGATCGCCGTATCCCGTTCCCGGTTAAATTCATGAAAGCGCTGTAAACGTTTATTGGTTTTATGGAGTTCCCCAAAATCATGAGCCACAAACTGACGGAATTTCTCGAGATCGTCTTCCCGCAAAATTTTGCCTTCAATTCGGTAAGCGATCGTTTCCTGGCTTTCCTTAATTGGATTAAAGTCGATTTTGGCCATGACATTACGCTGAATATATGGCTTAAGATCCGGAGTTTCGGCCTTGTTTTGAAGATAATCAAACAGCGATTTTAATGCAGACAACTTCCGGTTGATCGTATATTTGTTGTTATCCAATTGATATTCCAAATAATACAGAAAATTTTCGACTTCACGCACGGTCAGCGATTCGAGTATGGACATTTCAATGTTTTTGCGATCATGGATGTTCGATTTAACTGATACAAGCCAATCAAAAAAGATGAGGTAATCGTGACAGTAGTTCAGCAGCGTCGTATGCGACAGTTTGCGTTTTCGGCCATCGATGTATTCGGTCACGTACCACGGGAGCTCAGCACTCTTGGCTTCCACGCGTTTCATATAATGCAGCTTCGCAATTTTATCCACTTATTGCCAACCTCCCTTGTTTCCAGAGTAACTTATTTATAATTATTCGTCAAATTATTATTTTACGTAATTATTGCGTGTGGTATTCAGGATCCTAACTAGAATCTAGACAACAAGTACCTGTGAAGTCACCACCAGCAGTATCTTGTCTCACCCAACCATTTCGTTCTGTCAAAGATCTTTGTTAGCAGTGTTTTTGGAAATGCTAACAGTATCTTTATTTGAAGCTTGGCTCTTTCCGTGACCAGACTCTCCAGGCTAGAAGATTAGCTACGTACGTGAGATACAAGTAAGACCTTGAAGGGTAAATAACCTTCAAGGTCTTACTTGTGTACTGTTTATAAATCCTTTCTATCAATAAATTCGGCTTTAATTACTTCATATTCTTTATTTACAGGATTCCCTCCATACTTTTTGAGAATCTTAACGATAACGTTATAAAAGGCAAATTCCGGAGTTGCTCCTTTAGAGGAGTACTCTATTTCATGGTTATCACTAACGATTAGTTTATAACCTGTTCCAATATAAGATAGATTGAATTTGCAATCATTATCCTCTAGCCAGGACATTAAATCGAGAATACTCGGTATCCATACTCCCTTTTTATAAACCTCTTCATCGCAGAGAAATCCCGTTGATGGTAAAACCCTTCCTCCTACAACCCAAACGGAATCTTGATATTCAAAAATGTCCTGTGGATATACCTTGTCTGCATATAATGGTCTCCGAAATCCTAATTCGAACAGCTTTATTGCCTCTGTTTTTGATATAGACATATCTCATACCTCTAATCTACTTGATTTTTATTACTGTACCAGTAGAACTCTTATGTTTGCCCTCAATAAAATTACCATATTTGTCTGAATCAGCAACCCAATGAAGCTCCTTACAGCTTTTCGCTTCTTTAAATACTTTATAGGCAGAATCTGCATGTCCCGTTGTATCCTTCGCCCACCATAGCCCGGTTTAGGGTCACGATAAGCAGTAACGGTATCTGATTTAAATTTATAAGTAATTTTTTTGTCAACCCCTGTTTTAATGTCTTCTCTTCTTGCCCTTATTTATGATACGGTTCTCCGCACTGTCTGTAACGGCAAGTTTTTTACGAAATCGAGGGAGCACAAAAGTGCTCCCTCGGACAGAAGTTCTGTTATTCCAATTCCAAAATTGATTCACCGCTAATAATAGTACCATTATTTTTTCCTTCACAAATCTCTTTCATTGTGCCTGGCTTGTCAAAATTAAACACATGCATTGGCAGATGGTAGTCTCTAGCTAAAATGAAAGCTGATTGATCCATTACCTTCAAGTTATGTTTTAAGACATCATTGTAGTGAAGAGACCTGTACTTTCTTGCCTCTTTGTCGTGCTTAGGGTCTGCATTGAGGACACCATCAACACCTTGTTTTGCAACTAACAGAGCTTCACAATTAACTTCGATTGCCCTTTGAACGGAAGGATAATCTGTTGTAACGTAGGGTTGCCCATTTCCTCCTGAAAAGATGACAATGTAGCCCTTTTCCAGATGGTGAACTGCCCTTAGTCTGATGTATGGTTCAGCAACTGATGTAATAGGTATTGCTGTCATTACACGAACTTCTTTGTTTGTTTTGGCTTTAAGAACTCCACGAAGCATTAAGCTGTTAATAACAGTTGCGAGTGTCCCGATATTGTCAGCCTCTGCTCTTTCTATTCCCCAGCCTTCCGCCATATTGCCGCGGAAGATATTCCCTCCACCAATGACTAATGATACCTCAACACCTAGATTCACAACTGACATAATTTCATTAGCAATATGGTCCAATCTTTCAGGCTCAAAACCAAATTCCGTGCTTCCGGCGACTGCTCCACCACTTAGTTTAATAAGAACTCTTTTGTACCTTGTCAAATTAACACCTCCGCGCAAATAAAAAACACTAAAGCAACGAATGCTTTAGTGTCTTAATGGAACGAGAATATGAAATTGTAACAATCGACTTATTGTAAGCCTTCCGTTTCCACCTCATATTCCCACCCCTTCCAGTAATTTTTCATCAATTAATTCTATACTGTGTGGGAGTAAAACGCAACTCCGAAAGTGGCAGAATTTCAACCATATATTATTTCCATGACCGCCTGTAATAAGGAGCCAATTTCATTTCTTAAGGAGGCATTTGTTTTGCGTATCATCACTACACATCAGGATTTAAACGTGCTCCGCCGCGCCGGAGCACTTCCGGCGGCACTCCTCGATCAGGTCGAGGACTACTTCAACAAACTCAGGCTCGAACTGGAGAACGACGCGGGGAGCGAATTCCGTTTGGGCAGGCACGGCTACATTGTCTTTCTCGAAGCGGGAGACAACGTCCGCGACCTCGGCAGCGTCGGGCTGAACCACGAAGAAGGCGGACTCCTGGGAAGTTGCTCCGAGTACGTCGAACTGCTCGACGTAGGCGAAGTACTCCAGGTGTACAAAATCGCGGTGCTGTACGACAACGACTACATGATGACGTTCTTCACGCAGGACGGAGCGCACGACGAGGAGGTGGAACAATGGCTGAAAGACCAAGCGGAAAGAAACTGACGGCAAACGAATTGGTTCTCCGGAAGCTGAAAGAGACGTTCGATCGGAACGGAAACGTCACTGCCGACAGCGACGAAACGAACATCTGGGTCATGCTTGCCGCGCTGAAGCCGTTCTCCGACCAACTTGAAGAGCACCTTCCGTACCCACTGTCTGGCCGAAAGCCCACTCACCGCGTCCGAGTTGTCCTGCGAACCATTGACGCCCAAACAGGTACGAATCCTTACGTTGACGGCTCCGACTTCTTCCTCTCGGTCGACGAGCAGCAACAGACGGCCGACTTCGTTCAGTGCCAGCATCGACACTTCTGACACTTTTCTTTCCCAGCCTCGGGGACCCTCCTGCGTCCACGAAGCCCTCTTCCTTCCGTGGGATGTGACGGGGATGTTTCACTCAAAAAATGATAACCCTATGTACCTTTTCAAGGAATTCCGCAAAAAAACTTGCCCTTATTTATGATACGGTTTCCTGCGCTTGATCTTAAACTATCCTGCCCGTTAGTTTAATAAAAAGGCGTCTAATCATCTTTATTTGACGCCGTCAATGATATCATAACCGGAATGTAACAATATTCTTGTCATCTGTCGGGAATGTTATCAAGTTCTTGTCAATGGGTTATGACAAGAACTTGATAACATAAATACAAAAAGCCGCGTAATTTGCGGCTTCTAATGTTACTATGTTTTTGTAACCCGACAATTATAATAATGACACAAAAAAAACACAAAAAAAAGCCCCGAGAATCAGGCTTTTGTACTTTTCGTAATGGGGTCACAATTGTGTCATTAGACATGAAGCAAAGGACAAGAACTTCTACCGGAAAGACAGGCCGTAAGGACGGCCCTGTAAGTGCTTCAACACTTCCCGAAATCACTCTTCACGATATATCACACGGCTTGCAGCAGTGACTATGATTGAATAAGCCAATCTGTTTCTAACGCATTCCAGTTTGGCGTAGGCACATCCGACCTTGCCCTCCATTCGGCAAAGTCCTCATTCAAGGCTCTGAGCTCAACAGCTGTCCCATCAATCAACCCGCTAACCGGAAGCATGAAGAAAATCCTCAACGCCCAGCGGATTAAATTTGGATAGCCGGTAATCCAAGACGCTTGCTTCACAGGGGTTAACGGGTACCCCAATGATTCAAGTACACGGAAGCCCTCTCCCATCGCCGCCACTAATTGACGCATTCGCCTGTCGTCACGGACAACCTGTTTCATCTGGAAGCTATGGAACAGAATGACCATGTTCATGGGCACGACCAGCACCATGTGGTTTTTCAGCCAGGCATCGATCTGATCATGGTAACTGAGCTTGTACTTAGTTGGCATGAATGCCTGCTCCAGCAAGGAGCGAAACGGAACGGGACCGTTCAGACCCCCGATGACCATCTCCCCATGGCCGCCACGTATGCAAATGACTCGCCCGTCGGTACGTGTACCTGCGGTAGCTTGGAAGCCAAAAGCAACCTGTTTAGGCGACTTTCCATGTTTACTCAAATGGTCCTGCATGGCGTAGGTATTCATATTGTTGCCGACCAATACGATATGACGGCTAACGTTTTCTGCGAGGATTGGTAGCACAGCCTCGAAATCCGAATATTTCATCATGACGAAGATCAAGTCATACGCGTCACCTGAATCTAGTCTGCGAATTACACGAACCCGATCAACTGTTGTCTTGCGCTGAAGGTAATGCCGAATGACCAGTCCCTCCTTTTCCAGTTCCTCCGCTCGCTTTCCTCTTGCCAACACAGTCACGTCATGACCGCCCTTTACTAGGACATGTGCCAGATAGCTTCCCTGCACACCTGCACCGTACACAAGTATATTCAATATTGTCCCTCCTTTTATAATTAACAGTTGTTGAATATATAACATCTGTGTATTACAATCAAGATATCATTGGAACGGATGCAGGAGCAATGGCTAATTGCTTTCATTTCTGTTGAGAAATGAACAACGAATGCTGGATGTGTTCAGGAAAGAGGGGAAAACCATGGATCGGCGCATCGTGCGATCAAGACAAATGATTATGCAAGCGTTTATTGGGCTGTTGGGAGAGCAGGAATTTGAGAGGGTCACCATTCAAGGGATTGCGGATCGGGCCAATGTCAACCGCGGAACGATCTATTTGCATTTTACAGACAAATATGACCTGCTGGAACAGAGCGTGGAAACGTATCTGATGATGCTTGCTGAGAGTTGTGTTCCGGAGGATGGGCCAACCAATGAACTGTCCCGGGACCTGCTGATTCGTGCGTTCACGTATCTGAAAGAGCATGCAGAAATCTATGGCGTTTTGATTACCAATAAAGGTATTCCGACATTCAGACACCGTATGACACAGATGATTGAAGCGAATATCACCTTGGTGGTGAACCAAATGAAGCTAGAAACCGGTATCCACAAGGATGTATTGGCGCAATTCTTATCCGTTTCCATTACGGGGTTGATTGAGTGGTGGGTCGTCCAATCTATGCCATATACGCCAGAAGAGATGGTTGAACAGATGGCTAGAATTTTGGAAGCAAGGCTGCAGCTATGGTAAACGTATTAAATTTGAAGTGTGATACCTGCATAAAAGTTTTGAAATTAAATTAATATTTACATTTTCAAACGGGTTTACAGCCAGTTGAAATACTTCCGAGGACTGAAGTTTTATTGATCCTAATCCAGTCTAGTTTATCACTCAAAAGAGCCCCACCTTTCCCAGGTAGATATTTATCAAATCGGCAATAGTACCATGTTCTAGTTCTTGTCCATATTCGGCAATCGGTACAAGTTCTTGTCCTTGACTCGGGACAAGAACTTGTACCGATAAAACAAAAAAGACGCTAAAATAGCGACTATCAATGGGACCATGATCTTGTCCCTCGACAATAATGTCATACATTATATATGAATTTCTCAAACCTGCAGTTTATAAGTTCGTTCGTCCTCCAGCTACGTTTTAGCCCTGTAGGCTTGCTAAATTATTTTCCCCACTATAAACAACTCCTAGTAAACGAAAAGAAGCAGCTGCCGCGTGTGGCAAACTGCTCCCGAATCGTTGAACTAAAGTCTCCCGTTTGTTCAATAGATTACAGTAACCCTACAAGCCTTTTGCAAACCGAATCGATCCCGTTTGTCGCGGTGTCAATCACGATATCCGAGCCTTCTTCCAAAAAAGGCAGCACGTTTTTGTAACTATCTATTACCTTTGCCATTTCATCTGGACTCTTGCCATAATTAATCGAGGTCCTTATGTTTATTCTTTCGAGCATCACGTTCAGATCGACCTTCAGCAGAACCACATGATCGAAATGTTCGTAGAATTTCCCTTGATTCGAATAAATTCCCGAAATAAACAAATGGGAATTTCTATGCTCTTCCAACAATTGCATTATTTTTTCTTCATCCAAAACGACTTCTCCGTTCTCTGCTTCCTTTATGTAGCCATAGTCTGTATCGACTACATTGTATCCCAGTATTTTCAATTCCTCTAACACGGTTGACTTGCCTGTTCCTGACAAGCCTGTAACGAATATTATCGCCATGATCGCACCTCCATGCCTTTAAATCCCATTGTAGCTCGTTTTACACTGAATCAAAGAGCCGACAATAAGTACGATTATTGAGTTCTACTGCCCTTTAGTTGAACGGCAGATATTGCTTTACCTCAATTATTCGAAGGTACTTTTCTTTCGTTATGTTCATGATAAAATCTGACGTCGGTTTAAATAGACAATATTCTTCTGTCATACTTGTCCCTCTAAATTCTCTTGGCGATTTCAGATAACGTTTTGTATTGACGACGTCCTGGCCCCTTAGAGTCGCTGCTTATAGTTGTGAGGCTTGCCGAACACCTAATGCAGTGACGTCTCGACGGGCTTAGGGGGCTGGATGTGGCCACTCGCTTCTCAGAGTGACCCGGAGCGTCAATATGGTGTTAGCCGAGGGAAGTTCTGGAAGCAGCCATTGCATTTAAGGCGTTCTCAAAATAGCTATATACTTCATCTGCAATTTCCAGAAACTCTTCAACAAGTACATTACTATCCAAGTAACAAGCATACAGATAATCAACTAAAGCGGAGTCAATCTCACAATAGTTTAATATGGCATTCTTCATCTTAATAATGTCATCTTGCCATACACCTGTATCTTCTAAAACCAAAGAGTATAATGCACGAATTAATCTCTTAGAGTAACCTTTAATATATCTAGTTTTCATTGTGCTATCACTAACATTAGAAAGTAAACTATGTATACGATCTACTTCCTCCTTGGTCTCTGTATTTAAGTCTATAATGAACTCTGGAGAAATAATTATCGGTGGTACTTTTTCACCAACGTCATGACCATATATGCAAACACAAATTATCTTAACCCAAAAACCCCACTCATTTGGTTTACTTAATACATTGTCAATCGAGCAAATTATCGTATCAATCTTAGTTACTACTGGATATTCTTCCAAAAGCCTGTCTTTAATATTTGACAATCTTTCGTAATCAATATCTTTCGGATTTACACATACAATAGTAAAGTCTGCATCTGACTTAAAAGGTTTAGCAGTTCCTTTTGGAATCGAGCCACACATATAAATGCTATGAATCTTACCTTTAAATTCGGTAAGTATATTATCTATATACTTATCAACAAAATCCTTATATTCACTTTGTATTACAATTCTATTTATAACTTTTTCTAATATCATATAGACTCCTCCTAAACTAAGAACTTCTTTCGGCTAACGTCTTATCTACGAACTTCGATATGTAGAGTATTCGTGAATTTATTGAACTATCCTGCCCGTTAGTTTAATAAAAGGGCGTCTGCCGCCGTCGATGAAATCATATCGGGAATGTAACCATGTTCTTGTCATCAGTCGGGAATGTTATCAAGTTCTTGTCATTGTGTTTTGACAAGAACTTGATAACAACGGTGACATTATCTCCTCCTCCGCCAATGCCTCCTCGTTCATCCTTCCCATTCGAATGGATAGTGATAGCTACTGCGAGGATGGATGGATCAGCATGGATTTGAGAGGCACCATCGAATCCTCCGGAACGTAATAATTGAATTTGTTGTCGCTGATCTGCCCAAGCAACTGGCGGCGTATCGGATCGGCGTCCTTCAGCAGGCTCACAGACGCCGAATGGTAGTCGATAGGACGCATCCAGATCGGGCTGTAGCCGAGGAACAGCTGCCTTCTTGTGAATGCGGAGCGATTCGGCGAGCCAGCATGCCACAAGTTTTGGGCGAACACGAAGACGTCACCTGGCTTTCCACACACTTGTACCTCTCCATCAAGCTGCTGGCGCACATCCTTGTGATTCGGATTGTACGGCTGCTTGTGACTGCCCGGAATCACTTTCGTATTGCCGCGATCCGGCTCCGACATATCGCTCAAAATATAGCAAACTTTAATATAATAGGTTGCCGTCAAGCCGTTAATGACAGGAAACTGCGGATGCGGACCGTCTTGATGCCAATCGATAAAGCTGTGCGTGGCCGTTTGGGCTTCGCTTAGATTCGGTTGTCTGATCGTGAGGTGGGAGATGTGAAGCTGAATGTTGTGACCAAGCAAATTAACGATTAACGGAAGAATGGCAGGCTGATCGATTAATGCAGCGATCTCGGCATGGCGTTCTACGCTGTTATAAATATTATGCGAAAGCGCTTCTGGTTCCGTCAAAACAATTTCGTCGATCGCGGCATTCAGCCGGCTCACCTGTTTCTGCGACAAAATATCTGGTATAACCAAATACCCCTGTTCATGAAATTGCTCCATTAATTTCGGTATTTCCAAATTGGCTGTCTTCATCCTTTATACCTCCTACTTGTATTTAATTTAATTATATTTGGCGAACCATCATGTTATAATGTAAGAAAAATCGATTTCCCTTGTAAATAATTTCATTCTATGAAAAGGTGTTGTCATGCAATGGAGTTCAGCCGATTTCTGGATCCCGATCTGCAATACCATGTCTACGTGAAGGATACCCCTCAATTTCAGAAAACGCATGATACGTATGATCATTGGGCGTTGTTCATCGTCGAAGAAGGCGCTTTTAATTACAGAATGGGCAGCCAAAGCGGAAGAGCGGTCAAGGATGACATCGTATTATGCCCGCCCGATCTAACCTTCTACCGGCAAACGGACGGTTTATCGTTCCATCTCATGGGGTTTCAATGGATCAATTCCCTAGAGGAGCCGCCGCATGCGGCGAATTTCCCGACTTTCGGCAAGCTTCGGCTATTGAACAACAAACGCTTCCAATCCACCCTCTCTCAATTTCGCGACGCCCAATACTTGCATGCAGGGATTGGTCATATGTACAAGAAACATCTTCTCAGGGATCTGCTCTATTTGCTTCAGATCGAGCAATCCGAGCAGCATACAATGACCTTGTTCAGTGAGGATCCGACCCTTGGGCGAGCCCTGCATCTGCTTCAGCAGCAAGCAGAATTCGGCCTATCGTTGAAGTCGATCGCTGTGGAGCTTGGTCTAACCCAGGTGCAACTGACAAGACTGTTTACACGCGAGCTCCGCATAACGCCAAGCGCCTACGCGACTAATCTTAGAATGGACAAGGTGAAGCAACTCCTTGTATATTCTTCGCTTACCCTTGCCCAAATCGCCGAGCATTGCGGATTTACCGACGAACATCATTTAAGCAAAAGCTTCAAAAAACTGTGCGGCGTCAATCCTTCGTCGTACCGAAAAACACATAACGTATGATAGAACAAGCCGACCTGCATCGAATGAGGTCGGCCTTTCGTTCCCGTTATTTAGTTCCCGTAACCGAGCGTCTTAAGCTGTTCCATGGCGCTGTCCACTAACGATTTGTAGTTCATAGACGTTTCCAGCGTCTTGATAAAGTCATCATATTCGGTCAATGGACGTTTATCGTAAATAAACTTCGCGATCTCCTCTTCCATGTATCGGTTCGCATCGGCTGGGTTATATCCCTCTGGATTATCGATAAATCCGTTCAATGCTTCAATACGGGGTTGATCGTTCGCGAATTCGATTGCAGCCGATTGTCCGGCGAACTTCGCTTGCAAATACTCCATTTCCGGTCTGCCGGTGAATTGATACAGCCAGGAATGGCCGACCTCGCCCGCTTTGTCCGTCATCTTCGGCTTGCCGTCCTCAAGTGTGAAGTGCGTATCCTTCACCCCAAACTGCACGAGCAGCGAGCCTCCGTCCGGATTCGAAATATAGTTGAGCAGATCGAACACCCGCTGCAGTTTCTCCGGGTCTTTCTCAAGCGCTTTCGGAATGGCATATCTCCCAGGCGCCGCGCCGATATCCCATGAACCGTCGAATTGTCCTCCTGTACCCGAAGGAGCGGCGATTTGCAGCCATTCCGCATTCGGATTAACGGTTTTGATTTGTTCCACGAACTGCTCCTTCGTCATGTTCGGCCAATCAATATAGACGATGCCGGCCTGCCCTTTGATCGCCTTCTCTTGATGCTGCAATCCGCTATTGGCGAGCAGCTCCGGATCAACCGATCCTGATCCAATCATGTCCTTAATAAAGACCAAAGCATCCTTCATTGCCGGTTCATGCAGCGCATTGACGACTTTGCCGTCCTTCTCGTAGAAGTTGCCTGGCATTCCGACGCCGAAGGCTCCGAAAACGGTCGAGAATGCGCTTAGCTTGCCGCCCGTTAGACCAAAGGTGTCCGGCTTGCCATTTCCATCCGGATCGTTCTTAGTGAACGCTTCCGCTACGGAAGCCAACTGCTCCACGGTCGTCGGCACTTCCAGCTTCAGCTTGTCGAGCCAATCCTTGCGGATCCATAAGGTGTTGTAAGGGATTTGCGGAGATTTGGAGATGCCATATACTTTCCCGTCGACCATCCCCTTCTTGACGCTGTCCTCGCCGATGAACGCTACCGTTTGCTCCAGCTTATCCATATACGGCGTCAGATCAAGCAGCAGCCCTTGCTTGGAAAATTGAATTAGCTGCTGCCGGTCGACCATGAACAGGTCGGGAAAGTTCCCCGAGGACATCCGAACGTTTAGTTGATTGTTGTAATCGTCCGCTGCTGGATACACTGTCAAGTTCAGGTCGATATTCAGCGCCTTATCCAATTCCTGCTTAATCATGTCTTTATCGGGCGATGGAAGATTGTTCCCCGTCTCGATAATGTCGAGCTTAACCGGTTTGCCGCTAGGCTGCTCCGTCGTTTCCGCTCCGGGCTTGGCGGTAGCGCCCGAATTATTTTCCGGGTTATCATTGCCATTTCCCCCCGAACATGCCGTAAGCAAAGCCCCCGCTAATGAAACGGCTACTAGCAAAGTCCCTAATTTCTTCATGATCTTAACCCCTCTCTGAATGGTTTCATCGGTTAACCTTTAATCGAACCAAGCAGCATCCCTTTTGTAAAATGCTTTTGAAGAAACGGATAGATCACGATGACCGGCAAGCTCGCAATCATGACGGATGCCATCTGCATCGTCTGCGTCGGCATCATATTTTCCGCGTTCTCAAGCGGCTGTTGGCTTTGCATCAGAATTTCCCGGACGACGACCTGAAGCGGATAGAGTGTGCGATCGGTCACATAAAAAATCGCTTGAAAAAACTCGTTCCAATGGCCGACCAGGTAAAACAATCCAACCGTCAGCAATACAGGAAGGGAAAGCGGCGTAACGATTTGCAGCAGGATGCGGAACTCTTTGGCTCCATCCATTCGGGCCGACTCGAACAGCTCCTCCGGCAGTCCTTCAAAAAAGCTTTTCATAATAAGAACGTTAAAGCTCCAGACTGCATTTGGCAGAATCATCGCCCAGATAGAATCGAGCAGCCCCATCGACTTAACGACCAGATAGGTCGGAATAAGCCCTCCGCTGAACAACAAGGTGAACACGATCATGAGCAGAAAAAAGTTTCTTCCCGGCAAATTCCGACGGCTGAGCGGGTACGCCATCAGTCCCGTCAAGACGAGATTGACCGCTGTTCCGATCACCGTAATGAGAACGGTTATTTGGAACGCCTTCGGAATATTGGACTCCGTCAGCAGCGTGCGGTAAGCGGAAAACGTAATTTCCTTCGGAAACAATATGAATCCGCCGTTACGCAGCACTTCTCCGAACGGAGTGATGGATACGGATACAACATAAAGGATCGGCAGAATGGCGATAAGTCCGCATAGTCCGAGAATAACGTATATGATTGTGTTAAAAATTTTATCATCGAGGCCTCTTACCATATGCCCTCACCCCATTTCTTCGCCACGCGGTTAGCACCAAGCACAAGGATGAGTCCGATGACCGATTTGAACAATCCGACTGCCGACGCCAAGCTGAAATTAAGCTGCTGCAGACCGGTTCGATAAACCCATGTGTCGATGATGTCCGCAACCGGGTACACCTGAATATTGTACAGAATGTAAATTTGATCAAAGCCTGCGTCAAGCAGATGGCCAAGCTTCAGAACGAACAGCAGGACGATAATGCTTCTAATGCCAGGAAGCGTAATATGCCAGATCATTCGCATTCGGCTCGCACCGTCCACCTTCGCCGCTTCGTAGAGGGTCGGATCGATGCCTGCCATCGCGGCTAAATAGATAATCGCTCCCCAGCCGAGATTTTGCCATACCTCCGATCCGACCAGTATGCTGCGGAAATATTCCGTCGAGGTCAGAAACGGGATCGAGCTTCCCCCCGCTTCTACAATCCAGCGGTTTATGAGACCGCCGTTCTGGGAGAAGAGCGTCAAAAGAATACCGAAAATAATGACCCAAGACAAGAAGTGCGGCATGTAGGTCAGCGTTTGTACAATCGACTTCAGCCAGCGAATGCGGCATTCGTTCAGCAGTACGGCCAGCATGATCGGCGGCAGCGTCCCCCATAACAGCTTGTAGAGGCTGATCAAAAGCGTATTGGTCAGCAGTTGACTGAAGTAAGGCGACTCGTAAAAGCTCTGAAAATGCTTATACCACGGATCAACCCACGAGCTGCCCGTTATGCCGTCCAGGATTGCAAAATCTTTGAAGGCGATAATGACTCCGTACATCGGGAAGTACCGAAATATGACAAAATAAATAATGCCGGGCAGCAGCATGACGTAAAAGGCTTTAAACCGCCATGCCAATTTTAAAATCATGAGCAGCTTTGTCCGCGGAGAAGGCCGTATCCGAGGGGCTGGCATTAGGCTTTGATTGGCTTCCATCGTATCCCTCCATAGTTTGAATGCGCTTCCAATAAGGCAAGTATAAAGGTCCTGACATCTTCTCGATATACACAAAAACGTAAAAAATGTACGCATTTCCTTCATAATCATTAACATCGAATATGGATCCATCTACATCAATATCAACGATTAATGAGTAAAGGCTGTCACGAATGGTCTGAAGAAACCACGTGACAGCCTTGGTATCGTTTTTGGTTAACGCCAAACACCTAATCGTTCGTCGCTTTCCGTCAGGATGGGCATATCGACGCGGACAACAGTTCCTGCCCCCTCCGCGCTTCCGATCCGCAAGCCGTACGTCTCGCCGTGATGGATCCGAATTCGCTCATGCACGTTCCGCAGCCCGATGCCCGTAAACCGGTACATGGAGCCCTGCCCACCGTCCTGATTTTCCAACAGCAGCCTGCTTCGCTTCTCCCGCCTGATGCCTATTCCGTTATCGCGCACATAGAGTCTCAGAACACCCTTCCTCAGCCCGCCTTTCACGACGATAAGCCCGCCGTGATTCGGCGTTAGTCCATGGAAGAGTGCATTTTCTACAAGTGGCTGCAGCGTAAGCTTAAGTATGCGATACTGCAAAAGATTAGGATTGATATCAATCATAAACTGATATTGTTCCCCAAAGCGCACCTGCTGAATATGCATGTACATTCGCAGCCCTTCCAGCTCCTCCTCAAGCGATACGTATTCCGATTGCTTGTCGAAGCTGAAGCTTAACAGCTTGACCAGCGAACGAATCGTATCGCGCAGCTCGTCGATACGCTGCTGCTTTGCCAAGCTGCTTATGCAGGCAAGGGTATTATACAGAAAATGGGGCGCAATTTGGCTTCGCAGCATCTTCAGCTCGTATTCCTTCTTCTGCTCCTCCGCATGTTTCGTCTTCTGGAGCAGGCTCTGAATCCTCTCGAGCATAGCGTTATAGCTCTGCGTTAGCCTGCCGATTTCGTCCATTCTCGTGACAGGCAGCTTCGCCACGACCTGAAAGTTGTTAAGACGGTCCATCTTCTCGACAAATCGGCGAATCGGATGCGTGAACGATCGGCTAAGCAGATATGCGCTGATCAATAGCATAATGATCCATACGATACTCGCGGTCCGGTAGTTGCTGTTCAGCTTCTGCAGGTCCTGATAGAAATAATCCTCTTCGATGAACGCCGCAAGCGACCAGCCTAGACGGTTTTTGGTCGACTTCACGGCAACGAGCGGATTCAAGGAATCCCCTTCTATGCCGCTGACGCCGACTTTGAGCAAGGCGAGCTGCCCGCGAAAGCTCTCCTCCAGCTTCGGCGGATACGAGGCCGCTTGGAAGGGGAGCAGCTTATCGCGGGAATCCAGCCGATTAATGACGCTGCCTTCCTTCGTGAACAGTATGTAAGATTGATAGATCATCGGCGCAATACGCTCTGTGAGCAAATCGAGATTAAGTTCAGCGACAACGACACCCTTCACCTTATTGTCTGCATCCGCAATAGGCAATACGTAAGCAAGCGTTCGCCCCGACATCGGCGAATCATAAGGTTCGCTCACGTTAATAGCCCCATAGTTAATAAGCGCTAGCTCATAGAGCTGTTTCAGTTTTGGATTACCGATGATGTCATAAACGACCTGCGAGCTTGCAAATACTTGGCCGTCAGCTCGAATCATGTACAAAGTTCTGGTAATGGAATTGTTAATCCCCGCGAACTTGCGAAGCGTCTCGACGGCTGCCTCCTCATCCCCTTCCTCCAGCAAATCGGCGCGGGTCGAGAGTAGCAGCAGCATATTTTCCACATTGTCCAAACTTGCATCGATATATTGATTCGTCCGGCTGACGAGCAGCATGGCATCGCGAATGACTTGATTCTGAAGCAGATTCTCCGCCTCGTGGAGGTTGCGCCATGCAAGCACTTGAACGAGCAGCAGCGTCACGATGAACAAATAAATAAACTGCTTGGAAGCGAGACCAAGGCTGGCATACCAATGAAACAGTTTCCTCATTTCCACCCTTCCTTCGCGCTCGTTCTCTCTCACCTGTGCTTTCAGCCATTCCGTTTATAGTCCGTCGGCGATACCCCGGTCCAATTTCGAAACGTAACGGTAAAATAGCGGTAGCTCGGAATGCCGACCTCTTCCGCGATCTCATATACCTTCTTATTCGAATGCCTAAGAAGCTCAATCGCCTTCTCCATACGAAGACGGGTAATATACTGATTGACCGTACTCCCCGTTTCCTCGCGAAACAATTTGCTGATATAATGTGGGCTCAGCCCTACCTGCTCCGCAATAACGGGCAGCGAGATCGGCTCCTTGAGATGGTCTTTGATCCATTGCACGGCCAAGCGGATCTCAAAGCGCGAACGCGACTTCCCAAGCTCGGCAGCTTCCATATCCTGAACAATATTGACGATCATCTCAGCTAACGTTCCTGCGTCCATTAATAGCCCCATACGGGCTGCGCTCAGCTCATCGCCCTCTTGCTGCCTGTGCCAATTAACCTGCCAATTGAGTATCCGCTCCTTTAGTTGACTTGGCTTCACTCGCTCTGCGATGCACCAGTCTCTGAACTCGCCAAGCAAGCATTCCTTCAAGCTCGCAGGAGACAATGATGCTTTTCTCAGCAGCTCGTTTAATTCCTTCGTTTTCTTTTCCGTCAGATCCGATAGAGGCAACGAATGCTGAGCGTACACAGCGCTTTCCTCGGGACATCGGTCGTAAAACAGCGCATCTTTCCACTCGTTCGAATAGGCGAGCGCTGATGCAACTTCTTCCTTCGATGTGACCGGTTTGCTAAAAAGGGCATATGCTGTCGCCCACCGCTCCTGCTTGGTCTCTTCCCGATTCAACAGCTCCGTCAAATGTTGAACAACCGTGCGGAGTGACTCAATAACAGCATTGGGAGGAGTTCTGCCTTCAAGCAGAACAAAATATTCCCGCTCCCTTACCGTCAACCAAGTCAGCCAGTTTGAATCCCTTTTTTCCTGCTCGGTCAGCCTCTGCTGAACCGTTTCCTTCACAGCTAGATAGGCTAATGGAGGAATGTCTAGCATAAGCCGTACCAGTCGAATCGGACGATCTACACTTAGCGTCATCGATTGCCAATCGGAGCCGGCTGGCTCTTGCCCGTGAAGCAGCTTGCCGAATAAGGCGGCTTGCAGCTGCCTCTGTTCCCTTCTCGCATGCTCGTGCACCATGCGCTCCTTGACGACCGCAGCTCTCGCTTTGTCCATCGCCTGTTTAAGCTCTTCTTCCTCCAATGACACCTTCAAGATATACTCAAGCGCTCCAAGACGGAGCGCTTCTTGTACGTAATGAAAATCGCTGTGACAGGTTAACAATATGATCTGAACGCTCGGGTGGCGCTTCCGGAGTTCCCGTATGAGAGCAATGCCGTCCATAACCGGCATCGTAATATCCGTTATCACGACATCTGGCGTGCGTTCAGCACATAGCTGCATCGCTTCCGACCCGTTGCTCGCTTCCCCTATCCATTCGGCTCCACACGCCTCCCATGGAAAGATCCGAAGCTCTTGGCGCAGAGGAATTTCATCTTCGACGATCAATACGCCAAGCGGCTTTATGATCATGATATCCTCTCCTTTAGCACAAAATGAAAGCGCTGTCATTTTATTTATTCCATTATAGAGCATAGACTCTTATTTCGGCAACCTCCGCGCGTGGTCCTCCGTTCGTTTCGTCGATCCATAGTCTAATCGTATGCGACGAGATGGAACGGCTGAGCTTATGCACTTTTTTGCGCTTATGGTTGTGCTTCTCTTCAGCCAGTGTGACCCATTCCTCACCGATGAGCGCTTCTATCCGATAAGCTCGGATGAGCTCGGGAATCGCTTCGAAAGCGGTGCGGTGATGGTGCAAATTTATTAAGTCTTCATTAACATCGTCGTTAAAGGTGACGTGGATCTCGGCGATCGATTGCACTTCAGCCCACTCCAACTGCAGCCATTCCGGTTTGCCTGGAGACATCGGCTCGGACATCCATAAATGCGGACCGGCGAACGGCCGAATATACCCGTCCGTCACCGCTGCGGCAGCGTACGCTTCCGTATTTGGCGTAACCTGCAGACATAGCGGCTTGCGGTTCCAACGGCGCATGCTCCACTGTACGACCGGCTGATCCGGCTGACGATCCTCTAAAAGAGTCGAGATGATCGGCTTTGGCCCTTTCTCAAAGCACAGCACGCCGGTCATCGGACGATCCGATCCGTGAAGTTGAATCGCTTCGTTTGCTTTAATAATAAGGAATGCATTGCAGGCTGCATTGGGCTGCCAAACTAAATCCAGCTTAGCCCACTGCCTGGTACCTTCGGCTACTGACACCGATGCTTCAGCCACCATCTGCTTTGGCACGTAGTTTTCACCTTTTTCCGTATGCCACAGCTCCACTTCAAGAGTAGCAGCCTTTGCCGCATCGATCAGCAGCGCCACTGATTCAAGCGAGGGATTCACGGGAAACAGGATGCCCAGTTCTTTGTCCAACGGGTGTGTATAGGTTGAGTCCGTCAGCGACACTTTGGTCATTGTGCTGGATGCCGTAATTCGGGCCGATTTGGCGAGATCGTAAGGGTCGTCTGCCGCGATCCCGATAATCGACGCATCCTGCCTGAGCATCGTCTGCTGCAGGTCGTTCATATGGTCACGGTGCAACACACGCGGCGATATCCCTTTCTGCACGCACAGTGCGGCACCGCTTCCGGCTGCTTCGCCGATGACGGCACAGGTTGCCATTACCCTCGTCGTACCGAATGCGACGTGAGTTGCGCTGATATCGCGGCCTGCAAACATCAGATTGGTGACGTTGCTGGAGTACAGACACCGAAATGGAATATGATAGATGCCGTCCGAAAATAAATGCTTTGAACCGCTCTCTGTCGAATACATGCCTTGCGGCGGATGAAGATCTATCGACCAGCCTCCGAAGGCGATGCGATCGGTGAAGGGCACCTGCGCGATAATATCGTTTTGGTTCAACATATAATCTCCTGTGAATCGGCGATACTCCCGTTTGCCAGGGATCGATCCGACCCATTCCAGCGTCATGCGATCGGCATCGAAATTGCCGGAGTTTTTGATATAATCCCATACCCCGTAAATGACCGACCAGAGCTCATCGCGTATTCGTTCATTATCATGCACCGTATCCAGCTCGCCGCCCCATTCGATCCACCAATAGTGGCAGCCTGAGTCGCCGCTGCGAATGACCCGCTTCATTGGGATCGCCGTTTGCGTAATGTCCTTCGCAAAGCTCGGCGGAATGTACTTGACCGCCCGATCGGCTTCCTTCGTATAGAACAGGAGCGTGCTGCCAAGCGTAATATCGTCCGCCGTCTCCGGTGCCCAGTCCTCGTTGTATTCCTCTGCGGCCTCGCGGCCGATCCGGTATTTAGCGCCTGCCAGAAAACCCGCAAGGCCATCTCCTGTACAATCTATGTACATATCGCTTTCAAACCGGATTTTCCGCTCGGAGCCCATCATCCAGCCTGTGACCGACTTAATGATGCGCTCCTCCTCTGCGCCCTCCGCTTCGACCTCGTGCACATCCGTATTGAGAAACAAGGCAATGTTCGGCTCTGCTCGAACCGTCTCGAGTACGACGAGATCCCATAAATACGGATTTCCATCCGGGTTCCGGAATTGATTCTCGACGAACATTTCTCCCATGATGCCGCTTTCTCTCGCGTAACGCTGCGTACCATGCGCCGTAGCACCGCATACCCACACCCGTACCTCGCTGCTAGAATTGCCTCCGAGTACAGGTCTGTTGTTCACGAGCGACACGGTTTGGCCAAGACGTGCCGCTGCAACGGCAGCGCATACGCCGGCCAGGCCTCCGCCAATAACGGTAATGTCGGATTTTACTAATTCAAACTTCAATCGAATCCCCCCCATGCCTAGAATTACTATCATCTTAATCGAGGGGGTCGTTATTTAACATGCACTGCGCTATCATATTGGCATATACTTTATTTCATTTGGGAGGCTGATTGCGGTGATGATGTTGAATCGAAGCCCCATCCTATATCCTAGCCTAATGCATCATGTCTTTTGGAATCATAAGAAACAATTTCAATACAGCGTGGACACCTACGGACATTGGGTTCTATTTGCGGTGGAGGGCGGCAGCTTCCGTTATGGGATCGGCGATAGCGAGGGAATGGCGCAGATGGGCGACGTCATCGTTTGCCCGCCGGGCGTCGATTTTCATCGCGACGTTATCCATGCGCCGTCCTTTCATTTCATCGGATTTTCGTTAGGCTCTATTTCGGGAGAGGATGTTGCAGGGCAAGAGGCAGAGCAAAACGTCCACCTTCGTTTGGCGGCTTCTGCCTACAAGCCCGCCGTCACGCATAAGGAGAGGTTTGCCGATAATTTGAGATATTTCAAGAGGCAGGACGAAGCTGCCGCGGAGATCGATCAGCGAAGCTATTGGCAAAACCATGCGCTGAACGATATTTGGCTCTTTTGTTTGCAGTCGATAGCGGCCGGCGTGGTTGGCGAAGACAAAGAACCTGCCGATCCTCTGATGGAACAGGCACGGCTCTATATCCAGCAGAACGCCTATAAGGACATGAGCATGCTGGTGCTTGCGGACGAGCTGGGCATCAGTCCCGTTCAGCTCACCCGCAGATTCACCCGAAGCGTGGGGATGACTCCTTCGCGCTATTTAAGCCATATTAGGCTGGAGCAAGCAAAGTCCTTGCTCGTCGATACCCATCTGAATTTAGAGCAGATCGCATTAGCTTGCGGCTTCAACAATGGGTTCTACCTCAGCCGCGTGTTAACGAAGCTGATGAAAGTCAGTCCTTCCGCTTACCGGAAAACGAACCGGGTCTAATGCCTGCGACAATCCCCACTATACAGAACTTGATAACATAAATATAAAAAGCCGCGTAATCAGCGGCTTCTAATGTTACTATGTTTTAGTCACCCGACATCAACTCCATCCAATTCTGTAGACTCTACTTGGCTCTCCACCTTAATATTCATAGTTTACATTGTAAATATAAAACAGCCAGTCATCCGATTCTTTCCGGCTGTCTGGCTGTTATGATTTTAGCTTACTGTCTCTGATTTCCTGCCTTGTTAGTTATAATAATGTTCTGCCAATGCATTTGCAGCAATGATGGCCTGGTACACATCTTCAGGCGTTACCGGGTGCGGCATATTGCCCATCGTGTCTCCTTCGGCACACGCATCTTCTGCTACTTTTCGCCATTCCTCCTCTATGAATTCATCCAGACCCAGGTCTTTTAAGGTTAGCGGCAGCCCTACTTCCTTGATAAAACGGATAACCGTTTCGATTTCCTCTCGTGGAGCACTTTCGAGAACAAGCTGCGTTAATAAACCAAAGACCACTTTTTCGCCATGCTGCGCATGATGCAGCGATGGAACGGCCGTCATTCCATTATGGATTGCGTGGGCAGCGGCCAAGCCGCCGGATTCAGCGCCAACACCGCTTAAATAAATCGTGGCTTCAATTGTTTTTTCAACGGCCGGGGTCGAGACGTTCTGATCCACGGCGATTTTAGCCTGCAGGCCATATTCTAGAATGGTGTCATAGCACATTTTTGCAATCCCTAAGCCGGCTAGGGATGGCTTTAAATTCACTAAATTATCTCCATTTTTCTGATAACATGCCCGCGCTTCAAAATAAGTCGCAAGAGCATCCCCTATCCCCGCCACAAAAAACCGTGTCGGTGCGCTTACCAGAATATTGGGATCTGCCAGTACGATGTCAGGATTTGTCGGCAGAAACAGGTAACGGTCAAATGAACCGTCTGCATTGTAAATGACGGAAAGTGCAGTACACGGCGCATCTGTTGAAGCAATTGTCGGGAAAATCGCAACAGGCAGATGTGTGTAATATGCGGTAGCCTTAGCTGTATCCAATGTTTTCCCGCCGCCAATACCGACTATGATATTGGCACCTGATTTTTGTACCGCTTGGCGGTGTCTGTCGATTTCATCTTGAGTGATTTGATAGTTGAATTTTACAAATTCACTTTGATGTCCGGCCTCTTCAAAAGATTTACCGGCTTCCCTACGCGCACGATCCAAAATAAATTCATCGCAAATAACATACGCATGGTCACCATAAGTACTCGTATAGGTAGCTAATTCCTTCAGTAAATAGTGCCCCACGATAAATCTCTTTGGCGATGTAATTGATTTCACGTATTTTCCCAAAATATCACGCTCCAATGGATTTCAATATCCTTGCTATTATCTAATGATAATGAGATTTTTATACGATTGAAAAAACTGTCCCTTTTTTAGCCATAAAAATATCCCCTCCAAGTTCACTCGCTTCTCATGAAAACATGAGTTTTTTCGAGTGTCTACTTTGAGGGGATAATGCCACCATAAAAGCTGCTTTTTATCCAGGTATCATCGGGACAATGCACATTTTACATAATATTGGAATATATTGAGTTGTTTGACTCATATAATCATCATGATTAAGCCCGTCTCTAGTGTAGTCCCCTCCTGATTTACTTCAGATTTGCCGACCATTTCTCAGCACGTGCCTGCAGATCATCCAGAAACTTCTGAATATCCGGAGCATTTCCGGATGCAGCCTGGCTAATGAATCCGTTAATAGCTGGAGCGATATCGCTCATATAAAACGGATTGGCTTCATCCATGAGCTCCGAGTGGCCAACATCTGCGATTTCGAGTGCTTTTTTCACAAACTTATCTTCCGGTGTTACAAAATCAGCGTTTTTAAGTGTCGGGGTACTGGAGAAGTTCTCATACATATATTTTTGCGTCATGTAGCTGGTCAAGAATTTTAATACTTCCCATGATGCATCCACATCTTTAGCATTCTTCGCCATGATGAACGGGTCAACCGCAACCCAGCCTTCGCCTTTAGGCCCCATGTTCAGCACAGGCTCATAACGGTCCAGCAGCTCTTTGTTTTGCTTCGACCGGTATTCACTCATCGTTGAGCCGCCGGTAGAATCGAGGGCAATGGCGATATTGTTCTTCTCCAGTCCGAAATTCTCGGCTCCCTGGGCATTCACGAAACCAGCTGGCGGCAGCTGTGCGGCTTCTTTCAGCCATTCCAGCACTTTGACCATCTCCGGTGAATTCAGGTGCCATTTAATGCTTTTGATATCCTTCAACGATCCTTCCGCTCCTTTGGCGCCATAAGCAAGGGTTAACGCAACAAAGGTAGATCCGTTTAATGAGTTGCCGCTCCAATACAGACCGAAATTGTCTTCACCGGTTTTCGGGTTTTTGCCGGTCATTTGCTTGGCTTTCTCCAGAATTTCATCCGGTCCCGGCTGTGCCGAGAGGGTTTCAACGCCCCAGTCTTCAAACAGCTTCTTATCATAAATCGTCATCCGGCGGCCAAGAACGGCAGGAATCCCAAACTGCTTGCTTCCGTCGGGCGACTTGGTGCTATAGGAGTTATTCATAATGCCTTCCAGGTAGATGCCCTTGTCAAACGTAGTGTCCTTTTCGATCAAGTCGTCCAGGTCACGCAGCAGCCCTTCCTGGTACCATTGTGATGCAAAGGCTCCACCGGTATACAAGATATCCGCATCGCCAGAGAGCAGCATGGCCGTTTGTTTGGCTTTTACGTTCTCCCAGGGGATTTGATAAACCTCCAGTTTGATGTTCGGATACATTTTTTTGAACGTTTTATCTAAATACTCGTTGAGTCCGATGGTCGGGTTGCCTGTCAGTGCATCGATCCCGTTATCCAGCTGCCAGCCTGCCAGTGCAACGCGAACCGTACCTTCCATGTCCGATACTTTTTCAATCTTCACGCCGCCTGTCACATCTTTTCCCGAACTGCCTGAACAAGCGGCCAATGTAAACACAAGCACGAATGACAGAATAAGCAGCACAGCTTTTTTCATACGCGAACACCCCCACATAAATTTAGCTTCCATTCTGAATTACTGCTTGATACCGGATAGCGCAATGCTCTCGATGATATAACGCTGCAGGAACATATAAACGACGATAACCGGAATGAGGCTCGTAGTCGTTGCTGCCATAATGATCGATGGCTGCTGATTGATTCCGTTGTTATACGTAAACATGGCCAATCCAATCTGGATCGTGTACTTGGCAGCCGATTTTAAGATCAGCAGCGGCCACAGCATATCATTCCATACGCCTAAGAACAGCAGAATGACCATGGTGGCGATAATGGGCGTACACAGCGGCAGATATACCCGGCTGAATACGGTGATTTCCTTGGCGCCATCCAGAACGGCAGCTTCCCTTAAACTGCTGGGTAATTGATCAAAGAAGGCTTTGGCTAAAAAAGTACCGAACGCATAGTTCATGGCCGGCAAATAAAAAGCCAAATAGTTGTCGACCAGTCCGAGTTTACTGAACAAAAGATACTGCGGAATCATCGTCATTTCGAACGGAATCATCATCGTGCTTAGCGCTAGCAGCAAGACGAAGTTTGCTCCTTTGAAGCGGAGCTTGGATAAGGCATAACCGGATAATAGTGCGGACAATGAGCTGATGATAATGACCCCTGCACTTACAAGCGTGGAGTTGCCGATGTATCGAAACATATTAATGTTGGTGAAAGCGGCTTCATATGTTCGGATCGAAGGCTCTTCCGGCCATATTTTCGGCGGGAATGAAATATTTAATCGTGCAGCCCAATCGAAGCTCGTTACCAGCATCCATAAGAATGGCACAATCATGATGAATGAACCTACCAACAGAACCAGCGTTAGTATCAGCTGTTGAAGTGTGATTCGTTTACGGCGCACAGGCTCCTTGGGCAAGGCTGAACTGCTCATAGTTACCCTCCTGTCTTCTGGAATAAGGTTCCCCTACGGACCCGAAAAATGGATAATGGCATTAGTCCAAACTGTCTTTGCGGCGGTTGAGCAGCATGAGGAACACGGTTAGGATGAGTATGATGACGAATAACAGATAGGATACAGCCGTAGCCAGCCCCATCTGCGAAGAGAGAAACGCATTTCGGTAAATATACAGCACTACGGTCATCAAGCTTCCCCCAGGATTACCTGCGGTTCCGCCGATTAACCATACATCCGTAAACCGTTTCATTCCGCCGATGGTACCCATGATGAGCATGAACACAAAGATCGGACGCAAGTATGGGATTGTAATGTACCACCATTTCCGGTAGGTGCCAGCCCCATCCACCTCTGCAGCTTCATAGAGATCCCGAGGGACGCTTTGCAAACCAGCCAGAAAAATAATCGTGTTGTACCCAAGCGCACCCCACAAGCTCATGAGCACAATACTGTAACGCGCGACTTCAGGGTTCGTGAACCAGCCGACAGGATCGATACCAAACAAACCAATTACAAAGTTGATCAGCCCTTCCTTGGACGGAAAAAACAAGAAGGAGAACAACAGGCTTGTAGCAACGCCGGACACGACATTGGGCAGAAAATATACCGCTTTGAAAAAATTGCGTCCCAGATGCCATTTCAGATTATTAATCAGGCTCGCCAGAATAAACGACAGTGCAATTCCAAGCAGTACAGACCAAATCCCCATGACAAACGTATTTGTAAGCGCTTGCCAAAATAAGGAATCTTCTAATGCGTAACGGTAGTTGCTCAGGCCCACCCAAGCGCCGGATAAATTGAGCCCGGATGTCTGATGAAAACTCATAAACAGTGCGGCGAACATGGGATAGATGGCGAATACGATGACACCGATAATCAGAGGGGCGCTGAATAGATAACCCATCCAGTCATTACGCGTAAATCTGAACTTTCGTTTGGCCCATTTCCCATGCTCCGCAGTCCATTTCCCTTCTGGGGTGGATGACAAACCGATCCTCCTCCTTTCGTTAATAACCGGACCCATTCCGGTAATCGGACAAGACGTTCATGTCCATTCTGTAAATGGTTATGTGGACGAATCCGGATTATGTGTTATTCTTTTTTTCACAGACGTGAATGGAAGAACAACATCTTCTGCGATTGCTTATCGGCAGTGTATGCAGCTGCCCGCATCCGGGTGTATGCCTAGATCGAACCTTGCTTCGAAGATCCAGGACCGTTTTGAAACTGTACCGAAAAAAGCACAACCTATTTTAGGCTGTGCTTTTTTTGTATTTTGAAAGGCTTATACTTCGATAATGATGGGCAGAATCATCGGCCTTCTCTTTGTCTCGCTGTATATGAATTTGCCGACATGATCTTTCAAGGTCTGCTTGATCAGATTCCATTGGGTGGACCCGGTTTCCGTTAAATCCTTCATGGAAGACGTAACGATATCGTGGATTTGATTCATGAATTCCTCCGAATCTTTCACGAAGATGAAACCTCTGGATATGAGCTCGGGTTTGGCCACCATCTGCTTCTCCGTTTTGCTGAGCGTGGTTACGATAATGAGCATCCCGTCGGAGGACAGCTGCCTGCGGTCCCGCAAAACGATATTGCCTACGTTTCCGATCATCAATCCGTCCACCAGGCTGTTGCCTGAAGGGATTTTTGGCCCCAAGGATGCCATACCCTGCTGGATTTGTATCGTATCACCATTCTGAATAATGAATACATTTTCATTGGGGATCCCCACGGAATCCGCCAGCTGCCGATGCTGATACAGCATTCGGAATTCACCATGAACCGGAATCAAATAGTCCGGTTTCATCAAGGTGAGCATTAATTTCAATTCTTCTTGGCTGCCATGTCCGGATACGTGCATCCCTGAAGCTGAACCGGACCCATAGATAACCTGGGCACCCAACACATACAAATTATCGATCACATGAGCAAGGTTCCGTTCATTTCCCGGTATGGCTCCTGCAGCAATGATGACGGTATCGCCAGGCAAAATCTCGATATGGGAATGCTTGGAGTTAGCTAATCGTGATAATGCTGCCATAGGCTCGCCTTGACTCCCCGTGCATAACACGGCGATTTTGTCCGGTGGATACCGCTCGCTGTCGCCTGCATCAATCAGTAAGTCATCGGGGATGTTTAAATAGCCATGCTCCTTGGAAACGGTAACGACATTGACCATGCTGCGGCCGAGCAGAATCAGTTTTCGCCCTGTTTCCGCGGCGGCATCGATGATCTGCTGAACGCGGTTCACGTTGGAAGCAAACGTAGAGATGAATACCTGCTGTTTGGCCTGCGCGAATGCTTCCAGGATATGTCCGCCAACCAGACGTTCCGAAGGCGTAAATCCCGGTCTCTCGGCGTTTGTGCTTTCGGACAATAACACCTTAACCCCCTGCTTGCCGATATCAGCCATTCGATGCAGATCCGGATAAGGCCCCTTCACAGGAGACATGTCAAATTTAAAGTCCCCCGTGTGGACAACATTGCCTTCCGGGGTCTGAAAAACGATGCCCACGCAGTCCGGGATGCTGTGGCTGGTCGAAAAAAAAGAGGCGTGGATGGCACCCGCTTGAATGGTAGAATTCGCATCGATCGTGTGAAGCTCGGATTCACGCAGAATGCGATGCTCTTTCAGCTTGATTTTAATGAGCTCAATCGTGAGCTTCGTCCCATACACAGGGATCGGGAGCTGCTTCAGTAAATAAGGTATCCCTCCGATATGGTCCTCATGTCCATGGGTGACGATAAGAGCTCTGACTTTATCCGCATGGTCCAGCAAATAGGTGAAGTCAGGAACAATCAAATCGATGCCGGGCAGGTTTTCGTCAGGAAATTTGGAGCCGCAATCAATGACCACGATATCTTGATCGTACTGAATGAAGTACATGTTTTTTCCAATTTCATTAACGCCGCCTAGCGCTGCGACTAGCAGTTTATGTTCAGCTATATTCATAATGATGAAGCCTCCTTCTCTCTATCCACCTAGTCCAATTCCTTGATGCTGTCGGTCTCCTATATTATTGAAATTGTCACAAAACTTATGCACCAAGGTAAACAATGGATTATTCAACGTGCAAGGTATAGAATAACAGCAAAAAACCCGCCTTCCGTAGGCGGGTTATCCTTGAAATCGAGATAAGTATGAATCCCTGCTTCATGTTAAAAACCGAGCAGATTTTTAACCGTAATGAATACAACTGGGACCAACAGCGCTGGCGTAAGATTCATGGTTTTGAAGTTCCGAATGCCCAAAATGTTTAAGCCTGAAGCAAAAATTAAAATGGCGCCAATAATGGATATTTCAGTTAACAGCTCCGTCGTGATAAAGCTAGAGGCTGCACCGGCCATAACGTACAATAACCCTTGCCAACAAAATGTGGCCACGGCTGATAGAACGATCCCAATGCCAAAGGTTGAAGCCAGTACGATCGACGTCACGCCATCCAGGATGGCATTGGTGAACAGATAGGTATGATTATTGTTCAAAGCACTCTCGATCGGTCCGATAATAGAAAGTGTTCCAATACAGAACAACAGAATTGCCGTAGTTAGTCCTTCAGCCAAATTTCCCTTGGTAAACCTCGACACCGCCTTTTTAAATCCCTGCTCCAGATTCAGCTTCTCCCCGATCAGCCCGCCTATGGCAAGACTTACGATGAATAAGACGGGATAATGGCTCTCCGGCATATACTTCATGATCGAATGCACACCAAGTGCCATGACGGCCAAACCCATCGCCTGCATCAGGATGTCCTGATAGGTTTCGCTCATCCCCTTTTTAAATACATTTCCAATCGTGCTGCCTACAACAATGGTTGTTACGTTTACAATGGTTCCTATCACAGTCGTTCTCTCCTACTAATATGTTTTGATACAAAGAATAAACCCTCCAGCAGCTGGAGGGTCAATCGTTTATTTAGCAAGCATTTGAATTTCGGTTACGAATTGAGAAGGATCACCGGTAAGCCCATAGTCAATGTACGTAATCTCTAACGCATCTTCGATCAGGGTGTAACCTTTTTCCTCGATATAATCCAGGAGCTTTCTGTAATAAGGCGCTGCATCTTCGTGTGTCCCGGCAAACCGAATCGAAGTATAGGTACCTTTCCGCCAGATCTTCTCTTCGACTTCGGAGCTGCTATGCTCACTCTCCTGCTCCACAATAACAAAAATGGAGTCGTATTCATCAAATTTGCGTTGTATTAAACGATCGATCGAGATCGATAATCCTACTTTACCCAGAAAAATGGTGGACTTCATCTTCGTGCTATTCTCCAATAAACGGATCGGCATATCCAGATTGTCGCTTTTATGTATTTTCTGTTTCAGCAAAACCATCACTCTCTCGGGAAGCTCCACTTCCCGAATTTTATAGAGTTCTTCCTTATTTGAGGCATCTTCGATCTGATCAATTCGACTTTTGATCTTCGCCTGGATTCTTTGATATTCCTCAATTTTCTCCTCCGTTCTGCGCTGCTGCTCCTTGAGCAGGGTTAGTATATGTTCAATCTCCCGATCATCCAGAAAAAGCTTAATGTCTTTTAAAGGGATGCCAAGCGCCTTGAGGTACAGAATGGTGTTCAACTGCTCGAATTGATCGACCGAATAATAACGGTAATTTGTCAGATGATCGACGGATGCCGGTTTAAATAAATCAATATCATCGTAATACCGGAGGGTGCGGATATCGATCTGAAACAGCTTGGATATTTCACCGATCGTAAACATATCATCTCTCCTCTCCTTAACAGACTATACCCTTCGTTCAATTTGTACAATAAAATGATAGGATATGCAGCAAAATACAATCCATGTGATCAGCTATATGACATGCATGCATCATTATACTACGTGTGAAAAAAACAAAAAGACTGCCGAATAATCGGCAGTCTTTTGAATAGAGCGCGAGCCGCATCCTACTGATGCTTCCCCTGTTTGTTAGAGTCTTTAACTGGCTTGTCGTCAACGCTGACAAAGATCGGATTAGAATAAAACCACAGGTCACTATAATTCCGCTTGTTTATTTCCTCAAAACGCTTTTCGTTGTCTTCGATGTCCGTTTTTGGATCAATGAGCGGATCGCCATTACTGGTTTCTCCGGCAACATTTACGCCAAGATTAGTCCCTCTTAATCGGAAATATTGATCCTTCGTCGCTTTCGTTCGATAAGTAATGACGCTGTAACCATCCCGATCGGTTTTCCAATCCTTGCTCGTAAACCGTTTCACCACTTTGGTCGAATCGTTGGTGCTTTTGCTGTAAGCCACCGTACCTGGTTGCGCTTTATCCGTTACGTCACCTGAGATCAAATCGACATGATCTACGGTTACAGAATCACCGTTGTTGTTTTTATTTGGGCTTTTGAATCGGATCGTAATTTCGATCGGGCTCCCTTTTTTCACTTGCAAGTTACTCCCCATCTCGGCCTGCTTGTTCCCGTGACGAACGCGATAATCCAGCGCGTTAATCAAATCGCCGTAGACGGAGAACGATTTACCCGAACGCATCCCGTCCAATACGCTTTGCATATCTTTTCCATTCACCCAAGTGTAGTTTTTGGCATATTGTCCCGGCCAATACCCGCTGGAGTATAAACGGTTTTCACTAATCTCAAAATGAGAATCCGAGTTCGCAAAGTTCCAAAATTCGCGTCCTTCGCCAAGCAGCGCATCCCATACGCCGCCAACCTTGGCAATCATGAAATCAGCACCGCCGTAGGTTCTGTTCTCCGGTGTGGTTAAGTTAAGTCCACCGCGATCCGGTTCCATCTGATTCCCGGGCATGCCTTCCATTCCAAATACAACATTCGGCGCAATATTATTGAAATCCCGTATATCCGCTATTGTGTACACCGTTTTTCTAGAAGGATGATTAAGCAATGCATAACTGCTGTTTCCGTACTTATCCTGGAGCCAAGCCAGCGCTGTTCTGGCATCTTCGGGTGTAGTATAGGCCCGGCTGTCTTGTTTGTTCCAATCCGCGACATCTTTGGGATCGAACATCGCTTCATCGCGATCGGTGAACAGATACTCGAACTGACGAGCTGCCTTCAGGCTCGATTCTGAACCGAATTTGCCTGCTATAATGCCAATTCCCACATGTTCATATGTAGGCATGTCCCACTCAAAACCTGAGAAGATAATGTTGTTCTTGTATTTCCCTGCTTTCTGAAGCTGCTGGATTTTGGGAATCTGATACTGAGCCATTCCTTTGGAGAACGGAATAGATCCGCCGGTAAGGGGATTTCCCTCATCGTCCCGTTTAGAAACTCTAAGATGGTCGGAGACCGCGATCCAATCCAGACCATACTTTTGGAAACCGTTATCCAGCAATTCCTGTAAGGATTGACTGGCATCATCGGATTGATACGTATGCGCGTGATACTCTCCTGTCATCCATTTGCCGTTTCCTTCCGGCTTAAACCTAGCGCCATCTTCCTTGGCATGAACGATCATGCCTTGCGAAAGAATGGACAAGCTGAGCGCCAAAACCATGATGGTTTTCTTCTTTAGCTGCATTTCATGGCACCTCCGAGTTGTTATCGTTCGTAAAACTTCTTAAGTGTAAGTCTTCAGGATTAAGAGAATGTTATCGTAAATCGATGAGTTTGTAAGAATGGAGCTTCTGATCCTGTATGTCCCTATGAAAAAATTCCACCTTTGAAACTCGGAATACACAAATTCCGCAAATATAGATTACATATTATATATTATGTAAACTATATTAAAAGAATGACTACGACCTGAACTCGGCTGTAGTCATTTTCGTAGGTATCGTATAATATTACATTCTTTTTGATAAAGTTCGATGAACCAACTTTACCCTTCCATTCACCCCTGAAGGTAAAGCAGACTTACCATATAAATTCTCCAGCGTATTGGCGGCACGGATGGTAATGTGATTATTCCCCTGCTCAACATATGGCGTGATGTTCCAGTGATAAGGCGGCCACAATCGGATTCCTGCCTGCATATCATTCATGAATAAACAAGCCGTCTCCCTGATATCTTCTGCTTCCAGCCATAATTCCTCATCTGGAGCCAAGGTAACTTGGGTCAGATCCACTTGCTGCGAGTATTCTCCCGCTCCCGCATAATAAGGATAGCCGGCAGAAGACCAATAACCAAACATATGTTCCGAACTCACGTTTAGCTTCATCCGATCTTCTCGATCTTCTATAACAAAGGGTCCAATCAAAAATGCAGGGAATGAAATCGCCGGCATCGGCTCCAGCAATGAAACCGTCAAAATCTCAAGTTCGTTCTCGCCTGCTAACAAATGAGGTGTGATATCCACGCTACTATAGTGTTGATCCTGCCAGTTAGAGGGCTGCAGCGCATTCAGCCTTACGCCATTCACGAAGATTTCAAGATTGCGCCTGCGCTGCAGGAAGCCGATATGGGATGGAATTTTCTGCTCCACATCGTCCAGAATTAACAACATCTTACGGGATTCGTCGTCATGCGATGGATCTGAATGAACTCGATAACTCGGAGATTGCAATCGTTCCATCAATTCCTGGGTCAAGGTAAACGTTGTACGATACGTATTCACTTGCCCAGGCATCGTTGCATTCATCCTAGACTTTCGGTCATTCAGCGTGACCTGCCATTGGTCCAGTAAACAAACGTTGGGTTCAAGTGTCCGGAAACGCCACAGCTCTTCAAGAACGATGACATCCGTGGAATCCCGTGTCATATCGAACACTTGTTCCGTTGTGCCGATTGGGCACTCCTCGGGTACAACCGAGAGAACTCGCAGCTCTCCTGGTGCATAGATAAGAACGGAATTGCTGGCTAACCGGCGTATGTTCCCGCATTCCAAGTCCCATTCTTCGATTCGGTACTTCGCCCCACTTGCATCAAGCTTCATGGAAACGGGCTTCTCTGACCAGTTCATCAGCCACACATATACCCGATCTCCGGACACACGTTCTACACTGATCAAATCCTCATGTTGTCCTTCGATCAACTTCCATCGTAAAACAGGGGGGTTCCTTAATAACCCGCTTATACGTTCACACAACGAGTCCAATGGATCATCAAGAGGCGTATTCTCTAGGGAATAAAACAGACTATACCCTTTGCCAACGGGGCGTAATGCCCCGTGCTGCGGAGTCGAACCAAACAGCGCATGCACATGCTTCGCCAATTCCGGATCATGATGCAAGCACTCGCTATGTCGCGGTATCGCTCCTACAGCAACGAGAGTACCCCCTTGCTTAACATAGGCAACAAGAAGTGCGGCAATGTCCTTCGACATGACCTCAATCTCAGGCATAACCAAAACCGAATATATGTTCCCGCCCTGGTTAAATCGCACCCCTTCCCCATCAATAAGGGTGGCTTCGCGAAGCTGACATTCGTCTACATAGTCGTAATCAATGGATCTCCGAAGCATATGATCCGACAGGAGCGAGAACAGAACATCGGAAGCCGGATGTTTATTCGATTGACCGGATACGAACATATTTTCGTATACCGTATGGATGGGCGACAGCAGAAGAACCTCCGGTGTACGTTTACCGCTCGCGCCGAGCAGACTCAGTCGTCCGAGATAATCAGCAAAAGCACGATAATGCGGCCAATGAGGCGCGTGTTTGAATTCCGTCGGCGGGAAATCGGTCTTCCGATACCCGGTAAACGAGTAATAAAACGCATGCGGGATGAACAGATTAACGCCCAGAAATGCCATGAAATTCGCATCGAGTCGCCGTTGACGCATGGAGTAGCCGTGACCGCTTGCGCCAAACGATTCGCAGATCACCCGTGCCTTGCTGTTCAACTGCGCGACAGAAGCTGCCGTCTTCACGGACACAATCCGATGCGGATTCTCCTTCGTACCGATGCCAGGCGTTAAATAATCCACGCCTGCGTAGTGAAACTGCTGCAGTACCCGGGTCTGATTGCCTTGCGATCTCGCCTGTCCCCAGACCGGCTCTTCGAGCGTATGACCGATGTACAGCAGTCCATGCCGCTCACACCATGTACGAATCGCATGATGATAGCCCTCAACATACCAGCGCGTAATCGTATCATAATATTGCTGTTTCGTTGACCGGCTGCCATCAACCATGTTATATAACAAGGCGCCTAACCGCGGGATGAGATCATACCCATTCTCTTGCTGATATCGCTCCGCCATCCCTTCTGTCCAAGCGAAGACCATGCCCGGCAGGGTAGCGTCCACATCGTGAACGGTCGTGCGGATCGCTTCCACCCCGAAGAAACCATCGTGGATCATTAGCCCGGGTTCGTCGGTGAAAACACCTTGAATCGTTGCGCCAAAGTATTTCTGCAAGGACTGAAACGGATCATAGGACATTCGGATGAAAGCCTCAACGGCTTCCGGATTCAACGTATCCAAGTAGTACCCTTGGGCAAACGTGATGCCTTCCGCGATCTCACAGGACCAGCAGGCCAGCACGATATAAGAATCCTCCGTTGTCGGCGTCCAATCTCCTCCCCATGCATGCGTCAGATCCTCGGGATCATCACAGAGCAGCCATTCCCCGTCCTGCTCCACAGCGCGATAAGCCAGAATGGCTATAAGCTCATTATGATCATAGCGTGCAAAGTCCAGCTTCAAGCCTTCCTGCTGTCCGTCGTGCGTATATCTTTTCTCTTCGACCCTTAAGTATCGCATGCGATATTCCGGATGCTGACGGGTCAGCTTGCCGCCCAACGTTCCGCTTGGCCAATTGTCCTCATCGTACAGCCAGACGACCATGTTGCGCTTCTCGCACTCCAGGGTACAGAACTCCAACGCTTCCATAAATGCCGGCGACAGATAAGTGGTCTGCATCCCATGACGCGCATGCAAAACAACACCGCCGACACCCGCTTCATACATCGATTGTATCTGGCTTTCCAGCTCCGGCTTCGTGAGCTCATGATTCAGGAACCAGAACGGCTGCGGGCGATACGTGGCATCTGGATTCTCGAATTGTTGCTTCAGCTGTGTTAATTCTTTATGGACGACTTCTTCCTGAACATTAATATTATTCACAAGGCATCACCTGTCTTATCACGAATTTAATCCAGACCGGGACATCAGCAATTGGATGAAAAACCCACCGACAACGGAGCGATTCTGGAAATTCATCTGCTTGCCGCTCATCGTGTCATACCAATCGGTCACCGGAACGCGAGCAGCGGTTTCATTCATGAAATCCCATAAGGGCGCAATCATGGCTTCAAACTGGGATTGGGTAGCACTCATGGAGGCACACCATACGAGCCAATCCGCTTTTGTATACGTATCACGGCTATCCAGCGGAAGACCGTAACGATTTTGTTTCCGCTTATAATATTCCAGCTCTTGAGCTGCAACTTCTTTTGGAAACAGGTTTAATTCCAGCAGACGATCCCATACCAGATTGTATTTCATGCTCCAGGAATTGTTGGCACTGTCAAACGTAAGTTTATAATGGTCTCCTGCATCGGCCATGGACATCCACTCATTCGCCATATTTCGTGCGGCTGCAAGATAAGAGGCTCCTTCCTGCAAGCCCAGCTGGTCACACATGTACGAATACGCGGCAATGCCCAGGATCGCTTTAATAGACAAATTCGCATTATGCGCCAAATGTCCGGCGAAATCATCCGTGCACAACTGATTTTCCGGATCGAGTCCATGCTGCAGTAAATACCCCGCCCATGCGGTAAGAGGCTCCCAGTGTTCCCGGGCAAAATCCGTATTCCCTTCATACTTGCACACCGCGGCAGCCATCAAGAGCATATTCCCGCATTCCTCAATCGGCATCTGGTATTCCAGCTTATTCTCGCCATACACCTGACCGTTAGCTTTAGGGTACGTTCCCACGTCATGAGGCGCAAAATCGAACGGCCAATCAGGACTCTTGGCATACTTATAAATCGGGCGCATCATACCCTTGACCAGTTCAGGATTGTATCTTAAGAACAGCGGAATCGACGGGTAACTGACATCGACCGTAGCGATGCATCCGTTACTGAAATTCTCCTTGGAAAAAAACAACACATGCCCCGCTTCATCTGCAACTAATTTATGCGCGGCTATCGCCTGTCGATACGTCAATGCCAAGATATCCCGGTATTGTTCGCCGCCTGCGGCAAGGCTCTCCGCCATCAGCTCGCGATTGAAGCTCTCGCATAACTGCATGATGTCTTCATATTGGGCGGCGGACTGTAACAGCATGTCGTGGAACGTCAATCCGTTTCGCTTCCAGTAAGCATCCAGCGGCTGGTTAAAATATTCGATGGCATGAATATCGTCATACGAAAGCATCAGATACTCGGATACCCATTCTTCTCGTACCTGGCCTAGATCGATTTCGACTGCCATAACAGGAGTATGATCGGATACGGCCCTCGGCTTCTGCGGATCGTCTTCGGACGGTAACAGACCGGATCCGACATACGACTCCCGGCTCGTTACAGAATGAATCACCGTCTGAATCCGTTCCGTACGGGGAACCGCCAGAACCATATACCCCCAATCGATTCGAGTATCATCTCCGGCACGCTGCAGGATGGGCTGTTCGACAGTACCCATCGACATCATATTCAATTGTCCATCGATTACGCGATGCTCCCAGGTCACTTGCTGATCCGGTGTATGCACGCACCACTCGCCTGTGACATCGAAGTAGATCTTTACATCATGTTCACGTCCATCCATCGAACGAACCTGAACAGTCACATAGGTTACAGGCCGGGATAACAGATCAAGATCATCCAGTAATAAAGGCGTGGTGAACTTAACCTGAAGCTCAATGCCTTCCCCTTGAAACGTATAACGGGTGGTTACCGGTTCAACTGTCAGATCGGTTTGTTGAAGAATTTCGAGCTCGGGACGGTCTGTTGAATCCGCTGTTGCTGCCTTCCCCATAAATCGTCTAGGCATGCCATCGATGATCGCAAGGCCGACCATGCCTTGGATCTTGTTCGTCCAATGACGGGTATGATCATCGTAGAGATGATCCGCAGCCGACCATACGCTGAAATAAGGATCTACGGTCACCAGCGGAACGGATGGAGGTCTGAATTTTGTTGTCATTTAACTTCAACTCCTTCATGTTTTGTTAATTCTTGATAATCCCTTCCATCTCCTTGCGGTTTGGAAACTTTAGAAACTAAGGCAAGGAGAGCACAAAAGGCTCCGCCCCCTTGGTTGCCAAGGGGCTGCGAAACCTTTCGTATTACAGGGCTCCCTTGATGATGGAAGTCATCAGTTCGGCATCTGAACGGTTACCACGTCTTTCCCCTTCAGATTTTCGTTCGTGAACTGCATCGCTTTCTCATATCCGGTCTTGCGGAGCTGTTCTCGTAGTTCGTTAATGATGCTCATCGCCGCTTCATCCGATTTGGCGAATACCGCTTCCTTCCAGGCATCCCCCATTCGATCCATCGATGGCTTCAGCATTTCCCATTCCGGCGCCTTCGTGATAACATCGCCCGGGTTATAGGCGGTAATCACGTGAATGCCGTTCGGTCGGAGGATTTTGCGGGCATTCTCCATGGCGTCAAGCCGTTCCTGTTCGGCCCAAATGTCTCCCCCAGCTACCGAATTGATGCGATCAAGACCCGTTAGTGATTCCAGACCGATGCTGATGCCTTCGTTCTTGCGCAGCTTCATGTTGGTGTCTGTGCTGAATTTGTCAAACCATTCCTGGTTGGCAACCGGCTTGCCATCTTTCATGTCCCAGTGAACGCCCTGAACTCCATATCTAGCCAGCATGAAGCCTTCGTCCGAGGCCATGAAATCAAGAAACTTCAGCGCTGCGTCAACGCAAGCGCCTTTACAGTTCTTCGTGATCGCCGTCACGTTGTTGCCTTGGATTCCGAGATCAACCGGCCTGTCCGGCTCGACGTCAGCGCGCTCCAATGGGCCTAGAGGAATGTACTCGCTTCCAGGATGCGAAGTGGCATACTCCTTGGAGGCATCCAGAATGGCCGGATAGTGTGCGGCGAGGATGGCGATGCGGCCTTGGTTGATTTTTTCCTTGGCGATCGGGTCTGTCTGGGTAAAGGCTTCCGGGTCCAGCAGCCCTTCTTCAACCAGCTTCCGATAGAACAGGGTGTATTCTTCATAGCCTTTAGTAAAAAAGTCACGCTCAACCGTGCCATCGCCCTTGTCTACATAGCTTGCTCCCGAGTAGAACATGGTGTTGCCGATGCCAACGGCCCAGCCGTTACTGAAACCGCCTAGCGGAAAGACCGGCTGGCCGTTCTCCTGTAGGTTGGCATCCTTGATTTTTTTGAGGAAGTTGTAGAAATCGTCCTTCGTCACAACGGATTGCGGATCAACGCCAACTTTCTCGGCGATGTCTTTGCGCACGTAGAAGCCATAAAGCCAATCCATGCCGTCTTCGTTTGTGGCCGGCTGATTTTGCAGCAGCAAATATTTATTGCCGTCGTAAGCATCAATCGCTTTCTCATATAATGCTGGCGGCACATTTTCTTCCGCGATGGATTTGGACAAGTTCGGGTAATCCTTCAGCTTGTCCGATATATCCACCAATTGTCCCTCTTTGGCAGCCTTAATGATGCCATCCAATTCTCCGCCCCAGGCTGGCCCTGTATAAATATCCGGCAAATCCTGCGTGGCGAAGATCTGGTTTACCTTCTCCGTCTCACTGCCTTTCGTATATTCCCATTCGAGAGTAACGCCGGTTTTCTCCTTGATGACTTCCTCTACGGGCGTTATGGCATCGGAACCGTTTGAACCATTCCAATTGTGTAGTATTTTGAGTTTGTATGAATTCTCTCCTTCTGCCCCTTCTCCGTTATCTCCGTTCCCTGATGAATTCGTGCAGCTGATCAGCAAACCTCCAACCATGATGGACACGAGCAATGCGGATACGCCTTTCGACCAAATCCTCTTCAAACCTATCGCCTCCTGGAATATGGATATCAATGATCTTGGTAAAGCTTTAGACAAATTCCGGGTCAGGATGACCTAACCTTTAACCGAACCGATCATAACCCCCTTTACGAAATATCGTTGTAAGAACGGATAAATGCACAAGATCGGAAAGACCGTAATGACAAGCAAGGCCATCCGGAGTGATTCCGGAGTTGCGCCGGCGCCGCTGGTTCCGCCAATCGTCTGCCCGCCCTGCTGCGCGGCTCGCTGCATCGAATTGGACAGTGCCTCAGCTTCCGTCAGCATTTCTTGCAAGAGGGTCTGCACCGGGATCAAGTCTTTGTTGGATACGTAGTAAGCACCTGAGAACCAATCATTCCAATGGGCCACCCCGATGAACAGGGAGATGGTGGCAAGCACCGGTCCCGAAAGCGGCAGTATAATCCGCACGAAGATTTGAAAATCGCCATACCCGTCAATGCGAGCAGACTCTTCCAGTTCTTCGGGTATGCCTTGCAGAAAGGTTCGGATAATGACGATGTGCATGAAATTGAAAAGCATCGGCAGAACATACACCCAAAAGCTGTTGATCAGATGCAGTTTTTGCAGCGTGATGAAGAACGGAATGAACCCGGCACTGAAAATCGTCGGCAAAAAGATGTAAAAGGTGAAAAAAGAGCGGCCCGGCAATGTCTTTTTGGAAAGTGCATAGGCCATGAGCGTACTCAGCACAACATGAAGGAATGTCCCCAGCACGGTGCGCATGAGCGTAATTTGGTACGCCTTCCAGATGCGGGCATTATCGAATACCTGCGCGTAGTTCTCCAGCGTGAATTTACGGGGCAAAAAATAAATCGCCCCCATCATCGAATCCTTTCCGTCGTTAAGGGAATACGCCAAAATGTAAATAAACGGATAGATCATGGAAAATCCGATGATAGCGAGAACGGTATAATTGAACACCGAGAATAAAGACCATTTACGTTTCATAACGTCACCTCCTTAGAACAGGGATACATCACTGACTTTGCGGGCGATGCGATTAACGGTCAGAACCAGGATGAGCCCGATGATGCTTTGGAATAGCCCGACCGCAGCGGCGTAACTGAGACGACCTTCCCGGATACCTGAATTGATGGCATGCACGTCCAGTACGCTGCCCATGCTGGCAGTTGCAGGTCCATTCAGGAGAAGCAGCTGTTCATACCCGGCGCTCATCAGATTCCCTACGGCGAGAATAAATAAGATGATGGCGACATTGCGGATACCTGGAAGTGTCACATGCCACATCTGCTTGAAACGTCCTGCGCCATCTATCTTGGCAGCTTCGTAAAGCTGCTGATCGATACCCGCAATGGCGGCCATGAAGATAATCGAATTCCAGCCGATATTCTTCCAGATGTCAGACCCGACAATCATCTGATAGAACCAGGTAGGATTGTTCAGGAACTGAATCGATTCAGCCCCAAATGACCCCAGCAAGTCATTGACCGGACCGCCATATGGAGTCAGTAAACGCTGCATGAGCGTGACAACCACAATCCAGGATACGAAATAGGGTAAATAAGAAAGAGTCTGAATCGTCTTCTTGAATTTCATCTTCCGCACTTCATTTAACAGGAGCGCAAGAACGATCGGCATCGGAAATCCGATCAGCAGCTTCATGAGACTGATGATGACTGTGTTGCGAATGATGTCACCAGACTGATAGTAATTGAAGAATTGTTCAAAATACTTAAATCCTGCCCACGGACTCCCGGTAAATCCGCCAACGAAGGTATAGTCCCTGAAAGCAACTTGAATTCCGTATAAGGGCACGTAAGAGAACAGAAAAAACCAGACGATGCCTGGCAGCATGAACAAGTAAAAGAGCTTGTGCTGCCAGATTCGTTTCATGAATCGGTTGTTTGTTAATCGTGACTTGCTCACATTCCCACCTCTCCTTTCAGTGGGGCGGATTGACCGCCCCGGTTACATTAACGGAATCTCAAACGCAGTGTGATGATTTCAAACGGCGTGAAGGAAAGCGCAATTGTGTTGGATGTTATGTCAATCGGCAGTGCGGTAAGGATGTTTTCCATCAGATCCGTAGTCCAGGCTTCGACCACCTCAAATCCGAAATGGAGTGTCGTGCCCGCATGTGTTCCCGAAGTTTCGTACAGACGAACCATGATGTCGTCGCCATCCTCGGCTTTCTTGACGGATTCCACCATAATGTTCGCATGATCCGGTCTCAGAAATGCTTGAGATGACGGTAGCTCTCCTGTCTCTTGATTAGGCATGGAAGGAAAGGACACCGTACGAAGCGGGATATTCAGCTCATTGCCTCGTCGATAGATTTCGGCTTGCACATGGTTCCCTTGATGCGGATATAACGAATATGTGAATCGGTGCGCCGCTCGGTCCGCATCCGGATCCGGATAAGAGCTGCTGCGGAGCAAATGCAGATCCAGCACGTTATGGATCGCCCGATGGCCATATTTGCAATCATTGAGCAGCGCGACACCATAATCCGGCTCCGATAAGTCAACCCATTGATGAGCACAAATCTCGTCCTTCGCAAAATCCCACATCGTATTGCGGTGAGTCGGCCTGCTCAAGCTGCCGAACTGAATCTCGCATTGAACCTGATCCGTGCGTATATTGACCGGGAACGAGGTTCTTAGCATCTTGCCATTCTCTCTCCAATCGACGGCCGTCTCGAAATCGATGCGCCGGCTTCCCTCCGTCAGTACAACGGTCTGCGTCAGCGTAGATTCACCGTAAGCGTATTCGAAAACCAGCCCGTTTCGCGGTCCGTCCCGCAGCTCCTGAATATGAAGGAGATTTAACGGCTTGCCCGGATTCGCTGAATAGTCATGACGGAAATCCCATGCATCTCCTTCGTCATGATACACACGAAGATCGTTACCCGATTGGCCTTGCTGAATGACTTCACGAGCTACCGCCTTATCCAAGATCGATAGAATGCCTCCGTTTTGATCAAATTTCACGATCAATTTATCGTTCTCCAGGGTTCGTTCCGAAACTGTAATGTCTAATTCCGCTTCCGGTTTTTCTAGAAGCATTTCAATGCCAGATGCCACTTCATCTTTGGTTCCAGGATCGGCGACATCTGATATGATGACGTAGCCCATCGATGGAACCAACACGTTATGCCATTGTCCATTCGCGTGCAGCCACTCCCGGCGTTCCCAAGGCAGCGAATTGAAAACGACCGTCCCGGGAGAAGCTTCGGCATCGTGTGAAATGTGTCCTGCCAAATAGCGATAGGTATCGGCAATCATCGCTTCCGTTTGTGATAGCAGCTCTTCATACCGCACTAACGACTCATCGTATACCCGCTTTATTGAAGATCCCGGAAGAATGTCGTGGAACTGATACAGCAGGACTTCTTTCCAGATCGTCTCCAGCGTCTCGGACGGGTATGTCCTGCCTAACTGGGCAGCCAGCACGGAAGCAAACTCCAACTCACGCAACGCTTTCTCCATCTTCCGGTTGTACCGCTTGCTTCGCGCCTGGCTGGTCAAGGTGCCTTGATGCTTTTCCAGATAAAGCTCACCGCGCCATGTCTGGAATGACTCGCGTTCCTCATTCAATCGCTCAAAGAACTTCCACGAGGGCTCCTGTATGACAGGGGACAGACCGAGCAGGTTCTTCGCGCGTGCAAGCCGCTCCAAATGCTCTTCACCAGGACCCCCACCGCCGTCTCCAATGCCGAAGAGCATCAGGGCATGGCTGGATACATTTTTATCTAAATATTCCCGCTCCGCTTTGGCGATGGAACGAGGGGCTGCCGGGCTGTTGTATGTATCTTCAGGCGGCATATGCGTTAATACAGCGGAGCCATCAATCCCTTCCCACAGAAAGGAATGGTGAGGGTGCCGGTTATACTCGCTCCAGGAAAGCTTCTGGGTCATCATATAATCCACGCCCGACTTCTTGAGCAGCTGTGGCAGGCTTGCGGAGTAACCGAATACGTCCGGCATCCAGAGCGATTTCATCTCCAAGCCGAATTCCTGCTGAAAATATCGCTTACCGTACAGGATCTGGCGTACCAGGGATTCACCGCCCGGCACATTGGTATCCGACTCCACCCACATGGCACCTTGCGGTTCCCATCTGCCCTCACGTACCCGCTCCTTGATCTGTTCATATAACGCGGGATAATGCAACTTCATCCAGTCGTATAGCTGGGGCTGGCTTGCGCCGAATACATACTCCGGATAGCGTTCCATCATGCGAAGCGCGGTAGAGAACGTTCTGGCGCCTTTCCGGATCGTTTCGCGGATCGGCCACAACCAAGCCAAATCGATATGCGCATGACCCACCGCGCTGATCGTTAAGACCGGATCGCCCCCCTGCAAGCTTAATTGTTTATCCAATTGCTTCTTCACTTGATTCACCAGTTCCGGCGAGAAATCCGTAAGCTGCAATGAAACGTCATAGAGCGCCTGATAGATTCTTTCTTTGCGCGCGGTTCCAGCATGGAGCTGCTCGGCAGCTTCCAAGAGCACTTCGACATCGTAATAAAGGCCTCGAATATCTTCCCGGCAGTTCGCGATGACAGCCTCTTTCAAGGTTCCGCCCCGATATTTGCCGAAGAGATCGTTATTGCCTGCATCTGCCCATACTTCAATATCAGATCCGCTCAGGTACATGTCATGAAGCCGGACAACACGTTTGCCAGGGAGTCCTAATGAGAAATCGAATTCCGAGTTCACGGTAGTCAATCCCTGGACCGGAGACCCTTCCGGATCTACCAGACACAACTCGCCGTTGATGTCGAGTAAGAGAACGAGGTCTTCCTTACGTCTATTTTCCGGAAGGCTGCCGGTAAATCGAAACCAGGCACAGTCCCACAGGCTCCCCCATCGCTTGCCATGGACAAGCGTCATTTGCGTGCCCTTCATTCGATCCATGAACGATACGGGCTCGGGCGTAACCCATGCCGTCACTTCCAACTCGGCAACCGGCTCATATATCGCTCCCCGAAGATGGTTTAACATTTGTTTTAATCGTTCCGGCCTTATCGGTTCGTATGGCATGATGATTTGCTCCTCTCAATTGCATCAATCGGCTGCAGGTTCAGGTATGAATTTCGCTGGCTTCCAATCCACCTGGATCTCTGCATGGTTCGCGCCCCCATGTTCATACTGCAGCAGCACGGTTAGCGACTGCGGATCCCATACCCACCCAGCAGTTACGACTTGATCCTGAATAACGTACTGGACAGATATCGGTTCTATTGGGCAATACAATCTCGCGCTTGCCTGCAGATTGGACGGCCCTCTAGCAATGAATCGGAAGCCTGATTCCGTCTGGGCAAGCTCCTCGATTCGGGAGGAAGCAGCAATGACAGATACCTTGCCGTCCGAAGGACGTCCAGCCTCAACATCATAGAGCAGCGCTTGTTGCCCTGGACTTAACGTAACCTGATCCAGAACGGATAGCTTCGAATCGAACAAGTTCACGATCGGGCCTGAGATGTTCAACGGCTCATCGGTAATCGATTCCTCCAGAACCGAAGCGATCAGATAAGGGCCCCGCTTGAGCTTGAAATAATGTTTGGAATTCAACAGTCGTTCTGCGCCGTGAAGTGCTTCCAGCGTGGCTTGAACGGCGTGCCGCAGCTGGTCTGCCCCTGCTTTGGATAGAGTGAGGTCAGTTGGATGTTGATCTAACCAGCACACGACGCCTTTTCCTGCCTGATGGATACCGTCCGCTTTCTCCATCAGACCAAGCTGCTCAAACAGATGCTCCCGCGGCGAGTTATACTTCGGGCCAAACAGGTTATCCTTGTGGTCATTGTTCCACCATGAACGAATGCCATGATACGGGTCGCTATCATCGCCAACATAAATCAACGCCCCGCCATCCTGCACCCACTGGGCAAGAGCATTATGAATGTCCGGATACTCCGGTTTGATGAATTCATAGCTTAGAACCAGCACGCGGTAAGGATCCAAATAACCCGGATACCGCCTTACATTATCCAGCTGAAGCGGACGAACCGGTAATCCATGCTTCAGCAGCGGGAGCGACAGACCGTAAAAAGGGGAGAAATCAAGAAGCTCTGTATCCCCTTCCGCCTGAAATCCTTCAGGGTCCGTACCGTCGTATTTACCGGCATCGGGCGCTTGTGGTTCCGGCTTCATCCGCTGAAACATCGCGGAGTCGGCAATCAGAACGCCAACTTGCAAGTCATCTTCTGCCGATTCGATCACTTCCTGGTCCATGTTTCCCAGCGTGTGCATGACCTGGAGCAGCGTCGTTGCATAGTCAGACGGGATGGACTCCTTACCGGAGCCATCTTCGGATGGATAAGTTCCTTGAAAGACTCTTCGCGGCCAGGGTGAAACTTCGTAATGGGCAACTCCGGGATGCAGCAGTGAGGCGACAACGGTCTTTAAGTAGTTCTGTTTGTAATCCGCCCAAGTGTGGTTCGGGTTATCCTCGATCGGATCATGCAAAAACCACATGCGTCTGTCGGTTCCGCGAACCAGCTCCTGCATCACGCCATATTCGAGGTAAGCGGTTTCAAACGTCCGTTCCTTGCGTTGCCCTTCATACACGTTCGGCGTCCTTGATGTCCCCGTCCAGATCTGTGCAATGTACCCGTCAATGGATGGAAGCTCAACGAGGCCGGATTGCGGGCTGACAATTCGCCACTGCGTATAATTGATCAAACTATGGGTCGGAACGTAAAAGCGAAGGACTCGGCCGTAACGAGTTAGCGCGTATTCCTTCATCTCTGCACATAACCGGTCCAGCACGCGTGTGTATAAATGCGCTTTCAATTTAGAAGCTCGGTATTGTGCGTCAGGTGAAGCGTGTGGCGGAGTCCATGGCTCTTTGTAATATAGAAGCCATTCCCGCTTAAACGCTTCCGAATATCCGCCATTCACCCAGAATTCGGGCTCCTCCAGATGGATGGCCTCTACACCCGCATCAACCGCAATGCGTATTCGATCCGCTAGATATCGGCCAAAGGAAATCGTTGGCACCATGTATGGAATAACCGGTCGTTTCCCATGCAGGATCATCTCACCATGACGATCGGTCTGCGCTTCATCCCAATGTGATAAGCCGTCAACCTCTCCGTCCAGGTAGTTGTTGTATGTCCCCCATGCGACTCCTGTCATCAAATGGACGATATATCCTTTTTCCTTCCATTTCTGAATGCGCTCCGGCATCGTTTCATCAATTCCGTAGACCATCACAAAGTCAGTCTGAAGATCATAGTCGGGATGATATGGAGCCGATTCCTGAAACCCGGTTCGCTCTTCTCTGCGGTCTTTTGGCACGTTCTAAACCTCCCTGCTCAGGTTAGATGTACTTTTGCTTCTTGGTTAGCCATCATTTTCTAGAATATAATATATAATATCAATATATTCAATATGTTTTTTAGAGAGAATTAAAAAAAGCCTTCTCCGTTAGTTAACGGAAAAGGCTTTTAGCGTAAATATTACGTTTGTGGAACACGACTCGACGTTTGGCGGATCACAAGCTCAGGCTCAATCAGCAATTTGCTATAGCTCTTCACTTCTCCATGACCGCGCAATACTTCGAGCAATTTTCCGGCTGCCTGATACCCCATATCCGATTCAAACTGCTTCACATGGGTAAATATGCTGAATTCCTCCACGATGGAAGTCGGATCGTCGAAGCTGACGATCGAAACGTCTTCCGGCACGTTAAGCCCCGCTTGCTTGGCCATTTGATAGATTTGCACACCCAATCTCCCGTTCAGCGAAATATAGGCGGTAACCATGCGATTTCGGATATACCGGTACAGTGGATGAGCTTCGGCATCCTTGAGCACGCTGAGCGGTTTGAAATCCGTAATCATATGCGCCGGATTGATTAACGCGCCCTTGTCTTTTAAAGCATCAATGTAACCTTCGATCCGCTCCTGAACCGTGACGGTTTGAAGGGGAGAATCCGAGCATATGGCGATGTCCCGGTGTCCAAGCTCCCAAAGATGTTCAACGGCAAGTCTCGTGCCCCGCCTTCCATCGGCGGCAATATAGTGGGTCTCGACCCCAGGTAAATACCGATCGATCAGCACAAAAGGAAAACCGGATAGCTTCATACCCAGTATTTCCTCGTTGTAGTTCTCCTCGTCGACCGGGAAAATCAATAAACCTTCGGCTCCAAGAGCCTTCAGCTCTTTGATGGCGTCCTTTTCTTTTTCCAGCTTGCCATCGGTCAACATGATCATGCTGCGATAACCTTCATGATTCAGTGCCTCTTGGATTCCCTCAATGAGTCTGATGGCGAAATAATCATGGATGGTGGGCATAATCACGCCAATCATGCCCGTGGCCAGCATCCCGTCTCTTCTCTTAAGCGGCATTGTCGATGACTGGCCCGCAGATGAGAAGTCGGCCTCCTCTGCTACAAAACTGCCTTTACCCGGCACACGGGCAATCAATTTCTCATTCGCTAATCCGGTTAGGGCATTGGCAACCGTTATTTTACTGACATGAAACTGATCCATCAGCTCCTTCTCTGTCGGAATGCGGTCACCTGGCTTCATATTTTCTGCTGCTATGACGTGTCGGATATAGTCCTGGATTTGCTGATACAACGGAATTCGATCGTTTGTACTCATTCTAATCACATCACCAATTCATTCATGATATTTGAAATATATAATATATCCTTACACATACAAGCGCAATAAACAAGCATGAGTCGATCAACAGCCCATTACGACAAACCCTTGATATATCTGCGTTTAAATTGCCTGATTTTCAAGAATTATAGGAAGTTTTGTCGAACTACTTGTAAAACCATACTTGAATATATTAAATATGTGTTGATAAGCGTAGTGTTGACGGCTATTGGGCCGCAAAAGGAGGAACGATGTTTACGGATGAACACACGCTTCCATTTCTGACCATAGACCATAACAAGGAGTGAATTCGCCATGGCTCGTAGATTCACGATTCTCTGTTTAGCTATCCTATGTGCTTTTTCATTAACGACCGGTGCAGCTTACGCTTCGGGAACGGATGCACAGTCAGCGCAACCTAACGGCTCCAAGAACCGCGAACTGCCAAGCTTCAAGAAGCCTAAGCATCTGGATGTCGCAGATATTTATGATGAACCAGGTGACATTAAATTGTTTTTAGGGACCTTGCAGGGAATCGTTAACAGGGAAGAGCCCCGAATCTATTTGATTGAATCCCAGGAAGAAGGGAAATTAACCTGGCTTACGGATATAAAGGTGCCTTACACGCTTCATGAAGATTATTGGGACGTGTTCTCCGCTTATCGCAGCGAGGTTAAAGGCATGATTGTATATGATCCAGAAGTTCCTGATACGATTAATGTCGCCACCACGCTCGCAGGTTTGAAGAATGCGGTCGTTGCCAGTCCGGAACTGGCCGCCCAATTGTCCAAAGCCCCGCATAATTTGAAAATCCTAGACGATCTTCGCGGCAAATTCAATAACCGGCTTGATGCTTACACCTGGCAATATGAGCATCTGTGGAAACAGACGACTCATCAGATGCTGATCGGGCTGGATCCGGATACAGCGATTCGTATTCCTTCCGGAATGCCTGAATCGTTCGTCACGATTGCCGAAGAGAAGCAGCAGGTCCGGGATGCAAGCAACCGTGATACTTATAACCTCGACCTCTCCTCGCTCTTGGGAGAATCAGCGGTTTATCTGCGCTTTGATGATGCTTTCACCCAGGATGGTTGGGGACCCGCAGTACATGAAGTTACGGTCAAGGCTGACGACAAAGAGATAGCGAGATTCATTGCAGGAACCCCTGAAGAAGAGTCTTATCTCTATGATCGGCAAAACTCGAAGTTCAGTGAAGGCCAAGGCGGTCACCGCTTTGCCGATAACGGCAGTTATTTTGTGTATGAATTCACTCCGCCCTCGGGAACTCAGGAACTGACCGCTGAAGTCGACATGTGGAACCAGTACAAGGTTTCGGCAGGGAATATCCGTCCTCCCTCTGCCGAGCAGCAGGAACCCTATGGCTATTTAAGAGATTACGCCGTCGCCAATAAAGCGATGGTATTCTGGCTCGATTCCAATGTACCTGAGCAAAAGGCGCTCTTCGAGAAAATTATGTCCGATGTGAAGCCGGGCACCCCTTACCTCGGCTGGTTCAGCAATGATGTGGAAGGCGAGTTCAGCTCGGTCGAGATTGCCTCCCGTTACGGCGTCTATGTGCTGGCAGCCGATTGGTTCAGCAATCTGACGGTCTTCTCGGGAACCAAGCCGGATTTCAAGCTGGCGAAAACGCCTCCTCGGCCGGCGCTTGAGAACAAAATTTACGTAACATACACCTTTACGGAAGGCGACAACTTTCAATATAACCAGCATCGCATGCGCGTCATGTGGGATGACCCGGCAAGAGGCAAGGTTCCGATAAACTGGACTTCAAGCCCACTGCTCTATGAAGGTGCCCCTGCCATATTGAATTACTATCAAAACACGGCAACGGAGAATGATTTGCTTATTGCCGGGCCTTCCGGTGCCGGTTACTTCTATCCGAGTCCATGGCCTGATGCAAGCTTCCGGGCGTTTTTGCAGCAAACCGAAAAGTATATGAGAAAGACAGGAATGACAATCCCTTATGTACTGAACCGAGTTGATAGCGAGAATGTGCCGTTGTCACCGGATAAAGCAGAAGCTTATGAGGAGGAATATAACGTACCTGGGTTATTTATTAGTTATGAAGACAAATATGGAGTTGAAATTATCGGCGACAGCCTGCCCGTGTCTACGATCCGCGGGATCAGCACCGTTCAAGACGGATTGCAGGTGCTCAATGAAGCCAAAGCGAATTGGGATGGTAAGTCACCGTTGTTCGTCTCGCTCGGTATGTTAGCATGGAGTATGACTCCATCCGATGCGCTGGCGCTGACCGAACAGCTTGGGGCAGATTTCAAAGTCGTTCGCGCCGATCATTATTTCTCTTTTATTCGGGAAAGCTACAACTTGCCAATCAAGAAATGATCATTCCCGTTAAACAAGTGACAGATATTTAAGGGCATCGCAGGTCCGATTATAATTGGATCTGCGATGCTTTTGTTATGCAATAGAAAACCTGCCCCGCCCCTTGGTTACAATCTTTAGAGGCGATAATTAATCACATTAAATCCAATTTGTTAATGTCATTAATCGATTGCACATTCACCATTCATCGCAATTATTTAATGTCATTAATCATTTTAATTAATCACATTAAATAATTGAGGTCAACGGTATGATTACTGGTTAGAAATCCTTATTTCTTAGAGCAACCCGATTTTCGATGTTTCGCTAATTAGCAGCCCGATGATTTCCCCGGATTATTTCTTGGGTAATCGCAAAAACCACATCCATTCGACAGATACTCCAACAAGTTATGAATGTGAAGGATACTCTCATGTTCCATTCCAAGTGGTGATCCATTTCTCGGCATCGCCCCCTCCGTCCTACACTAATCCGGCAACTCGATGGCTGTACTTCTTCCCCTTATACATAAAATGCGGCAATCGGTGAATACTCACTATATCGATTAGCATGTATTCCCTCACATGGAGATTAGTATAATGCGGACTAGCAAAAAGATATCATTGATCGAGATCTACTTCATCATGCTGTTATCCTTGGGTATCACCAATCATGTTATCCTGATCCCGCTTCTTCTGCAGCACGCGGGCCGCGACGCATGGATGGGCACCCTGCTGACCATGATCCTGCATATTGGCTGGGTCTACATTTTGTTCTTTATCATGAAGCGAACAAAGCAACAATCCATATTCTCCTGGTTCAAAGATGGCTTTGGTCCGGTCATCGGCTGGATATTTTTGAGTATCATGACACTCTATTTCTTTTGGATGTCCATGGTCATATTAAGAGAAACTACGACATGGATTCAGGTCAGCTACCTGCCGCAAACACCCAAAACGGTCGTCTCGCTAACCATTATTTTGCTATGCGTCTATGTGGCAAATAACGGGATTCGCTCGATAGCGATCATATCCGGCATCTTACTCCCCATTGTGTGGGTATTGGGCCACTTTGTAGCCGTGTCGAATCTTCAATACAAGGACTATTCATTGCTGACACCGCTATTCGTGGAAGGTTACACCCCTATGCTCAAGAGCATGATCGTAGCCGGCGGCGGGTTTATGGAGATGATCGTACTGATCTTTCTTCAGCATCACATGAAACGAAAGATGAACTACCTCTCGATTGTCATATTATCTATTCTTCTGGGCGGACTCACGTTGGGACCATTGATGGGAGCTATCGCCGCATTCGGACCTGTTCCCGCCATGGAATCCCGCTATCCCGCATACGAACAGTGGATGCTGGTCACCATTACCAAATATATAACGCATGTCGATTTTCTCGCTTTGTACCAATGGATATCGGGGACATTAATTCGTATTTCTCTGTTCCTGTTTATCATGGCGGACGGTATTTCCTTTAAAAAACCAAAACAGCGCTTTTGGTATTTATTAGGAGTGGGTGTCGCATTGTCTGTCTTCTCCTTAATTCCGGTAATCGATAGACAAATCGAGTTATTCGTTCTGGGCAAATACTCGCTGGCATTCTTAGGCTTTCTTTCCGTGCTGACGCTTTTCATTGCGATTGCAGTAGCATTTAAACCTAAAACAAACGGAGGATAAAAGATGACAAATCACAGACCTCGAAACGGTATGTTCCGCCGAAAATCGAAACAAACCAGGTTTAATGTGGACCGTGAGCCCGCATCCGACACGTTGGATGAGGAATCCCTGCGTTCCATGTTTGCCAATTCCGCGGATGTCGTCATCAAATCTTTCCCGGGAAAGCATGAAGATGCTATTCCCGTATTGCTGCTGTACAGCGAAGGCATGGTTGATTCCAAGGTGATGACCCAATATGTGCTGCCAGATCTGGAAGAAAAACTGAAACACTTCAATGATTGGGAGCCGTTAGCCAGAGAACTGGATAAATCGATGGAATGGAGCAAAATTAAACAGCCTGCCGATGTCGTAAAGTTTCTGTTTGCAGGACGAATGATACTATTTTTTTTAACAGAAAAATGCTTTTATTCCATCGATCTCGCCGCGCGTCCGAATAGACAACCTGAGGAATCCAATACGGAGGTGGCTATCAAAGGGGCGCGAGACGCTTTTACGGAGGATTTAAACATGAACGTGGCACTTGTCCGAAAACGACTTCGCACGGCCACACTCCACAATGAACAAATGATCATCGGCGATCGCAGTCAGACCAGAGTAGCGCTTCTGTATGTTTCCGATATTATACGCCCGGAGATTGTCAATGAGGCTAAAGAGCGTTTAAAAGGGATCAAAGTCGATGCTCTGGTAACCAGCGGTCAGCTGGAGGAGGCGCTTTCCGATTCTACCCTGTCCCTGTTTCCACTTATGGACTACATTGGCAGGCCGGATTTTGTCGTGGAGTGCTTGCTTAAAGGGCGTTTTGCCATTCTTGTGGATGGATCGCCAATGGCATTGATTGCACCATGCAACTTACTGGAATTATTAAAAACACCAGAAGATTCTTATTTCCCTTACCACTTTGTAATCTTTGAGCGACTTCTCAGGTTGTTAGGTCTATCTCTTGCCATTATGCTCCCGGGATTTTGGGTTGCCTTGACATGCTACAACATGGATCAGCTTCCCTTTCTCCTTCTTGCGACCGTCACCGTCTCCAGATTCGGGCTTCCGCTCTCCGCGCCAATGGAGATCTTATTAATGCTGGGCATGTTCGAATTATTCAGGGAGGCTGGGATCAGGCTGCCCAAAGCAGTCGGTCAAACCATTGCTGTCCTGGGCGGTCTGATTATCGGCGATGCTGCCATCCGCGCGGGACTTACGTCACCCACCATGCTGGTTGTATCTGCAACAACCGCAGTTGCGACTTTTACATTAGTCAATCAAACACTAAGCGGGACGGTCAGCATTATTCGTCTATATGTGCTGGTATGGTCTTCCTTGCTAGGCATGCTCGGATTCTTCATCGGAATATTAAGTCTCATTGCCTACCTCTCTGTATTGGAATCCTTCGGTCTTCCGTATCTAGCTCCTCTATCACCATTAACCTACAAGGATCTGTTGAGCTCCCTCTTAAAAAAACCATGGGCTTTCAACAAAAACCGACCGGAAATGCTTCAGACGATAGATGACACATCTGAAGAAAGGGAACCTACATGAGATGACAATTTGCGTCAGAATCATAAAATTAATGTTGTTAATGGTAATTCTAAACCTGTTAACGGGTTGCTGGGACATCAAGGAAATACAAGACATGAATTACATCACAGCCATCGGCATCGATCAGGAGGACGGTGACTTCGTTGTATATACCCAAATGATGGATTTTACATCCGTAGCCAAAACCGAAACCGGAAAGGCGGAAAAGCCATCCCAGGTGTGGACTTCCAAAACAAGGGGTAAAACATTGGACATGGCGATAAACGCCCTGTACGATACCTTACAGGAACGAACCAGTTGGAGCCATATTTCCTGTATTCTACTTAGTGAGAACATTCTGAAATCAAATGTCCTAACCAAACTGGATACCATCGGCCGGTATCAGGAGGTTCGTATGACACCTTGGGTATATGGTACAAAAGACTCCATCGACCAATTGTTTACTGTCCCTGCGTTCTTCAACCTCTCCCAATTGAATACGTTAGCTCATGAACCTACTGAGGAGTTTAAACAAAGATCCTATATCGTACCGATTCGATATTTCGATTTCATGGCGCTGATTACAGAACCAGCCAGCACGGTGTTGCTTCCTAATCTGTCGGTTGATAAAAAGACCTGGAGCTTAAACCAAAAAGATAATCCGAAATTGGTGATTAACGGAGTATTTGCTATATCTAAAGGGGTATCGAATGGCTTATTCACCAATGATAAACTCACAGGCTTGCGTTGGCTGGAAACCGATACGAAACGATCTCACATCCAGATCACGAATAAGCGCGGCGAATATGCAGGGGTCGTGGTATTAACAAATCCCAAAGTTCGCAAAGAATTAGTTGTTGTTAACGGAATGCCCAAATACCGCGTTCATCTGAAGTTAAATGGAAGCGTGGATGAAGCTCTCGATGACATGACCAAGACTGAAATCGAAATACAGGCAGCAGCGGAAGTGCGGGAGGAAATTCTAACTACGTTTAAAAACGGGGTTGCTTCAAAAACGGACCTATTCAGCTTGGAGCACGTATTGTTCAGGAAGGACTCCAAGCTTTGGAAAAAAATCAATCAGTCCTCTGCCCAACCGATTGAAGCAGGCGCACTGGAAACCGTTCATGTTGAAGTCCATCTGGATCACGCCGGCATGAAATTGCTCCCTCATCATTATGGTCCGATTACGCCTACGACCAAAAACGAAGTAGACTCCTAACTCTCTGCCATAAAAGAATCCATGACAAAGGCAGCCTGTTCTAATGATCAGAACGGCTGCCTTCATATTGAAGCAGAACTTCGATATGTCATATATGTTAAACGTTTATGGAGGTTGGTTTATCAAAACCCACTTGGTTATACGACAACTTCAACGCCTTCATCCTCGAACAAATCATCATAAGCAACGTAGAGGCCTATAGCCGAGGCAATTAATATTAAAATGGCTGCAATAAACGCCAATTGTTTAACCGTCGCTTTTTTGGAATTTCCTTGTCTGCGTTTTCTTTGCGTTCCTTGGCCCATACTACATACCTCCCGCTTCCATGCCATCACCATAAAATATGAAATGGACATGAAAATGTTGTTAGGCAAAGCATGCTTATATCGTTTTCGTGATACCGGTGGTCACGGTAAGTTTGCTCCCAGTGGTTCGACTACTATCTTTAGTCGATCACAGAAGATCAGCAAAGTTTGCTGAAAAATGCTCTTATATCCTCTATAAGTGATTTCGGGTCTGCCATGGCAACCATATGACTGCCACTCTCTCGATTCGACCAGTGGATAATGTTGTTCTTGGTTTCAGCAATACGCCGGAATACAGAACCTCCCCCATGGGAAACCCCTGTCGGTACTTTCATCTGATTTGTTGGCATCCCAGCTGCTCCTTCATAATAGGTCCAGGACGAGGAAGCAGCTGTCTGCGTGAACCAATAAACGCCTGCGTTAGTGAGCAGCAGATCTTTATGGATCGGTTCTTGAGGAATCTCTTCCGTGTTGTTGGGCCATCCGTCAAATTCTTTAAACCGCTCAACAAGGTAAGCAAGTCCTGCCACCGGTGAGTCAAGAAGCCCATAACTTAGTGTTTGCGGCCGGTTGGTCAGATAAGGTGCATAACCACTCCCTCCCGCAAACAGCTCGGTTAGATGGGAGATTTCGGCCATTTCCTCCTCACGGAGCCCGTCCAATTCGCTCGGATCTCCCATTGGGATACCTAGCCCTCCTGTAATATGAACACCAATCACATGCTCAGCGTCAAGGATAGCCAACTCGGGGGAAACTAGTGCACCAGCATCATTGCCATGGGCACCGTAACGATCATAACCGAGCCTGCGCATCAATTCGGCCCAAACTCGGGCAACGCGTTGGATGCTCCACGGTGTCTCATCTGCCGGCTCCGGAAAAGTGGAAAAGGCGAACCCTGGAAGTGAAGGTGCCACGATATGGAACGCCATGCTTGGATCTCCACCGTATGCTCTTGGATTGGATAATGGTCCAATGATATTCATGAATTCAACAATGGAATTTGGCCAACTATGCGTCATGATCAACGGTAGGGCATGAGGCTCGGGAGATCGTACATGAAGAAAGTGGATCTGCTGACCCTCAATGTCCGTTATAAACTGCGGAAATGCATTGAGTTTTCGCTCATGCTCACGCCAGTCATATTCATTCTGCCAGTATTCCACCAGCTCTTTAAGGTATAGGGCAGGAATGCCCCGACTCCAACCACCTCCAGGTAATTGGGAAGGCCACCGAGTTTGGGCAATACGAGTCTGCAAATCGTCAATGTCCTTTTGAGGTACGTGAATGTGGAAGGGACGCACGGAAGTTTCAGAACCCTGGTACTTGATATCAGCTTGATCATGAGTCATAGATTTACCTCGCTCTCGAGTTTTATTTCATGATAAAAGCAAAACACTGACGACAATGTGTCAGTGTTTCCTAAAAAGATCTCTCATATGGTGAGGGTGCCCCATTATCCCGCAATAAAAAAACAACCCGTGATATACACGGGTTCTGGTAGGTAATTAATGTTTTTATCGATTGACCATCTATGGGTTGTTAAAGTGAAGCACCATGCCTGTTTTGTCATCGGATTTTTTGAATCTTGCATGTTTTAAGCACTCAGGGTCAGCCTCTTCGATCTCTATTAATTCGCGCGCATACTGCTCAACGCCCGTTTCGAGTATACGCTGTGCGACATGTTCCCAGTAAGAACGATGACTCGGCACATCCTTGGTAGGCCAAAACAAACCATCCGATAATATGATTACGTGCTTCAATCGTGACCTGTTGATCTTTCCGTATTCGAGAAAATGGGCGGCGTGGGCTTCCCCGTTTAATACGCCATAGCCTCCATTCGTGTTACTCTGAAAGCGATTCTCCCTGATGATATCAATCACCGTCCCGTGGAGGTCTTTTTGATTGGACAATCCCTTTTTCACGCCCTCCTCCCATTTTGCGATCGCCGGAGATTCTAAATGAGCGACTTGCCTCCAGGTTAACGGGCGAACCTCCCCATCTTGGTATACGGCAAGAATCATGCAGTCGCCTGTCTGAATAAATTCCACTCGGTCCTCTTGAATTTGAACAAGAGCAAGGGCAGTACCCCAGAGGCCATCTTTTTTCTTCATATTAATATTCGCTTGCAGCATAAGTTCTCTTAGCTTTTGGTTTGCTGCCGCAATATGCTCCGTAAGCTGTTCAACTCGGTCCAGTGATTCGAAGTAGTTCTTCACGGTTTGAGCAGCGATGTATCCTCCGGTTTCCTTCTTGTCGCTGAGGTATGGGACGATAGATGAAACCCCATCTAACACGCCATACAATGAGGCCCGCTCATTTATGACAAGTGCATCTTCATTTAAAAAGTGGATTCCCCTATGCGTGAATTGCTCAACGGTTAACATAACGATCCTCCTGTCGATTCCTATTCGATTTACTAGATTTGCTATCTGCCCCTTGCAGCCTGCCAAAAGACAAGACACGTTACAAGTATTGCAAGCATGAATCTGCTGATGGCCGGAACGACAAGCTGTAATACAAACGTCATCCCTTCACCATCAACAACCGTCATCATGGCCATGAGCATAACCAGAATGTAGATCACCATATATACACACCAAAAAGGTAGAACCGGATACGAATGATCTCTTTGCGTTGATGCTACATACAAGTGGCGATGAATCCTGCATAAGATCAGGATCAACCCCAACAGACTACTGCCATGCTGACATAATTTATACACCGGAATTTGTACGGGGCCGATATGTATCAATTGGGTGAGGAAGGGAATCTGATTGAGCAGCGATTTCTTCTTCCACCAAGGCATCGTGATGACGGGATGAGCGAATGTAAACGGCATAAGATCTCCTAACTGCTGCGAACGATGGCAATAGCTAGTTTTTTACTATTCTAACAGATTCGCTCTCGTAAGGGATGAAGATAATTTCACCTTTATAAAAAGGGACAGGCATTTGCCTATCCCTTCACCTACTTTATTGAATTAAAGCAGCTCGCGTGCAAGCAGGCGATAAACCTCCAGCCGCTTTTCCTGCGAATGCGGAATGCTGCATATCATCGCTTCCTGGAATCCGTAGTGCGCTTGCTCTTCCTGTAAGCGTGCCGCGATATCCTTTACCGCTCCCACAAGATGAATCTTGCGGCCTTCCTGAATAGCCATCCGGTCGATTTCCGTTAAGGACACATTCTGAGCTTCTTCGGGCGTCAGCACCTGCGTAATCCGGCCCTTGCTCATCATCAATCGGAAAATATCCTGCGGCAGCGCTTCATACTCGGCTTCTTCCTTCGTTTCGGCCGTTGTCACCATATAGGATACGTTAATCTCCGGCTTTTTCATGAATATGGATGGCTGGTAGTTATCGCGGTAATGATCTAATATCTCGTTGCTCATCGCTCCGTTAAAGAATTGCGCGAAGGAGTACCCGACCCCCATCTGAGCCGCTTTTAAGGCACTGTTGCCGCTGGAACCGAGCAGCCACACTTCCGGCAGGGCAACTTCGGTTGGAGCAGCGGCGTTTTTAGCATACAGCTCATCTTCCGGGACCTCATCACGAAGGAGCTGCATGGTTACGGCCAGCTTATCATACATGTTATGAAGCATCAGCTGCCGCCCTTCAGACAAAGCGTACATCGCACTTGTATCACCGCCTGGCGCTCGTCCTACACCGAAATCAATCCTGCCCGGAGTAAAAGCGCTTAACGTCTTAAACACTTCCGCGAGTTTTAGGGGAGAATAATGCATCATCATGACGCCGCCGGTACCGATGCGAATCCGATCGGTTTTTGCCGCAAGCCGGGCTGCCGTCACTTCGGGTGCGGAGCTGGCAAAGGTATTTCCCCCATGATGCTCGGCCATCCACATTCGGCTGTATCCCAATTCATCTGCCAGAATAGCCAGTTCTTCCGCTTTTTTCAAGGCGCCTTCCGCTGTGTTGCCGCTTGTTACGGGTGCCTGATCCAATACGCTTAGTCTCATGAAATTTCATCCCTTCCTCGGTTAGATGACCATTTTGTTGTTGATCCATTCCTCTAAAGCCGCAACCTTATCCTTAAAGCGTTCACCGCACATCTCCTCTGACAGCGAAGCAATGGTCTCCCGCTTTAATACAGCCTTCCAGGAAGATTCCGCTTCCTCCATTAAATCGGATAACAGACAGCAACTCTCTTCTTTTTCCAAATCCAGCATGTCTACCAGAATTCCGTTGCATGAATAGAGGGACTGCTGTCCTTCCACCGCGAGGTATACGTCGTATACACGGATATCCTCCGGTTTCTTTTTTAATCTAAAACCGCCCTTGATACCGGGTACTGATGTGATGATGTCTGCTGTTACCAGCTTCCTTAACAGTTTCTGAAAATAGGTTGCCGATGTACCCAACTGCTGGCTAATCGCTTCCCCGGGCAGTACCGCCTTGTCCGGCAACATATTCAATAGAACCAGGGCATACACCGACTGTTCCACGCCGGTTTTCATATGCATCTAACAGCACCTCAATTCACGAAAATATCGGTTCGTTCGTAATCTAAACTACATACGCATCTATCCATTCACGATTAAAGCGGATAATCAATATCCACGTTATATCTTATATGAATTCGAACCGAATGTAAAATCATTGCCAATCTGATGCAATGAGGAAAACAACCAATCTATATCCAAGTGCCAAGTCATTAGTTCATATGATGAAATAAACGCCTCTAACTCAAGGTCTCATAAAACAAAAAAGTCGCGCTTAGCGCGACTTTCAGGCTGTTCTGTTATTCCATGTATATTTCGCTATGAGCATATAATTTCCGTAACGCAACCACCTATGCTTCGTCCCACAACCGCTTCAGATTGTCCAGACCCAGCCGGGTTCCTTCCCGGCATTCTTCCATACCTTCGAATTCCAGCGTAATATCTCCGTCATAACCTTCAGTCTTAATGAGACGCAAAATCCTGCGCACATCGAGATCTCCTTGGCCAAAGATCGAGCCTCGGAGGTAATTGCCATGGGATGTTCTGAACCACTTTCCCCCGCCCGGGTCCTGATCAAACGGACGATAATAGAAGTCTTTCACATGGATGAGCGAGGCAAACGGTAAATTTCGTTTCACACCAACAAGCGGCTGCTCGTCAACGCATAGAAAGTTCCCGATATCCAGTGTCGTCTTGAAGTTCGGGCGGTCGACCGCCTGAAGCACACGCTGTACACGATCGCTCGCCTGTACGCTCACGCCATGGTTCTCGATTGTTGTCGTAATACCATAAAAGTCTGCGTAATCTGCTATGAGCCGACATCCTTCCACAATCATATCCAGATGGGTTTCCACATAATCAATGCCCATCTTCTCCGGCGGCAGCGTGAACGCCGTCACGTCATGACGCATATGCTTCATTCCTAACCGATTCACCGTATCCACATGGCGCTTGATCCGCTCGACCTCCGTCTCGAAGGCGTCCCGGCTCTCCTGGACAAAATTAGCGGGCATCGAATAGTTGGATAACGCGATGCCGACTTTCGCCGCCCGCTCACGGACCTCATCGGCAAGCCCGGGATTGTCCTCCAGCGTAAATCCGTAGGGCACGATCTCCATGTGCTGCCCGCCGTTCTCCGCTATCCAATCCACCACATCCAGCACCGTCATCTCTCCTGCACGGATAGCGGGCAGCAAACTGTAGGTGCTTACGCCAACTCTCATCCTGCAATCCCTCCTTTATTTGCTTCTTCCATCATACGCTTCCTGATAAATTTCCAGATAGCGGGCTACGTTCATTGCTTCCAATTGCTTAACGTAACCATCCCAGTCCTTATCCAGATCGGCATCGCCGATCACGAAGCGGGCCATCATTTCGTCAACATAATCATTGATTGTCTTGGACAGATCCGCTACCTCGGACGCCTGCTCGTTCGTTAGAAATAACGGCGGCACGGTGCTGACATCCGTTGGTTTGTAAGGTTCGTATTTATTTTTCGTTTCATTGTACAGAATGACTTCCAGATCGTCGTCTCCTTTGGCAACGGCGCTCAGGCGGAAATCATTCGTCCGCAGACTCGGACCGGTTTGAATCCAGGCTATATTCTGTACCGTGCCGTAAGACTTCAGCTCTGACCAGACCGCGGGCTCTCCGTTGATGCCGATCTCTCCGTCCTTTGCTTCCCGCCATTCCTCGTCCGGGCGACCATACACGCTTCGCAGCGTATGCTCCCGTTCGTACAACCCATCCGCCCATCGCAGGGCAAGCTCAGGATGCTTGGCCTTCTTCGTGATGACAAAGGCACCCGGATTCAATCCGGTGGAATCCAGAGCAGCATAGCGAACTCCGTTCGGTCCTTTGAGCGGCGGTACCGTCTTATATTCCAACCATCTTCCGCTTTCGCCGAGGAGTTGGGTAAATATACCCTGGTGCCCGCCGGTTGAAGCGCCAAGAAGTACGTTATCGGGGTTCTCGCCGATCTGGATCAGCTGATTGTCATCCTGCGTGAATGACTCCGGAGCGAGCAGCCCCTCAGCGTACAGCTTATTCATGTACCGCAAGCCTTCCCTCCACTCCGGTTTGTTGAAGGCGACGTCAAGCTTATCGTCTTTTATGAATATATGCTTGTAACTTGAGCCGTAAACCGGATTATAGATGAAGGAGTTCAACAGGAACGCATCAATGGAAGAGCTCCAGGATTTCGGTGAAATCGACAACGGAATTTCATCCTGGACGCCATTCCCGTTCGGGTCTTGTTCTTTAAAAGCTTTCAGCACCTCGTACAACTCATCCGTGGTTTCCGGCATCTCAAGATTGAGTTTCTTCAGCCAAGGCTCGTATATCCACATTTTCTGGCTCATGGAACAGTGGTAGCATTCATTCACTTCCGGAAGCGCATAAATATTGCCGTCCAGCGCCGTTATTGTGGATTGGATCTCCGGGTTATCCTGGAATATTTTCTTCGTATTCGGCCCCTGCTTCTCAATCAAATCATTCAACGGAAGAAAGGCGCCTTGCGAGCCGTATATCATCTGCTGCGCCGGCGAAATATTTAAACCCATAATGACGTCTGGATAATCCTCGCTGGCAAGAACGAGATTCAGCTTCTCCTGCATGCTCTGCTCCGGAACGACCTCCCACTCGATGTGCACATTCGTTTTTTCTTCATACCATTTGGTGAATTCATTCGTTTCGAAATTCTCGACCAGCGGATTTCCCCGCACCATCACCTTTAACGTGGTTTTCTCTTGAACCAGCGGATAGGTCCACGGTGCGGATAAGGCGATAGGCTCGGTACCCACATTTGGCGTCTCATCCGAGCCCTTCGGGCTCTGTGAACCCGTACAACCTGCAAGAAGGATACTGAATGCGGTGAATGCCCCCATGATCACCCGTGTTCTTTTTCTCATAACGTCCCGCCCTCCTGAAATATGGATGTTTTATCCCTTTAATGATCCGATCATGACCCCTTTGACAAAAAATTTCTGCAAAAACGGATATACGATCAACAGCGGTACCGAGGTCACCACGATCAGCGAATATTTCAGCAGCTCCCGCAGCCCTTGCCGGGCCGCAGCGGTTTTGGCATCGCCGAGCATTTCGATATTCACCTCGTTCTGCACCAGAATATCACGAAGCACGAGCTGGAGCGGGTACAAATCCGCGCTCTTCAAATAAATCATCGCGTTGAAATATTGATTCCAGTGTCCAACGGCATAGAACAAGGCAATGACAGCCAAGATCGGACCCGAAAGAGGCAGCACGATGCGCCACAGGAAGCGAAAATCCGTACAGCCGTCCAGCTGTGAAGCCTCCAGCAGTTCCTGCGGGATGGTCGTCTGGAAATACGTGCGCATGATGATGACATTCCACACCGACAGCGCCCCCGGAATCAGCATCGACCATATCGTGTCAATCATGCCGAGATCCTTCACCAGCAGGTAGGTCGGGATCAACCCTCCATTAAATAGCATCGTGAACACGAACAGCAGCATGAACATGTTTCTACCCCGAAAATCTTTGCGTGACAACGGGTATGCTGCCATGACGGACAGAATGAGATTGATCATCGTGCCTGCCAGCGTATAGAACAGCGTGTTCATAAAGCCTTTGGCAACCATCGTATTTTTGAATACCGCACGGTAGCCTTCGAGGGTCGGTTCGACGGGCCACAGCCATACCTTTCCCGACAAGACCGCGCTGCTGGAACTGAATGAGGCGCTGACTACATATATCAGCGGATACAACACAATGATTAGGAAAACGGATAACATCGCGTAGTTGACCACCGTAAAAACGCGATCCGAGCCGGATTCCTTCATGGCAGGTGATTGCATACAAGTCCCCCCTTCCTTACCATAGACTCTCCTGCTTCAGCTTTTTGGCCGTTTGGTTCACGATCAACAGCAGCACGAAACCGATGATCGCTTTAAACAACCCAATCGCCGTGGCATATGAAAAATTCATTGCTTGGGATACCAATCCCACCTTGTACACGTACGTGTCAATGACTTCGGATGAACGCAAATTCAGTGCATTCTGCATTAACAGAATTTTTTCGAAGCCGGTCTCGAGCATTTGCCCCGTACTCAGAATGAGTAAAATCATGGCGATGGGCATGATGCCCGGGAGATCAATGTGGCGCATCCGCTGCATCTTCGTGGCTCCATCCATGACGGCTGCTTCATGGAGAGCCGGATCAATCCCTGAAAGCGTTGCCAAAAAAATGATGCAGGAAAACCCGACATTCTGCCAAATATGGGACCATACATAGATCGACTGAAACCAGGAGGCCTCCGCCATGAAATGAAACGGACCCAGGCCGATCCAGCCGAGCATCGTATTGATGAGTCCCGTTCTTGGATCCATAAACTGCAGCATCAAGCCCACCAGCACGACCAGAGAGATGAAATAAGGCGCGTATGTAACCATTTGGACGGTGTTCTTGAAGCGCCGGTTCCTTACATAATTCAGTCCAAGTGCAAGCATAATGGGAAACGGGAAACTGGCTATCAGTGTGTACAAGCTGATGGAGAACGTATTCTTCAGCAATCGCCAGAATTCATGCGATTCAAAGAAGCGTTCGAACTGGGCAAATCCTACCCATGGACTTCCGTTGATCCCCTTCGTGACGTTGAACTCTTTAAACGCAATTTGCGCGCCGTACATCGGCACATACTTGAAAATAATGATGTACAGCAGCGGAAGAAAAAAAAGCGCATACAACTGCCAGCTACGGATGATGCTCTTCCAGCCACTCAGCGGCTACCACTCCAATCTTCAATGGATTCGTCCCGGGTGCGGTCCGTGATTGGAGTATATACAGCTGCGTGGATCAGCGTAAATCTTCATGTTTCCGGTCGATTATTCAGAATTTTAGAATGGGCTGTTATTCATCAATCATGCACTGTGCATTTCTTTAGATTAAGCATGTTCTTCTGCGCGTTGAAGACGTCTATACTCGGTCGCGCTAATGCCGTTTACCCGTTTAAACGCACGGCTGAAGGTGTTGAGTGAGAGATAGCCAACAGAAGCAGCAATGTCACTTACCGGTCTGTCGCTTGACGCCAATTCCCGCTTCGCCTCATCCATTCGGAGTTGCTCCAGATAGTCCGAGAAATTCAAGCCTGTTTGCTCCTTAAAGAAGTAAGATACATAAGCCTCAGAGGTGCGTGTTTCCCGGGCGAGCGCGGTTAAACTCAAATCACTTTCCCCATAGTGCCTCTCGATATAGGTAAGCAGTCGGCTCGTTAAATGGTCATTATGGCTCTTCTTCCTCTCCTCGTTTTTCCGACAGAGCCGAATAAAAGCAGCATAGAGTATGTTCATGGCTTCGGCTGGGGGCAGAACCGGATTTAATGCTCGGATGACGGCTTCCATTTCCTCCTTTCTGCCGCTTCCATCTTTCTCTGTGGGTTCGCAGCATTTCATTAAGGTACCGCTAAGTTCCTGGGCAAGGAGCTTCTCCACGGCCATCGGCAATTGCCGCTCCGACCTGTTCTTCTCCTTGATCTGCAGCAGCAACTGCTGCGTCTGATCCACATTGCCTGCCTTCACAAGCTGGATCAACCTCATCTCTTCATCGGCCGGGTAATAATAGGAGAAGGCCGGCGTTTCCATCTCAGCATGATATAAGATAGGAGCCTTCTCGCTCCATCCTGCATGATGAAGCACAAACCTGGCCTCCCCGTAGGAACGGTATAACTCAGCAATGCTGGACTGGCACTCGCCTACAGCCATATACAGGCCTGTATCTGAGATTCCGCTCAATTGCTCGTAAATTACCCGTATATTCGCTCGCATCTGTGTCATAAAATCCGCATTGTCTACTGCCGTTCCCGACAGGATCAGGACCAATTGGTTTTCACCAAAATCATGCAGCAGCACCTCCTCCCCGCATAATGCTTGAAGCCGGTCGCGGAGGTTGATTTTTACAATATCGAGCTCCATCAGCATCTCTTCCATAAACGGCTCCTGATATCCCCGAATATGAAGAAGCGCAACCGCATGATGAGATCCCCGAAGCTGGACTTGTGCGTGTTCCATGGCAGCCTCTATCTCCTGCATCGACGTGAAGCTACCCTTCAGAAGCCTGTCAACCACGACATTTCGCAGCATCGGAATCTGCTCTTCCAACCGTTCCTTCAGCGTATCATGACTTTCAATCAGCTCGGACACGGAATGTCCGATATAATCAACCGCGTTACGAGAAACCACATGTTTTGCATCCCGTGAGGATGACGGCAGAAGCTGGAGGATCTTAAGGAGTGGTCTGCTGCTTCGATATGCAAAATAGCCGGCGATCCCAAACCCCAGCAGAAGAGCTGTCATAAAGATCGTCAATGTCAGCTGTTTAATATAATTCACCTTTTGCAGCACCACGGATTTCGGTTGAGCGGATACATAGCTCCAGCCATTGTATTTGGACGTGGATTGCGTCACCAGCATTTCCTGTCCGCCCAATTGGATATGGGAGTAGCCCCCTCGTTTGGGAAGCGCTTTCACAATATCCGGTTCTTTCAAACCTATGGAACTGATCAAGTTGCCGTTCTGATCCGCTATGTAGGCAAAACCCTCTTGTTCCGGATCGACTTTGCGAAGCATGTCCTGAATCTGCATGTTGTTAATCAGTACAGTAACAACCCCGCTGCTCATTTTATTCCCGAAGGATTGCATATAGCTGACAACCGAGTAAGGTTTGCCTTCATATACGACCGAACGGCCCGGGGCATACGTTTTATAATGATACTGCCCAAACAGAGCTTGCTTCCACTCGCTTAATGACTGGTCGTCATAGTGCAGTTGCAAACGATAATACTGGTCCGCCGTATACACCTTACGAGGTGAGACGATCATGTTGCTGTTCCTGTAAGCAATGTAATAATCCAATATGAAATGATTGAACAATTTGTAATTAAACAAACTCTTTTCCAAATCCCATAGACGGTAAGGACCTGTTCCGACAAACGGTTCTTTCTCAAATTGAAAAGACAGCACCTTCGATTCGCTCGACATCTGCCGTGCCATGTTCTCGATTTCAGCAAATCTCTGATCCAGCGCTTCCTGGATTTGCTGCAGAGCGGCGGAGGTGCTTCTTACCGTCTCGCTTTCGATAAGACCTGCAGTCTTCCCATAAGCAAACCATCCAACCAATAGAGAGCCCACCAAAATGACAGCATACGGTATAAAAAATCGAACCAGCAGCGCTGCCTTCTCCCCGGAAACGGATTTCACCGCTTTAATCCCCCTTTCATCCCTTCAGATATGATCCAATATAACAAAGAAAACGACATATAGTCAGTAGACCAAAAGGCACTCTTTAGAGTCAATCTTGAACACCATTTCCATCACAAGTTTGATAAAAACAATCATTTGGAGACTGTCGGCATTTCATCCGTAAATTGGTTATCTCCTTCTCCTTCCCTTATACTGGATAGGAAACTATCATTTTCGAGAGGAGACCCTATATGACAAATGTGAACGAATCTCTGAAAAATGCATTGTTTACGAAGGAATTTACCCATAACCCTTATCCTGTATACGAGAAATTGAGGCAAAGCGATCCCATACTGAATCTGCAATTTCCTGATGGACGTTTCGGCTGGCTGATCAGCAATTACGAGGAAGCTATTGAAGCGCTCAAGGATGTCCGATTTAGTAAAGACGTCGCTAAAGCAATGGGGCAGGAACAGACCAGCGTGTTCAGCACTAATATGCTGTTCTCCGATCCGCCGGATCACAAACGGCTTCGCGGATTAGTCCAAAAGGGCTTTACTCCGCAGCGAATTGCGGATATGCGGGACCATATTCAAGAGATCGCGGACAACCTGCTGGATGCTGTCTCCTCCAAAGAAACCATAAATCTCATTGATGAATATGCGTTCAAACTTCCTATTATCGTGATAAGTGAAATCCTTGGCGTGCCTACGGAGGACCAAGAAAAGTTTCGGATATGGTCCAACTCCATCATCGGCGCTTCCAACCAGGAAATGAACGAGCAAGTCGTCCAGCATATGAATGAATTTATCGCTTATTTGAAGGATTGGTTTGCCAAGGTTCGCGAGCAGCCGGGCGATGATATGATCAGTCAGCTTGTCATTGCCGAGAATCAGGGTGATCGCTTATCCGAACAGGAGTTATATGGCGTCGTCACCCTGATGATCATAGCTGGTCATGAAACGACGGTAAACCTGATCGGTAATGGTGTGCTTGCCTTATTGGAGCATCCCGAACAACGCAAGCTTCTGCAGGAACAACCCGAACTCATTCATGGTGCGATTGAGGAAATGCTTCGCTACAACGGTCCCGTTGAATTCAGCACCTCCCGCTTCGCGGCGGAGGATATGGATTTTCATGGTGTTCATATGAAGAAAGGCGACTTGGTTGTCATCGCTTTGAACTCCGCTAATCGGGATGCCTCACAATTTAAGGACCCGGATATCTTTGATATTACCCGGGAGAAGAGCCAGCATTTAGCCTTTGGCAAAGGGATTCATCTCTGCCTGGGAGCTCCCCTTGCCAGACTGGAGGGTGAAATCGCAATCAACACGCTGCTCCACCGCTACCCCAACTTTGAGCTGCAGCGGGACATCGATGAGCTTGAATGGAGACCCGGTATGATTGTCCGCGGTGTGAAGGAAATTCCGATTTCACTTCATGCCTAATGTGCAACAACATGAATGACTTCTTCCATGAAAAAGGCGAATCCCTAACAGGATTCGCCTTTTGACTATGTTGCAGCCTTATTGGTTACATATTAAATATTATGTAAACTAAACTTCATTATATTAACATGAATCCCTTAGTTCATATGCCGGAGTGAATAATAGTTAATTCCACCCTTTTTATCCAAACGGCATCACTGTATTCTATTTAAAAGCCCATTTCGAGGAGGACTTATGTTATGAGACGTATTGGTATCATCGGCTGCGGTACCGGTTTCTTTGCTCTATGTGGATGTGGCTCCGCATCGTCTCAGCTTTGAGACTCGTGCGATCATCCTGATGATCGCCATGGCCGGGCATGGGATACTCTCCAAATACATATATGCCTATCCGCCAGACGGCGTCTCTTCGGAACAGGCCGAGCTGGGCGGAATGCTGATGTATTACGGCGGCGAAGCGATTGATCTCTTTCTAGTGTATTGGCTGTGTATGCAATGGTATAAGTCAGTACGCCCGCGACCTGCTGCATCCATGCTCCAAACCTTGGATTAATCACCGTTAACCGGATTATGATTGGTGTCACTCGTCTCCTGCGGCAGCACGTTGGATATGCTCGGTACATTACGCGGCTTATATTCAATGAGTTCAGAAGAGTAGATGGCAACGGTCATTCTTCCCCCATTACCGAATGCGCGGATGAGGATGGGCTGATTATATGCGTTCTGAAAAACAAAATCAGGTCCTCCCCAGCTCACCGTAGCATCGCGCCCCGGCAGCACATAAGGTACGTTCCGGCTGTGAGAGTATCGCTTTACAATCTGCAAGCCTGCACGGTCAATAGCATTATACAGTGTGGAAGAGACCTGACAGATCCCTCCCCCCACCCCCTCCGATAATTCGCCTCTGACAATAACGCCAGCACGTTTGTACCCTCTGTCCACCGTTCTAATGCCAACCACCTGATTAAAAGAGAAGGTTTCTCCGGGAAACACGACTGCACTGTCAATCGCCTGAGCGGCTAACGCGATATTATGGGAACGATTTTTGTTGTTGGAATTAAAATAGGTGACATAGTAACCTATCGGCTTCACCCGAAGGGAGGCCAAAAGTTCCGTATCCACCTTCGGATAAATCGGATACCTCGGGGCTTCGACGGTAGCGCCCCCAGTGCCGTACCAATAGGAATAATATTGCTCCAGCAGTTTGCGTCGATCCAGTCTATGACCATTCTGCCCGGGAATGATTTGACCATTGCTGCCAATCCGGGCGTTCCGGGCTTCCATATAGGTTTTCCGATCAAGCGCATCTACCCATTGATTGTATTTATCCATATCCAGCAGTGGGAAAACATCAAGCGCATGGTCACTTCGGCTCACGCTTGCCATGACTTTGCCTTCTTGCGTTATCATTAAATCGCTGTTATCCGGTTCATCCCCTTGCAGGAGCATAAACAATAGACCAAGGGCTGACATCCATCTCAAGCTGGTTCACCTGCTTTATCGTTGTGTTTTTCTCTAGTGGCGTTTACGTGATATGTCCGGTTTCGTTTACTCTCTGGTATTATGATTGCATTACAGGTAATTCATTCAAATTGTTTTATAAACAAAAGAAACCCTCACCATGAAGTGTGGGTTTCTTTTGTATGTTATGACTTATTTTACAAGGACACTGGCGTCTCTTTCCTATGACTAAAGGGCATAACAAGGAACAAAAACGAGCTTACGGCCAGCAATTCTGCAATCCCGATGACCGTTCCCATTGGGACAGCAGTAGTTCCGTCTCCCAGGCCTACAAGTGGACTTGCGGCTGCACCTAATAACAATGGCAGTAATCCAAGAAGTGCGGACGCACTGCCTGAAGTGTGGGCTGCTTGCTTCTGCATCGCCAGTGACGTAGTCGTTGCACTGACCATGCCGACGGCAGAAACAATCAGGAACAGCATCGGTGCAATCAGCAGCAATCCGCCGCCAAGCCATGTGATCGCGAACAGTGAAGTGCCGCCAAAGGCCGCAATGACAAGACCCGTTGTCAACAATTTGGTTTCCCCTGTGCGGGAGGCCAATCTGCCCGTAATTTGAGAGAACAGGACAATGCCAACCCCATTAACGGCAAAGAACAGACTGTACATTTGAGGGGATACGCCAAAGATATCCTGCAGCACGAAAGGTGACCCCGAGATATACGCAAACATCGCGGCGGATACGAACGCTTGAGAAAGCGCATAGCCGACAAATACGCGGTCCCGAACCAGCGTGCCGAAGGTACGGAATGTTTGTTTAATCCCTCCGCTTGCCCTTTTCTCCCGAGTGAGCGTTTCTGGAAGACCAAACCATACAGCAAGCAGCATCAGCAATCCAATTAGGAACAGGACGACAAAAACTCCGCGCCAAGAGACGAAATTAAGGATAAACGCCCCGAATACAGGAGCGATAATAGGTGCCAATCCATTAATCAGCATCAGCAAAGTAAAAAATTTGGTCAGCTCCGAACCGGTATATAAATCCCGGACGACAGCCCTGGATATGACGATACCGGCTGCTCCACTTGCTCCCTGCACGAATCGAAGCGCAACCAGAACCCATATCGTTGGAGCAAACGCGCACAGCAAGGAGGTAATCGAATAAATAATCAAGGATATAATAAGCGGTGCTTTTCTCCCCCGGATATCGCTGAGCGGGCCTGCTACAAGCTGTCCCAGAGCAAGACCAAGTAAAAAAGCCGTCAGGCTTAATTGGGCCAACGATGCTGGTGATCCCAAACTTTCGGAGAGCTTCGGCAGTGCAGGTAAATACATATCAACGGAAAGTGGCCCGAAAGCCGAAAGAGATCCGAGAATCAAGGCAAACTGAAGCCTCTTCCTGCGAGTTAGAACCATGGCTGAACCGGCTTCATTTGTGGACATCGACATACGATCTGTTACTTCCTTTCCTGCAACACATTGATGCATGAGTAATAAAGCAAACCATCTTGGATTGCTAAATAACTATCCTATCATAGGATATATTTCGGTAGATTGCCATCCATTTTTTCTAAGCGAGTGGAATCCGCAGGGTAAATGTCGTACCAATCCCTAGCTCACTGTGCACCGTTATTCTGCCCCCATGGTCCTCTACAATTTTTTGACACAAGGACAGCCCAAGTCCGGTTCCTTCTTCTTTGGTTGTGTAGAACGGATCAAATATCTTGGCCAGATTTTCATCGGCAATGCCTTTTCCGGTATCCTCAATTTCCACGACAGCCATTCGTTCTTCCGCTCTGAGCGAGATTCGGACGGAGCCGGTGTGCTCCATCGCTTGAAAGGAATTACGGATCAGGTTAATCAGTACCTGGATGATCTTATCACGGTCCATGACGATCTGAATCGGTTCATCGCTTACATCCAGCATAAATAAATGTCCATGCGAAGCGGCTTCGGATTCACACAACGAGTAGACTCGAGTCATACAGTCCCTAAGGGATTCTACCCTCATATTGCTGGCATGGGGTTTTGAGAAGTGTAGAAATTCTGCCGTCAGCTCCCCTACCCGCGTAATCTCCCCCATTATGACTTCATACCAGGGCTTAATGTTATAACTTTGATTTTTGGAGAGTTGAATAAACCCTTTAATGGAGGTAAGGGGATTTCGAATCTCATGGGCCATCCCGGCTGCCAACTCCCCCACCATCTTCATCTTTTCCGTCCGGATCATCTCCTCCTGGCTTCTCATCCAGGAATTGCGCCGCATTTGAAATATCCGGTCTTCTGCCGTGCTGATCATCTCTTGATAAGTTAAGGCTTCATGCGGGTAACAAGTGATGCTATAGGTCACCTGTACGCCGATATTTTCAAATTTGAACATGCTGCTGTCGATGTTGACATGCTCGGGCAGCAGTATGGCAAAGCGGTCTCCCGCATATCGGGAGGCTGCCAGCATATCGTTTCGGAACAGTTTGCGCACTGCCCGTGAGAAACTGATCAGAATCTCATTGGCTGTGGAGATGTCCTTGGCATTTAACGATTTGAAGTTGTTGATGTCCAGTAACACCAACTGAAAGGGCTTATTCACCTCAATGAGATGCTGAACTTTATTCAAATATCCATCATAATTCAGAAGTCCCGTCAAGGGATCATGATAGGTCAGGTAATCGTTTTGCTTATATAATTTCTTCTTTTCCGATTCGAGAAAGTTAACAAAATGAAAGGACATCACGACGACAAAGGATGCTAAGCAATCAAACACCGAAACCAGAATATTGTACTTTGTAAAAGGCACGTAAGTCAGACGAATAATAGAATATTGAAGTACCATAAGGAGGCATAGCGGCATCGTTTCTATGAAACGCTCCTTTTTATGAATGAGATTGATGATAAGTATGTAATACAGCAAGATACACCAATTCAATTGGCTAACATAATGAAACGCCCCGAGAAAGAGAAATTGAAGAATGCGAAGCCATTCGAACTTTCGATCCCATATGACGGATGCATACAGTAACGATGCCGTGAGCAGCATCAAAGGGATTGACGTTTGATATCCAAGATAAACCGACGACACCATGATAAAAACCGATATCAAGGGAACAAATAGGAGCTTAAGTACTATAAACGACAAAGCGAATCACTCCTAAATCACTATTACTGGCGCAAAATGTAGAAATCACGGAGGCAAGTTTCACCAAATATGGTACACCATATATAAGCGTCTGAACAGCAGGAAAACACCACTTTCAAAAACAGCAAACATGAATCTCTTTCTGAAAATCGTGTTTGTGCCTGCTAACCAGCTAGAATTCCTCGTATCGAATCGATATGAACTGATGGGTTGTCGGGTGAAACGCAACGGTTACGTATACGCCGAATTCACGAGCGCCTTTCTTAAGCCATAGCTTAAATTTCTCCTCCGCCATCTCATTGGATATCGTGGTTTTTCCCATATAGAGGTAGTCGACGACATCCATATTGTATTTACGCTTCGTTTCCGTCACGGCGAGCGTTCCCCACATGGCGTAAACAGGGTCCTTACTGTTCATGGCTTGGGTCAGGGACTCTGCAATTTCTGTCAATTCCTGCTGACTGATTTTCGACGAAGCGCGATTTGCAGCAGTTAAAAGGTATTGCCAGTTCCCCTTTTCGAATACTAACAGTTGAAGTGTATTGATCGGTCCCTTGTAAAACTTTGCAGTCGTATGATCTGCCAGCTCCGATTCTTGAAATGATAGATGCTTTAGCTGCTGTTTATTCTCCAGCGGATATAACGCGATCTTGTAGTCATGTTCAGGTTTATATCGGTTCCAATAATGAACCTCCAGATGCTCGTCCAATCCGCCTTCCATGTCATAACAGCGGCCATACTGATGCGTGAAAGCTACGGACGGCAATTGCGGTGGCAAGAAGATGGCTGTACCGAAATGTTTCCCACAGGACCTTAAAGCTTCCTCTACAAGCTCACCGCCGGATTCAAATATGGCTTGCTGATCATAGGAATCCGAAAGTTTTTTTATACCTTGTTCATAACCAGGACTTAACCCAAACGATAAAACACCGGCTAATACGATGCTGCCCAGCATATTAAACCTCCTCGTTACACCTCTAGTTGATCTAGCGTTCGTCACTCAAGCCTAAGATTCCCGCTTATATTCTTCCTAATTCAACTTGGGATTCGTTGGATAAAACCAGGGCAAAGTACACACACTGTGACAGACTATGCAGAAATCCGAGGTGTAAAGACGTGGGAATGAAACAGAAGTTAAAATCCATATTTCTGGTTAGCCATGAGCATTCTGAAAAAGGCCAAACTCACGAAAATCAGCAAGATCCTAACCCCCAGGAAGATGATAGGCTGACGCTGCAGCATATCATCGACCAATTTGATCATGCCGCCGATTTTGTCCATAAAACCTATCATAATGAACGTTTGCATGTACTGTATTTCAGTCATTTAGTCAATGAGGATCGACTGGCGCGTGACCTGCTCCCTCCACTCTTGAATTCCGATACACCGCTAGAACCGTTGACGCAGCAATCCCAGTATGAGCATGTGACGGATACTAAAAAATGCGTGGAGAGCATTCTTGACGGCATGGCTCTATTCTTTTATGAGGACAAAGCATACCTGATCGATGTTATTTTCCCAATATCACGTACGGTTGCTGAGTCCGAAACGGAATCCATCATTATCGGGCCGCACGAGGCTTTTACCGAACAAGCTTATACAAATCTGTCGTTGATCCGGAAGCGAGTTCAGAGTTCTCATCTCAAAGTCATTAAATTGTCCGTTGGTGAAGTGACCAAATCTGATGTCTATGTTCTTTACATCCAAGACATCGCAAATGAGAACTACGTAAAAGAAGTGATAAAGCGAATTAAGGATATCGAAATCGATGCTATCCATGATGCGAATATGCTGATTCAGTGCATTGATGATGATCCGTATTCGATCTTTGCCCAATTTCTGACCACCGAGCGGCCGGATACGATCGCATCGAAGCTGGTTTCGGGTCGTATCGTCGGAATTATGGACGGGAGCCCCACTGCCTTCAGCGCCCCGGTCAACTTTTTTGAATTCTTCTCATCCTCCGATGATTATTACCAACGGTGGAGCATAGGCACGGCATCCTTGTTCTTGAGGTTTGCAGCGCTCCTGATCACGGTGACGTTGACAGCCCTTTACGTATCGGTGACCTCCTTTCACTATGAAATGATTCCACAGAATTTACTGCTGACACTAACGGAGTCCAGAAGCAGAGTGCCTTTTCCCCCGATTTTTGAAGCACTGCTGATGGAGACAACCATTGAGCTGCTGCGGGAGGCCGGGGCTAGACTGCCAACCAAGATCGGGCAAACCATTGGTATCGTAGGCGGTATCGTTATAGGACAAGCTGCTGTGCAAGCAGGATTAACAAGTAACATTCTAATCATTGCGGTCGCCTCTTCGGCGATTGCCTCCTTTGTTATTCCCAACTATGTGATGAGTGCATCCTTTCGCCTGTTCCGTTTCGGACTTATTATCCTGGCAGGGTTTTGGGGCAATCTGGGATTGGCCATTGGACTCGCATTTATCGTCATTCACCTGAGCGGATTGACAAGTATCGGCGCCTCCTATTTATCGCCGATAGCTCCATTTGAGCCTTATGATTGGAAAGACGTGTTTCTGAGACTGCCTTTTTCCACATTGGCCAAACGGCCGACCCAAGTCAAAGCCAGAAACAAAGTGAAGTTAAAAATGAAGAGGTGAGGACAATTGAAAGAAAAACTATCCCAATTTCATACCGCGATCCTCATCTACATGATCCAAACGGGTGTATACGTATTCAGTATCACGCAGATCGAGGCCCAGTATTTCGGAACAAACGGCTGGCTTATCGTGATCCCCATAGCCATTCTGATCTGTCTGAATATTTACATGATGTATGGGGTGTACCAGCTGAGCAATGGACAGTCCATCTTCGAAATATTAGAAAAAAGCATTCCCAAGTTCATTTTGAGCCCCTTCTATCTGGCCATCAGCTTGGTATGGGCGCTTATCGGCTGTCTCGTAGGCAAGCAATATGTGCTGATCTTTCAGATGTTCGCGTTCCCGACCACCGATCCGATGGTGTTCAAGATTGCGATCGATGTTCTAGCTTTTATTCTGCTGACCAAAGGGCTCTATAACATTTCCAAGGCTTCGACCGTATTCTTCTGGTGCACTATCTGGATGAATCTCCTTCTGTTGTACTATCTGGGAGAATTCAGGTTCGAAAGATTGACCCCCTATCTTTTTAAAGACAGCTACAACATGACGCAAGGTTTTTTCCATATTTATTTGGCATTTATGGGTTATGAGCTGTGTTTATTATTGTTTCCGTATACCGATAAGAAGACCAAATTGTTCAGAGCGGTTATCTATGGTCATCTTGTACGTACGATATCCTACGTTATTCTGGGCTTTGTGTCATTTGGAGTCATTGGCAGCGATATGCTTAAGGTCATGCTGTTTCCGTTACTGGATTTGCTTGCTTACATCAAACTTCCGTTTATTGAGCGTGTCGAGAATCTCTTCTATGGCTTTTTCTTGTTCACAACCCTCATCACGCTCGTCCTCTATTTCTGGGCAGCCGGTGAGAGTACCCAAAGAGTCTTTCCGAAGATCAAACTCAACGTCCACTATTTTTTTATTATTTTGGTCGCCTTGCTCATCTCCTACATTCCAACGGTTTTAAATAGAATACGGGAGTGGATTTTGTTTCTGGGGTATATTCAGATCGGATTCGCCTACATAATGCCCTTAGTTTTAATCATTCTGCTGCTATGGCAGCGGCGAAAAAAGGCAGCGTGATGTGATCATGTTAAAAAAATGTACATGCCTGCTCCTCCTGCTATGTATATTCCTTATATCAGGCTGTGGAGATCAACGCATTCTGGAAGATCTGGGTTTCATCCAGACAACCAGTTATGATTTACTGCCGGATGGCAAGTTAGCCATCTCAGTTTCCATCCCGCAGGCAGACCCGGAAGCCACCTCTAAACGGGAGGTATTAACGGCGAACGCCTCAAGCAGCAAAGAGGCGAAAATGATCATGTCCCGGAGAACGGGTATGCTGCTGGTAAGCGGGCAAATCCGCAACGTGCTGTTCGGTCTTTCACTGGCGGAGAATGGACTGCACGGACATCTGGACACCTTATTCAGGGATCCCTCCATTTCATCACAGGTAAAAGTGAGTGTCGTTGATGGTAATGCGGGCGAACTGTTGATCGATGATTATAAGAACCATCCGCGAACAGGTCGATATATCGAAATGCTGCTTGAAAAAGAATCGCTGGGCCAGGCCATTCCAAAGGTAACATTATTCAACTTTGCCAGGGACTTTTTCGATCAGGGTGTAGATCCGGTTGCTCCGATTCTTAAGAAGCATGGAGATAATTTCATTACAACGAATGGAATCGCATTATTTAGAGATGATCGATATGTTGCGAGGATCGAACCTCAGGACGCATTGGTCTTCGCTTTTTTGAAGGACAAATTCAGAGATGGCCAAATTAATATTGATCTGACAGAGATTAACGGCAAGAAGGAAAACATCATGTTCAGTTCATTAATCAGCTCACGTAAAGTCAAAGTCACCCGCGGGGCTCAAGGCATTGACAAAGTGACGTATTATGTCAAAGTTTCCGGTACTGTTCTGGAATACATCGGCGATGCTAGGTTAAGCAACGATCGGCAGCGGCATGAGCTAGAGCAGCGAATCAGTCAATATATTTCAAAAAAGGGCGATAACATCATCAAGCTCATGAAACAACATCAGGTAGACAACCTTGGAATCGGTAGGTTTGTCCGTAATCGGGTGGGCTATGAGCAGTGGAAAAAGATGAACTGGCGACAAGAGCTTCAAAAGCTGCCGGTGGAATGCTCGATTGAAGTGCATATTAAAGATTACGGCAAGTTTCGATAATATGGGAATGGGCAGTGTCACTACCTTTGTTGGGTGAGGACCGGGCCTCCTACGTGAATACTGAATAATTGTGCTTTTCGGGGTATGGAATTAGCAGCAAATCAACATAAAAACCATGAGCTGCTTGGTATGCGGCTCATGGTTTTGCTTCTAAACGGTTATACATCTCAATGGTTTACTTCTCCATCAGAAGTTTCTTAGCAGCGCATGCGAGCATGCCGTCTGAAGATCCCTCCAGCAGCGATTGATTTCGGTGTCTTCCATCGCAGCGGATAAACCCAACAGCGGGAACACCTGCTGGCCGCAGGATAATGCTGTTTGGGCTGCTGCTACGCTTCGGGTGGTTACCTCTGCTTCTGTTGCATTCGATAATCCACCGTTACTCAGCAGCTCCTCCCATGAGCCCTCCACCGTCTCATAAAAATCCGAAACGGATTGCTCCAACATTGCTTTACGCTCCTCCAGCTTGCCGATCACATGAGGAGAGCTCCCTTTCTGTGCCGCAAGTGATTCTGCTGCTTCAAGGAAATGCTCGGCGATGCCAACGGCGACTCCAGCAAAAGATACTTGGGCAAACGGAAGGAAGGGATATTGATAGATTGTTTCGTTCTCATACCCTTGGGTTTCTGTAAGGGAGAACGTCATCTCCACCGGCACGAACGCATCCACAGCGGATATCGTATGACTCGCCGTTGCCCGCAGTCCGAAGGCATTCCAATCCTCCAGAATCTCGATTTGATCAGGGTACAGGATAAAGGATCGAATATGAGGCTCGTCCTGATCCGCAGTCGGTACGTCAGCTGCATCTGGTATCGTAGAATCTGGTTCGATAACCGCATTGGCTGTAAAGGTCGTTGCATAGGTAGAGCCGCTGCAATACTTCCAGCTGCCGTTCACAATATATCCGCCGTCCACCTGTCTTGCCGTAGCTGTCGGCATCCCGCTGCCCGCAATCACCGCTTCTCGGTGTGCGAATACGCGGCGACTCACCTCCTGGCTCATCAGTGCCGCGAAGAATCCTCCACCTGCTCCAATCGTAACCAGCCATCCCAGGTTACCGTCGATCCTGGCACTCTCCTGAAAAATGCGTGCAGCCTCCGGCAGTGAGGTCATTCTTCCTTCAAGCTCATCGGGCACAAACAAATGAAATAAACGATGATCGTATATAGCTGCCAGCACTTCGGGCGTTACTTGTCGATGCTTGTCCATCCCAAGCGCTTGTTCTTTTATGGTTTGAATCTGCTGATCCGTAAATAACATAACTCCACCGCTTTCCACTATCTTTTCTCTGTCTAATAATATTAAGTTTCCAACATTATACGAATGTGCTTAATTTATTCTTTCGGTGCCCTTTCATCGATCTGAGTTAACACCTTCTCCAGAGAACCCAAGAAAGACACGCGTTGTTCTTGATGCTGTTGATACGTGCTCAATAGGCTATCGATTTGAGTTTGTATGCTGCTCCTAAAAGCTTTCGGGTTGGTGGAAACAGATGATCCCAGTCCCTCTGCATCCAACTGGCGTAGTTCTTCCATGAGACCTCTCTCCGAATGATTAATTTCCATCATCTCACTCATCAGCGACTTCAGCTTCACGACCTTGGCCAGGCGCTGTGCATGGGTCCACCGCTCCTCGGGAGTCGATGCATCTACAAGAGAGATGCTGTAGTTTCGCATCGCTGTCAGCTCGCCGTTATAGGTTAGAGCCCCTTCCTGAATCAGATGACGAACCCGATACTCGATAAAAGAGTCGGAAACGGTTAATTCACCCATTCCGATCACCTCGCCAATAATGCGGGCTGATTTCTTGAAGAACCCATGTCTAGCCTCAAGACGATAAGCGGCTTGCAGTATATCTGCATCATAGTAAGATTCAGGAACGATGCGTAGCTCCTCACCTTGAAGCACGCGCAGGAACCCATCATCGTTTACGAGACGCTGCCAATCCGCACGATAGCCAGCCTGAGCTTGCGGCGACAATGGAACATGCTCGGCTGTGTCCAGCACCGTTTGAAGTTTATCTATAGCCATCTCGAATGTCCCACGATACCAAATGTTCGGGTTCTGCTTGTGAAGCACACTTGTCGCATTCACCAATATGGCATCAGGATGATCTGGTATCAAAGACAACAACCTGCGTAAGCCTAGTTGTTCCGAGGCAGAATCTCCTGCCCATATCATGCACGGCACTTCCCTCAGCTGCCGGGTCCAGGTCAGCCAATCGAAGGCGGCTTGCAACATCGTTAATTTCCTGTCATCCATATGCGCAATGCTATATCGTTCCTGAAACCACTCATTTCGGGTAGAGAACCAATGGGAGTAATCATCGTCCTTTGGGAGCGGCCCAACCATAAGATCATCGCCCAATGTAACTACGATTTCCCCCGGTTTCGAGCGCAGCATCATCCTTAACGACCCTGCCGTTGAATCATCGAAGGCGATATGGACACGCGATACATTTCCGCGATGAATCGGGGATTCGTTCAGGTAGGCTTCATTCCCCATCGACCACTCTTTATCAAAGAACTGGAGAAAAAGCTCGAGACTCTGATGCTTGCCATCTGCCAGCAGTCTTGCCGATTCCGTATTCATCTTGTCCTTTAGTTTTAGCAGCTTTTCATAAAAATGGTTAATGGCTGTACTCTTACCTTTTCGATACTCCTCTCGTGTCATGTGCTCCCGAAGGGGAATGTATGGATCGTACATGCTTTGTCCCTTCCAACCAGAATAAGCAAATGTACGGGCAATTCCGATCGTGCCAATCGCATCCAGACGATCTGCATCCTGTACAATTTGCCCTTCCAATGTACGCATGGCGCTCCCCGTTCCACCAGAGAATGACATCGTGCTGATAATCTCCAACACGGTTTCCTGGTCAGATGCTTCCACACCAGCTTGCTTCAACCAATGCTGAACCCGCTCATAACCTGCTTCCTTCGATTCGTTCAACTTCTCATCAGCTACGTCATGGAGATAGGCTGACAATTCACATATGTATGGATTCGCGCCTTCAAGATACGCCAAGAGTCGGGCGATGCGGGTGACACGCTGCACATGCCACCAATCATGACCGCTTGCATCCCGATCGTGCACGGAGCGTGCAAATCCTTGAGCTTGCTGAATAATTTGACTATAAGTCGATTTCATCTGATTCAATTTCCCCCATCCCTGATTCGGCTTTGCTTCTAGGCTCTATTATTCCCGATTTACCAGAGTGTCGCAACTTAGAGTATGTTATTGGCCAGTTGTATCCCCCATGCGCATGTGGGCATAAGATAACCAGGATTGGGTTAATTCCATTTAGATTCAGCTTGGTAACAGCTAAGATAAGGATACAGAAAGGAACTGAACGGTTATGCTGGTGTTTATTCTTCCAGGTTTAAATCCCCATTTAAGCGAGAATACTGCAGCATCGGTTCAAAGCGTTTTCTCCGATGCCCGTCAAGTGATAATCCCTAGCGAAGAAGTGACCGCAACGATCCTAAATGAAACACTTGCCCGGGAGTTTGGCCCGTGGTTCATGACGCTTTATGCGGGAGATTCTGTCCAGCCTCATGCCAAGGTGGAGATTGAACAATGGCTGAGGACCTGCAGCGACCATTCAGCCGGATATATCATAAATCCGGTTTCGATTACGGATCAGTTGGCTCCCTCCAAGAACAGACACGTCCCATACTTGCGCATTCCCCGTGGACCGCTGTTATGGCGCACGAAGACTGTCATGAGCGGACAAACACCGGGCTTTAGAACCAGAGAGCAGCTGCCATTTCAGAAATACGTATTGAACGATAAAAATTCGAGTTGTCCACGCGATATGAATGGATGGAAGTTGATTCCGCCGGAATCTTATACCATCAACGCGCGGCTCCCGCTTGGATGAAAGAAACAGAGGAATGGCAAGCCGTATTACCTCTTCTCCAAGCTGGATCCCAAGAACAATCACAGCCACCAGTGGTCTCATGTCCTCCTCTGGTTACCATTGCTTTGTGCACCTATAATGATGGCTCATATCTTCCCTGGGCTGTGCGGTCCGTATTAGCGCAGACCTTCGGGGGATGGGAGCTTGTGATTCTTGATGACGGATCAACCGATGCAGAGACTGCACATTATCTGATGAGGGTGCCTCAGGATAATCGCATTAAGCTGATTCGACAAGAAGTTAATACAGGTAAATCACGAGCTCTGAACAGAATATTGAACCTAGCGAAAGCTCCCTGGTTATTGGAGCTGGATGCCGATGATTGGCTGGCACCCGACGCGCTGGAGATCCTCATGAGGGAGGCTGGTGGCCAACAGAATACTGCCGTCGTGTATGCTAATCATATGGAATGGCTGGAACGTGCGAATAAACAGCTGGTGTATCAAGGAGTTAAAGTTGCCCCCTCTTCCTTGTCTCCCTATGTGCTGCTGCAAAATGCCCCTGCCGTCGCTCCGCGCATGTTCAATGTCTCTATACTTAAGCAGGTTGATGGCTGGGATCATCATACTCTCTTTGAAGGGAGACTGTATGAGGATATCGGACAATTAATGAAGCTATCCAATACACACAAGCTTTATCATGTACCAGAGGCGCTGTACCACCGAAGATTAAGAACGTCCAGCTTGACGCATCGGCATCCCCACCAATACTTGGAATGGAAAAATTCCATTATAGGCGAGTCTGAAACATGGAAACATGACCATCATTCAGAGAGGCAGAATGCGTACGAATGAAATGCTCTCATTAAGTACAGTGACTACTTGAGAGGTAGGAATATAATTCGAGCTTACCACTTCCACTGTAATTAACCCGTCTACTGAGGATCGTAACTGACCTTGCAGAAATTGATTCACCTGTACAACTTCTACCGTTCTGCCCACGAATGCAGCCAGAATTTCTGAAAAGTCCATACTATCTAATTCCTCCCATCTTTTATCAAGCGATAGATAAGAAGCTGCGGAGCGGGATTATGACGATACTGCCGTTCGGCTCTGCAATTTGTACATTATCTTCTCCAATCGCGATCAGCGTCCCGAATATGGTACCTGCCGTTGTTTCCACTGTAATTCGGCTGTTCAGTCTTCCTCTTAAAAAAGCAGAGACACTGCTCCCTGGACTTGCTCCTGGACTTGCTCCACCTTGTAAACCGTTCACCTGCTCTTGAAGCGCATGGATCCGTTCATTCAATCGAACAATCTGCAATCGGATTACTGCAATACTGCGAATGAGCTTTCGACGCAGAGATAAAAATTTACTCCACACCGAATGTGAGGTTTTTTTACGCTTTTTCTTTTTTCGTACTGTAATTTCTTTGCTTCCCCCATCAAGACTCCTGTTCCAATATCTCCTCACAAGTGCCCCTCCCTTTGTATAGTCATTGGTACCTTATGTGAATGCCGGGACAGTGGCAACTCGTAATGTCAATGATAAGGAAATGGCCTAATTTCCTTAACACCGAAAGCCAGTCATCAGTGGTACGCCCTCCAATCATTTCGGGTATTTCCGCCTCATCTGGTGTTTTACCCATACAGATATTTGGAATGATACATATTTTGTTAAATAGACCCTTGCACTAGAGAGGAGGCTAACCTTGAATAAAATCAAGTCTTACCGCCGCCGCAAATCTTCAACCCATCGCTCGGCCGTGCATCATTGGAAACAGCGCCAGCTAGCCCTGAAATACATTCGGAGGAAGCGATCCGCTCCCCCTCCAACTCCCGTTGTCACATTGCCATTGACCTCCTTGCGATCCACACAACAAATGAAGCAGGTTCCTGTCCAGTCTGTTGACGTATGGATGCCCACTGACGAGGAGCCTGGGCCCGGAACGATGCCGTTATACGATATCATTCGGTTTCCCGTCATTGATTGGCAGTTCCGATGGCAGCGCCCCCAGCAGATGTCAGAACAATTTGCTCAGCAGGGGCACCGAGTGTTCTACGTAAATCCGGGGATTATTGGATTAGGAGAAGAAGAAGCGACAAGAGAAGAAATCAACCGTCAGGTTAAGGTTAAAAATATTGATCGTAATATATGGCTGGTCACCTTATGCGCCAATCAGCCATTGAATTTGTACCAGGATCAAATGGATGATTGGGATATCCAATATTTAAAGTGGTCGGTTGAGCATGTAAGGGATAAATTCGGGCTATCCCAACTGGTCTCCATTGTGGATCTTCCATTCTGGACTCCACTCGTAATCGCTATGGATCAGCATCATATCGTCTACGACTGCATGGACCATCATGCCGGCTTCTCAACAAACGACAAAACGATGCTCCTGCTTGAAGAACAGCTGCTGCGGGAAGCGGAGCTCGTGGTAACAACCTCTCAGCATCTATACGACTGGGCTGCCCCATACAATCCTTCTACTGTACTTATCCGCAATGCAGCAGATACCGCTCACTTCTCGAAGCAGCCTGAAGAGGTACTGCCGGAGCTTGAGTCCATTCATCAGCCGATAATTGGTTACTACGGAGCTATATCTGACTGGTTTGACATTCAGCTCATGGAGTCACTCGCCAGAAGTCGGCCAGATTGGACGTTTGTTCTCATTGGACACACTTTCGGCTGTGACATCTCGGGGATCGAGGAACTGAGTAACGTATTATTGCTAGGAGAGAAGCCGTATCATGAACTCCCTGCTTATCTGCATCGCTTCCATGTCGCGTTAATTCCGTTCAAGAAGAACGAGCTAACACAAGCCACCAATCCAGTGAAGCTGTATGAATATTTGGCTGCCGGCAAGCCGGTCATCTCTACAGAACTTCCTGAAGTGAAGACTGTTGCAGATCACCTGGTCATGATTGCGGATACTCCCGCGCAATTTGAAGAGGCGATTGAAGCTGCCCTTCTACAGTCCGAGCAAAACGTTATTGAACAGCGGCGGCAGTTCGCCAAGCTCAACAATTGGGATCATCGATATGAATCACTTCATGCAGATATTGTCCAGCACCTGTTTCCCAAGGTCAGTGTGATCCTGGTCGTTCATAATAACTGGTCTTATACACAGCAATGTCTTCATCGGCTCCTTCAATCGGGTCATTATCCGAATTTGGAGGTTATCGTCGTAGATAACGCCTCAAAAGATCAGACATCCTCCAATCTTAAGAGTCAGAATCATCCACTGATCAAGGTGATCACCTCGCCTACGAATCTCGGATTTGCCGCTGGCAACACGCTGGGATGCGCGCAATCAAGCGGAGAATTTATCATTCTGCTCAATAATGATACGCTTGTTCCGGATGGAAGCTGGATCTCCCGTCTACTGAGACCTTTTCAGAAAGACGAAATGCTGGCAATGACGGGTCCGATGTCTAATCACGTGGGGAATGATCAAGCGCTGGATCATTTCATTGGGGATGCTGTTCAAGGCGCTCACCCCCATTGGCTTAGTGAATTCTACGAACGTTACCGGCGAAGATACCGGTATACCGATCTGCTTGGATTTTTCTGCGTAGCCATTAGACGAAGTGTGTGGGAACGTGTGGGGGCATTGGATCCCGCTTATGGCCTTGGCATGTTTGAGGACGATGATTATTGCGAACGTGTCCGGAATGCAGGGTACCGCCTGGCCATCGTGGAAGACGCCTTTGTCTATCATCACGGGAGCGTTACGATCAAGAAGCTTAAGAATCATGTCTATAATGCGTTATGGAACAAGAACAAAGCTTACTATGAACAAAAATGGAACAAACCGTGGAGAACGCCAAAAGGACCGGATAGCCTTTTTCATATGGTAGATCAGCCGGACGAAATCGCGTCCAGAGTCAAGCAATCCGGGAAGAAGGTCGTGCTGGTGCTCAGTCTTACTGTATGGGAAACCAATTCCAGGCGCTGGCAGCAGATAGTAAATGGTTTAAGCGAGGACGAGAATCTGCTTGTGATTGTGTATACTCATGTATATCATGGCAATCTCATCGTAGGAACCCGAAAAATAGGTCCTCGGCTGTATTTTACAAATCGGATTGATCTGTTCTCGGAGGTTAGGTTTGATCAAGTCGTTTATTGCGGCTCTACGGATGTTCACTCGCAGGTCCACTCCGATCATTATTGTGTCGATTCCCTAAGCTACCATGAACAGCAGCTCAACTCCTTGCTAACTCAAATATCCAGGCTGCAGGTATTAGGCCTGATCAGTGCATCTCAAGTAGTCAGCCACTTATGCTCGTCTGTCCAAGCTGTAACAGAAATGACAACCAATTAAAATAAAGCAGCCCCTCCATGATCTGATTGTAGAATCAGTCATCATGAAGGGGCTGCTTCTTGATTATTCTGTTGATCCTAACGCAATTTAATACCGGTACAATGACTGACAGCTTCATAAGCTATTCACTCCTCCTTATTGAGAAGATGAGGTTCCTGAATCAATAGCTGCATCTCTTTCTGATTGCCGCGTGCCTGTAGATATAGATACAGTGCATAATTGAAATCGTAATTGGGATTCCCATCAGGTCCTACGAATGGATGCCATAAATGAACCATTTCCCCTTCCAGTCGAATATGAATGTAACGTAATTTTTGGATCGTTTCGCAGGATCACCGGCCCACCCTATTACAAAAGGGGTGCTGCCCCTGCGCACTATCATGGATGTCTGGAATAGCCGATGGTCTACAAAATGCCCGATGTATTCTACGTTAGCCTCCGGAGCCACCTGTCTAAGCGTTTGGCCCAGCTATTGGTTCATCGCACGAAATATGCCGATTCGGGGAATGACCAGCCTGAGAAACTCCGGATAGGGGATCAGTTCATCACGGTTCCATTCACGAAAGGTTTCGTAATTCTGACTAAAATAATAATAAGAGACCGCAGCCGAGGCATCGATACGAATATGCTTGAAAATACAATAAGGCTGCGATTCCCAAACACATTGCACCTATTCGGTCATAGGCCTGATTAAGATCCACACTGCTGTGACGCTCCAGATACCGGCCCAATTCCCCGACGGACATGAGGTCCAGCGAAGGATGATATTGCTGAATAAGCTTTGCATGCTTTCCTAAGATCCACCACTCCACATCATAGATCAGCAGATGCCTTCCCATGAGTCGAACACTCCTTTATGCTCATAATGGATTATATTCGTTTCGGGGCCGCCAAGTTTGTCACCGCGAGATAAATGATGAATTGGTCCATATTTCACGCATAAAAAGAGCCGCACCTTACAGATAAGTTCTGTATCGGCGCGACTCTTCGTGTGTTGAATCTATACTCTTTTATCCACGATATGCTTATATTGCTGAATGAAACCCTTGAGCAAACCCTGCATCATCGCAAAGACCAGCTCGGAGTCCTGCAGCTCGTTCTCCTTAATCCGGTGCAGGCATTCCGTTACGCTCATTCTTACTACGTCAATGCGCTCGTATCCCTCGAGCTGTTGATCTGCTTGACTTATCACCTCATCGGTATAATAAACATGGGCGATTTCATTGCATCTCCAGGACGCCGGATACAGCTTTCCGAGATAATGAAGTTTGCCGCATGTGCAGCCCGTTTCTTCCAGCATCTCACGGCGTGCTGCCGATTCCAGATCCTCCCCCTCACCTACGCCACCGCCAGGTAACTGAATGACGTAGTCATCCACGGCGGCGCGATATTGACGGATCAGCAGCAGCTGATCGCCATCCTTAGCCAGAATAACAACGGACATATGATCCTCTTTCGTATAATACACTTTACCTGACGCTTGCTCGTAAATCGAAATTCCGTTATTACGGATTAACAATTCAGTGTTATCCATGGAGGCAGAAACTCCTTAGCATTATGATAGATTTTAGATTTCGAATTCCTCTTTGAGCACGGAGAATAAATAGGAATCATGGTAAGCACCTTTAAACCATAGGTGCTGCCGAAGATGCCCTTCCTGCTTCATTCCGATATGGCGCATGACCGCAGCTGACCCGATGTTTCCCGGCCTGCAGGTGGCGTAGATCCGATGAACTCCCAGCTCCTTAAAACCAAAACGGCACATAACGCTAGCAGCTTCCGTAGCATAACCCTGTCGCCAATAGGCGGAATTCAAGCAGTATCCAAGCTCTGCGTTCGTCTTCGATCGGTGAAGACCCACACCCCCGATTAAACGGCCGCTATCTTTCAGCACGATTGCCAGTTCATAGCTCTCACGAGGGCTCTGCTCCTTCATTTGGCGGATTTCCGTTAAATATTCTAAGGTATCCTCTTCCGTATTCGGTCCCCACATTGTATACTCGGTCACTAATGGGTCAGAGGCGTAGGCATGAATACTTGCAAAATCCTCCTCCTGAAAATCCCGGATCACCAGTCTTGTTGACTCCATGTGCATATGTACTCACTCCTTGAAATAATCTTCATCACAATCGCGGCGTTTTTTCCTGATTATACCATGCTCTAAGAGTGTTGGAAGAAAAAAAGAAGCCTGGGCATCTAATCGCCCAAGCTTCATACAGCATCATTTTTTAGGATACACCATCCAGTTTCTCTTCGCTTCCGTGCGTATTAAATTTATGAAGATAACGGGAAAGCACGCCATGTCTCGGAGAGAACAGGAAGCTGATAATAAATACGATTCCGGTGGCAAACGCCATAGATCCTGAGATGGAGGTATCCAGCCATAACGCGACATAGTAACCCATGATTGCAGAAATGACGCCGAATGCTCCGCTTAACACCAGCATGATGGAGAGTTTATCCGTCCATAGATAGGCCGCGGCGGCAGGTGTTATAAGCATAGCCACCACCATGATCGCTCCCACGGCATCAAACGATGCAACCGTCGTGATGGAGACCAGCGACATAAATACATAGTGCAAGAGTACGACAGGAATGCCAATACTGGCCGCCAAAGCCGGATCAAAGGACGTAATCTTCCATTCCTTGTAGAAAGCCAGGATGACAATAAGTACGACGAGGAGCACGGCTGCCAGCATAAAGGTAGCCTTTGGCACCTCCCCTAACAGAGGAACGTGCATTAATTCCCAAGGCACAAACGTAATCTCGCCCATGAGGGCATGCTTGGTATCCAGATGCGCATTGCCAACCTGAGTTGCAATCAGGATAACGCCAATCGCAAACAAGGTTGTAAATACAACACCGATGGATGCATCCTGCTGAACGCCCCGGGAATGGAACCATTGAACGAGGACCGCTGTCAGCAATCCGGCAATAATCGCACCGATCAGCATATGAGGCCCGCTTAGTTCTCTTGTGACGATAAACGCCGTTACGATCCCAAGCAGCACCGTATGGCTGATAGCATCAGCCATCATCGCCATTCTGCGCAATATCAGGAACACGCCAACGATACCGCAAGACAATCCGACGAGAGAGGCCGTAAGCAATATCCATCCTGTGTAGGTCATTGATTGCTCCCCCTTTCGGACAGCCGGGGACTTAAAACAGGTTGGTTATGGGAGTCCATATGCTCTTTTTTCTGAGAGCGGAGCTGCAGCGCTTGGATCAGCAACCCCTTCTCAGCACCGAAAATCAGGGAAACCGTGAACAATACGGAAGAGGCTACAACGATAAACGGCCCTGTAGGCCATCCTTTCCCCATTGTGCTGACCAGGGTACCGACAAACCCGGAGCCGCCTCCAAATATAGCCGACAAAATGACCATCATTTTGAAGGATTGTGTCCAATATCTTGCGCTGACGGAAGGTATGATTAGCATGGCCGCCATCAGAATGACGCCGACAGCCTGAATACCAATGACGATGACAAGAACGAGCACACCCATATAGAGGGTATTCATCAGACGGCTATTCAACCCTAATCCCCGGGCAAAATCAGGATCAAACAGAAACAGCTTCCATTCCTTAAAGCCAATCGAGACGACCAGAATAACTAAAGCTGCCAGGATGAGCATCGTAAAAACATCCTTACGAACCATGGACGCAGCCTGGCCGAAAATAAAGTTATCCAGTCCGCTCTGATTTCCGCCCGCTGTACGGTTCACAATCGTAAGCAGCATAATGCCCAATCCGAAAAATACAGATAGAATCATGCCCATGGCCGTATCTTCCTTAATGCGGCTGGAGGTACGGATCCACTGGATCATCCAGGCCCCGATTAATGCGCTGGCAGCAGCCCCGAGTATCATCACCAGCAGATTCTTGCTTCCCGTCAATGCAAAAGCTACCACCACACCGGGAAGAGCCGCATGAGACAACGCGTCACTCATCAAGCTTTGCCGCTTCCAATAGGCGAGACAGCCAATCATGCCGGCTGCCATGCCCAGGATTAACGTGCTCAATAGCACCCACTGCGTGTTTGGAGACAATAATGAATTTAGCATGCGTTACGCCTCCTTCATCCAGCGAAGCGAACCGCCGTAGGCGCGGTATACATGTTCCTTCGTGAATACGTCTTCCGTCTTCCCATGCGCAATGACCGTACGGTTCAGGAGCAGCACATGGTCGAAATAATCCTCAACCGTCTGGAGATCATGATGGACCACCATTACGGTTTTACCGGCCATTTTCAGATCCTTCAGCGTGGTCATAATAGCCCGCTCGGTTGCAGCATCAACTCCGGCTAACGGCTCATCCATGAAATAGAGGTCGGCATCCTGGACAAGCGCCCTAGCGAGGAATACGCGCTGCTGCTGTCCACCGGAGAGCTGGCTGATCTGCCGGTCGGCAAAGTCCGCCATGCCCATTTGATCCAGCGATGCCATCGCTTTTTCCTTATGGCTCTTATTCGGTCGCTTCAGCCAGCCCACCCGGCCGTATAAACCCATCATGACAACATCCAGTGCATCGGTCGGGAAATCCCAGTCCACGGATCCGCGCTGCGGCACATAACCGACACGAGTCTTGGTTTTGCTTAAGCTTGATCCAAAAAATGAGACCTTACCGGACAGCTTGGGATGAAGCTCCAGCATGACCTTTAACAGCGTTGATTTACCGGCGCCGTTTGGCCCGACAATGCTGGTTAAAGAGCCTTGTTCCACTTTAAAGGAGACATGGTGGAGCACTTTGTTTTTACGATAGGATGCATTGAGGTCTTGAACTTGAAGTACAGACATTTTATTCACCACTTCCTGTTAATGCATGATAGATTGTTTCAACGTTATGACGATACATTCCGATATAAGTTCCTTCCGTTGTTCCCGCTTCGCCCATGGCATCGGAGAAGAGCTCTCCTCCAAGCTTTAAATCCAACCCTTTCTTGGCAGCACCTTCAATGACGGCATTAATCGAAGCCGGATTGACGCTGCTCTCGACGAATACGGCAGGCACCTTGTGCTGCAGCAGAATATCGATCGTTCCGTTAATATCCGAGAGGCCGATTTCATCCTCCGTACTCAAGCCTTGTAGTCCGACTACCTCCAGACCATGCAAGCGGCCGAAATATCCAAAGGCATCATGAGCGGTTACCATGACCCGCTGCTCTTCCGGAATCTGACTCAACTTATCCTTGGCCTCGGCTTTCAATTCATCCAACTGGGCAAAATACTTCTGCTTGTTCTCTTCAAAATAATCGGCGTCATCCGGGGACAGCGACTTCAGCTTCTCTACCGCGGAATCGAGCGACGCTTTCCACAGATCGATGTCAAACCACACATGGGGATCGATGGCCTGCGTATCATCCTGCAGCAATTGATCCTTCGGGATGGCATCCGCAATCGCCAGTACAGGTTTGTTCTTACCAATCTGCTCGAATATTTCCGTCATGTTGCCTTCGAGATGAAGCCCGCTATAGAAAATAACATCACCGCTATCTAATTTCTTGATATCGCCTTGGGTTGCATTATATAAATGCGGATCGACGCCAGGCCCCATCAAGCTCAGTACCTCGACCCGATCTCCCCCGATAACGGAGATGGGTTCCGCAATCTGTCCAATGGTTGTAACCACGCGAATGTTCTTATCTCCCTGTTCACCCGCTGCTCCGTCCTGCTTCACTTCTCCCGAAGCGCACGCGGATAACACCAGCAGCAAACTCAGAATGGCGGCCGCCCCTATAAATATCCTGCTTCTACTAGTCCTCTTGTTCTTCATCTTCTTCTCCTCCACTCCACATCAATAATGAGTTTGCTTAATCCTTAGACGATCTTGGACATCTCAAGCCTAGTCCTGCAACGATACAATTATTTTTCCCTAATGCAACTTTAATTCCTATGTACAAAAAATAATCCATCCTTAGGTTTTTGTCAATGCAATTTTACAAATTCGTACATCTCATTCTGTTTGGATCAGTCCATCCCCTCTTGATTTTATTGAATTTTCCGTACATACAGAGTTTATTTTTCGTCGAGGCAAAATATTTAGTTATATATAAAATATTTTAGTGATTTGATTTTGAGTGAACTTAATAATACAAAAAGACGACTTCTCCATTAGAGAAATCGTCTTTTTTTGTTATATTCCGGGTATCGCTAAAACTCTACACCACGCACTTTTGAATATACCTTCAAATGTGAAAATCCGCCACGATCCCTTGGCATCACGTTTCTCAGCGTACCTTCTAATGTAAACCCGCAGCGTTCCGCAACCTTAATGCTTCGTTCATTCAAAGTATCGCAGCGTATCTCGATTCGATTAGCGCCCAGATGCTGAATAGCAAAGTCCGTGATTCCATCAACTGCTTCCTTCATGAGACCTTGCCCGGTTCGGGAGCTTCTGAGCCAATAACCGATTTCGAAGGTTCTGGCCTCCCAATTCATTCGATGTAATCCGCTGCTGCCAACCAATTGTAGCGAGTCTTTGTCCAGAAGATGCATGACTAGATCGCTACGCTCCATAAACTGCAGACGAGCCTTACGCACATAAGCCTCAGATTCAGACACAGCGGGAATGTTTCTTGCAAACGGAAGCCAGGGTTTAAGCTCCTCTACACTTTCAAGTATGGCTTCATTGATACGCTCTCCGTCACCCCACTCCGGTGCACGGATAATAAGCCGTTCCGTCTCAAATCTGTCTGGAAAGGACAATAAGATTGGATTTGTTTCCATGGGTGTGTTCATACCGTCCATCTCCTGTCCATCCACTCGTTATCCAAAAAATCGGATATGCGCAAATTTGGTTTTGATTCGATCGAGTTTCTTCTTGGCTGAGCTGCGATGATCAGGCAATAACTTCACATTTGCCAAAGCACCAATCGTCTCTACAACCTGGTCGATCGATAAATGATCTGTGTCGATATGTTGCTGGAACACATCATTCGAGAATCCGCTGACACACCGGTCAATTTGTTGTGCGGCCCATGAATTCGAACCTTCCCCTCTGCTGCGCAGTCGTCTAAGGAGTACTTCCTTGGAAGCGCACAATGTAAAATGCTGTACGACCACGCCATCACGTCTCAAATTACCAACGATTTCATCGAAATATTCCGCGTTCGTTATCGTCATCGGAGTTATGATCAATTGATCGGATTCCTGGTCCAAATACTTAAACATGGAGTAATTAAACTCCCTCCACATCGGATAATGTTGAAAGTCATCGCGTTTGGCATCCTTCGGCACATTATCGCGAATGAAATAACCTGCATTCTCCGGATCGTACACGTACGAGTTCGGGATTCTTCGCTGAAGCTCATGCGCAGCCTGGGTCTTGCCCGAACCGAATGCACCGTTAACCCATATAATCATAGATGAATCCCCCTTCTTAACAGGACGAACTTTTGTAAAACCCTTAATGATACCGTCCTCATATCCGAAGGATTGATAGAATTTTACCGATCCCTTTGCCTCGGTAAACACTGAATACGAATAAATTAAACTAGTCTTCCCTACGAAAGTCCGGCATTCGAGTCAACGTTTTGCCATGATCGCGGACAAAACCATATTGTTCGTACAGACCATGGGCATCCCGCGTAGACAATATACCGAACAAATTTCGGTAATCCTCGTGGGTCGTAATCGTTTCGAGTAATTTCTTCCCCACACCCTGCCCCCGATATGCCTCTTCCACAAACACATCACACAACCAATAGACGGTTGCGCCATCCGTCACCACGCGAGCAAAGCCGATCTGTTGGTTGCCGAAATATGCTCCAAAGCATGTAGAACCTTCTAGCGATTTCTTGATTTTCTCGTCGGAGCGCTCGTTAGCCCAATAGCTTTGCCGCAAGAAATGTACAATGACGTCCAAATCCAACAAGGAAGGGTCGCTGCTAATAAGGACCTGCTTCATGTCAATTTTCCTCATTCCATCACCTAGTCTCTCTTCCCGGAGCCAAATGCAATCACATAGCCGTCCGGATCTTGAATCGCAAAATCCTTCCACACACCCCAGGCTGCTTCCATTAATACAGGCTCCTGTACCACTTCTGCACCTCTGGAGGTCAGTTCCTCATACAATTCATCCAATTCGTGGTGAGTATCCACGTATGCGTATGTATCCCATGGTGTCTCTTGGTCCTTGCCTGTTGGATTGGGTGTGACATCTGTACTCGATTTCGCCTGGATCAGCTTGAATCCGAGCGCAAAATCATCCCTGACCGCCCAAACGTCATTCACCTCGCAACCCAGCACTTCTTCATAGAACTGTTTGGAACGGGTAAGATCTGATACCAATCGAACTTGGACTGCAAATTGAATCTTGCTCATAAGATCATCTCCGACTATTTTTTATTCCATATTACAACCGTCCAGTTCGCTTAACAAGAGCTTTTCGTTAGCTTATTATCAAGCTATTTTTTTTCGTAATATTTTCGCAAGATCGGCGCGACTTTGTTCACGACATACCCGCTGCCTCCCCGTCCTTCAACATGCTCTACCATCATCGCAAGCAGGAGCTTGGACTCTGTCGTGTCAAACGCAACGAACCATCCGTTCTCCTGTCCTTTTTCGGCTTTACTGATTTTGAGTTCGGCGGTTCCCGTCTTGCCTGCAATTTCAATACCCGAAATATCAGCACTATGTCCGCTACCTTTTGGATCCTGAACCACATCGACGAGCATACTCTTGATGATCTGGGCAGTGTGCGAATCCAACACCTCTCTTGTTTCCTTAGGCCCTTTCTCTTGCTCTGATGAATCCAGCACAGGCTGAATTAGCTTCCCGCCATTAGTGAAGGGAGTATAAGCCAGTGCCAAATGTAAAGGACTCATGAGCACTTCCCCTTGACCATATCCGGAATCGGCGAGCTGAATTTCGTTTTTTATCCCCTTATTAGCCAAGCTTGCTTTCGGAAAAGGGAATTGAAGCGGCAATGCCTCTTCGAAGCCGAACTTTACAGCTTCCTTCAAAAAAGCATCCGCACCGATCTCCAATGCTTCCTGCGCCAGATAGATGTTATCTGAATACACAAGAGCATCTCTCAGGTTCAGGACGGGAACTTCCTTCACGCGAGTCACGTAATAATTTCCCCAGCTCGGGTCTTTAGACCAACGCAGGCCGTGGATCTCCCTGACCTTTCCAGGTGTAGTGACCCCAAGCTTCAGACCAACCGCAGCCGTGATCGGTTTAAATACCGAGCCCGGGGCATACAGCTTAGTAAAACGATTCATTAGCGGCTTATCCGGATTGTGATTCCATTCATCCCACTGCTCTGACGATAATCCAACAATGAAAGCATTGGGATCATAGGACGGGCTGTTGACCAACGCCAAAATTTCTCCGGTCTTGGGGTTAATGGCCGCTGCGGTACCTGCATCCTCACGAAATGAAGCATATATGGATTGTTGAAGTTCAGCATCAATGGTTAAATGGATATCCTGACCATTTACCGCTTTCTTCTCGGCTAAGATTTCTTTGACCTGACCCGAGGAATCCACGATCGATATCCGCTTACCATCCCGCCCGCGCAGAACCTCATTATATACTTGCTCGGATCCTGATTTACCGATAAGTTCATTCGGTCCATAATGTGCCTCAGGTGCATTGGTCAATTCCTCCTTTGTCACTTGGCGAATATAACCTGTTAGATGTGCTGCCGCCGCACCGTAAGGGTAGACTCGAGCACGCTCATTCTTTTTTATAACGCCTTCCAAATCACTATAATCCATTCTGCCCTGCTGCGCATTCAGGTTCAAGATGGGTACGAACAGATCGTCTTTCACCCACGCCGCGTCCAGCTTTTGCTTTATAATCTCGGTCGAAATTCCCAACCGTTCAGCCAACATATCCAAGGTCTGTTCTCCATCGTCACCCAGCTTCCCTGGAATAATACCGATGACCTCAATCGTGCCATTTATGGCCAAACCGTGACCATTACGATCCAAGATCTCGCCCCTGCTGGATGGTAACGTCTGCACATTCACTTTATCCAAAGCATCCATGGCCGGCAAAATCAAGGAAGGATGCCATACTATTCGCCAAGACAGGTTCTTAGCCCTGGTTTGATTGTCCTCTTTTAAAAGCTCAAACGAACCTTCTGCCTGCACCCGACCTGCCGATGTTTCCAATTGGATTTGGTAGGGATAGAACACTCGCTCATCCGTTGTTTCGCTTCCTTCCTTAGGCGTAAAGTCAGGCTTTATGGTGAGGTCTTCTGCTCCAATCCCTTCATAGATGGTCTGTAATCGTGTTGCAAATTCTTCCTTTGTCATCTCCTGTCTGGACTCCTGTGACAGCAGATCATACATCGATTCATAGCTGTCTTCTTCCCACCATTCCACATACTGTTTCGCAATCTCTTCTGGATCCGATTCCTTGTTGCGATCACAACCCGTATGTATTAGCACTAAACTCAGGCACAAGAAGACCCCTATCCATTTAAAATACATCGCTTCCACTCCTCAGATCCCATAATTAATCGTCATTACATCGTTCTCCAAACGATAAAAATGATCATGATCAGGACACAATCCATCCCAATCAACATCAACAACTTGGCATGCTGTTTCCGATGAAACGTTATCCCGGTTTCTATTAATGCAACAGCAAGCAAGCCCCACAGAGAGACCTCCATAATCGGAATAAGGAGGATAACCCAGATGATGGCAGTGTTGCTCACCATCAATAATAAACATAAAATGATGGCAATGATCGGAGGGAGCAATTTCACCCTTGTCGATTTCTTCGCGCGATATGCCCACAGTTGAAACAATCCCATCCCCATAAGTGTCAATACATATTCATAACGTAAAAAAGAGTCCATTCTGATCCCTGCCTTCTCAATTAACAACAATCTCTAACCAAAGCATGCTGTATTGTACAGTATACTTATAGTGTATTGTTGTGAGAATGCATGTTTTCCGGCTCTGTACCCGTACAGAACGATTGGAGGAATTACGAGATATGAAATACACCGACATTATAAAGTCAATTGAACGTCAAATACAGGGTGGACTATTGAAACCCGGCAGCAAGCTGCCATCCATCCGCGCTTTGACAGAATCCTATTCATGCAGCAAAAACACAGCCATACGGGCCTATGCTGAATTGGAAAAGAGACATATCATCTATGCTGTACCCAAGAGTGGTTACTATATCGTTGAGGGCAGAGTAAACATAAACCGCTCGAATTCCATGGATCAAGTGATCGATTTCCGATCTGCGGGACCTGACAAAACGATCATGCCCTACCGAGACTTTCAGCATTGCATGAACCAAGCGATTGAAATATATAAAGAAGAGTTGTTCACCTATTCCCAGATTGCGGGTTTGCAGTCGCTCCGTGTTGAGTTAGCACGGCATTTACTCGACTTACAGGTCTTCACGGTTCCTGAGAGGATCTATGTGGTGTCTGGTTCGCAGCAAGCGCTCCATCTGCTCGTCTCCCTCCCTTTTCCTAACGGAAAGAACCATATCTGCGTGGAACAGCCCACGCATTTTAGCATGATGGACTCCCTCAAGATTCATCAAGCCGTGACATACGGGATTGAGGTTACGAAGGACGGAATTGACCTTGGGCGGCTGGAGGACATTTTTAAAACTCGGGATATCAAGTTTTTCTATACGGTCTCCAGGTTCCATAACCCTACAGGCTACAGCTATTCCAATGAGGAGAAGAAGCGGATTGTTGAGCTGGCGCAGAAGTATGATGTCTATATCATTGAGGATGACTATATGGGAGATTTGGATCCGGATTCTAAACATGATCCGATGTTTGCCTACGATCCGTCCGGTAGGGTGATCTACACGAAGAGCTTTTCCAAAGTCATGCTCCCCGGACTAAGGCTGGGCCTGGTCGTGATCCCCGAAGAGATGAGTGAAATATTCCAGCGAGCGAAGCACGCTGCGGACATACATAGTCCCGTGCTCATGCAAGGCGCACTCGAAATTTATCTGAAGAACGGGATGTTCCGTGCACATATTCAGAAGATGAGGCAGAACTATAGTAAAAAAGGGGCTTTGCTCCAGCAGGCTTACCAAACTCATCTGCCGCCCTTCTTATCCTTTACGGGTTCGCCATCCGGATTTTATTCCACGATCCGGCTGCCGGAGCCATTGAAAGCATATCAGTTGGTTAACCATCTGGAGAATGAGAACGTTTATGTTCAGGATGCCAGCAACATGTTCTTGCCTGAGTTTAAGAACGAATACATGATACGACTGAGCGTATCTCAGGTGAAGGAGGAACTAATCGAAATCGGTGTTCAGAAAATTGCAGAAGAAGCCGCGGAGTTGTTGAAAAGGCGCAGCGAGGTGAGGTTCATCTAGTCGGACCAAGCCGCAAGCGACCGGACCGACAGATGAAATAGGTTTAAACGATGGGAGTTCCATTCGGCAGATCGACATCCGGCTTCAGAAGCACGACGTCTCCCAGTTCCGGTACCCCGCCGAGGACGAGCACTTCGGATTGATAGCCCGCTATGCGTCTAGGCGGAAAATTGACGATAGCTACCACTTGATTACCTATGATGGTGTCCGCATCATATCGATTCGTAATCTGGGCACTTGTGCGTTTGATCCCGAGCGGGCCGAAATCAATCTTCATTTTGATGGCCGGAACGCGTGCTTCCGGGAAAGGCTCTGCTTCCACGATCGTCCCGATCCGAATATCCAGTTTGGTGAAATCATCGATGGTTGCCATGATTAAATCTCCTTACAGCTAGGGTTATGAGGCGAATGAGGCTTCACAACCCGAATTTTATGTACCATCTTACCACCTGTGTTTCTGGGTATTCAAGTGACAGATTGGTTTAGTGTGTTCTATGCCGCAAGAGACACCTCAAGAACCGAATTAAGGAGTAGCATTCGACGTCTTCTATACTCGCTCATTCTCCATAAGCATTAAATCCAGTCCAAGTTGCTCGTCCCCCGTCACGAAGCTCTTCAATCGATCATACAACATTCATTAACATCTGACTTTCTTAAACAGATAAAAACTGACCATTTTTATGTGGTCAGTTTTGTTTTAAGTTAATGCTAGCTTGGATGTATATCAATATGAATCTATTACGTTATGAAAGGACGTATGATCCTATGACTCATCCCATCCATCTCCAACACAAAATCGGCCAGGGTTTAACGCCTCTACAATTTATGGAGAATATGAAGATTCGGGAAATGAAATTGAGCAGCATCCCTAATACGAAGGAATTATTTAGACAGGTATATGATCGCTTCCAGTGGGAGAATAAAGAGAGTGAACAATTCTTCACTTCTGAGCGAAACCCATTCAACCAACTGCACTGCCTGATTCACTGTACGGATTGGTGTCCGGATGTCATATGGAATGTTCCTGTACTGGTTTAGAATATTGGAATATAGCCGTATCCCGTCTGAAGTGCTCATCATGGAAGATCATTATATGGAGACTATGGATCTGTTTCTCACGGATGGCGGACGCGCCCAGCCGATTGCAGTTTTTCTCCATGCAAGCACCGGAGAGGTATTCGGAACTTGGGGCGCTCGACCGGCATACATCCAGAACGTCATGGACGAGTTCAAAAGGAACTATCCCGATAAACAAGCCTCAGCCTATCAAGAACAACTGGACCAAACGTACAAGAAGATCGGCGAGCTCTACCATGACGGTAATGAATATCAGAAGGTCATGATTCAGGAAATAAAGCAACGATTCACTTCGTTTATACGTGAGAGGATTGCCGATAAGCACTGACGACCACCTTTGGCGAAAGCGTGATCCCCTCCCCTTGATTCACTGAGTGATGAAAGAGTGTGGTTTCTGACATTGTTCAAAGTTACATAATGAACATGCAGGATGAAATAAATCACATTCCCGCTGCTTAAATCTTCCTGAATATGTTATCATTACTATCGACGATGCCTTAGGCAGTCACAGTTCGCCAGCCAAATGGGGTAAGTCATTAGAAGTACAACCATTCACCAAATTTCATTAACTCAGTACAAGGGAGAGAAACACTTATGACAAAAAATGAAGCTCAGCGCCCGTCCCGCGTGGTGATCATCGGTACAGGAGCTGTAGGAGCAACGACTGCGTACACCTTATTCTTGCGGGAGAGAGTATCTGAACTGGTATTAATCGATGCGAACCATGACAAAGCTCTTGGCGAAGCCTTGGATATGAATCATGGTCTCCCCTTTGCCGGAGGCGTGAAGCTTTGGGCTGGAGATTACAGCGATTGCAAGGATGCAGACATCATTGTCATTGCCGCAGGTTCCAACCAAAGACCTGGCGAGACGCGAATTGATTTATTGAAGCGCAATACGGCGATATTTGACGATATTATCCAAAATATCGTGAAATACAATGATCATGGCATCATTCTTGTGGCTACAAATCCGGTTGACATTCTGTCTTACGTCACGTTGAAGAAGAGCGGCTTCCCGGTCAATCGCGTAATCGGTTCCGGTACCTTGCTGGATAGCGCCCGTTTCCGGTATTTGATCGGACAAAACAAAGGCATTAATCCGCGCAGCATACACGCCCATATCGTCGGGGAACACGGTGATTCGGAGCTGCCGCTCTGGAGCATTGCCAACATCGCGGGGATCGGGATCGATCTGACAGACGGGGAAAAAGAGGATATTTTCGACCGCACCAAGAATGCGGCTTATGAAATCATTAACGCCAAGGGCTCCACTTCCTATGCGATCGCCTTGGCGCTCGATCGGATCATCGTCTCCATTTTGCAAAACGAAGGTTCCGTTCTCAATGTATCCACGCTGCTCACGGACTACCACGGTGTATCCGATGTATACTTAGGTGTACCATGTGTGGTTGATCGGACAGGGGTTCGGGAAATTCTGAATCTTGAGTTAAATGACGAGGAACTAAACCAGTTCCATGCATCCGCTAACAAACTGAAAGAGCAAATCTCCAACATTTTCGAATAAAACAAGGCAAGGCTTTCCGAATGAGTAATCCGGGAAGCCTTGTTTTTTTAGTTAAAGCGTCGATAACACACGATGAAGCGAGCGTATCAGTTGGCGGCATAAATAGAAAATGCGCTGTAAAGCAGAAGCAATCCCATCGATATATTAAACGGGCGCTCATATCGGGTTAACAGATGCTGGAACAGCGAACCGAACAACGCCCAGGTCATGTTGGCACAAATGCCGACGATCGTGAGCAAGAACGAGTATGATAACAACTGCGCATGGGATGTGGAGATGGGCATGACGAAAGTCGATATGGCCGTAATCCCGTATAAAATAACCTTCGGATTCATGAACTGAAAGATGAATCCGAAGTAAAAGGTATTGAATCCACGCGCCTTATCATCTGCATCTTGCGGCTTGCTCTGCATGATTTTAATAGCAAGATAGATCAGGTACAGGCATCCGATGATATTCATAACAAACCTAATCTTCGGGATGAATGGATATAATACCAGATTGAAATAGCTGGACAACAACATAATGACCAAGCATCCAGCCGCTACCCCTCCGATAAAGCGTATTGTTCTTTTAAATCCGTGGCTCCGTGCATTCGTCATCGAAATGATATTGTTGGGGCCGGGCGTAAATGACGCGACAATGGCATAAGTCAACAGCGGAATGATGAACACGCGCTCCCTCCTTTCACATATGTTATAGTAGTTATAATTGTGCGTTATAGCGTCCGTACGTTATGATTATACATTATGTATGCTATAACGCACAACCTATAAAAAAGGCGGTGTATGATGTTGAAGCCCATTCATTTAATATTGGCGAATAACTTGAAGCTGCTAAGGGAGCAAAGGAAGCTAAGCCTGGATAAAGTCGCGGAGATGACCGGAATCAGCAAGACGATGCTGGGTCAGATCGAACGCGGAGAATCGAGCCCCTCCATAACAACCGTATGGAAAATCGCGAACGGATTAAAGCTTTCTTTTACATCATTGATCAATGAGCCTCATTCCGAAACGGTCGTGGTATCTCAAGAAGAGGTACAAGCGCTGGTAGAGGATAACGGAAAAGTTCGGATTTATCCATATTTTCCATATGAGGACGGACGACGCTTCGAGATGTATTCATTAGAAATGGAGCATGGCGGTTATTTAAGTGCAGAGGCTCACATTGAGGGGACGGAAGAGTTTATTACTGTTTTCGAAGGAGAGCTTACCATTCGTGTCAATAACGAGGAATATACGGTGACTCCAGGTAAATCCATTCGGTTTAAGGCCGATAAACCTCATGTTTACCATAATTCCGGCACCTCCATGAACCGGTTAAGCATGGTGATCCATTATTCCAAATAACCAGGAGATTTGAAAAAGCAGCAGCCCCCTCCATAAGAGGGAACTGCTGCTTCATATATTGCACCACGTTCAACGACGCAGTGAATTTGTACTGACTACCCCGTAACGAGACAACAACTTACGCCCGAGCAGACCCACGGCACGATCCGTTATAAACCCCATCAAACCCAGACAAATCAATCCGACAAAAATCCAATCTGTACGGAAGAACAAACGTGAATTCCAGATCAGATATCCCACGCCTTCATTGGACGCGATCATCTCTGCCCCGATAATCGCCATGAACGAGGTACCCATGGCAAGCCGGATGCCGGTGAACATATAAGGGACCGTCGCAGGAATGATGACATGTTGCACAATCTGCCATTCGGATGCCCCCATGCTGCGGGCGGAGCGAATCTTATCCTCTTCCACGGCTAAGACGCCCGTCAACGTATTTAATACTACAATGAAGAAGGTGGCATACAGAATAAGCATAACTTTCGATGTTTCCCCGATGCCAAACCAGACCAGAAACAAGGTGATGAAGGCAATCGGCGGGATGAACCGGATGAAATTAAGGAAAGGCTCGGCGAAAGCGCGGATTGGCCCGACCTTTCCGATGATGAGTCCGATGGGAATCGCAATCAGACTACCGAGGGACCAGCCGAGAAGCACCCGGTACGAACTAATCCCGATATACTGAATCAGGGTGCCGTCCGTCAACAATTCGTATCCGCCCTTGGCGGTATAGATAGGGCCCGGTAGAATTTCAGGCCCATACGCAAGGGAAAGCAACTGCCAGACGCCAAGGGCAGCGATCCAAAGCAGGATATGAAGCGACCATTTGTTAAGTTTTTTGCTCATGGGTCTTCCTTCCTCTCTACTCGTCAAAGTGCGATTGAATTTGGTTATACAGCGCATGGAAAGCTGGATCTAATAAATCTCTCGGGTAAGCCAGGGGCACCTCGTAGGTATCCGTTATTTTCGAGGAGGGTCCCGCTGACATGATGCCGATACGTCCTCCCAATAGGAGGGCTTCCTGAATATCGTGCGTCACGAAGATGACGGTTTTGTCGGTGTCCTGCCATATGCGTACCAGTTCCCTCTGCATGGTCCGCCTTGTCATCGCATCCAATGCGCCGAACGGTTCATCCATGAGCAGAATCGCCGGATCATTGGACAATACCCTTGCCAGCTGTACCCGCTGTTTCATACCGCCTGACAGTTCGCGTGGATATTTGCTCTCATGCCCCGCAAGACCTACTAGCGAAATAAACTGGTTAGATATGTCCTTTCGCTTCGCGGCAGGTATACGTTTCATGCGAAGTCCAAATTCCACATTTTCTCTTACTGTCAGCCATGGGAACAAGGAGGAATCCGCTTGCTGGAATACCACGGCGCGATCCTGGCCCGGGCGCTCTACCTCCTTCTCGCCCACTCTCACCTGGCCCGATGTCTTGGATACAAAACCGGCAATCAGACTAAGCAGCGTCGACTTACCGCAACCGCTCGGACCCAGAAGAACAAAGAACTCGCCGCCTTTTACCACCAGATTGACGTCCTGGATAATATAGTGCAAGTCACCTGCCGAGGGTTGCTGTATGTAGCTTTTGTTCAACTGTTCAATATGGATTTCATTCTGCCTTGACGCTGCTCTCATCGTCTTCATCTCCTCACTTTGTTTCAATGACTCGATCCGGGAATGCTTCTCTCACCAATTCCAGATTCAATTTCTCGTTCAGTTCGAAATCCTTCTCGATGATGCCGGTATCCACCATATATTCCTTCTGTCCCTGCAGTCCTTCATAGGCTTTCTCCGTAAAACCAATATTCCATGGATTCTTCGGCAGATCCTTTAGGGTCGCTTCTCTCGGCTGCTTGACTTCTTCATACATCAGGTCCGCGGTTTCTTCCGGATGCGACTGGGCATAAGCTGATGCTTCATCCAGCGCTTTCAGAAGCGCTACGAAACCTTTCTTGTTGCTGTTGATCAATTCATTCGAAGCGATTAATCCCGTTCCAAGCCTTACCGGTGTCTTAGACATATCCGACAATTCTTTGGCTTCGGTAAGGGCGCCGAATTTCTCGTTCAGCACTGCCCCATATACCCAGGCGGCGTCGATGTCGCCTTTTTTGAGCGCCACATATGCCTCGTCGAAACCTCCCTGTCCGATCAACTCCACATCCGACAACGCAACTCCGTTATCAGCCAAATAAACATCCCATAGATAGGGGATGAACGTGCCTCTTGAGAAACTTAACTTTTTACCCTTGAGATCGGCAGCACCCCCGATCTCTTTACGAACGAACAGCTTCCATTCGCTCGCGCTTAAATCCGTTGCCGTTCCAGATGAAGCGAAGATAGAGTAATCGCCTTTACTGACAGCGTTCAGGAGCGGAAAGTCCGCTCCGAATGCAACGTCTGCCTGTTTAATGAATAAGGAGTTCACGCCTTCAGCTGGCGTAGCGAAGTTTACCAATTGGGCATCAATTCCGTGTTTGTCGAAGAAACCCTTGTCTTTCGCCACGCGAAACACGGTATTGGTAGATATGTCCGCGATTTTCAGCTTGAGCTGACTCCCCTGCTGCTCTCCCGAACCATTGCCACACCCGCTTAGCATACTCATGATAAGAATCACCGACAGAAACCAAAAACTCCATAGCTTCAGAGATGGGGTTCTACTCATCGTGATCCCTCTCTTTGTGCACAACTTCATCCGTTCTAGCTACGCAAAGCGCACCCTCACCATATGAGATTGTACCTTCAACTTCCACGCTCGTAACGGCACCTCTCGGCGCAGCCCCCGGCAGACGGTAATCAGCAACATCCAGCGGTGCAATCTCTGTCTCAATGGGCAATTCAAGCTGGGGCACCCATTCATAAGGAACCCGGTATGCGCGATAGACCATGTTGGAGTTGCGGCTGTTTTTATAAGGTGAGATATATTCCCACACCAGCTCGAATTCTCGTGTCACTTCGAATATTCGCCCATCCGCCCCTTCGGTGATCAAGGTGTTGCCATTGGTAAGCCGCTGAGCCGAACTGATATATGGGCTGTAAAAACGGTAAGAGTCAAGCGGCGCCTGGAATCCGGCTTCCGTCGGCGTATATTGCCATTCAATCTCTAAAGTAACGGGGTTGATCTCCAAAATGCGGGAATGGTCACGCCGAGCTATTTTCAAACCATCCCCCGCTTCCGGATTCGGCTTTCCGTAACCGCCCCAGCCACCGTTATCAAAGATCAGAATGTTGCCTTCGCCCGGCAGGCCCTTCGGAATGAGATGAGCATGATGCTGGCCGATAATCCAGCCGATATGCTTCGTTTCCTCCGTGGAATAATCGGGCCCAAGCTTCCAGACGATGTCCCCGGTTTTTTTATCAATGATGGCAATAATATTCGTTTCCCTAGCATCCCAGATAATATTATCGGGGTGGAAGCGATCGTCCCCTGCATCATAAAATCTGTTGGGCCCGAGCACCGATGCCGAATTAATGTGCATCCAATCCCCCGCATGAGCTCCAAAACCGCGAGTATTCGGATCACGGGATAATGCGAGCTTCGCATCCTCATCAAATCCGAGTTCATCAAAGTGATCGCTAACAGCCCATTCCCACACCACATTTCCTTCCCAATCCACTTCGATAATCGTGTCATCCAACAGCTCGATGTCGGATATCTCGGGACGCTTCACATTCTTGTGGGCCAGAATGAGCGTATTGCCCGAATCCACCTTCGGATCTTGCCCCGGAACATAATAACCGACGGGATTGCCCTCACGCTGATAGTCATGATGCTGGCGTGCCATCCACTGCGGCGGATGCCCCGGATCCTCTATGTATTCATAACGGTCAAATTTCCAGACGATATTGCCGTCCCAGTCAACCTGCACCAGATTGGTCTCATCCTGAAACCCGTATTTCGGATCGCGCTCTGATGTGCTGCCAAGCACGTAACCACCCGGAAACAGCTTGTTGGGAAATCCTCGAAGCCCTTTCCACAAGTGAACCTCTCTTCCATTCATGTCTATGAGGAGAGCTCCTGTATCCGCTGCTTGATATATCGTATAACCGCTCCAAGTCTTCTCAGGGTTATATACCGTTGTACCTGTTGGATAAATCGTCGGATGTCCCATCGTACACAACTTCCTTTCACATTTGAATTTTAGTAAGAAATAAATGAGCTTGAACGTTTCATGGAACCGCGATTATCTTGAACATTTTCTTCATTGGGTTTGGCGGATAATGCAGACTGTCGAAGCACGGAATCGGAGAAACCTTCAAGATGTTCATTCAGCCGTTTAAAATAATGAATCTGTTCTCTCAGTTCATCATGCGAGAATGCGCCGAAGATAAGCTCAATCATGTACCCGCCAACATTTTCGTTACGCCGCAGCATCTCTCTTCCTGCTTCCGTAATGTCTAAGGCAATCGCTCTCCGGTCTGTTTTGCTTCGCCTTCTGATCGCGAACCCGGAAGTCTCCAGCTTGTCGCATATCGCCGTTACGGCTCCGGATGTGAAATCGAGCTGTTCCGCCAGTTCACCAAGCCTCTGTTCACCATCCCGGAATATCGTGTTGAGTATCAACAAACCTGGCAGTGAGATGCCTTCTACCGAAATTTTGTCACGCTCTTTGACAAACCTGCGAACCACTTTGCGAAAATGCCAATCGGCCTCCTCCAATAAATCCCAATCCTTCTCTTCCATGTCGCTCCTCTCTCGGGTCATGACCTCCGTATGCCGGTCCTTATCTGCCACTGCTAACTCTCGAAAATACAGAAAGACCCCCATCTACCCTTTGTCGTATTAACGACAAAACGAGTAAAAAGGAGCCTTTGGTGGACCAATCGGCTGACCTTATCGTTCAATACTAAGATAATGAATGATCATTTAATGATGACTGAAGCGTAATGCCTGTGGCTAGATTAAACCAATTAATACCACCTGTCAAGTGGGGATTATTCCTCTAGTATTAATTTCTACTCATATGAAACCCTTAGAAGTTCCACCTACCCACCTCCAATCCTCCTCCGTATGTATGTGAAAATATTCAATATGGTTATGGATCAATCCTACCTATTTTTGAGAACACCTCAGTCAAAAAACGTTCCCACATCGGCCAATCATTTACGTTTTTCTAGTATTGCCCAACACAATAAAGGTTGGTAGAATATAACAGTTGCACAATCGCAAATATATAAGGAGAGGAACACAATGACAGTTCAACAACAAGCAGCTAAGGATTCCATGATCGAATGGCTGGCCAATGAACAAGAGCTCGGCCATAAACCCAGCAAAATCGAATTAGCAGGAGAATTTGATTTCCACGACATGCATTATTATATTTTCAAATATAAGAAGACCCTGTTTGGCAAATGGCTGGTCGGCGTCTGTGGCGGTTATGAAAGTCCGTCAGACACCGAGCATTGTGGACATGTATTTAGTGAGATGCAGCCCTATCATCCTTCCACCGCGGAACAGGAAGCTGTAGCCATGGTTAACATGATTCGTGAGTATTGGATGAAGCAGGCGGCACTATATGAGGCAGGGGAAACTTCAGAGGATAACGCGCTGGGTTCCAATGAATCATCCGGGATATTTAATGGCTTCGTTCTATTGAACTCCCCGGAATGCGACCTGGAACAGATCAAAGCAAATCTTCTGCGCGATTGGAATATTTCCTCTTCTCCGGAGGATGGCAGCTCCGGCGAGGAAAAAGAAGAAATTCTGGTCTTTGAGGCAGACGGCTGCATGATCGCGGTCAGCTTCGTTGACGCTCCGGTACCGGATGGCGAGGCTGAGCATTACGCGCAAGGCAACTACCTGTGGCCAGAGGCTGTGGAGGTAACCAAAACCCATGTCAGCCAGCTTATTCTGGCGGTGTTTTCGCGTGCTGCCTCCCCGCTTGATAGCGGCAGGGTGTACACCAAGCTGGCGGCGAGCTGTTTGAAGCTGCCTAATGCCGTCGGCCTCTATTCATCCGGCACGGTATTTCAGCCTGAGCTCTTTGTGGAAATGGCTGAAACTATGAAATCCGACGATCTTTTTCCACTGTTAAATCTGGTATACTTCGGGCTAGTTCGTACGGAAACCGGAGTCAATGGATATACATATGGGCTCAGAGCCTTTGGTAAAGACGAGATCGAAGTGCTGGACAGCCAGGTGACACCTGCCGAGCTCCGTGAATTCCTGATGGATATTTCTTTATATATCGTTGAACAGAACGTCACACTAAGAGACGGGGAAACCATTGGCTTTTCGGCGGAGCAGAAGCTGCCGATTATGCGTTCCGAGGGTGTCTATCTTGATGGTGACACGCTTAAAATCAAGTTCTGATTCAATGTAATCTTCTCCAATAAAGTGGCTCTCCAAGTCATTCAATTAACTTGGAGAGCTTTTCACACTTTCCAGCTCGCAGCTTGTCAAGAGATCCAATAATTGTTCTGGTTGTAACATATAATCGTCCCCTCTTCATGAGTCCATTCACTAATCGTTGTCTCCACTCATTTTCTTCCTAAACGCGAAAATGGCGACAACCATGATAACCACGGTATATCCAATCACCCACCACAGGTGAGGTAAGATCGAAGCGTAATCTCCTGAAATCGCCGCTCTTCCCGCGTCAACCGCATGGGCGAAGGGGAGAACATACGCAATCTCTTTAAACCAACCGCCGACAAGATTCAGATCAAACCAAGTGCCGCTAAGCCATGCGCTAAGATTCGTCAATAACGCACCACATATACCACTTACCTGCTTATCATTAAATATACTGCCTGCCAGCAACCCGATTCCTATGAACAAAACAGCTGTTGGAAGGAGCACAATAACGGAGAGCAGAACATTCAAAGTTACTTGTAATCCCAAGAAGGAAGCCGCAACAAAGGTTATGGCAACCTGGAGAAACGCCATCGGAACTAAAGGTAATGTATATCCCACGATATAATCCGGTGCAGTTAGCGGACCCGTATACAATCTCATTAAAAATGAGGAGCTCCGATCTTTGGCTATAAGCATCCCAGAGAAAAGTGAAATGAAGGAGAACCCGAACACGGCAACGCCCGGAACAAGCTGATCAATGACAAAGAGTTCAGTTTCAATGTTCTGTTGCAGGGCAGATAGCAGCAACAGTATAACCAATGGGAAGCCGATGCCAAAGGCCAAATTCAGAGGATCTCTAACCATTTCTTTGTGGTTTCGTGTGGCAAATGCTGTAGCTCTCATCCTGTTGCCTCCTCTAATGCAGCTAAAGATACAAAAGCATCCTCAAGTGTTGGAGTGTTTGTCTTTTCTGTTAATTCGGCAGCAGTTCCAACTGCCTTTAATCTCCCTTTCGCCATAATCCCGATTCGATCCGAAAGCGCTTCTGCCTCCTCCATATGGTGAGTTGTCAGAATGATGGTGATTTTTCCTTTGAGCTTTTTAATAGCTGTCCAAAGCTGCCTTCTTGCGATGACATCCAGTCCCAGTGTGGGTTCATCCAGGAAAAGGATCGCAGGGTTCGAAATGAGGGCCATCGCAATACTAAGTCGTCTTTGCATGCCTCCCGATAACGTTTTTGCTTTATCTTGAGCTACCTCTCGAAGACTAAAAGTATCCAGCATTTCCTCCACCTTAACGGCAATAGATGGACACTCAAATCCATAAACTTTAGCAATAAACTCAAGATTCTCTTTCACGGACAAATTCCGAGCAACAGCCGTTTCCTGAGGAGACACATTAATTTTTTCTTTCACTGCATATGGATTGGCAACGATACTGTCTCCTAACAGTGCCGCGTCGCCGCTACTTGGCTTACTGAGACAGGTTAGCATCTTAATCGTCGTTGTTTTTCCTGCACCATTCACGCCAAGCAGAGCAAACAGTTCCCCATGCTCGATCTGAAGGTTTAGTGAATCAACCGCGGTTTTGGTCTTGTAACTTTTAGTTAAATTCATCGTTTGTATGGCAATCACTCATCTTCCTCCTCGAATGTCTGCGCATTTAATATATCCTCTGCAAACTGCAGCAAGCCATCGCTTTTCATAATGGCAATTCCCTTCTGCTCCTCATCACCTAGAACCACCAGACGATCACCGGGGCGTATATCGAATATATCTCTGGCTTTTTTGGGAATCACGATCTGTCCTCGTTCCCCAACCCGTACCATTCCAAAAATATGTTTTCCCTTGGGCCGCAGGCCGATTTCTGAATGCTTATCGGAGTAATGGACCAGATCATCCAGTACTACGCCATACAGATCCGCGAGAGCTGTACAATGCTGAATATCCGGTACAGTCTCTCCATTTTCCCACTTCGCAACAGCTTGTCTTGACACGCCGATCTTCTCGGCAACTTCTTCTTGGGTAAATCGGTGTTTTTTTCGCAATTTCTTCAAATTCATATGAATCATATGGATCACATCCTTTTTTCCCATTATAAAGCCACTTTCCGAGCAAACCACCAATCAAGGATAACATTCCATGTTGCTTTCAGTTGCCGCAGAACAGCTCACATAAAAAGCCCCCCTGTCGGAAGGGAGGCTTTTTACGCAATTATGATAATAGCATTACGCCTGGATAAACAAGCTGAATTCCTGGCCGTTTTTGACTGGCTCCTGTGCCATGGTGTAGCCGTGTTTTACGACTTCCTCCGGCACGTTGCGAAATGCGGACGGACAGTCCGAAATGACCTGAAGCGTTTGTCCTTTTTTCATATCACGGAGCGTTTCGAGTGTGTAGATGACCGGGTATGGACAAGATTCCCCCCGGAGGTCCAGTGTGAAATCAACGGACATGGGTTGCATCCCCTTTCTTGAATCCTACGCCGAAGCGGTAGTTTTTTTGCCAGTATGCGGCGATAGCAAATCCGCCACCGAGTACGAGCAGCGTAACAATCAATGCAGCAGCCGGACCCATGACGGTGATCAGATTGATAGGCGAGCCGCTCTTCACGAGAAGGTTAAATACCCCCATATGATCCCATGCATATGCCAAAGCGGTTGCACCTATAATGTTACCGATAAACACGGGTAAAAAGACAACTTGTCCCTCCATCAGCCGGTACATCATGCCGGTTTCGCAACCACCGGCCATAACAATACCCAGGCCGAAGAGCAATCCACCGATAAAGGTGCTGGGCGCGGCAATTTTTGTAATCGGGTCCAGACCGTATACAAGAATCACGATCAGCGTAGCGACGGAGCTGACTGCCATGCCGACAGCAATCGCTTTTGTCATCGTGGCTCGGCCGCTGATCCACAGATCGCGGAAAGCCGAAGTAAAGCAAATCTGCCCCCGCTCAATCAGGATGCCGAATGCCGCTCCGAAAAGGGCGGCTGTCCCTAACATCGTGCGGCCAGTTACATAAAAGTATACGATCAGCGCGATGTACGCAAGACCTAGCACTGCCCCCAGTAAAGGTTGCCTGTTCTTACCCGATTTAACGGACGGCACGGTACCGCCCATTTTCAGAACGGGCTTCCCTTTCCACCACCTTGTGTTCACCAGCCGAGCACCCAAGAATGTGCCTGCGCCAGTAGCAACGATGAAGATCCAGGAATGAAGGGAGAATTGAGGCACGCCAGTAAAAAAGGCTGCGAGATTGCAGCCCAGAGCCAGCCGGGCTCCGAAGCCCGCGATGATTCCGCCGACAAATCCCTGAACGTACCGCCGTTTCTGTCTCGGCATTCGGATCTTGAAATTGCTGCTCAGCAGAATCGTAATCAGGGCTCCGATAAACATGCCCCATACGATCCAGCCGTCGGTCCGCGTCCATGTCGTTCCGTCCATATGGACGAGGTCGAAATACGCCCAATCCGATATATCCACCCCGATGAATTCCAGAATATGCCCTCCGAGACGGGTGAATTCACCGGTTACAGCCCATACCGTATGGGTGATTCCGAAGTAGACCGCGCTGAGAATGCCGGCCAGAGCCATAACCAGATAAGGACTCCAATAACTTCCGAACCATGTTGAATATAACTTTTTCACTTGCTCAAAAACTCCTCTTCCACTAAAATCACGATACTAATCTATAAGAAAACCCACAAATTCCATTGTACTATAAAAACTGCAATGCGGGGATGAAATTTGTTCATGAACTTACATCGTCAAAACAAAAAAGCCGCGATTGTTCGCGACTTTGAATGCGTGTATGTTTTTGTTCCCCGAGCTTTATTCATGTTTAAAGTGGCGGATTTTCTACTCCCATTTGTATCCACCCTTCTTTTGAAGGTCCATATACCGCAGGAATATTTAACCCCGCCTGACGCATAAGAACAGTAACCTGTCCTCTATGATGAGCAATGTGCTTTATCAATCCCATAAAGATAGTAGCATTTGATTCCTCACGTCCAAAGGCATTCTGAATTTGTTTTAGAGTATCATTCGTCCATTGTGCTTCAAGAGCTATTGCTACTTCAGAACTTATTTTTCTAAAGGTCTCGGCGATTTCGTTCGCGGAGGGTACTTCATCAGAATCTTCTACCTGATCGAGAACAAGCCCGAATTCAGTCAAGTATTCAGGGGTATTCGTTACGAAATGCCATGCAATTCTCCCCAGAGTCCTGCCTTCAGGATAGACTTGCTGCCGTAATGATTCATCCGTCAAACTGTCTAACACCTTTTGCGTTAATTCTGCTTCTCTCTTCCATTCTGTAATAAAATCTGAAACGGTTATATACATGATTGGTTCATCCCTTCTTATCATTCAATATTTGATGAAAATCGTTACTTCTCTTCCCACCACTATGAAAAAGAATGTAAGATGATCATCCTTAGCTCAATCATATCTGCTAATAGTGACAAGGATTGTCATAGTTATATTTTTTCATCCTCTTTCTAGCTGCTTTGCAAAATCTGATCCGCCTCCATAATGATTCCATCCCCTATAGCCTCATTGCATGTTCAGCGACTTTATCGTAAGCAAACAATCGGACTGCTAGCAAGAGCGCTATCAAAACCATGACCAACCCGGACCAGCCCAGGTTGCCAATGGAGGAGCTGCTGATCACCAATCCCCCGATTCCTGAGCCGAGGGCAAAGCCAAATTGGATAAACGAAGTGTTGACACTTAAGGCTATATCCGGCGACTGTGCCACCAAGGTAACTAAATACAACTGCTGTGCCGGGGATGTCGCCCATGTGGCGGCCATCCATATCATGATTAATGGAATAACACCATAGATCGAACCGTTGAACCAAGTTAGGAGCAGTAATGTTCCGGCTTGGATGGACAGTCCGGCGTAGATCGTGAACTTGGACCCCTTCGCATCCGCAATCCCCCCTCAAGAGGGCTCAATAAATTAGTACGCAAGCCGTGATGGTAAGGACAGTTCCGTTAAACATGTTGATAGATTTAAAGCCTCTCTTTACATATAACAATTGTCCACCAAGCTAATTCCTCGCTATGACGATTTCCCAATTGTGATTACATGCAGACGCAATGTTTCCGCGCTTCGAGATATACCGTTCCACTAACTCCGCGCTGTCGATCAGAATCTCCCGAATCACTTCTTTCCCCTGAAACATGCTGTAATCCCCTCCGCCCCTTGCCCGGTAGCTGTTCATGACCACATCCAGCTCCATCTCGCCCGGCAAGTCGGCGCCGTTATATTTCAGCCTGCTGACCCTAGATCCTGGGGGCTCTGCAAGGTTTATTGTATATTCAATGCCTTCCCACATGTCGTAATTATAGTGCTGCGCTTTCGGCTTCACATATGCCGGGTTCACGGCAGGGGTCCCTTTTGGGCCGACCGTAAAATAACAGGCTGTCTGTTCCAGCGCATCCCGAATGTCGCGCCCGGTCAGACGCAGAACGACCAGCGTATTCGGATACATGAAATTCGTAAGGATATCCCGCCTTGTAATAATCTCTCCAAAGCCCTTGGAATCTTCACTTAGCAATGCCGCGCAGGATACATTGACTCCCGCATATTCCATTTGCACGCGATGGATGAACTCAATAAAGGGATGTTCCTCTAGCCGACAGGCGAATGAATCGTTCATGCTCATATCACCCTCTACCCGTCCGATCGGCTCGTCGAGCCATGCCTGGGTCCGGTCTTCTATATCCCGGCTGGAAGCGAGCAACACCGTGTCGGCCGTCGTCCCTGTCTCCGGTCGCAATAACTCGGCCCGCTTCTCCGCGATAATCCAGCGATCCTGCTCCCTGATCAGATCCAAGCTGAGCTTGCCAATGGCCTGTCCGTTGAAGCCGGGTTGGACCACCGTTACTCCATGCACCTGCCCGGCCAGCAGCCGATGCTGATGTCCGGTGATGAGCACATCAATGCCATCCACCTCAGCACACATGGCGTAAGCCTGGTTTTCCCCGGTGATGTTTTCCGCTGGTTCTCCGGTTTCTATATCGCGCTCAAATCCGCCGTGGTACGCCACGATCATCACATCAGGCTGCTCCTCCACACGGATGCGCGGCACCCATTCCTTCACGGTTTCCAAGGCATCATGGAATTCGAGAGCCTGAATATGGGACGGATTCTCCCAGCATGGAATGTAGTGCGTCGTCACACCCAACACCGCCACCCGGATGCCACCGATGTGCTTGATTAGATAGGGCTTTCCGAGGGCGGGCTCCCTGCTATCCTGCAACCGGATACCAGCAGAGAGCCAAGGAAACCGGGAATCCCGCACTGCTTGTCCGAGCGTCTCCATACCATAATTAAACTCATGGTTACCCGGAACGACTGCATCATAACCCATTTCATTCAGCGCACTAATCATAGGGTGGATATCGGTTCCTCTTTTTACTGCATAGGAAGCCAGCGGAGAGCCTTGAATCAAATCTCCGTTATCGATCAGAAGCAGGTCCGGATGTATATGCCGCTCTTCACGGATCAGGGACGCCAGCTTGCCGAGCCCTAGATTCCGTTCGTCTTGAGTCCGGTAATCCGTTGGGAACAGATGCCCGTGTATGTCGCTGGTAGCCAGCACGGCAATCGTCATTTTATTCGTCGAATTCATACCATCTCTCCTGTTCGTATCGTCTTCAAGCCATTCTATCAACCGAAATGCAGTTTTATATTAAAATTCCATGTCTTTACAAAAAGTTATCATTTCATTGACAGGCCATTAACACTCCCTCCGTATAGTGAAGCAGGTAAGACATATCATTTAACTTATAAAATGGAGGTCATTGCTTTGAAAAAATGGATGAAATTCACGATGCCCCTGTTATTGTCCTTCGCTGTCATCAGCGGATGCGGCGGTAATACCGACACCGGCGGCAAAGCCGCGGCGAACGCAGGCCAGGAGAACTCGCAAGGCACAAGCACAGGCAGCAGCACGGCTACAGAATCAACCGGGTATGTCCCTGAAAAACTGACCGTCCAATTTGTTCCTTCCCAGAATGCCGACACGCTTGAAGCCAAAGCCAAGCCGCTTGAAAAGCTGCTGTCCGACAAAATCGGGATCCCCGTTCAGGTCAGCGTATCAACTGACTATAACACGATTGTAGAAGCGATGGCTTCCAAAAAAGTAGACGTCGGCTTCCTGCCGCCAACCGCGTATGTTCTTGCCAAGGAGAAAGGCGCTGCCGAGGTTATTCTGCAGGCCCAGCGCTTTGGCGTAAAGGATGAAACTGGGGAGCCTACGGATGCACTTGTGGATTTCTACAAGGCGATGATGATCGTGAAAAAGGATTCCGCCATCCAATCCGTTGCCGACCTGAAGGGCAAAAAAATCGCCTACCAAAACGTGTCTTCCTCTGCCGGTTATGTATGGCCGGCCGCAGTTCTGATGGATAACGGAATCGACCCGTTGAAGGACGTCGAGCCGATTACGGTTAAAGGTCATGACCAAGCTGTCCTTGCTGTGTTGAACGGCGATGTCGATGCAGCAGCCATCTTCCAGGATGCCCGCAATGTCGTTAAGACCGATTATCCAACCGTGTTTGAAGATACGCGCGTACTGACCTATACGGAGAAAATTCCAAACGATACAATCAGCGTGCGCTCCGATATGAGCGCAGAATGGACCCAGAAGCTGCAGAATGCATTTATCGAGATCGGCCAGGACGAAGAAGGCCACAAAATCATTTCCGAAATTTACACCCATGAAGGATATGTAAAATCGGATGACACTCAATTTGAGATTGTCCGTGAATACGGCGAAAAGGTAAAGACTGAGTAAAGGATAAGGGACTGGGTGCCATGATTGAAATTCGCAATGTTTCGAAAAATTACGCTAATGGAACCAAAGGACTGAACCATATCAATCTGACGATCGGCCGCGGCGAATTCGTGGCGATCGTCGGGCTGTCCGGCGCCGGGAAGTCGACCCTGCTGCGGTCGATGAACCGGCTTCACGACATTACCGAAGGCGAAATCGTGATCGACGGTAAATCGATTACAGCGGCCAAGGGCAAAGAACTGCGCCGCATCCGAAGGGATATCGGCATGATTTTTCAGAGCTTCAATCTTGTGAAGCGCTCTTCCGTACTCCGCAATGTGCTCGCCGGACGCGTCGGATACCACTCCACCCTGCTCACCCTGCTTGGCCGATTTCCGAAGGCCGATGTGGATCTGGCCTTTCAGGCGCTGGACCGGGTAGGCATTGTCCAGAAGGCGTATGCCCGTGCCGATGAGCTGTCCGGCGGACAGCAGCAGCGGGTCGCGATTGCCCGAGTGCTCGCGCAGGAGGCCAAGATCATACTGGCGGACGAGCCGGTTGCTTCCCTCGATCCTTTGACCACGAAGCAGGTCATGGATGATCTCAAACGGATTAACACGGAATCCGAAATTACGACGATCGTGAATCTGCATTCGATCGATCTGGCCCGGCAGTATGCTACACGGATTATCGGATTACGCGCCGGGGAGGTTGTCTTTGATGGACCGGTATCGGAAGCGACGGACGAACAGTTTACGGAAATATACGGGCGGCCATTCGGCAAGGATGAGCTATTGGAGGAAACGGCTGTATGAAGATGGAACTGGAAACGGCGCCATTCAAGCAATCAGCTCAGGCTCCCCCTCCTCGCCCGAAACCGCCGGGTAAACTGAAGCATTACATGACAGCGGCTTTATTACTGCTTCTCGTCTGGGGTAGTGCGCTGCAGACGGACGCTACCTTCAAGGAGCTTGTGGAAGGACTGCCGAACATGCTTGACCTGCTGCGGGAAATGTTCCCGCCGAAATGGAGCTATCTCGACAACATTTGGGAGGCGATGCTGGAGACGATACGCATGGCGCTGATCGGGACGACGCTCGGCGCCATCCTGGCGGTTCCGGTTGCGCTGCTGTGTGCAGGCAATTTGGTCAAAAGCCGGTGGATCACCTATCCTGTTCGCTTCCTGCTGAACTTGATCCGGACCATTCCAGACCTTTTGCTTGCCGCTTTTTTTGTCGCGATATTGGGGCTAGGCCCGTTACCAGGGATTTTTGCCCTATCCGTCTTTTCACTGGGACTGATTGCTAAGCTCACCTATGAAGCACTGGAAGCGATAGACCCTGGCCCGCTGGAAGCGATGACCGCTGCCGGGGCAAATCTCGTGCAGTTGATCGTATACGGTGCAGTCCCGCAGATTCGGGCACATTTCGCTTCTTATACGCTGTACACCTTCGAAATCAATGTTCGTGCCGCTGCCGTGCTCGGTCTGGTGGGAGCTGGCGGGATCGGTCATTATTATGAAGTGACACTCGGATTTTTTGAGTACGACAAGACATGCATGATCATCATTTTCACCCTGATTGTCGTCCTGATGATCGACTATCTTAGTACAAAACTGCGGGAGAAATTGTTATGAGCAAATCATGGAACGACATCGTTCCCCAACCGAAAAAAAGCCGTCTCCGCTGGCTTATCTACGTCGTGCTGGCGATCGTTTATGTCTGGGCTTTCTCGGGGATCCCGTACTCTGGCATTAAAGAAACGGCAGGTCAGGTGACAAAAGCTATATTCTCCGGTCTGTTTTCACCCGATTGGGATTTTGTCTATTTACCAGACGGAGAGGATTTGCTGCGCGGTTTGCTGGATACGTTGGCGATTTCCATTCTAGGGACGATCATCTCGGCTGGCATCTGCATCCCATTCGCTTTCTGGGCCGCTGCCAACATGACCGGGTCCATATTCGCCTCCGGATCAGGCAAAGTGCTGCTCAGCCTCATCCGCGTCTTTCCTGAAATCGTAATGGCGCTATTGTTCATCAAGGCGGTGGGCCCCGGCTCTTTTGCAGGCGTGCTGGCACTCGGTCTGCATTCAGTAGGCATGCTCGGCAAACTGTTCTCCGAAGAGGTGGAGCAGATCGATACGGGCCCGACCGAAGCGCTGATCACTGCTGGTGCGACTAGGCTGCAAATTGTCCGGTTCGCCGTTGTGCCTCAGGTACTGCCCGGGTTTCTGTCGTATATCCTCTACCGCTTTGAAATCAACCTCCGATCCGCCACCATCCTCGGCATTATCGGCGCAGGCGGAATCGGGACACCGCTTATATTCGCGCTGAGCTCACGGAATTGGGACCGCGTCGGCATTATTTTGCTGGGGATTATCGTCATGATTACCTTGATTGATTTGATATCAGGGGCGATTCGAAAAAAGCTCGTTTAACCGAGGCCGTGAATAACTTTGGAAGTATCCTCCATACTAGTGAAGAACCACATCATACAATCAAGGAGGAACCATGATGATCGACAATTTGGAAAGCGACTATAACTGCGCGAAAGCCAGCGACGATCTCCACCAGCTAAAGCAAGAACTTGCCGCTCTGCGGGAACAGGGTGCTAAAGACCAAGAAACACAGGAACAACTCAACCGATTGGAGAATCAAATCTCCTTCATTATGAACAAGTGCGATATTAACCATTAACGTTCAATCCAACCTCTTCTTAGAGATCCCTCCATGATTAAAAAAAACCGTATCCGTGAAGGATACGAGTTTTTTTAATTTCGCTATTACTCCCCAATCTGCTTGATTAATGTCTTCATAGGATCAATCGGACGATTCGCGTCGTATGGATAGCGATTTAATACCTGAAGCAGTAATTGATGCAGCTTTGCGTTTTCGTTCACCTTCGTGAGAAGGAACTCCATCTTGGCAATCAGCTCCTTATATTCAGGGATGTTCCCCGGTGAATACACCTCAAACTCAAAGAACGAGTTGCCGAAGACGGTTGCCCTCTTCACGCCTTGGAACTTCACATATCGGGCTTGCTTCGTGTCGAACTCCAGAATGTCCAGTGTTCCCTTAGACTCTATGACGCCGCCTTCGCCGGAAATATTCTCCCAGTTCGTCTTGTCATCCGACACCAGAATCTGATACTTCTCCGCGTAAGCGCCCTGCCACTTTATAGTGACTTTATTTATTTCCTTTTTCTCTCCCAGATCCACAAGGAACCAGGCATCATCCACGTACGCACTGGACCAGCGGGTGGATTCATTGCCATCCACGGCCATATCAGGAGAATAATACGGAAATTCCGTTTCCGAGGACTCCGCCGACTTGTGAAGCGCAAGATTTTCCGTGCTCAACAGCTCGATCGCTTTGTTGTGGATGACAACATTATCCAGTACACCCTTAAACGCGTTCGTCTCGCTGCCGATTCGCAGCGTAGGCAGGACGAGCGTGTGCATTTTTGGATATTGCATTTCCAGCCGTTCCACATATTCGTCAAGATTGACGAACAGCGATACGCCTTTGTCATCGCCCTTCAGCAAAATATGCGTCCACTTATCTTCCGGGACAACATAGTTAAAGGTACTGTCATAATGCTCCTTGGTAAATCCGAGCTTTCCAGTCTTGCCTTGCTTCAGCTTCAAAGTTCCTGCAGGCGATTCCATCAATACGGCATCATCGGGATTGTTCTTGTCGGGCTTAATCCACATGGAAGCGGTCCACCCGAACCCAATCGCATCCACCGGCGTTTCGATATAACTCTTTCCTCCATTGAAGCGAACACCCTGCTGGTACTTGCCGTCCGTTATATCGACATTGACGCCTTTTCCGTCAAAGCCGTTGCCTGAATCATCTTTGAAGCCTTGCTCGAACAAATATTTCATGACCAGATGATCTTGATTGTTCACTGTAATTTTGTGAGAACGGTCAGCATTCGGCGCATCGCCAAGAATCTTCGTCCGCTGTTCAAATTGGGAGAAGGACTTGTCGTCTCTCGTCCCGGTCCACATCTTCTCTGCGACCACCTGGATTCCAGGCATTAAACGGATATGCGCATCGTCCATGGATACGCTGTTCGCATCGGACACGTCGTTCCACATCGAGAACATGCCGCCCTTCACGCGCGGATGGCCAAGCGGCAGCGTTGTGTTCTCCCATTTGTTCGGCTCCCACTCGTTATATAGGAATTGCGAGTTCAAGTAATTCCCATAGAGCGTAGGCACGATATACAAAAAGACATTTTGGGAGTTGATGACGTCATAACCGAGATCCACGGCCTGCTGCGGTGCACCATACGGTTCATACCAGATTCCCATCGTCGCATCATTACTGATCGGTGTGGTCCCGTTGTACATGGTCAAGCCTCCCCACATGATCGGATGCTTGCCCTTGCTATTGATATGCTTCACAAGGGTGTCCATGTACCAACGGAATCGCTCGATATCCGGTCCCCAGTATTCATCCGTGCCGATGTGCACTTCAGGCCCGACAAAGGTCGGATCGCTTCCATCCAAGTATTCATTGAACAAGCTTTTGACAAATTCCACCGTTTCGGGCTTGGAAATATCCAATCCCCGCTCATCCCCGAGTGCCGGATTATAGGAAGTGAATGCGCGGGAATGTCCAGGCGTATCAATTTCTGGAACCACGTTGATGCCATAATCCATAGCCAACAATTGCAGCTCCTTGAATTCTTGCTTCGTGTAGTGCCCGTTCCCGCTTGCAAGTCCGGGATACATGGTGCTCTCCAAGCGATATGCTGCCGTCGTTCCATCCGCGAACGGAGTCCCTACATCATCGTTCAAGTGGATTTGAAACATATTCATTTTGTACCAAGACAACTGCTTTACATAGTCCCGCAGGAAATCGATCGTAAAATATTTGCGGGCAACGTCGATCATAAGTCCCCGCTTCTCATACTTCGGGTAATCCCTCGCTTCCCCGCGCGGAATCGTGCGATCCTCGTTCTGCTTGATGATTTGGAGCGCCGTTCTCGTGCCGAAGAAGGCCCCTGTCGCCGAAGACGAGGTAATTGAAACGTACTCACTCACCTTGAACACGTTCCCTTCATCCCCAAGCCAGGACAAGGACGGATCAATAGCTAAGTAGAGATCGCCGGATTGCGGCTGCCCTGCTGTCACTTCCAGCTCATATCCTGTGAGATCCAACAGATCATCGCGCGTGATCTCCGCTGCCTTGCGCAATACCGACTCATCCTTCGGGTCCACCACTATGCGCGAGGATTCGGTTAATGTGTAATTGCCTGAGTCTCCATACCACTCACGCAGCGAAGGGATGACATCCGGCTCGGCATTGCGATCCGGTGTTTGCTCATGCAAGCCCGGAACGATGACAGTCATATTGTCCGACAGCAGTTTCCGATCCGGTTGGTTCAGATCCTCCACTTGGATGATCAGATTCACCTTGGCGTCTACAAGCGGGGTACGGATATTTCCTTCAAGGTCAATGACAGGGAGCCTGTCGCTTCCAAATACACTCACGCTGTATCCATCCGGCACCTCTGCTGCAGACCAATCCAGCTTGGTTTGTCCGGCTTGCACGTTCAGAACATCAGCAACCCTATCGATCACAGATTGCAAATCATTCAACTGATACACTTCAAATTCATAAAAGGAATAGCCGTACAGCGTTCCTTCGACAGGCGCTCGCTTAACGCCCTGGAATTTCACGTAACGAGCCTCAAGCGAAGGGAAATCGACGGTTTCCACGCCTCCCTTGCATTCGATAATTCCGTCATTGTCCTTGACATTGACCCAGGTCTGAGCGTCATCCGACACAAGAATCTTGTATGTATCGGCTGGAGTTTGCCAGCGAATGACCACTCGGTCGAACGATTTCTTCTCGCCCAGATCAACATAGAACCACTGATCGTCTTCTATAGCCGAGGACCATCTTGTATTGCCCTTGCCGTCAACCGCCAAGTCAGGCGTCAAATAATCCACTTCATTACCCGATGAAAAAGCTGGAGCATTCAGGGCAAGATTCGTCCCGCTGAATGTTGCCTCTGCAAGGAGGCGAGCCGCTTCATCATCCGATTGTCCATTGGGCATTATATTGCCGTCCTTGTCATACACGACATCTGTAACGCTTGGTGGTGTGTCATTCTTGTTGTCAGGAAAGGTTATTATTGCGCCAGTATCGCTGCTTTCAACATTCCCGCTCTCTTGTTTCGTCTTCGCCTGTGCGCTTGCAGGTTGAACTGCCACAAATGCAAAAGTCATCCCTACAACCAAACTCAACAGTAGACAAACGATCTTCATATAAATGGTTTTCTTCATCAGTTCCCTCCATATTATTCAGTATTGAAATACACGTATTAATTTTGAATTCACCACTCCTTTTCAAATGCGCAACCTCCAAAGTAAACGCTTACTTTATATGAACATTTCTATAATATTACAAAAAGGTGCAAGTAGGAAGGATTTTATTTCCTACTTGCACCCTATTTCACTCAAAACCTTTTATATTTGTCTTCTATATCAATTTAAAACTTAATATGGTTATTTTTTCACTTTTTGACCGCCGTTTTAGCCATTTTAATCAGGTCTACTTCTGTCAACGGATTACCCGGATTGGTTGAGATGCTGAATGACTTGCCATTTTCGATCCAGGAAAGCGTGTTGGTTATAAATTCCTTACCAAGCTTGGGATGCTTCTTTTTCACTTCCTCAGCGGTTGTATAGGTATACCCTTTCTGCTTCTTTTCTTTCGGATCAAGCCGTGTGCTTTGAAATGTAACATAATCGGTTCCGTTCTTATATTGTAATGAAATCATGCTTGATTTCGTCCAATTCACTTTTTTGGAATGGACCTGCTTTTTCAGCTTTTTAGCTTCTGCCTTCAATTCATTATGATATTCACTGCTGTATGGACCGAGTATTTCCCCCGATACAAAGCGATAATTCTCTGGCAGTTTATTCGGCTCTTTCAGTACCGGTTCTTTTAAAGTAGAGGCTTTCTTCCAATAATCATCATAGGTAGTGTACTCTGGATGAATGTTCCCCATAGCGAACGTCTCCAGACCTTTTCTATTGGTCTGTTCATTGCTTACGTATACCATATAAGAGTCATCCGGATTCTCCTTAAGCAATTTACTAATTTTGGCTATTTCCTCCTTTTCCAATTGTGCCACTTTGCTCACAGCGGCTGCCGTGCTTGCAGGTTTCCCTGGTGCTCCCTCCGCGGCAATATTCATGGCGCCCAGCATCAATACGCCGCTTAGCGCAGCAACTGTTATTTTCATACTTTTGTTCATAGGTCATTTCTCCTTGTGGTTTCTTTTTTCAATGTATATAACAATACCGAACAAGACTTTTGTGACATTGACACCTAGCTAAATAGTCGAATGTAAACGGACTGTATAATAGTTAGGTAGCTGGATTCACCTACTCGTTCTCGAAAAAAATAAATAAAAAACCCGAACTTTTTTTTGATATAGAGACAATATAGTGTGTAAGCTGCTTACCCAGGAGGGCCCTCTGAATGCAAAGTGAATATATGTACGAATTACTCAAGCAAATGAAAGACGGTGATCAACAAGCGTTTCATACGATGTATGATGCCACCTATCAGGACGTCTACCGAACCGTCTCCTTTCTGGTGGATCATCAGCAGGATCGGGAAGATGTCATGAATGAGATTTATATGCAAATGTGGACGTCACTTGCCAATTATGATACGAATCGACCTTTCCATTTCTGGCTGCACGGCTTGGTCATCCGTCAAGTGCAGAGATTTCGGGTCAAGCGCTGGCGGAGATTCCGAATATTTGAACGCATCCGTTCCTTCTCTCGGGAAGAGTCGCACTGGGATCAACCTTCTGTGTTGATGGACGGCACGAACCAAATGATATCGCAGGCAATGCAAAAATTGACTGATAAACAGCGAACGGTGATGATCCTCCGATTTTTTCACGACTATACGCTGGAGGAAATCGCGACATTGCTCGAAATTCCAGTGGGTACAGTCAAGTCCAGATATCATGCAGGCATCCGGGCGCTTCGAAAAAACATATGGAGTCTCCCCCCAGAAAGGATGGAAGAGATCAATGACTATTGAACGCAATATCCGTGAACATCTGCACAAAGAAGCAGAAACGATGGATTGCCCACCGGCAATTTCCAACCGAATAGCACGATCCTATTCACAATATTTGCAACAAAAAAGGAGCGAGAAACCTATGAAAAAACGACTAATTGCTGGAATCGTTACAACTGCCATTTTGATTCCAACCGCAGCATTTGCTGCCCCTACTCTGATTGAAATGCTGACCAGAACACCGATGACGGCTGAACAAGTCAAGACGGATGAGGTTGGCAAAGCAACACTTGAGAAGCTGTATCGCGCATTCCCTGAAACAAAATCGTTTGAGATTATCGAGGCAAGCAACGTTCAAGGTGTTCAAACCAGCATCATCCTCCAGGAAAAAGGGGGAATCGGCAAAAAAATTACCCTTCATACAAACAGTACGACAGGTGAGGTTGAACACGTGATTCAAGAGAATTGGGAGCCTAAGGAGAAGCCACTCACTGCTTTAACCGACCAGGACATCAAGTCGAAGGTTGATCTTCTCATAAATAAAATGTATGGCAATATCGAAGAGTATGAATTTGCTATGGAGCAAATGGAGAACCCGGATCAGAAAACGTTGATGCTAAACTACTCCCAAAAGGGGTCAACAACTCCCTTCTACCAGGTATTCGTTCAGGGCAATTCAATCAGTGTTTCACGGATTGGAGGTGTGACCTCATCTTCAAACAGTAAAGTAGAAGGTTTCTTCTCTACTAATGGTAAGCCTGATTATTTTGCAGATGCCTATTTAAATGATGATAAACTCTTTTCTTTACTTAATATGAGTCCAACCGAATTAAAACAAGAATTAGCAAAAGGTAAATCTGTGGTGGAGATTGCAGCATCTAAAAATATCTCGAAGCAACAAGTTGTGGATGTCATTGCAAAAACACAGGTTGATTTGCAAATCCAAGCTGAAGCTAATGGCGAAGTTCCTAACAACAACCTTTCAAATGAACAAATGTTAAAAGCTATTGAACCAAAAGTATTACAAGTTATTGAATACAAAACGGTAACACCATCGAAGAAATAACGAGTTGATGGGGCTTCAAAAGCGTTGAATAATACTACGAAAGAGATTCATAAATCGTAACTCATTTATCAAACAAAAGCCGGATTCCTTAAAGTAGGAAAATCCGGCTTTTTAACTATGGATCCATCCTGAGCGTAAATTTTCGTTAAATGGTTGGCCGTACTCCTTTTACTTCTTTCATAATTTCATCTCTCCTGTTAAGGATGTTGTGCAGCCGTTCGGAAATCCATTAATTTTACTTATTCAATGAAATTTCAAATTTGGAACCGACCTCACCTGCAAATACAATGCTGCCGTTCTCTGGTAACACGACCTGATTCTTACCGCTAACCACGGTGTGGTTGATGCAATACCCGCTTGGTCGTAGACAGCAAAGGCGCCATTTGAAGGCATTTGAACGGTCATGACCTTCCCACTGGCAGCTGCGGGAACGGATTACCATTTGGCATAGCCGTCCGCTTCGATCGTAGCCGAAGAACCTTTACCGGCATAGAGTGGTTTTACAAGTTCTTCACTAGCGTATATACTACCCACTGCTGTAAGATACTCGATTCCGTCCTTTGTGAATAAATGGATTTCCATCGTGTCACGACCAGCCATGCCAGGGATCCGATATATAGGATCGGGACCACAAGTAGGTACGCCCGTTTTTTCTCCACAACGAATTTCACCTTTTCAGTACCTTCATCGTTTACAAAAGTACCATCAGCCGTATACGTGTATTGTTGAGCAGGACTATTTGGAGCTGTGAGCGTGGATAAAGACATTTGTCAGGTAGGATTCATTTCTACCTTCATGACCACATTATTACCACCGTAAATACCTGCATACTGGGATATTTCCTTCGGTATAGTTGCTTTTACAGGCACACCAAACGATTTCTCCGGCTTCCGTTCCTTAATGATATCCTTTTCCTCAAGGGCGCTAAGCAACAGTTCACTCGCAATGAATTGATCTGTTGCGCTTGAACCGCCTGAAGAAGTAACTGCTGCAGCCATGTTGTATTCCGGGAGCACGACTAATGATGAATGATACAGTATGGTGTCTCCACCTTTCGTTACGGCCTGGATGCCGTATTCGTTGAATGGAAATAAGTTCACACTATCCCATCCTAACCCGTAAGAGAGAGACGAATCGCTATCCTCTGGCCAGATGCCTCTTTTGTACTCTTCTTGTGTCATCGCTTCTACCGATTTCTATGACAGAATCCCATGGCCTTGTCCCGTGAAGATTTGCGAGAATTTGGCGAGATCTTCCGCTGTGGAGTAGATGCCTCTCGTGGCAATGATGTTATAATTTTCTTTTGGAAGTTGTCCCTCATACAGTGACGAATAGATCCCGGCCATTTTCGCTGGATCCACCAGATCCTGCGGAGTTTTGGTATGGGTCATGTCCAGTGGCTCATTACCTATTTTATTCCTTCCATAAATTCTCTAAAGTTCTCTACGATTTCTTTGGCTTTGGTACGATGGATGTAATGATCTGCCTCGAACAGCATCACTTTCCCATGCACCGAATTTTTAACTTGCGCTTCATGCTCGGGTACCCATCGATCCGTTACAGGATGATTCGCTTGGATAAAGAAAATAATAGGAAGATTTGTGGGGAATGAGACGCTTTCAGCTGCTTTAAAGTTAGAATGCATACGTTCAACTTCATTTATTATGTTAGGATTAAACATGTTTTTGTGCATAAGAATTCTCATTTGTTCTTTCGTTCCATCATCATAGGGCAGTGCAGCCAATGGGTCCGTACCCAATTTCATAACCAATCTGGAGAGACCTGATTTTTTGAGCCATTTAACCATTTTTAGTTGGGAGGATTCAATCTTCTCCGTAAGCGTCGGAACACTGCTATCGAGCCCGACAAATGCAATAACCTCGTTTTCGTATTTATTTACATAATCGAGTCCGTAAACGCCTGAAATGGAGTGCCCCATGAGAATATAACGTTCAAAGTTAAGACCTTGTAAGGCATCATGAATTTCACTGACAATATTCTCTGTGGTCCGTTCCTTTTCGGTTACATCACTTAATCCATAACCAAAAGGCTCAACAACGACGACTTTGTAGAAAGGTGATAGCTCTTCGATTAGCGGCTTAAAATCCAGTGCGGGTGCCGCTGTTGCAAGACCAGATAGGAGTACGACGGTTTCTTCGCCTGTTCCTTGGATCAGAACATTCATATTTTTTCCGTCTACTGCTACGTGCTGGCCGTAGGGCTCTAATCTTTTTGATTCCGATTGATTGCATAAAATATTAACGATATAAACAATGCCTAGAAAAAGCACGATAGCTATCATTATTGCTCCGATGACTTTAAGAATCATGTTTCGTGCTTTACTGGTCCTCGTTCGATTCCTCGTTTTCATTTCCGCTTGGTGTACCATTCGCATCTTCTCCTGTTCTTACATCTGTTTATTGGGTTAGCCTAAAAGAGGCCTGCGAAAGAAAGTGTAACCAATGAACGTTTTCAGCAATTTCTTTGAATTGGGTATGGTGTAAGTAATGGGATCCATCCATGGTTATTACTTTTCCATGTACCGAGCCTTTGATCTGCCCTCGGTTAGAGGTCTTCCGGCTTTATAAATTTCACCTCTGGATACTTGTCGCTCGGACCCTGAATCAGATTTCCACCCGTTCCTTTCAATTGCTTGTTAAAGAAATCGAGTACATATTGATTTACTATGCTTGAACCTCTTTTACCATCTATATCTCCTGTTATCCCAGTCAGTTTAATCAACGGAGAATAGAATTGAAGGTCCGTGAAATTGAAGTGTTGTGTTCCTTCTACATAAATCACATCCCCCCCCTGATTGATAACATTTTTCATAATGTGCAGCTCATCTGAAAGAGATTTAGTTACTTCGTCATCCGAATTTCTATCATTATCAAAATTGGCTAACCAGTCTTTAAAATTTCCCGATCTGATGAACATAAACGGCTTGTTGATATCATCTCTATTTTCCACTTCATATAACGACCCATCCATATTAACCCCGGCCTTGATTCGATGATCCAAATAAGTTGTATTAAACGCTGTTGCACCCCCAAAAGAATGCCCCATCACGCCTATGTTATTTAAATCGATTTTCCCTTTGAATTGACTTTCAATTGCACCTGAATTCAGCTTTTCAATTTGATTGATTACAAACTCTACGTCTTGCGTCCATATATTTCCTACTTCCCTGCGATCTTCTACGGTGGTCATCTTTGTTTTATAATCCGTTACACGGCCATCCGGAAAAATGGTAGCAAAGGTGCTATACGTATGATCAATTGTGACCACGATAAAACCATGACTGGCCAGATTCTCGGCCTGTGATGCATGTAGAACTCTACTGGTTCCCATACCATGAGATAGTAGTACCACGGGATAAGGACTTGCAGAAGGTAATATTTCTACATTTTCATAAGAGTTGGTTTGACTATACTTCCAGTAGTCGAGCACAAATTCAGGCAGTTTTAAAGAAGTAGAGAAGCTCTGAATATACTTTTTGAACCTCTCTTTATCTTTTGGAAACAGCGTGTCACGCTTGTTGTTATTGCTGTTTTCAGTAGGGTACCAAACTTGAACCATTAGTTCCCTCTTATCACTTTGATCTTCAGTTAAGACTTCCTCTCTGTTCTGATCTGTAAAGTGAAGAGTTTGAGTACCTACTTTCTCTGGACCATCAAGCTTCGGCAAATTAAAGACTGGCAAGTATACAGACAAGCCCGTAGATACAACAAGTAAAATGACGATCAAGGAAGATAAACTATATTTCAACAGCTTTCCTATTTTTAGATTCACCATCTTACCTGAATGCCTTAATGAAACGATGAGTATGAATAGTACCGTCATGATATATACCAAAAGCAACTGCCATCTGTATCCCTCAACAAACAATTGAACTACGAATATAACGCCACTTCCTATACACAAACCCCATCCTGTTTTCTTTGCACTTCTTTTCATAAACAATAGATCTACGAGTAAAGCGAAACAGGATAGAACTAAAAGTATTTCAAATAATCTCATTTGAATTCCTCTCTCTCATCACGGACATCGGCCGAATTGGACATACTATGGAAAAACCGTCCCCCAGGACGGCTTTTCATATTCATTAATACACACGAGTAGACTTTTACAGGATATTTACTTCTCTTCGTTCATAAATGCTCTAACGTCCTCAGCGATTTCTTTGAATTTGGTATGGTGCAAATAATGGGATCCATCCATGGTTATTACTTTTCCATGTACCGAATCTTCGATCTGCCCTTCATGCAGAGGTATCCATCCTTCTATATCTTGATTATCCGCTTGTACAAAGAGTAGAAGTGGAAGATCTTCAGGGAAGGTTAAACCTTGAGCCCCTTTGAAATTGGAAGAAATATGGTCCATCTCATTCAACATCGTGGAACTATTTGAGTTTTTATTCGACAGCATTTTCATCTGCTCAACGGTGTGATCATCAAATGGGAGTCCGGTATAAGGGTCACTGCCAAATTTGACAGCCAATCTTTGGAGACCTGATTTTTTGAGAAATGCAAACGTCTTTAATGGGAATTTAACATCCATGCCTGGTTGTGTTGGAACACTGCTGTCAATTCCGACGAATGCAGTTACCTCATCCGGAAATTTGTTCACATAATCAATTCCGTAAATCCCTGTAATTGAGTGGCCCATGAGGATGTATTTATTAATGTTAAGCTGCTGTAGAGCTTCATGAACTTCACTTACGATATTCTCTGTGGTTCGTTCTTTTTCAGTTCCATCACTTAATCCATAACCAAAAGGCTCGACCGCCACAACTTTGTAATATGGAGATAGCTCATCGATGAGCATCTTGAAATCAAGCGCTGGTGCAGCTGTTCCATAACCTGGCAGAAGCACGACCGTTTCCTTACCTTCGCCTTGAATGAACACATTCATATTTTTCCCGTCTACAGATACGTGCTGGCCGTAGGACTCTATCTTTTTCGCCTCTGAATTACTACTGATCACATTCGTGATATAAACAATACCTAGAAACAGAACAATGGCAATTACGATTGCTCCTAGTATTTTAAGTATCATGTTTCGTACTTTTTTGGCCCTCGATCCATTCTTCGCTTTCTTTTCCTCTGGTTTTGTCACTCTCATCTTCTCCTGTCTTGAACTGTTTGTTGAGTTTTCTTCTTTGCTACTAATGAAATCTTAACCAATGAAAATGTACTCCCCGTGACGTCAATATGAACGGAGTATGAACAAGCAAAAAAATGCTACGGTCACATACAAGAGAGCTTGTACGTGAGCCGCAGCATGGAGAAGGTTAATTCCGAAAATTTTAATCTTCAATAATTGGATAGACTTTCTGTGAATCTAACTATCGGTTGGTGTAGTGATTGGTAACGTAACAATAAAGGTCGTTCCTTGACCGGGTTCACTTTCCACTCGGACGTCACCTTGATGCAGCGATACGATCTTCTTCACGATGGCAAGACCCATACCGCTGCCGCCATACTTACGACTATGGGAACGATCGGCCTTGAAAAAACGCTCGAATATACGCTTCTGATCTTCCAGGGGAATACCGATGCCCGTGTCGGATATTCGGACGGTCACGTTTTTGATATCTTGGTTGATGCTGACGTTAATCAAGCCGCCATTCTTGGAGAATTTGATGCTATTGCCGAGGATATTCGTCCATACCTGATTCAACTGGTCATGATCAGCCGTTACTTTAACGTTCTGTAAATCAAGCTCAAAATGAATGTTGCGAGCTGACCATTGCGGTTGGAGCGCGACGATGACTCGCCTAATCTGTTCATCAAGACTGACTGTGACGAGCCGCAGCTGCTGTGACTGCGATTCAAGCATACTCAGCTTGAGTAGGCTATCACTCATGGTGGACATCCGCTTCGCTTCAGCGATGATAATATCGAGATACCGGCTTCGTTCTTGATCGGACAGGTCCACTTGCTTGAGCGCTTGAGCATAACCGGATATCGAGGTGAGCGGGGACTGTACCTCGTGCGACACGTTCGTTACGAACTCCCTGCGCATCTGCTCAAGTTGCTGCAGATCATGCATCATGTCTTCGAAACTGCGAGCCAACGTACCCAACTCACTCGTTTGCTTAATATTCAGCTTGACGTTGAAATCTCCAGCTGCAATACGCTTAGTGGCTTTTGTTAGCTTTTTGATCGGTCTGACCAGGAATACAGAGGCAATGAGAATCAATAAGCTTCCTGCAATCAACGAGCAGGTTGCAAAGATCAATCCCCACTTAGCGACAAAAGAGGAAGAAGGGGGGGCGAGCGTTTCCAAAAACATCGCTTTCGTTCCCGTTTCCGTTTTTAAAGGCAACCCTAAGAGAACCGTAGCAATACCATTCGGCGTGTCTTGAACAACGCCTCCATCGATGACTTTCTTTAACTGCTCCATCGTCACCGTAGCAGGTTTGTGTCCGTTAAGTTTACCGTAAGACTGGAACTCTCCCGTTGCTTCGTAAATCCGAATATGATAAGAATCGAGCTGCTTCATTCCACTTACGAACGAGTCCGCTTCACTTAACGGCAGGGTCTTGTAAATCTGCACGATGTCTTGTCCAAAGTTGCGCAAGTTGATTTGAGCGTTTTGGTTCAATTTATCTTCGAATATCCAAGTGGACATAAAAAAAGAAATGATCGTGCCCGCAATGACGGAGACTAGAAATGTCAGGACCACACGGATATATAAAGACTTAATCATTCGTAAACCTCAAGCCGGTAGCCAAGTCCACGAACCGTTTCGATCCGAAAATCAGATGTAGCCGCAAACCGTTCGCGCAAGCGTTTGATATGTACATCTACGGTTCGATCATCTCCAGCATAATCAATCCCCCAAATTTGATCGATCAATTGTTCGCGCGTATAGACTTGTCCGGGTGTACCAGCAAGCTTATACAGCAATTCGAACTCCTTGAGCGGCAGCGTGAGCGCCTCTGTTCCTCTCATCACCTTATAGGTTTGCCGATCAAGTGTAACGCTTCCTAACTGAATCGTCTGTGTAGAGCCGATCCGGTATCGTTTAAGTAATGCTCTCACACGCACCGTTAACTCCAATGGATCGAAAGGTTTGGTCAGGTAATCGTCTGTTCCAAGTTCGAATCCTTTTACCTTCTCCCATGTTTCGCCTCTCGCTGTCAGCATAAGTATCGGAAGATCAGGATTAACTCTTCGGAGCTCTTTGCACAACGTCCAGCCATCCATATTCGGCATCATAATATCGAGCACGACAAGATCAACATGCGTTGAGGCATAGACGTTCATTGCTTCCTTGCCGTCCGCGGCCTCCGCCGTTGTGAATCCGTCGTTCCTTAGAAATAAACAGACGAGTTCGCGAATGTTCGCATCATCGTCAGCAACCAGTATAGTAGGCATCCGTTCCCTCTTTCCCATCTCATATTGAAGTAACCATTTTACTATAAGTATAATGAATCACTCCCATACTACCTAATCATCATACCCGGAATTATCATGGAATGCACCTCGAATGCTTTCTTCCCTGCACAAATCAGCGGCTGATTCCGTAGAAACAGCCGCTGATTCCATTTCGTTTCAGTTAATTAACAATCTGCCCTGGGTTAAGGAGCATCGCCGCATCACGCAACAAATATTCAGCAACTTCGGCGGAGATATGATTTCTTGTTTGTGCATGGACTTCTGAAATGAAGCTGCGTAGATTTTGATTTTGCAATTTTTTCAGCAGACTGTTAGCAATCCCTTTGTTGTTAATTGTGCCCTCGTCTGCGAAACGTTGAACCAGTTCCTCTAGAGCGGCATAACTTGTTTTCACTTGAAAATCTACAGATTTTGTAGATGTATTCCCTGCTAAATCAATAGCTTTTACCGTAAACGTATGTGTACCCAGCTCAAGTTTGCATAAAGGAATATCTGTTAAAGCGGTGAGTGCTTTTCCATCCAACATGACTTCGGTTTTTGCTTGGTCGACACCTGACAGAATGTCTGCCACTTCGAATATAAAAGGCGACAGAGGATTGATTCCTCTGCCGCCTTGTCTTTCGTACATTCAGTTTTTCTTGATTGCGGTACTGCGGCTCACAACCGGATCACGACACATTTTCCGGCTTGTCCGATTTCCGTTAAGTTAAAGCCCGACATCCACTCAGTTATGCGTTTCTGCCTCTTTTTTGAATTTCATGATGGACCAGACAACCAATAACAGAAGAACGGACAGACATACGCTGATGCTGACCCGATTCTGTCCATCGATGAGGAAGAGGATCGTGATCACCGATAGACAAAGCGCAGTAAACGCAGTTACATAGGGGAAGCCCCATACCTTAAAGCTAGGCTGCACCGGATAAGCTTTGCGAAGCTTCAGCTGGGAGAAACAAATACAGATCCATACCAGCACCACAACGAAGCCCGGAACCGCCATCAGAACCCGAAACAGTTGGTCCTGCGCGATCAATCCAAGCAAGGAACCCGCTAATAGTATGATTGCGCAGAGTTTCAACGTATTGAGCGGAATGCCTTTGCTCGTGGTCTTAGCCAGGCTCCTTGGAGCCTCCCCGGCAGCAGCCATGGAATAGATCATGCGCGTCGCACCATAAATGCCGGAGTTAGCTGCAGACAGTACGGCCGTTACCAATATGAAATTCATGATGTGGGCGGCTCCCTGCAATCCCGTAGCGGACAACACTTGCACGAAAGGACTTGACTCTCCCCCCAGCTGGTTCCATGGAATCAATCCGCAAATAATCAGGAGCGGCAGCGTAAAGAACAAAATCACCCTTAAAATAAAGTTGCGTACAACTTTAGGCAGGATTTTCTCCGCATTCTCGGTCTCGGTTAATGTGAGACCTATCAGCTCGGAGCCTCCATACGAAAAGGTGACGACAAGCAGAGCTGAGAATATGGCAAACCATCCGTTTGGCAAAAACCCGCCGTGAGCAGTGAAATTTTGAAGGTACGGGGTGTCCGAACTCGGAATAATGCCAAACATCAGAAAACTTCCCAGCACAATAAAACTAATAATCATGGCGATTTTTATTCCGGCAAGCCAGAATTCCACTTCGCCAAAACTTCCAACACTCATCATATTGATTAAAATAATGAGTGCCGCACTTGCTAGGCTCAGCAGCCACAGCGGAACCTCCGGAAACCAGTATTGCAGAAAGCTGCCTGCCGCAATCACTTCAATCACGCATACCGACAGCCACATGAAACAATACATCCAGCCCATGACAAAAGAAACCCGCTTACCAAAGGCTTCGCGAACAAAATCCTTCATATTGCGGCCCGGATACACCGTAGCCATTTCCGTCATCGCTCCCATAACGACCAGAAGAAGCAGTCCCGCAAAGATATAAGAGAAAATAACGCCCGGACCGGCGAGACTGATCGTCTCGGCACTTCCTTTAAATATCCCGGTGCCGATTACACCGCCCATCGCCATAAAGCTGATATGCCTTGGCCTCAATTTCTTCTGTAATGAAACTTCATCCTGTTTTGCCATTCACATATCCCCCTGATGACTTTCAAATAAACCTATTGATAAGTATAACCTTTTCTGCTAAGGAAACAACTTAAGAAATTCGCAAAGTGAATGAGGAAGTACGAGAGCTCTAATGCCTCATATTCTTTAATAAACGGTAAATAGGTTGTTCCTGGAGCGGATCATAAAGAGCCCGGGGAGGTCCCGGGCTCTTTATTCATTCGTTATGATTATTGCTAGCTCATACCATCACTGCTTCAGTGACGGACAGTACTTCATTGTTTGATCATCATCGCATTACATTTATTGCTTCCCAGTTGAGACGATTCTGACATTGCTGATTTTGGACATGTTACCGGAAGTATCGTACGCAACGATAAAATATTGATACATTGTATTTGGCGTCAAGCCGCTATCCTTATAATCCGTCGTATTCGACGTTCCAATGACGGTATTATTCCGATAAACCTTATACTCTGCAATGCCCGCATTATCGAATGAAGGAGTCCACTTCAATTCCACCGATGAATCGGATACGGCTACCGCTTCTTCGATGGTTGGCTGCATCGGCGCTTCGGTATCCGCGATGGTCGGTGACCACCAGTTACCCGAAACGACAATCATGCTTAGGAGACGCAGCGTATTCCCAAAGTACACATCATCATTCGTGGAGATGGAGGCATTGTGGTCCCATAATCGGTTGAGCCACTCCTGATTCGCCGGATTTATCATGGCGCTGACCATCATCGGCGCAGAAAATGAAGTATCCGTATAATCCACGAGCGCTTTTGATCCATCCAGCTTGTAACCACCATATATTTTACTTGGATCATCCCCGGTCACTTGGCGAATCCATGACGTCATTTTATTTAGCTGCTCCTTGGCACGAGTTTCCCCTGTCATGAGAGCGTCCGTACCGATCCGCCAAGGAATACGTGAAGAGTTATAACTATAGTCCCCGTCCGTTTCAGACTCCAGGAATGTTGAATCTGCCGGAGCATAGCTGCCGTTTTTCTTCACCACAAAGTCAGGCAGCAGCCCCGCATTCGGACTGTACTTTTTGTATAATCCCTCACTGATTGAATAGGTTTTGTCGATGACGCGGTCCCAATTGGCGTCTCCGCTCGCGTTTTTGAAGTCTTTCAAATGCTGAAGCATAAAATCGGAAGGACGCGTAGCACTGCCATATTTAGCATCGTCGTCGCTTACCCAATCTGCAAGCTTCAATGTCCACTCAGCATGATTAACATCACTCTTCATGATCGCGTCAATTACTTTTTTGGCTTCGGCCAAGTAATTGATCTCACCATCGCTTCCCCACTGGCGATCCGCAAGGAGCAACGCATATGCGATATCCATATCACCGTCCGTGGCCGAATCCACGCCGCTGACATCCACGACGGCCTGACCTGTATCGCCCTGCTTCCAAGCCATAAGGTCCGGGTTGATCTTACTTGGATGTGCTCTGAAATATCGATATAGTCCGTCAAAATAAGCCTTAGCTTTAGGATCATGGCCCGCCATATGTGCGGTGATCAGCATCCCGTATCCGTGCGCTTCCGAAACGGTCATCGCTTGATACTTGACATTAAGCTCCTTGTCAAACTCTTCTTGGAACCAGTCCCCGTCGGCATACCAGACGTAGTACTGATCCGGCTCCGTAGATTGAAGATACGGCTTCTTTTTCAAGTATTTCTGCTTCCACTCATCATACAGCCGGGCAACGGTTGCATCCAGTTGCGCTTGTTGCATATGATTTGGCTTGATCGAGCCGGAGGTGTAGGCCGTATGCTGCGGAAACGGCTTGTAAGGCCCGGTGCCTTGTGAAGAAGACATCGTTTTCAAGCGGATTTCTTCAGACGGCAGCGATTCGACTCCTTCCGCGGTAACGGCCGTCACCTTGTACCGATATTCCGTGTCAGGCGTCAGCCCGGTATCGGTATATGTTATTTCCTTGGTTGTTCCAACGTGACTATCGTTGCGGTAAACATGATAACGATCCGGCGCCTTGCCGGATGGCGCTCTCCAGGTCAGGTCAATTTGGAAAGGAGACACGCCTTTGCCCGCCAAACCATCCAAAGCGGATGGAGGCTCATTCCCCTCGGTCTGATTCGAGGTGCTTACCGTGACTGGGCTGGAATTGTCTCTTCTGCCAACAGACTTGATCACCAGATTATATTGGATATCCGGATTCAATTTGTCGATAACAACACTGTACTGCGACGTTCCCGACTTCACTGGCACATAGAGGCTCCAATGCTTGCTGATCTTGTCATCCTTTTCGTAAATACGAAATCCTCTTACCTGCTCTTTACTTGAGGACGGCGCCTTCCAGGTCAACGTAGCTTTGGTACCTTGGAGTTTAACCTGTGCTCCCTCCACCGGATCCGGTTTGGTGTCTGTTCGTTTAATACCGTAATGATCGTACACCTTCAGCCCATTTTTCCCGTATCCGCTCTTTCCTTCATCTTCAACAGCGGCCGTATAGGCATCGAATTTCAGAATTTGATCTGCAACCGACACATCCGTAAACATTTTTTTCTTTGGCTGGTTATTAATCGCTGCGAAATAGTCGTCATACGGTTCATTCTTGTAATAAAATTTGTTTCCAAACGCATTGGACATCAGATACACCGTTCCTTGAGGATTGACGACGTTGCCTGCTTCGTCTTTTTCCAGTTTTTTTGGATCGATGACCTTGTCCCCGTACATTTGGAAGGAACGCATATACATATGATCGTGAGCCTCAAACACCATATCGATGCCGAGCTCGTCAAAAACAGGAATCAGATTTTTCCTGTAAAATTTAACGCGATCTCCTTCCCATTGCGCGGAATTATCGCCAGCTGCATAAGGCGCTTTGTGAAGCGTCACGAATTTCCACTTCTTGTCGGTCTTCGCCACCGTATTCCGCATCCAATCAATCTGGTTCCAAAACTGTTCGTGCTGATCATCATCCCAGTCGACGGAGCCGTCTTCGTTCAGCTTGCCGTCAAACTGCGAGTTGTACACCATGTAAAGCGCGTCGCCGTATTCAAAAGAATAGACCGAGCCATCATGTGTCGCATCCACCACTTTCCGTGGCAGATTGAAATGGTTGTAAAAGTTATTATTCGGCGTTGTGGCATCCCCGTCCCAATCCGATACTTCGTGTCCGCCCAGTACGGGTACAAATGGCACTTTCATCAGATGCTCCTGCGCGAGCCCGAGCATCCACTGCCACTGCTCTTCCAGGTCGCCATTATCAACCAGATCGCCGGCATTGATCAGAAATTTGGGGTTACCAATATGTTCGTAAGCTTTCTTGAAGGTATCTGCCCATGGTTCAAAGCCTGATTTGCTCGAGGCCTGAGAATCGGCTCCCACGATAAAGCGATATGGCTGCGGTGTCGCTGTATCGGTTTTAAACGATCCCACGGAGCTCCAAATCGAACCGTCGCCTACTCTGAATACATAATCGGTTCCCGGCTTTAATCCATTCGCGCTTGCTTTATGGCTGAAAAACTTTTTCTTCTTACCCGTCGTTCTGTCACTCTTAGTCATATAAGTCGAAATCTCCTCGGAAGTTCCGGTGAATTCAAGAACACCCTCTTTCGGAAACACGTTACCGGTTCCCGTTGATTCGGCTACCTGGACTTTCGTTCCGGCCGAGGTATCCGTGTACCAAGCGAAAGCCATGCTTGTTTTAGGATCGCCGTTCAAGGTCATGTTAATGAGTTTCGGCTGAGAGACTGCTCCTACAGTCGTAAAGCTCCATTCGATATTTCGAATCAGGGGAGAGCCGTCTTTTCCTTGGACCGCGGTTTGGGGAATGGTAACCCTGTAGCTTTTCCCTTGACCTAATCCGCCATGCCCCATGCGCAAGGTCGTTTGGTTTATAACTTCGACGGCAAGGCTTGGAACAGGCTGATTCTCGCCATCCCGAACCGTGATGTCCTGTTTGGCCGTTACCGTGATCGGTTTATTAAACTTAACCTCAATCGGCGTGGTCACGGCAACCTTTTCCGCACCTTGCTCCGGTACATAGGATACGTCGATGGTAGGCTGTTCAGGCGTTGTTCCGGAAATCGGTTCTCCGGTTACGCGAATGTTCCGGATTTTACTGGAACCTCCCGATCCAATGCCTTTCGGATTATCTTTAGGGTTGGTTGGCTTATTAGAGTTAACCACCCAGCGAATATACAGCATTTGCTTATCGTCTGCATTCGGCAGGGAGACGTTATTAAGTATGCAGGATTGATTCGGACAATTGTAACTTGAAACGATATTCATCTGAACCGTGCCTCCCGGGACGTCTGTCCATACCGTTCGGTCGGTACTTACCTGTACTTTGAAATCGTTAGGAGCGGAACCCGAAGAGCTTTGCTCCGAAGATAATTTGATATTCTTGTAGGCTGAGGTAGAAACCATGGCCAACCAATATTTCTTGCCCTGGCCGTTATCCCAGCCCTGGTAGCTAATATCTTGGGCTTTACTGTCGTAGTATTCAAAATATCCTCCGACCTGTTGCAGATTGGAGGAAGACTTGTTGAGCCCTCCGGTTGCAGGATGGATGCCTCCTTCTCCCTTGTTCTTGAAGACCCATTCGGCGATTAAGGCCTCGGCCGCTTTCCCCGACCCACCGGAGGCTAGCTCGGGCTTACCCGTCACGGAGTCGGCATATGAATTTGCCGGCAATGTCCAGGGGATCAACAATAATGCTAAAAACAATAAGAACATTTTTTGCGGATTCCTTCCTCTTTTCTTCTTGATTCGCATGCTTTGCACCCCTTTCCCGTTCAACATGAACGGTTTGGCTTGAGGATTCGATATGAATCCCGCCTTCTTGAATATATCCGATGTTTTCTCAGGATTCTCGCGGAATCTTATTTAAAAATGGCCCTTTTCAACATATATTGCTGTTATTTTGATTAACAATTCAATCGGCTTCGGGTACAATGAGGACATCATGACATAGCTGGATTTTCGTGAGAGGTGATTTGACATCAACTTTTTTTGCTCCGATCCCTTTTATATCAGTCGAGAGAGCAAATCCCGATCGAGTATTCCTTCATTCCACTATCACGACGCTTATGAAATTCTGTATATTGTCTCTGGCGAGCTGCATTATTGTATTGGAAGTCAGCCGTTTCAGCTTGTGGGCGGTTCCATGCTGCTCATTCGTAAGAATGACGGACATCGTCTGATCAATCCTAACGGTGCGCCATTTGAAAGGGTGACCCTGCTCTTCCAAGAAGATTTCTTAGGTGGGTTGTTGACCGAGGATTCGTCTTTTCATCCTCTCTCCCCTTTCCAAACAGGTTCCGGCTCCATCCGGTTAAAGGGTCAGGAGCAGGGGTATGTCGAAGGGATTTTTGCGAAGATGGCCGCCGAATCGGCAAACGGATTTCCGGAGTCGAATTTCTATCTCAAAATCCTGTTGTCCGAGCTTTTGGTGTTCATCCACCGCATTCTAAACAGCGGCCGTCAATACATAAATGCCTCAACCAACCAAGTTCATCAGCGTATTTCCCATATTGCCCACTTTATCAATCACCACTACGATCAGCGCCTGACATTAGAGGAACTCACCAGCCGATTCCATGTAAGTCCCTCCCATCTTAGTCGAACCTTCAAGGAATCAACAGGGTTTACCCTGATCGAGTATGTGAATCACGTACGGATCAAGCAAGCGTGTCATTTGTTGAAAGAATCCCATTTACAAGTTTCCGAAATCGCCGAAAGCGTCGGCTTCGACAACTCCACCCATTTCGGCCGCACGTTTAAAAGCATAATCGGTCTCTCTCCCCTGAAATTCCGTAAAAATCATCAGGCGGATATACGGCCGTAAACAACAAAGAGCCGAATTCCTTTAAGGGAATTCGGCTCTTTGGAACGTATGTTATGAGTACACAGACAACAGTTAGTAGTGCAAACTAATCCAAGTAATTGTAATATTCGATAATATCCGCTATCGTTTGCTTCTGATTCTTGGTTAAAGTGTAGTCTGTCGATTTATTGGATATATCCTCAAATCGTACAATGATTTCATCATTTGCTGGAATCACGTTACCAAGTAGGTCTTCCATTTTTTTATCTACATTTATATCCACTATTTCTGTCATTCCGGAACCAAAAAGATCCACATCATTCACTTTATCCATCGGGTTGAAATCAAGCTCCTGCAATTTGTCTCCTGCACGGACCTTCACTTTGGTAAAAACAAATAAGGCTTTTTTTGCGTCCTCCTGATACCCAACTCGTAAGATCATGTATTTTTTGGAATCCTTTACGCCGATGTAAGGATAGAAGCTCAAGCCTTTGGTAACACCCGCGGATGGTGAGATAAAGGTAATATTTTCGACTTTATCTTCTTTAATTTCAAATTTGGACTCCAGTTCCGTTTTCCGATTCTTGATCTTAGACTCTATGTCGGTTTTCAGTTTCGTATATTCATCCTTTTTTTCAGCTTTAATAGCTTCGTCGACTACTACATTGGCTTGAACATAGTTTCCATTTTTGAATAAATCCTGTGCTTCGTCAAATTTGGCTTCATGATCATCAGTCTTGCCAGCACTTGCACTCTTCGCTGTTGTGCCGTTACCTGGATCGGATGAGGAATTGTCGGATAATCTGCCAATGACAAAAAGAACGACAAGAACCCCCACAATTATTAGCAAAATCTTTTTAAACTTCGACTTTTTTTTCTCCACTGTTACATTTTTCCCCCTTAAGGCTTATGAAATATAGTTCTATAGTATCATCGAACTATTCCAATATCAACCGTTTGAGAGATTATAAACCAAAGAGTCAAGTATAACCTTATATGACGTTGCCAATACTGTTAGCTACTAGTTTTATATTTCACAAGAATTCTAATAGTTTACATAATATTTTTTATGTAATATTTAGTTTCCAGGGTACAACTCGTGGATTTTGGAAACCAGATCTACTGAATTGGTATGGAACGCTTCGTTTGAATCCATCCATACCGATTTCAGAAAATAAGAAGCATGAAACCGCCATCCCTGATGGTCCGGATTAAAATCCAGTTGAATCTCGCGCCCCGGACTTCCCCGGTACACCCTGGAACCCGGCTTGCGCCAACCGCCAATTCTAGTGATCCTGTCCGGATTCTGGCCCGTAATATATGTAAACCGTTCATTGTAAGGGATGTCCTTCAAATAAAACTTTGGACACCCCACAGCAAATACATGGATACCCCGAAAGTCGTACTTCTCCTCCAAATAAAGCCCTGCCTTGTAGGCGACCACGCCTCCAGCGCTGTACCCGATCAGGATCAGCTGATCCGTATCTGCTGCATGCTTGCGGATGATCTGCCCAGCGTTCACTACCCGGCGAGACTGCTCGCGAACCAAGTCATAGCCAACTTGAGTAAGCTGCCGGGCTAGCAGATGGATTAACGAGGAACCCGCTATGCCGTTTGCCATCCCATACGGAAAGATCACTACAATTTTGGCATTTGGATATCTAAGAGCAATCTCGCTTGCAGCGTCTTCAAAATTATTTCGATAGGTCAGGACACCGGCAAAAAAGAAAACCACCGTTTGGCACTTTAGCGAACAAGTGCTATAGGAGGATACGAACGTCTCTGTCATGGCTTCACAGTCCCCCTCTTAAAAAGTGTTCCCAATCTTCCGTACATATGAAGAACCCCCATGATAACAATGCGATATCTGCATTGTAGCATGAGGGTCCTCATTATTTCATATTCTATTCACCTTACTTTTTGGCGGACAACCATTCAGATAACACATTAATTTCGTCAGCGGAGAGCTTGCCTTGGAATGCCGGCATTCCATTTCGGCCATTCGTGATGATGGCTGAGATTTGGCTGGCATCGTATTTGGCCCCTACATTTTGCAGGTTTGGAAAATTCCCACCTCCGCTTAAGTCCGTCGCGTGGCAAGCCATGCAGTTTGCATTGTAGAGCGAGGTTGCTTCTGCATTCGTCGCATCCCCGCCGGTTGTACCTTCCTGTGGAGCTTGTCCGCCGTTTTCTGTTGGGGCAGGCTCTGATGTGTTTTTACCTCCACATGCCACCACACCAAAAGCAAAAGCTGACAAAAGCATGACAAACAGCAACCCTTTTTTGAACATGTTTGAAACTACCTCCTTTTGTAAAATGCAAGTTATACGAGCAACCCGCCCTTTTTGCTGTATTCGAGGATTCCGTCCGCTGCGCGATACGCAAGAGCGCCGACCGTACCTGTCGGATTATAGCCGCTATTATGCGGGAAAGCGGATGCACCCACGACAAACAAATTTTCCATATCCCACATTTGCATGTAGTTGTTGATGGCTGAATTGCCAGGATTCTCACCCATAATAACCCCACCGGTATTATGAGTCGATTGGTATGTCGTTATTTCGTAAGGTCCCAGTTCCTTCAACTTCATAATATTCTGGGCCCCCATCTCCTGCAGGATCTCCGCGCAGCGATCAGAGAGATACCTCGCCAACTGACGGTCCTGCTCTTCGAAATCGAACGTGATTCGAATCAACGGATCTCCGTATGCATCCTTGTAAGTGGGATCCAAGTCTAGGTAGTGATGCCGATAAGGCATAGAAGATCCTTGGGAGCCCACGGACAGCACGCTGTTTGCATACTTCAAGGAATTCGCCTTAAACTCTTTTCCCCAACGCGGTGTATCCTCCGGAACAGGATTGTTCTGAATGGGTCTTTGTCCTGTTACCGTATGGGCGATGTTCCCCCCATGTATGAACTTCAGATCCGAGTGATCAAAATTGTCGCCGTTATAATCGTCCAAGCCCATTCCTAAGCTTCCCGCTCCGGCAAACAGATTGAATTGATCCTCAAAAAATCCGGCGGCGTTCCCCTTGATGACCTGATAAGCATAGTTTTTGCCAATCACACCTGTTCCGCTGGACGAGTCGTACGGTTTACCGATCTTAGAGAGAAGCATCAAACGAGTATTATTAAATACATACCCCGTTGAAACGACGATATCCGCTGGCTGTTCGATTTCCTCTCCCGTCGTTAGATCCGTGTACATGACACCCGTTGCCTTACCTCCCGTATGCAGGATTCGTCTTACATAGGAATGCGTCCGGATTTCGAACTTTCCGGTTTTTTTGGCAACAGGAATCACGGTAACGACCGGATCCGCTTTCGCCCCGTATTCACACCCAAACCGCTCGCAATACCCACAATACTGACAACCTGCACGGGCAATGCCATCCGGATTCGTATAGCTTTCCGACAGATTGGCTGAAGGCACCGTATAGGGATTGAGCTTCAGTTTTTTCGCCGCTTCTGTGAACATCTTCATGGATGGCGTGTGAAGCATAGGCGGTGTTGGGTAAGGATTCGAACGTTTCCCTGCCAAGGGATTTTCCTCGCCGGAGATGCCGGTCGTCTTCTCAAACTTATCAAAGAACGGCTCAAGCTGATCATAGGTTATACCCCAGTCCTGGATCATCATTTCCGGCGGTATTTTATCTTTCCCATATCGTTCTTCCGTCATGCTCCGAATTTTAAAATCGTAAGGCAAGAAACGGAATGTTTGCCCGTTCCAGTGCACCCCGGCTCCTCCCAATCCCTCGCCTAACAAGAACGAGCCATATTGCCTCATTGGAAGCGCACGTATTTTTTCAGTGCTTCGAAATGTAATCGTTTCTTTGGAGAGGTCCTGCATTAAATCGTACCGAAGCGCATAACGGAGTTCATCGTGAGCCATGTAATAGTCTTCCGTCACTCTTTCTTTACCGCGCTCCAATCCGACAACGGATAAACCGTTCTTGGTCAGTTCCGAAGCGATAATGCCGCCAGCCCAACCGACGCCAATGATGACAACATCCGTTTTAGGTAATTTTTTAGCCATATCTATACTCCTCTCGCTAATCGTGAGCCGTTATAGGTGATCTTTTAAACTCTTAGGCGGGATGACGGTAAAATTCTTCTCAATAATATTCGTGTAAGCCATTTGGTTACCCGGATATTGCCGCATCGCCCAACCCTGCATATTTTTATTGCCACCATATAGCGGATCACTGTAAACACCTTCTAATGTGCTGCTGCGGAGCAGGTTGAAGAACCCGCTGGCTGAGATCGTTGTCAATTTGACCTCATCGTTCTGAAAGGCTGTTAACACGGCATCCTGTTCCTCTGGCGACAGGCTCGGGAAATCTTTCTGATAATTTTTTTGGCTGTAGTTCTGAATTTCGCGCAGCCCAATGTAGAAAATCTCTCGTCTTCTTAATCGTCCCTGATAACCTTGCGTTTTCTCTCCAACATAAAAAGGCGGCTGCATGTAGTCTCTTGCATTAAAACCCCAATCACCGGCCAACTGGTGGTCGATGAAGAATGCAGCGCCAAGTTCTTTGGCGCCAGGACCATTGTCATCCGCAGGAAATATACGCTCTACGGCTGCTTCCGTGATCCGGTATTGTTCCTGGTTGAAGAACATTAATGCTTGATTGTAGTTGTTTTCATTCGTCTCAGGAGCTGGCACTGCAGGCTGAGTTGCCCGCTTCGGCAGCAGATAACCGAGTACCCCGCCCAGCACAACACCTCCCACGGCATACCCGGAGTTTCTCAGAAACTTTCGCCGTGACATCGTCTGTGAGCTGCCAGACTTCGATGGTTTGGTTTGTTGTTCGTCTTGTTCGCTCAAACTCTCAGCCCCCCTACTCTTTATCATTTGGAATAATGGGTATTGTCCCCATCAAAATTTCATTCATACATTATTCTCCATCCGGGCATGATAAAAACACTAATGATATGGAGGCGAATGCTCATGAATCAATTGTGGAGCAAGTGGAGAGGTCCAATATTGGGCTCAGCACTGCTTCTTTCTTTAACAGCCTGCTTAAATCAAAACGACAATCAACAAAATGCGCAATCCATGGAACAGCGTAATGCGGATGCCGTACACTTGCACAGTACCGATGTGATCCCAAGCTATCATGGGCCCAAGACCGAAACGACCAATGTCCACGGGAAAACCACAAGCGGTATGGGCATGTCCGTGTACAGCATGATCGGCTCTTCCAGCCTGCATGAAGGCGGTGTCTCTTCCCATGTCCAGTCAAGACTCGCAAGTTCAGGCATTGAAGGAGTCAAAGCCTTTGTCCTGAATGACACGATTATTCTGGCACGTGCAGAATCACGCGTTTCTTCTAACCAATATGACAACATGCAGCAAAAGGTTTTAAGTCAGACGCAAGGAATGTCGGGTAAAGGTGAACCAAACCAAGGTGTGATCGGGGCCAAGCCTGCGGACAACGATAATATGTCGCAAGCCAAAGAGCAAGTGAAAAGCATGTTTAACGAAGAAGTGCAAATTCTAACGGTAACGAATCCTCAAGCTCCTGAGCTGATCGACCGAATTGCCTCGAAGCTGCATGGTGCGCCGCGCGACGAGTCGATCGCCAGAGATATTACAAAGCTGCTGCAAATGACATCGGATAAAAAATAGGTAAAGGAGTTGATCATATGCCTCTAGGAAATATCGGTGTGACAGGGCTGATCCTCATTCTGTTGATCGCCTTAATTATTTTCGGTCCTTCGAAGCTGCCTGAACTGGGCCGTGCCTTCGGTCGTACACTGAGCGAGTTCAAAAACTCAACGCGTGAACTGGTTTCGAGCGAAGATATCCATGATGGAGATAAATTGAAATGACCGAGCACGAGCAGGCACAAGAACAGGAGCAGCATATATTGGAGCACTTAACAGAGCTCCGCAAGCGGATTCTCATCACATTGGGCACCTTTTTGGTAGCCCTTTGTGCCGCTTTTCTGTATGTTGAACCCCTATATGAAATGTTGACTCGAGACGTGGAGGGTCAGCTTCAAGTATTGGGACCAACGGACGTGATTTGGGTATACTTCATGATTGCAGGCGTTATAGCTCTGGCGGTGACGATGCCTGTTGCCGGATTTCAGGTATGGCGTTTCGTCGTACCCGGCTTAAGCACCATTGAGCGGCGTGCTTCTCTGGCGTATATCCCCGCGATCGGAGCCCTTTTTTTATTGGGGTTGGCTTTTGGTTACTTTGTCATTTACCCCATGGTCCTGTCCTTTCTGGATTCGCTGTCGCATCATTTCATAACAGCTTATACAGCTGAGAGATACTTCCGTTTTATGGTGCATATGACCGTACCGTTCGGTGTGCTGTTCGAAATGCCCGTCGTTATCATGTTCTTGACCTCGATTGGCATCCTGAATCCGCTCCGCTTAGCTAAAATGCGGAAAATTGCCTACTTGCTGCTGACGATAGCAGCTGTTACCATTACACCGCCGGATATCGTGTCGGACATTCTCGTCATTGTACCCCTGTTGCTTCTATATGAAATTAGCGTTGGACTGTCTCGCATTGTATACCACAAAAGGCTGACCAAGCTGGAATTGATAAGCGAATAAAAACCCGGTTCGAATCAGGGACATTGCGAATAGATACTAAAAAAGCTTGGAGATCTCTTTTAGATCCCAAGCTTTTAATATGAGTAAGAATATTATAATAACCTTAGAAAATCGTAGGCACCATTCCGCCATCCATACGGATTGGAGAACCTTTAAACGCGGATGCGTAAGGACTGCACAGGAATGCAGCCAGTCTACCTATTTCGATAGGCTTGATAAATCGCTGTATTTCGGATTGAGGTAGGTTCGTAACCATAAATTCCTTCTCTTTTTCAGAAAAAGTCATATTTTTATCAGGGTACATTCCTTCTATGATTTGGTACACATTCTCTGAGAGGGTTGGTCCTGGCATAATCGTATTAACGGTCACTTCCGTTCCCCTGGTTAATTTGGACAAGCTCTTAGACAAGGATAAGAGCATTGATTTTGTCATGCAGTATTGAGGCATTTGTCCTGAAGGCATTACGGCTTCTTCGCTGGCTATAAAAATAATGCGCCCATCATCACGTTTTAACATATGTGGCAAGTAAAATTTAGTTAATCCATTAGCTGCAAGCACATTCGTACGGAAATATTTCTCCCATACCTCATCATCAACATCCTCATACTGCATAATTTCATAAATACCCATGTTGTTAACTAAAATATCCACATGGGGATATTTTCCAAACAAAGCTTCTCTTTGCTTTGCATCCACGATATCGGCTGCAGCATTTTGAGGAGACGTCGCCGGGAATTGGGACTTGATGTCATTCACGGTTTGCTCGACCTCTTCATGATTTCGTCCATTAATGAGTACATGAACACCTTCTCTTGCAAGTTCAATGGCAATGGCCTTACCTATGCCTTTTGTTGAACCGGTAACTAGAGCCGTTTTATTGTTTAATCCCATATCCATAATATAATCATTTCTCCTTTGTGATCCGGATAGTGATTATATTACTTTGTCAGGAATGTTGAGTAACTAGCACATAGCGCCAAAGTACTTGTATAACACGCCAATTGATAATACTAAAGCAACACACTGAAGTAACCTGCAACCTCTCTATAGAAACCGTTTAGTTGAGAACGCTATGAATTCATGGTCAGCATTCCCTGCCGTTGTTCTGAAGGCGAATAGGTACTGAGATGCTCAGTACGCCAATTTGATGGAGTATCTCCTTCCCAAAGACGGAAGGCACGGTAGAACGAGTTCTGATCTTCATATCCAATCAAAAAAGCAACTTCTTTGAGATCGAGCGAGGGGTCTGCCAAGTACTCAATGGCCTGCTCGTGTCTAGCTTGCATCAGCAATTGCTTGAAGCTCGTATTTTCTTCCGTTAACCTGCGCTGTAACGTACGATCACTCATATTGAACTCCTTCGCCACAGACTGAATGTCAGGTCGCCCTCCTGTAAGACTGCGTTTCATGATCCACTTAACCAGGTCGGTAATGGATTGGTTGCTCTGTAGTTCATCAAGCGAACGGTCCAGAGCGGGAGTCAGGATCTCTAGCAATTCTTCGTTATACGAGATAAAAGTGCGGTCCAGATCTCTTCGATAGAGCGTCAACCGGTTACGCGTAGCACCCATCCGGATACGACAGCCGAAATAAGCTTCAAGAGCTTGGACATCGCCCATAGGCTGCGAAAATTCAACCAAGTGTGCGGTCAATGGTTGACCTGTGCCCCGGCGTCCAAGCTCCAAAAGACATGCTAATGTGATACCCACAAGCAGCGGAGGACCGGGCTGTTCGCCTGGATTCAGCCATTCCAGCTCGATGGTACAGTACTCGCCTTCCTCGGTAATCAGCAAGCCTTCAGGTGGACATAGTTGTTTATACCGAGCCATTCGGTTTAGAGCATCGCGGTAGTCACGAGCGTGGTAAGGCGCTAAGACGGTCGGTGGGTACTGCGCCGTTTCAAAAACGGTCGCAAGCTTGATGATGGCTTGGGCCGTGTCACCAATGAGATCGGAATAAGCCTTCCAGATCGCGAAATATTGGGCGGTGGTGACTATAGATTCCGTTATGATGGTGAGCGGTAATTGTGCTTTGCGTGCTATGTCATGAGCGGCAATCCCTAATTGATGTAATCCTTCCCAAAATCCCGGCGGGATTTTAATACGGCCAGATGCATAATGCTTCATTTATAGGGCTCCTTTATATACTGTTTATTGTAATGTTAGATATTCCTTGATTCGTTGTAATAATAAGTTTCGATGCCTGAAACGCTGGAATCCTCGTACGTATTGCCGTGAATGGATATAAATAAATCTGCAGGATCGATAACTACTTATAGGTCGATACTGGATCGTGCTCTGTTTGTTTGCCATGCGAGCGATCATTCGAACTGGTTATATTCGCCATACGATAGCTTGCTGAACCTTCATTCGAAAGATTATTATACAGCAAAATAATGAATATTGCTGACAATATAAGCGGTATGATCGTTGCACCCTTTTTCATCCGTTTTCTCCCCCTTCTTTAAACGTGTGTACAAGGGTGACATCAAGATCAAGTGGAGATGAATCAACATCAATTAAAAAAAGCGCAGAACCGAGGTTCTACGCTTTTTATTGAGATACGTCCTTATTCTTCATCCTCACCAGTAATTCTTAATGGTGTCGCCACTTCCAGGCTTTGACCATTATCTGAAAATGCGATAACCCGACTGATGACAATGCCTTCCTCGGCAGTTTCATGAACAACATATTGCAGCACAATCGTCTGGCCTGCCCCAAGAGGCGCTCTGACCTGGGAGCAGTTCCGGAATCACGGTTGTGAAACCGGTCAGTGATTCCCATCATTTTTCGTGGCTTTCCGAATCCATCTGCTCTGAAGCTGCTGCAGGTAACCATCCTTCCAGCAGCGCTCCCCCTTCCGGATGATTGCTTGCGGCAAGCTCGCCTCCGTGCTGCCTAACAATTCTTTGTGAGATGGTTAAGCCTAATCCGCTTCCTCCAGTAGAGCGGCTTCTGGAGGCTTCCCCGCGATACAGCGGTTCAAATACACGCTCAAGTTCTTCCAGAGAGAAGCCCGACCCGGTATCGCGTATCGCAAACATAACCTTATTGCCATCTTTGTTGCACAGGACTTCGATGTTACCATCTGTAGGTGTGTGTCTGACGGCATTATCCAGAAGATTGTTCATGGCTCGCTCCAATAAATGCATATCTCCATTGATGATGCAGCCATCTGTTACACGGAATGAGATCGAGATGCCTTTTTGCCGAGCCAGCGGACTCAGACTGTCCATCGAATTCCGGATTACCTGGTTGAAATCAACCGTTTTAGTGTTCAGTTCCGACTCCACATACTCCATTTTTGTAAAGGTGAACAGATCCTCTACCAACCGATCCAATTGTGCCGATTTATCCTTGCAAACCGCCACATATTGGGCCATTTTTTCCGGAGATTGAGCGATCCCTTGCTCCAGACCATCCAAATAGCCCCGCAAAGCGAACAAAGGTGTCCGCAAATCATGCGCAACTGCCGCAATGACGAATCGGCGTTCCTCCTCCAATTCGGCCTGTTTTCGATAGGATTGCTCAAGCCCCTTGACCATAACATTGAAACCGTCGCGGACTTCAGCGATTTCAATGATCCTCGACATGGGTAACCGAACATCCCAATCTCCTGTTGCAATTTGTCTAGCTGCGATTCCCATCTTCTCAAGTGGTTTAAGAACGAATCGCCTCATTTCCATTCCAACAACAAAGATCGCAAGCAGCAGCCCGACAAAAGCCGACATCACTTGAAATTGATTGGACTGAGGCAGATACAGAATAACCCTTCCCAGCAGCTGGCCGTCCTCGATGACAGAGAATCGCTCGGTTGATAACTTAGTGCCTCGTCGATCTGGATTGGAACGATAAATATCCTGATCTGCTGCGGATTGAATGAGAACATCCATCTTCGCTTCGCGCAGTGATGAATACAATTGGTTTTGCCAGTCGGAATCCGTCCATTGGTCTGTGCCCGATTCAATTCGCTGAGTCATTTCCGATATATTTCGTTGCAGCGTCTCATTTTGCAGCCGACCTTTTTCGAAGCTGAGCGTCTTCGTCTCCATAAAGTGAGCAGCAACAAAGAAGATCCACGGCAAAGTGAGAATAAAGACGAAGCAGAGCATAGTAAACGTACGAATGCGGAGTGACCTCATGTTACCCTCCCTCAAAGCGATACCCTACTCCCCATACGTTGACCAGGAATATCGGTTGGTTCGGATCAGCTTCGATTTTCTCACGAAGTCGGCTGAGATGGACCCGAATCGTGTGCCTGTCGCCCACCCCATCCCAAAATTTCGCTAGTAATTGTTCATAGGAGAAAACATGTCTCGGGTGTTCGGCAAATAATCTCAGCAACTCATATTCCCTGGGTGTGAGCACGACATTATTTCCATCCACTAGTACTTCTCTTGTGGACAGATTTAACTTGATTCGCCCGTAATCCAAGACCCTGCTATCCAGTTGCTGCGGGGAAGCGGAACGCCGCAATACCGCTTTCACTCTGGCAACGATTTCACCAGGTGAAGCGGTTTTAACAATATAATCATCGCCTCCGAGAGTCAGGCCTCGAATCTTATCCACATCATCGCTGCGAGCACTCAAGAACAGGATCGGAACATGGCTCTCCCCGCGAATCCGGCGGCAAAACTCAAATCCGTTTTGTCCCGGCATCATAATGTCCAGAACAATACAATGAATGGAGTTCTGCTTAAATATGTCCCACGCTTGAGCGGTATCGCAAGCAGTTTTCACTTGAAAGTTGTCATTCTCTAGAAAATCTCTTAATAACTCAACGATGCTTTGGTCATCGTCTACAACCAGTATCGTCTTGAAAACACTCATGTTTATCCCACCTTTGCTTTCCTAGTTTATCATTTTTTTAGCTAGAACTAACGCGAGCTTATGTATTGTGATGATTTGTTTATACTTTTGTGACCTTTCTACATCTTCGTTTGAGATATTCGTTTGTTATGCTTCTATTTGCGCACACAGACAGCCAATATTTCGGGTGATCTTCCCGCGCACTCATCGATAAAGGAGGTTTACATATGGGTTTGGAAAATAACGCTTTCTCGTTCTTTCCTTTTGGCGCTTTGTTTTGTCTCACGCTCTTCTCTTTCCTGGCGGTTCGAGTATACACGATTCGTCATCGTTACAAAAACGATCAAAAGGATGATATCGCTATGATTCTGAAGAACCGAATGGCCAAAGGTGAAATTGATGAGAAGGAATATCGCATGCTGAAAGATCTTCTAACCAAATAGAGACAAGGAGAATTTATTGATGCTAAACGTTCAAATCGTGTTGTTTGATGGCTTCGATCTTCTGGATGCGTTAGCTCCTTATGAGGTCTTCTGCGCCGCAGCCATGAATGCTGAAAACGAGTTAAACGTAGAATTGGTCACGGCCGAAGGACCAAGATCCGTGCCTAGCGGCATCAACGGGTTGAAGATTGAAGCAAATGGCAGACTGGACCCGGAACATGAGGGCATCATTCTCGTTCCGGGCGCGTCCGGCCACGTCGAAGGTGATAGGCCAGATTCGATTCCGGCTATTCTGGGCCGGGCCATGAGTACCGAATTGACCAGGTTGATCAAGCAGGCTCTCCAGCAAAAAGACATTACAGTCGCTACGGTCTGTGGCGGTTCCCTGATTCTTGCTATGGGAGGCCTCTTAGAAGGCCGGCCGGCGGTAACGAACCACCTGGGCATGGACTTACTTGGTGCAACTGGAGCAGTTCCCGTCTCGGCTCGCGTCGTGGACGACGGTAATCTGGTCACTGGCGGCGGTGTAACTTCAGGACTCGATGTAGCGCTATATCTGGTCGAACGTGAACTTGGGCCTCGTATCGCTCACGCGGTCGAACAGTTATTCGAATATGAACGAAGAGGCACGGTCTGGAAGGATACAGGGATAAAGCCTAACGTTAATAAATCAGTGACGAGTGACGCACCAAATGTCGCGGTGAACATAACAGCGATGACACCCACGCCCAGCTCCCAGCATAGCAAAAGCATACAGGCATCGGTCTTCGACGGGGATTGGGAGACCACTATCGCTACGCCCGTCGGGAAGATGGAGGTCAAGCTCTCCATATTGACAAGGAACGATATGATCCAGGGCACGGCAACGCAGGGGGATGAAACCATTGAGTTTATGAACCCTGTGCTTCAGGATAACAAGCTGGCCTGGTCACTACGAATCACGAAACCCATGCGCTTGAATCTCAAATTTGAAGTTGTCGTCGATGGAGATCACATGGTCGGTATAGCCAAAGCTGGCCTTCTGCCTGCATCCAAATTAACAGGAAATCGGGTTTCCTGATCGTAAAAAGAAAAACCGCGGCATACACGCGATAATGGCTTCCAAGGATGTATGTCGATCGAGTTTTTCTTTACCAGGAATGGTGTGTATCAAATCTAGAGTTTCGGGAGTTGCGAGCGGATGAAGAAACGAAAATCGTTATATCTATTGCTGGCCTGTATCAGCATTCTATTTATAGTACACGCCTTGGTGAAAAACTATTGGATCGATCCCGCTGCTTCGGGGTTTTTAAGTCATAAGACCGGGCTGAAGCGCGTGCTCAATCTCCCGGTTTGGCTAAATGTTATGTACGTTCATGTTGCATTCGCATGTATGGCCATGGCATCGGGACTGGTTAACTTTTCGAATCGAATATTTGAAAGAAGCCGCCGGCTCCATCGCATAAACGGCTATGTATATATCGTATCCGTACTGCTAGTTGTGCTGACTTCCGGATATATGGCCCCCTATGCCACTGGCGGAAAATTAAGCAGTATGGGATTCAATCTGCTGAATATGATCTGGCTGTTTATCACCATTACGGCGCTCGTCCAAATCAAGAGGAAACGGATCATCTGTCATCGAAATTGGATGATTCGTAGTTATGCCTTTTGCTTCACAAACATGTTGATTCATCTCATTACTTCCCTTTTTCATCAGGGATTCGGGTATGTTTACGCTACCAGCTACACCATCGGCGTTTACGGCTCAATTGCGCTGCTGCTAGTTATTCCTGAAATTATCATCAGAACGAATCGAAAGGAATTGGTATAAGAATGAAAAGAATACTTAGCTTACTCATGTCGTTTACGCTCGTTCTAAGTCTGTTAGCCCCCGCAGCAAGCGCGGAAACAAAAAAGAATCAGGATCCATCCAAAGACAAAAGCGTGCATGTACAAATCGTATTATTCGATGGATTTGATCTGCTGGACGCATTAGCGCCTTATGAAGTATTTGCTGCAGCTGGAATGTACACTGGAGGAAAAGTTACGGTAGAATTGGTATCTGCAGAAGGTAAGCGTTCGGTTCCGAGCGGGCTGTATGGACCCACGCTTGAAGCACAAGCCGTATTTGACCCTAATCGTCCCGGGATTATTGTAGTTCCTGGAGCTTCGGGAAAGCCAGCGGGGAATACCGCAGATGCAATCCCCAACATATTAAGGCAGGCTAAGGATACGGGCTTAACCAGTATGGTGAAACAAGCTATGAATAATAAGGAAGTTACGGTGGCTACCGTGTGTGGAGGTTCATTACTGCTGGCTATGGATGGTTTATTGAAGGATAGATATGCTGTCACCAATCAGATAGGCATGGGTGCATTAGGAGCTCTCGGTGCAATTCCAGTTGATGCAAGAATCGTGGAAGATGGTCCTCGCTTGGTGACTGGCGGAGGTGTTACTTCCGGACTTGATGTGGCCTTGTATTTGGTTGAGCGTGAAGTCGGGCCACAGATTGCGAATGCCATCGAAAAGTTATTTGAATACGAGCGTAGAGGCACGGTGTGGCAAGCAAAAGGCATCACGCCGATTAGCTTTGAGACGAGCCAGGAGACGTCTAAAAAAGTACAACCGGCTGTACCGGGGAAGAAAGCTGAAAAGTGAGGAATCGAGGCAATCGGGGAGCATGGAACCTCGTCGCCCCCACCTGCCGTTTATTAGAGATATCTAGTCACAATGATTACATGTCGTTTCATTTACTCGCTTAAAGAAATTGCATGAATTCATCAAAAAAGCCGCAATTATGCGGCTTTTTGCGTGTATGTTATTCTCTATCAAAAAATCTACTATACTCTTTTTGAAAATCCGGCTTGCGATGATTATTCTGGAGAGTTTCAACCATCGCGATAGAAAGAGATCACGTTTGTTTTGTCTAAGATGACAACATCTTTCTCGCATCCAGTGTTGATTATTTCAATGGTTTGATAAGTCATTTCTCCTATTTCAGCTTTCACAAGTTCCAGCTTACGCGCAAGCAACTGCTCATTCATTGTGATTTCCCCCATATTGCATAAATCCATCATGTTCCTATCGCGAACACATGCTGATACTTATCATTACCACGCTGAATACCTTTACTCTTTTGAAGATAAGGTACCTTCTAAAAATGTAAGAATCAAACCAGCAAGTTCTTCTGCATGTGTCAGCGTAACCATATGGTCAGCCCCCTCAATTACTTCGAAACGGATGTCTTGAACACGCTTGAACTGTTCCGCAATTCGCTGCATATCCTCCCATTCGACCGTTCCCTGAATAAACAGCGTCCTTGCAACAAGCTCCTCCAACCGCTCGATGGCTGGCGGCATCGGCCATACAACCTCAAAGCTCTTCCACTCACTAAACACTCTGGTCATATACAGCGTGTGCATCTCGCGCAAAAAATCCCGTTCAGCGCTGGACATCGTCACACGATAATTTGGACCGCTCAACGATTGTTCAACCAGACGGTTAACATCTGGTGCGCATGCATTTACTTGGGCCATCCAATCGATGAATGGCTGAGAGTGCTCGAATCCGGTTAGCGATGGTGCGATTAATACTAAATGGTCAACCCTGGAAGGGTAAGTCAAGGCAAAATCCGTAACTGCCTGCCCTCCCATGGAATGACCGACAAGCGAAGCGCTGTCAATTTCCAGATGATCAAGCAATGCTCGCAGGTCTTCAACCAAGCTGGTTGGTTTTTGCGGCGCTGGAGATTTTCCCGTTCCCCGACCATCATACGTGATGACTTGATGGCTCCGAGCTAAATGCGGGGCAATATACCTCCATTCTCTTGAGTCTACACCTGGACTGTGTACCAACACAACAGGTGTCCCAATGCCTTGAGTTTGATAAGCTAAATCCATTTGAAAACTCCTCTCTCCAATGAATGATTATCCAGATTATGATTCTAATATAATTTAAGACTGAACATCCGGTCAATAGAAAATCATAATGAAACAACATCAAAACAAAAAAAGCCGCCAATGGCGACTTCTTAAACATGTGATAACCCTCAACTCCGTGATGGGACCGACTGAAAACCAATCATTAAATGCGACTACCCGAGATTCCTCCCGTTTTCCAAGATCCCTCCCAAACTTTCAGCTTATCCATATTAAAAAAAACAAGCAGCTCATCACTTCTTGTTTTCATCACAGCTGCCACGCTTCGATGCCGCGTCCAATACCGACTGGATCGTTTGCTCCTCCAAGTATCGATTCAATTGCCGTTCGGCACCGTCCATCACCTGTTTGACCAGGCATACGCATTCACGGGGATGGTCCTCTTGTTTCTCGGCAGCCTTCTCCTCGGTCAGCAAGCGGTGCTGCCGCGAATTCATATTTGAGCATTCAAAGAGCTGCTGTCTTCCTTCAATTACCTGTATCACTTCAAGGAATGTAATCTGCTCGGCCTGCTTGGCCAGCTCGTAGCCTCCGTTCACTCCCGGCACTGCTCGCACGATTCCATCCTGTCTCAGCTTGGACATGATTTTGGATAAATAGCTTTCCGAAACGCCCAGCGTCGCAGATAACTCCTTGATTCCGATGTTCTGGTCACGCTCCGAATGAGCCAAATGGATTAAGGCGTGCAGAGCGTAATCAACGCTTTTGGAAAACTGTATGACGGTTTCCTCCTTTAATTCGAATCACATGGACCTGTGATATCCATTATATTAATTCGGATTCTTTTTTGCAATGAATCCACGTTTCAGGATGAAGCATGGTTGAATTTACCTACAATTGCTTTGTGAAGAACCTACCTTTTTTATTTTTTAAAAAAAGCCGCCGAAATGGCGACTTCGCAAACAAATTATATTATAGCCTTCAAAGATTACATCCTTCATGAATCAGTCAGTATGACTTCCTTGTTCTTGTAATTGATCACGAACTTCTGTCAGTGCAAAACCAAGCAGATTCTTTCCACGCCATTTCATGGGATTGTCAGCGTTCGGATCGTCCTTCGCCAAGCCGATTCCCCATATCCGATCTACAGGACTGGCTTCAACCAAAATCCGATTTTTCGTTGTGCTTATATACAACCTTAATTCCTGATTCTGCTCGAACTTGGCCAAATTCCCGCGCTTCACAATGTCATAGCAATGGTGCTCCCAAACCTCGTTATCAAAGGATTGGACAGCACGACCGAATGCTTTCATCTCTTTGGGATGTTTAGCCTTCATAATCGCTTCCAGCATCTTATGATCGCCGAACAACCGTGCTTTTTCCGCCATCATGTATTGCTCAGTACAGTTATAAGATACGCCATCTATCAGGAAGGTGCATTTCCACCACTGACTGAAGCAGCTGTTACTAACGCTGCCGTCGGCTGGAGGCGTATGACCCCAGAAGAACAGAAACTTTCGCTTTCCCCCGGCCAAATAGGCCTTTTGTAAATCTTGGATGTTGTATATCAAGTGAACACCTCCTGATTCTATTGATGAGACAGTCCAAAAAACTATTTCAGCGTGTTGCTATTCGGAGGCTCATACATGCCCGATGTGTCCTTGAACCATTCGAAAATATGGGACACGCAAACCTTGAGTACCGCATAGCCAGGAACAGCTAACAGAATGCCAACCACACCGAACAGATTACCGGCCGTCAGTATGACGAAGATAATCGTAATGGGGTGAATCTTAAGCGTTTTGCCCATGATTTGCGGTGAGATGAATTTCCCTTCGATTAATTGCACGATCGTCCATACCGCAACCATCTTCAGCAGCATGACCGGAGAAGTGACCAGAGCCACAATCAGCGCTGGCGTGATCGCAATTGCGGGTCCCAGATAGGGCACCACGCTGGTGAACGATGCAATAATCGCCAGAATCAACGCGTAATCCAGACCGATGATCATATAACCGATATAGAGCAGAATCCCAATACAGAAGCTCACTATAATCTGCCCGCGGATAAAGGAACTGATCTGATGATTGATATCCTGAAGTACATGCAAAATTCCGGAACGACTCTTCGTCGGCAGAAAAGACAATATTTTCTGAGGGAGCTTTTTGCCATCTTTCAGCATATAAAACAGCACAAAAGGTACGGTCACGATCGATAACACAATCTCCGTAAAAGCACCCAGGAACCCGCCCACTCTGCTCCACGTATGGTTCAGAATTTCCGTAGCTTTCTGCGTGACGGTTGTCCACCACTCTTGGGAATTAATGTTCATTGTTTCTTGGATCTGATTATACAACTCGCTGCCCGTTAGATCTTCAAACTGCTGTCTAACCTTCTCGCTATATGTCGGGAAATTGTCAATCAGTCCCATAATCTGGTTGCGCAGCACCGGAATGACCGCGAGCACCACAATCGTTAGAATACCGGCAATAACCAGATATAGGATCAGGATGGACCATCCGCGCTTGATTTTCCTTTTCTCCATGAAATCCACCAGGGGGTTCAGCAAATAATAGAGGATCCCTGATAAAATGATCGGCAAAACGATTGTCTTGACTAACACGGCGAGCGGATGAAGCACAAACGAAATCTTGCTGATAACCAACACGTTGAGTCCAACCAGCAACAGAACAAGCAAAAAAAGCACAAACTTATTGTTCAGGAAAAAGCGCTTGAACCGATCCGGCCAAATACGGGGTTGCTCCATACATGTCCTCCCTTACTTATGTATACATATTCAAGATTTAAAGCTGAGCATCGATTCACGACACCGAAAAAAATCCGCCAAAATGACGCCATCCTCATTCTTTTAACTATAATGTTTGAACGGGGCACATGTCCAGTTTACCAAGTACGAACTAGAAGATATGTTCAGGTATTCACGAATATTAATAGAACAAGCCCGCATGTCATAAAGACACGCAGGCTGAAGCTGTTCAGTGTTGATATATTACAAGTACCGAGAAATAATGCGCACCAATTTTGCTGGCAGCTCATTCAGGTTAGTAATATCCAAAAACCTCTCGACACCATAGATCTGACTAATGACATCCTTGTCTTGACCGATGGCTGCCGCCAGAAATTTGACTCCTTTTCTTTCGTATTCAGATAGAGTCTGCTGCATGTCCTGAATGGCCAGACTTCCGGTATAGTCTTCCATGGCTTTTGGCTGCCCGTCGCTGATGCTGATCAACAGCTTGGTTTGCTTCGGTGAAGCTGCTAACCGTTCCGCCATAATTCTTAAAGCCAACCCATCCCGATTATTACTTCTGGCACGGATCCCCATCAACCTGAACCGATCGCGAACATCCGGTTGATTGTAATCGGCATATGCGAAGATGGACATTTGTTCCAAACGGGAAACATCCGCAGTATCCCCGTAAATTAAAACAGGAATATGGCAAATTTGACAGAATTCATAGACAGCAATGACCGCCCGCTTGGCCGCCTCCAGTCTACCGAAAGCAGCCATCGATGCGGATTCATCCACCCTCAAACCGACCACAAGACCAGGGGATTCCGTCGGAGGACGCTTCTTGGCAAAATACTTGAAATCGCGATAGGCCACGCTGTCAGCCTGAAATTTAGAACCATAGTAATGGTTTTTGGCATATTCCGCGGTGATCTCATGCTCCAATAGCGGCAGCGTCTGTCTGGCGATTTCCCGCACGATGGGCATAAGCCCCTTACTCAGACTCCAATATTCCTCCTGCTGGATCGGGTCATATTCAGGACGGTGAACGATCAGCTTAACAGACTGATGAATCGAATCGGACACGATGGATCTGGAAACTTGATTCAGCTTTTTGCGGAAGTTCCGCTCCTTCTGTTTCTCCTCTTCCGTCATGGGTTCGGGATTGGCCTGGTGATATTGCGGTGATCCGTCTTCACCCGAATCCGCACTCTCCATATCCGTTGATTCATCCGAAGGAATGGATGTGCTACCTTCGCTTTCAGCGGACTTTTTTAACCGGATACCTTCTTCCCCAGCTTGCCCATCAGAAGTGGAATCCGGGTCGATATCGCTGTCCCAGGTCGTGATCTCCACTGCCTCTGCATTTCGTTTATTATTCATTTCAAGCGGAACTTCCTCCAACATATCCAATAAGCCTTCGCCTACCAGCGCTTCTTCCAGCAGTTTGATCTCTTCCGAATCGGTTGTTATCTTGTAGATTACTTTATGATAAAGGGATTCCCTCGCAGAAGCACCTTGAGCAACGGCATCCACCCAATAGAAATAGGAACGCATGCCGGCCACGCCTTTTATGGCATTAGCTCGTGCTGTTTTATCCAATAGGATAATGACTCTTGCCAGTACGTCCAGCATTTCATCGTTTCGATAACCGGTTTTGGCCATTGCCCGCTCCATCATGATCTCTTTGGTCGGCAGGTCCATCTTCTCCGTATGCTGAACCCGGTCACGCAATGCCTCGTTAAGCGGTCTCGATCCCGCATAACTGCGGTTTGCCGTGATCACCGCTATGAAATCCGGATGCCGGTGCACGATCTCCGTTGGGAGATTAAGGCTGCCGCTCGGCTCCAATGCTGAATTCAATGCCATCAATACGCCAGCATCCCGAATCACGTTCGGTTCCTGTATTTCCAGCAGATAGCCCTTTTGAAAAGATCTGACGATCTCGGAAGCGTAAAATCGATACTCTACAGCTCCATCCTGAGCGTTATTCGCGGCCAGCTTCAATAATTGCTTCATCTTCGCGGAAGCCATCTCTTGTGGAATCCCCAGCGCCTCCATTAAAATCTCCGTTGAGCTTCGAAAGCCGTCGCTTTCGTATAATGCTCTCAAGGCCGCTTGGTCCGCAGCTTCCAACTGCTTCATTCGATCCGATGAAATAACCGGTAAAATGGCGCCAAGGATATCCGATTTATCCATATCGGCAAAACAAGTTACTTTGGTATAGGGTAGCCTGAAGTTTGCGGATAACGCCTTGGCGAGCTGCGTTTTTCCGGAGCCGGCATCTCCCTCCAATAGAATATTGGCGATCTTCATCTCGCCGCGATGCCAATTACGCTTGATCTCACTCGTGATTCGCCGTTCTTCCTCGCTTACTTTATGCGTTAATGGTTTTTTCCAGACAAGACTCTGTTCCTCCTCAGTTAATACTCTCTCAGGAGACAGCACGTTAGATGCAAAGTCATTCTGGTCTTTCATGACCGCTCACCTCCAAACTCTCGTTAACACTAAACGCAAGAAAAGTTTCGTAACTCCACGTTCGGCGACTTTCTCATCGCGCATATCCCAATTCTTCTAACATTCTCGTTAAAGTGCGCAGACGTTCTCCAATCATCTCACCGTTATCGCTCAATGCCTCGTTGAACAGCTTGATATCCTCCTGAATCTGTTCATTATCCGTGCAAACAGCCACCGTCATGGCGTTCCCCTGCAATCCGATCCGGTCGATCATAGGATGTTGTGGGTCATATAAATGTTCAAATCTATAGGCTTCGCTAAAATGGGTCAGGGCACTGCAAATGAGAATAGATAAATCCAGAATTCGATGGATGGGGATCTCATCAGATGAACTGGTCCCTTGTTCCTCTTCATCTCTCCATATCTTGGCGGCAATATGCGCCCTACCATCCTCGTTCTGCTCGGTCAATCCCAAAGATAGAGCTCCTACGTCTGTCTTAGATGCAAATCGTCCATCCACTTTCCCATAGTTATCCGACACAATCACGGGTTTATGATTTGTTGAAGCAGGTATTTTCATGGTTCCTCCTCATTTCTAAATATTTATAAACGTAATTATGTTTTGTCTATATATATAATAGACATATTCGCCATTATTGTAAATACCAACTTCCATGCTTCAATTGAATTACTCTCTGGAAAGGATTGTATTCACAAAAAATCCGTGGAGGGTTTTGCGTCGTTGGTCGATGCCAGAACAAACGAAAGGCTGCCGCTCTATTACCGCGACAGCCTTTGTACAGCTGAGGTATTCCAATGAACTTCCTACTCCAGATTAAACGCTGCTTCAAGCTCGCGAATCCGGTCGTCATCGATGTGGATGACATTGCCGAGCGTTCTTGCCGACAGAATGGACTTGGCGCTGTACTCAGCAACTTCTAATCGGTCAAACGCGTTAAGCAGACTCTGACCGGCAACAATTACACAATTATTATTCACGATGGCAATCGGCGTATTCGCTTTAAACAGCGAAGCGGTACGCTCAGGCTCGTTGTAAACCGCATGAAAGGGAAGCTTTGGCATTCCGCGAAGCAAGATATAACTCTCTGGAATCGTTCTTGAATCGAAAACGGTATCGGTTACGGCAAATGCCATAATGTTGGGAGGATGCGCGATAATGACCGAATGGACATGCGGCTGCATATTGTAGATCGCTTCATGCAGAAAGACAGACTTGCTTGGCTGTTTGCCAGCCTCAGCTTTGCCGTTCTCTATACGGACAAGGTCACCCGGTTCCAGATCGGTGCGGTCTTTACCGTAGGGTGTGATAACAAAATCATTTCCAATCAATCGATGGGAAAAGGTGCCCTGCGTGCTGGTGAACAAACCTTGTTTATACGCACGCCGCATTAGTGCGCACATATCGCGGCGGATTTCTTTTTCCTCCGACGTGCAGGTATCATAGATATACGTATCCAACTGCTGCGTGCTCTTATTACGGACGGTATCGTAATCCTCATCGGTCAGCAGGACGGGATTTCCGAGTCGACTCGCCTCGATCTCCAGCCGCGCACAGAAGTCCAGGGTTTCAAACCGGTTAAACGCTTGAGAAAGGTCCCCAGCTCCGACCACAACGCCATGGTTCTCCAGCATAACTGTGTCGATCCCGCGCTTGAAAACAGCCGCAATATTCTCCCCGAGCTGCTCGCTTCCAGGCAGGGCGTAAGGCGCGATCCCGATCTCGCCACAAATCTGCCGTTCGTTCGGAAGCAGCCTGGTATCCGGGATGCGCCGGACAATGCTGAACGAAACCAGTGCGGGCGGATGGGCGTGAATGATCGCTTTCAAGTCCGGACGAGCTTGATAGATAAGCCTGTGAAACGGAAACTCGCTGGACGGCTTGTGAATGCCCAGGACCGTGCCGTTCTCCTTCACGCATACCATATCCATCCGGGTTAATGAGCCTTTATCCACCCCGGCCGGTGTGATCCAAATATCTCCGTTCTGGTCCTTGATCGACAGATTGCCCCCGGACGTGGTCGTCATGCCATGATTGTAAATACGATTGATAAATTGAAGAAGCTGATCTGCCGGATGCAAAAATTCCAGATTCATTCTTACCACCGCCTTATCCGAATGTGTTTGTTTAGTTTTGTTTGTTTTTATTATACTGTTTTTTCTATTGATATTCGAGAATAATTGTGGCAAAAACATAACAAGTAGAAAATTAGGATTCGTACCACCAGTTCTGCTCCAAGAAGTTCATGATTGGCGTACTAATACGAAAAGTCGCCATTTCAGGCGACTTTTTATCGTTTATAATCGGATGCCCACATCACTAAGCAGCACGGTTCCCCGCTCGGTCCGGTTGAACTCCATACGAATCTTGTTTAGCTGCTCTGGATTGAATTCCGGATTCATTTTATTGAAATCATCTAGACGGAAATCATAGCTTTGAAATACGGGTTCCGAGGTATTCCCTGCTTTAGAAAATGGCCATTTCAGCAGTTTACCTTCAATGACAGGTGGCAATTTGGATATATGGCTAAGGGGAAGACTTGCCTGATGGCCCTTCTTGTCTTCGACGGTAATCGTAAAATTGATTAGCTCTTTCGGGTCGCTGATTTCCTCTTTCCCACGGGCATCCGCTAGCGAAAATACGATGGAGCTTTCCATTCCTGTTTTGACTCCGTGATCCGGCAAAGTAACCGTATAGGATGCCGGTTTGACAGATCCGTTCGAATTCCAGCCTAAGCGAGCCGCGCTGTAAGCCGCTTCACCCATTTTGACCTTCACCTTTTCCTCCTTCCATTGCTGGAGGTTCTCGCCCATCAGGCTGCCGCCGGGAATTGTGGTGCTCTGCAAATCAACGTCTTCCTCATAATCCGCCAGTAAGATCGTTTGCGAATCGTAATAATTGCCGATGTACAGGGTATCGGGGAGCCATTCCTTGGCATAACCCAAATCTCTGAAAACCTCCCGGTATTGCCGTTGGTCCTTCAGCGTGGCATCCAGAAACGAAGATATGAACACTTTTGCGATGGTTTCCTGTTCATCCCGCGGCATAATTTGACGTAGGTTAAACAGTTGGTTCCCCAAACCTGCCACATCCCCTCTGCCCCAGCCTCCGTTAAACTGGCCGTGGTTAGCTCCATAAATATAGACCAGCGATTTCATGTAATTTGTGCCCTTAGTATAACTAATCCGGTGATATTGCTTCACGCTGTCCAGGCTGATGACATCCATATCATGAGCTCCATGCAAAGCCAGATAATTCACGTCCTGCAGCGGCAGCGGTTTGCCTTGAGGTTTATACTGCCCGTCCGTGCCCGCAATGGATATGAGCGAGCGGATCGAGAAGTTATAATCAAACTTGATGTGGCCATGGTCCGGATGACGGCTGAGCTTGTTATAGGCTGCCGCGATCGCGACCGCTTCGCCGCCTCGGGAATGCCCGATGAGGGCGATTCGTTCCATATCGACCTTTTGATAAAACGGGTGGTCCGGATCACGGTTCCATCCCTTCCAGGTTTGCAAATGCTCCAACAGCAGCAAGCCTCTTGCCGGATTTTCACTCAGCAGCGGGCTGATCAGGAACATATCCTCGTATGGAGAGACATTAAGAAAATTTTCATCCACGGAGACAAAAATATACCCTTTACTAGCCAGCAGCCTGCCGAGATATTCATAACCCGGATCGGAATAATCATTCATTAAGTGATTACCATGTACGATCAAAACAAGCTGAAAGGTGCCTTCCCCTTCGGGATACCACACTTTACCGTTTAACGGCATGGCCTCGGGTCCGAACCCAAGCGACTTTGTGCGCCCGGGTGACCATTTCTCAACAAACTCGGACGCATCCACCGTTTGAGTGGTTAGGGAACCGCTTTGGTTAAACTCTTTCCTGTAGTTGTCAGGACTTCCGTATAACAGGCTTTTGACGGGAAATGCACCTTGTTCGGCAGGGTTGCTCATCGCCGTGTCATCATATCGGGTTGAGCTTCTCAGCTGTTTCAAAGTTACGTTCGGAGGGGCTTCATCCCCAGCCCGAATCAACCAGAAGCTGCCGGCTCCGATCACGACAGTGATCAGGGATAAACAGGCCAGGGCGCCGATCTTCCTAGTGTTGGACGCTTGCTTGTAGCTTCCCGTTGCAAATTTATAAGCCAATGCACCAAACAAAGAAAAAACTACGGCAAACAACACGATGAAAACCACCGAGACTTCCAGCGGCCCTATGAAAGAGAATAAAAGCATGATAAGGGAGCACAGCAATATCCACATATAACGGCTTGGCAGTTTCTTGACTCCGTGCAGCAATAATGCAGCCAGGCCGCTTATAAGCGCTGCCGCTAAGACAAACAGGAATGTGCCGACGATGAATTTACCGAAACCATGCCCCGTCAATAGATAATTGGCCTGTATCAGAATCAGGATAAAGGCGATGGCGCCAAGCCCAAGCGACGCACCCTTCCATCCAGGGGATAACCTCCCCCGGCGCTTCCGGTTTACAATTATTCTTCGAAAATAAGGGCCACCCTTCTCTTTTTCTTTCTCTCTTTGTATTTCCAATCTCTCCAGTCCTCCTGCATACCAATATAGTGATGTTTCTACTCCTTAGGTTACCGGATCATTCTTTCTCTGCACTTTCTCGAATCTTTCAGTAATCTTACAATTCGTTAGGAAGAAAAAGAACGAATTTCGTTTGCCCGTTCGTGGTCAGCGTGATGTTACCCCCATGTTTTTCTACCACTTGTTTGGCAATGGCAAGTCCCAGACCCGTACCCCCATCGCTTTTTCGGGCTTGGTCTCCGCGGACAAAGGCATCAAAAATCGTTTCCTTCATAACATCCGGGATTCCGATGCCATCGTCCGAAACATGGATTTCGACTCCTTTTCCCGTCGCTGCCAATTTCAATTCAACAGTTGTACCGGGCGGGTTGTATTGGATTGCGTTGGACAAGATATTAGAAACCGCCCTGTATAACCAGGTCGCGTCGAATGGGACGATGATCTCACAATCGGGAATATCGTACTGAAAATGAAACTTCTGTTCTTCGAACACCTCGTAATACTCGGCTGCAATTTCCCTTGTGAATTCTGAAATGTCGGATGCCTCAACAGCAAGAGGATAGTCGGGACTATCCAGCTTGGACAGCTCGAAGATACCGTCGATCAGCTCTGACATCAGACTGGCTTTGTCGGAAATCAAACGCAGGATTTTTTGCCTTTTCTCTTCCGAATCGACGAGCCCTACTTCCATCGCTTCGATATAACCCTGAATGGTCGTCATCGGTGTCTTCAGGTCATGGGAAATGTCGATCAGCATTCGCTGCTTGCTCTCCGCAAGCTCTCGCTTTTCCCTCTCCATCCGTTCAAGCCGCTCCGCCATAGCATTGAAATCGTCCTGAATTTGCGCAAGCTCATAACTCGCTTTAAAATTCAGTCTTTTGTGGTAGTGTCCGCTGGCGATGTTCCGTATGCCGTCCGCTATGGAGCTAAGCGGGGTGGTGAGCCGGGAAGCCGTCCATCTTCCGAAGACATAAACGGTAATTGCAAACAATGCGAGAAAGAGCAGCAGGGCTTGGAAGGCCATTTTATAAAATACTCTCTCATGCTGATCGCTGTCCATGCCTGGCACGGCTGTTGGACTGCCCATGACTCCAGCCTCCGTCTTGACCGGTCCGGTAGCCTCCATAAAATAATCCATGATCAACGCATTTAATACAAATAGCGAAAACACGGCAATAAGTGCAATCGTAACAAAGAAAAAAATATATTGGCGAATCAGCGAACGCTGCAGACGATTAGGAGATTTCATGGCTGTAACTCATCTTTCTTCGCAAATCGGTATCCGAGCCCGCGAATGGTTTTGATATAAACAGGATTCCTCGGACAAGCTTCGATTTTATCGCGCAGCCTGCTGATTTGGACCATGACGGCGTTATCGTCAGCCAGATAATGCTCGTCCCAGGCTTGTTCAAAAATTATCTTTTTCGTAAATACGCGCCCCGGTTCCCCCATAAACAATTTCAACAATTTATACTCAATTGCGCTGAGTGTAATCGGTGTTCCCTTGATATATAACATGCATTCGCGGTGATCCAGTTTCAGGTCTCCGACGCAGGTTTCGGATAACGTGGGAGCTTCCGACTCCGACGGCTCATTAAACTCATAAGAACGTCTTAACTGGGCCTGAATTCTCGCCATCACTTCGAGCGGGCTGAACGGTTTGGACACATAATCGTCTGCCCCCAGCTTGAGACCGGTTATTTTATCAAGTTCCTGATTTTTGGCCGAAATGAGAATAACCGGGATTTTATAATCCTGCCGCATCATGCGGAGCAGCTGGAATCCGTCGATGAACGGCATCATGATATCAAAGAGTGCGAGATCCACGTGCTTGCTTCGCAGATGCTCTAGGGCTGCTTTCCCGTCAAAAGCCTCCAAAGTCCTATATCCTTCTGCCTCCAGATAAAGTTTAAGCATACCTATAATATCCGGATCATCATCGACCACAAGTATGGTTTTAGGCATAAAAAGCATCCTCCTTCAAGTAGTATATGGTTCTCCTTGGGAGGCTAATTTCCTTTTTTTGCGTTGTTTCCGTAAGCATCGTTAAGCGCAAATAACCTCCTACCTGGATCGTCGGAGGTCATTTTATGATTGATTTTAGTGGCGTCCAACGAAACCATACAAGAGAAGCTGGTTAAGTTCAGCCATCTTATTTTTATAATTCCCGGATCTTGCCCAGGAAGCTTGGAGCGTCCCGACAACACTTAATAATTCCAAAAGGGTCTCCATAGAAACAGAAGAATGAATCGCCCCTTCCTTCCTCCCCCGCTCAATAAATTCCTGAATAAGCTCAGTTCTAATTTTATTGGTGTTTTCACTATATAAGCTCGCCAGCACCTGATCCTCAACTGCACCCGGTGTAGAAAGCAATTGATAGTCATGCTCAGCACAGATCTCCAGTACTTGGGATAGCTTGTCTTTAAACTCGATATTTTGCTTCAACAGCTCCTTGGCCATATGGATGGTATTTTGCATCAGAACGTTCGCACATTCAGTAACCACCCCTTCTTTGCTGCCGAAGTAGTTATACAGCGATACAGACGATACACCGGATTCTTCGGCAATGTCCTTGATGCTGACATGGATGAAGCCTTTTTCTTTAAAAAGCTTTAATGCGGCATGAATGATCGCATCCTTCTTTTGCTGCGTTCTTATCTCGAATTTATTCATCCGTTTTCACTCACTTCCCGTATTCGTCGCTACAAGTAGTTTACCATAAAAAGAGTGGTTTTTAAATTTCGGGGTCGATATTTAAAAACTTCTTGACAGTCCGGTCGATATCCATATAGAATCAAGCTGTAATTTTTAAATATTGCATCAATTATTTAAAAACTATACTGAAAACAAAAATAAGTGTTTGAGAAAACACGGTTTGATCAAATCGTTTAACCCTAATGGAGGAGTTACTATGAAAATATTGGTTTATGGCGCTGGGGTTCTGGGCAGTTATTTAGCCCACGAGCTGGTGCGTGGAGGTCACAACGTCACGATGCTGGCCAGAGGACGACGAGCAGAGGAGTTAGAGAAGAACGGCAATGTCATTCGACATTATTTTCAGCTCCAAACCACGGTTAGTCATGTAAGTGTAATCCGAGAACTTCAGCCAAACGATGTTTATGACCTTATTTTTGTTGTGATGAAATATCCGGATTTCGAGGCTGTGCTGCCTACCCTTGCAGCGAATCATAGCAGCCACATCGTTATAATGGGCAACAATGCGAGTCCTGGGGAAATGGAGGAGTATTTGCAAACCCATAGCCCGGTAGCGAAAAAGGTTGCTTTCGCTTTTCAGACGATCGCTGGCTGGAGAGAGGATGCCCGTGTCATTAGCGTGCGCAGCCCAAGAACCCAAATAACGATCGGAGGTTTAGGAGAGGATCTTTCATGGCGCTCGGTAATCGATCAGGCTTTAGTTAACACCAAATATAAATGGACTTACCTTACAAATATGGATGAGTGGCTGAAAAGTCATTTTGTCATGATCTTGGCATTGAATTCCATTGCTTCTACATATCACGGTAATTTGCGCAGAGCCGCAAAAGACAAAAAGCTTCTCAAGCTTGTTATCCATGCTGTAGATGAAGGGCATCAAGTGTTGGAGAAAAACGGATTTACGGTTACGCCTGCTGCTCAAAAGCAATTCGCCCGCAAAAAAAGGAAGCTGTTCTACATCCTGTTGAAGATAATGCTATCAACCCCGATTGGCAGAATCCTGTTAAGTGATAAGGCGGTGTCAGCAAACGAGATGACTGCTTTACAGCAAGCTTTTGATCATTTGAAGATTCGAGCGAACGTAGCGACACCTCATTGGGATGATCTTCAACATTACTCCCCACCCATACAGGGATCATAGATGGTGGCTTTATTGATCTATAGCTTAGCCTGGTAAGAAATATGTTCGCAAAAAAATCTCTGCTCAACCCACGAGCAGAGATTTTATGAACCTTCCGGCGGGCCTTAACTGAAGCTTCAATCTTCGATATTTTATGAGTGGAATCGGTTGTTTCCCTAACCGTTGTCTTTTTCATAGTGGAAAAACCTCTTTACGGATCGCTGGTGTTATCTAGTTGTACCGAGCATGTCCCTGTGTGACAAGTAAACCCGGTGCCCTCAGGATCTGCTGTTTCTTCCATAAACGAAATATAAAGTAACGGAGGACATGATCATTAATATCACTGAATAAACCAATGTCAACGCTTTGGTATCTGCTAGCGCCTGCGCATCCGTACTGTTCTTGATGACGATTCCTAACGGCTGGTACAAAGGATGATAGAGGAACACGGTAACGTCATAATCGGCCAAAATTCCGTTGAAATTCAAGGCAAGAACAGCTAGCGTCGACGGTAGAATGATCGGCAGCAATACTTTTCTGAACGTATAGAACGGTTTGGCACCCAAATTCCTTGCAGCGTCTTCCAAATTGCTGTCCAAGCTGAAGAAGGAGGCCTTGACCATTCGCAGGGTGAAAGGAATATGGACGATGACATAGGCAATCAGAAGCATCCAGACCGTGCCAACCAGCACCGTATTCCCGATCATCAGCTTTGGCGTGTTAAAGGTTACGATCAGTCCGATTGCAATCAGCGTGGAGGGAAGAATCCACGGAATCAGCAATGCGTATTCGAGGGCAAGCGCCCACTTGTTCTTATATTTATGTAAGATCCTTGACGCGGCCAGCGCCAATGCGACGACAATGACCGAGGCTGCCGCGGCATATAGAATACTTACGAGATAAGGCCTGAATGCCGACATGGATGAAAACACTTGAATGTAATTATCCAAGGTGAAGCTGTTCAAATTCAACGTGGCGGTCGAGATACTGGCCGCATCGGTGAACGAAAAGATGATGATCAGCACAACCGGAACGATGTAGAGAACAAACAGGCCGTAAGCCAGAATATGAGCGGCTATGTTACCGGATTTGCTGCGGATTTTTTGTTTGACCAGCTCCGATTTGACTTTGGAGACCGACATGAAGTTGCCCTTACGTTCGAACCGGATCATCACGGTCAACAACACCAGTGTGGCCACTCCGAGAATTAGAGCCAGCAGCGCAGCCAAGTCTCTTGACGTCATGCTTCTCGAGAATGTCAGAATCATCGGCGTAATCGTCTGGAATTCCTTGCCCCCGAGGATAAGCGGCGCGGACGTCGCAGCCAGGCCGGTGAGAAAAGTCAGGATCGTTAGCGCGTAGATCGTAGGCTTCAGGACGGGAAGTACGACCCGCCATAGGATATACCCAGTAGACGCTCCCATATTTCTCGCGGCTTCCACCGTTTGGAAGTCGATTTTGCGAATCGCATTGCTCAGGAACAGAAAGTGATTGGACGTGCAGGCGAACGTCATGACGAATAGAACCGCCCAATAGCCATGAAACCATGTCGTATCAAAAGAAGGGAACAATTGAACTAAGAGCTTGGTCATAAACCCCTCTTCGCCATAGACGAATTTATAGCCGGACACCAGCACGACCCCGCTGTAAATCAGGGTCGTAAAGTAACCCAACCGCAAAATCTTCGCGCCTTTGATATCGAAATATTCCGAAATCAAAACCAGCGTAATGCCCACCACATTTACCGTAATGACAAGCGAAAAAGCGAGAATAAAGCTGTTGTATAAACTTCTCATCGCGCGTTCGGACGACAGCAGCTTCTCTGCCGCTTCCAGCGTAAATTTGCCGTCTTTAAAGAATATTTCGCCGTAAATATTCAAGTTCGGATAAATCAGGAAGGCAATGACAAACCAGACAATCAACCCGTATAAAAGGATCGAGAAAGGGTTTATGGAAGCCAGCCGGGTGCTCAGGTTCCGGGCATTCATGCTTCCCCCTCCTTCATCGGATACTGCAAAATATCGCGGGCCGGGAGGTAGATGTCTACATCGTCACCGACCTCATGATGGACGAGCGGGCTTTCTATTTCGATGATTTTTAACCGTCCGCCGCCGGCAATCTCCAATAGGTATTTGCTGTATAAACCGTAAAATTCCCGGTCTGCAATATTGCCTTTCAGTTGGACCGTATCGATCCCCTGCAGGGGCAGCAGGCTTACCTTCTCATTGCGGATATAGGCGATATTCCCTGGCTGAACAATATCCTTCAACCGGCTGTTCTCTACCATCCGCGGATCGATCCGATTAATATCTCCTATGAAATTGCATACAAACTCGGTTTGAGATTGATTGTAAACTTCCATGGGCGTGCCCACTTGCTCCAGGACCCCATGATTGAATACGCCAATCCGATCGGACAGCGTTAACGCTTCTTCCTGGTCGTGCGTGACATAAATCGTTGTGATCCCGAATTTCTTCTGCAATTGTTTCAGCTCATTGCGCAGCTGTACCCGCAGCTTGGCGTCCAAGTTGGATAAAGGCTCGTCCAGTACCAAGATGCTTGGCTTCAAAACCAGCGCCCTGGCAATCGCAACGCGCTGCTGCTGGCCGCCGGATAGTTCCGATACTTTCTTGAACAGCTGATCATCTTTCAGATCAACCTTCCGAGCAATGTCCTTTACCTTCTGGTCCACTTCCGCTTTGGAAAACTTCTTGACACGCAAGCCAAAAGCGATATTCTCGTACACATTCATCGTCGGAAACAGCGCATAGCTTTGAAATACCATCCCGATCTCTCTTTTTTCGATCGGCAAACGGGTAATGTCGGTGTCTTTCAGCAGGATCTGTCCGCTCGTAGGCATAATAAACCCGACCAGACTGCGGAGGGTCGTCGTCTTCCCGCAACCCGAGGGACCGAGGAACGTGAAGAATTCCCCTTCCCGAATATGCAAATTAAGGTTTTTGACCGCATGAAATTCTCCGAATTTAATGTCAACGTTCTGGAATGTAATCATATTTATTGCATAATCTCCAACTCGATTTTCTCCGCCCACAGATCCATGTTTTCGGCAATAAAGGCCCAATCGAAATCTTGTGGTTTTAACGAAGTAAACAGCTCCTTGACGGAATCATTGGCTTGCTCGACCGCTTTTGTATTTGCCGGCATGGCATTGAACTCAGCCGCAAATTCTCCTTGAATTTCGCTAGATCCGAGCCATTCCACGAACCGCTCCGCCGTTGCCTGTTTCTTCGTTCCGTTCACGAGCGCTGCATGTTCCACGACCATCGGTACGCCGACTTCGGGACTGACAATGCCTGCTTTCACTTTATATTGCTCTTCCTTCTGCTGCAGGGTTCCGGAAACGAGCGCCCCTAGCGGCGTTTTGCCGCTGGCCAAATTGGCATAGAAGTCTTCGCCCTCGACTGCGCTGACGCCGTTGTCATACAATTGCTGAATTTCATTCCAGCCTTCCTCGGATATACCGAGATCACCATTCGGATCTTGGAAACGGGTCAGAATGCCCGCTACAATAAGACGAGGCGTATTTTGTCCAAGCAGGGTAGGGGCTTCGTACTTCCCTTTGTACGCATCGTTCTTATAAAGGTCGGTCCAGTCCTTTGGCGCGGTTTCGGCCGTGAATTCGTTCGGGTTATACCCCAGCAGAATCGCTTGCTTCACAAGGCCATGATAGTAGCCCTCCGGATCGTTCAAGCCCTGCTCCACATCTCCGGCCCAGCTTGGAACAAACTTAGCCAGAGCGTCTTCCTTTTTCAAGTTCTCATAAAGCATATTGTTCAAGCCGTAAACGACGTCCGCGATCGGGTTGTTCTTCTCGGCAATCAACCGGTTCGTCAAGTCGGCGCCGCCCGCTCCGACAATTTCGATGTCAAAGCCCGCACCTTTCGCTTTCTCAATCAGCCATTCGCCGCGGCCGTCAGAGTTTGCATTCGTGTACACGATCAGCTTTTCATTCTGGACCGGTTCGGTAGACGACGATTCCGACGCAGCCGGTGTTCCGGCCGGAGCCCCGGACTCCGAAGTGCCCGAGTTTGCATTGCCGGCATTGTTGCCGCCTCCGCAAGCCGATACAATCACACACATAATGAGAAGTAGCGCCATTGAAAGTTTTCTCATGATCCCTTAACTCTCCTTTGATCGTGTCATTTTATTTGGTTTAAATGTTGATAATCAACCCGTCATATGCCGGCAAAATTCCGACGGGGCTGAAGATGCGGACAAAATCCTCATGAAGCAGCTTGGAATTATGGCTAAAATGTGTGACGACGATTTGGCCTTCAGGCTTAAGGATATTTTCTTTTTGGAACTCGCGCTGGACTTCCAGCACCGTTTCCACGCACATATGATTGCGGTCGCGGGAGTTCCCCGTATATCCATGCGTGCAGTCGAGGATGGCGCAATCCAGATTTTTGCCCTTTAACCATGCCCATGTCGCATCCGGGAACCAGCCCGAATCGTGCCCGTACAGCAGTTTTTTTCCTTCCTTTTCGATCACGTATAACAGACAGGTTTCCATGCGGTCATGATCCGCCAACAATGGCGTTACCCTTGCATTGCCCATAGCGAAGGTCTCAAACGGGCGCAACAGATGGAATTGATACCTTTGTCCTTCAAAGCGGCCGATGGCGGCACGCGTGTGATGCATCACCGTACCATTCCCATAAATGTGCATCGGATGCTGAAGGCCGTGCGCAATTCCTTCCCTGCGGCATTCTAGATCAACGGCATTGTAATGGTCCGAATGCGAATGCGTGACCAACAGGTGCTCGATTGCTCCCAGATCGATATTGTCCCGTAGCGCCTGCATATAGGAATCCGGGGAATAGTCAAACTTGATGACATCGTCCAGGATGGCGGAAGTTCGCGTGCGGATATTTTTTCCCCCAAGCTCCCGCGCTTTGTTACAATGCTCGCAGCGGCAAAAGGCATTGGGAAAGCCCTCTGCGGCTGCAGTTCCTAGAAAGTGAATTTTCAAAGTCATGTCTCCTTGCCACTGTAGTGATCCATTTTACGTCCTGGACTGAACGGATTGTCGTTCTACAATCGATGTTTGAATTTTAATGGTGATTGGATTCTCGTTGGAGTTGCCAACGCGCTTCATCAGCAAATCAACGGCCGATCGGGCAAGTTTCTCGGTATCTTGTCGAACCGTCGTAAGCGGGGTCGGAATATATGCCGCTAACTGGATATCGGAGAACCCGACGATGGACAGCTTTTCAGGAACCGGAATACCCATTTGCAGTGCGGTGTGAATGGTCGAGATGGCGACATGGTCATCCCCGCACATGATGGCCGTCATCCGGGGGTTGTCCTGAATAAACCGCTCCTGTTCCGGATCGCACTCATTAATACGGCTGGTATCGCAAGCGACGCTTCGAAAATGAATGTTCTGGATCTTCACCGGAATTTTATGGTCGAGCAGCGCTTGGATATAGCCTTGATACCGTTCCTTCCGGCTTGTGATATTGTCGATCGGATTCGAAGTGTATCCGACTTCCCGGTGCCCCTTCTCGATCAAATACTTCGTCATTTGATAAGAGCCCATATAGTGGTCGTGATACACGCAATCGATCTCCACTTCATGGAAAATACGATCGATGATCACCAGCGGCAGTTTGCAAAGCTTTAGTCGCAGCACCTGATCGCTGCAGGTCTTCCGCCCCTGAGGAAACAGAATGATACCGGTGATCCCTCCTTCGGCCAGCCTTTCCAGACAAAGATCCTCATCGTCGCAGTCCTTCGTCATTTTTAAAATGAGGTCGCACCCGTGCTTTCGCACTTCAGCCTCGGCGGCGGCGATGATTCTGGAAGTGTAATCAGATAGATGGGGCATAATGAGTGCGATCAGTCCGAACGGCCTGTCCACACTCGGCGCCGCCTCGATGACCTGGGGAGAAGTTCCTCCCTCGGCCATCAATCCTTCTAGCGGCTGGGCAAGAAAGGTCCCTCTTCGGGGCAGGCGGTACACCAGTCCCTGCTCTGCCAGCTTTTGAAGCGCCAGCTTGCTCGTCATTCGACTCACGCCGAACAGCTTGGCAAGCTCTCCTTCGGATGGAACAGGATCATGTGGCCGCAGCCTACGGCTCTGAATAATTTCGATTACCTGATCAGCCACCCGGTGATATAATTGATTCTGTTTAATCAAACGTACATCTTTCATCAAATTATCCCTCTAATCGTTGAGTCGACTCGTAATCCGCAAGGGATCTAATTTAAACTTAATTAATGTCACTGACATATTCAATGATATATTTGTAAAAGTCTTGTAAATTCTATGTTAAATCTCAACGCTGCGGTCCTGAATCAAAAATTATATATCAGTGATATATTAATTCGCTTCATATGTTTGCTTTCAAGGTACCCTACACCATGCAAGCTATTGCCATTTCCCCGATCAACGAAAAAAACCTGCCGGTTAGGTAGGTTTTTAGAGCTTGATTCTATCGATCGAGCCTATGAAATACGCTACGAATCGAAAAATTGGTCTAAAGTCACTTTTCTACAAAATAATTGCCGTCAAAAAAAAAGCCGCAAAAGATATGCGGCCATCCATGTCTATATGTACGTAAGCATCGTGATTTTCTATTGCTTATTTTCTTTTGCGTGTAGGCTTTCTTCAGCAACCTGCGCTAGCTCCTCAGCTTTGATACTAATCTCATGGATCGTTGTAGAGAATTCCTGAATCGCCCTTGACTGGGTATCGGTTAGGGTGTGGATATCGGAAAAAGCATGATTCAACCGCTGCAAAAATTCCTGAATATTCTTCGTGATACCATTAATCTGGTCCACATTCTCTTTGGAGCTTGTCGCCAGCTTCCGAATCTCATCGGCAACAACCGAGAAGCCCCTTCCGACTTCCCCCGCTCTCGCCGCTTCGATAGAAGCATTAAGGCCTAACATGTTGCTCTGATCCGAAATCTCCTTAACAACGCTGGAAATCTTCCCAATCTGCTGCGCACTGGAGCTGACGTCCGTCATTTGGTTCGTTACGTCGGTCACACGTTCGGTAAGGTGAGCAATCGATTGACTGATATCTCCAATGGATGCGGTGGTCTGTTCGACAATTGCCGAAAAACTCTCGGCCATCTCAAACAGCGCATTCGCTTTTTCGAGACTTGTCCCCATGCCTACACCGCCGATAACCCTGCCCTGTTCGTCGTGCAGTGGGATCGCGCGCGCAGCCAGCGGAAATCCAAAGAGCTCTTTCGGAACGACAGCCGATAAAGCTGTATTATTCCGAATCGCATTGGTGACAATATCACCCTCAACAAGCGGGTCCCCCGAGCTCACATTCAGCGAGAAGGTTTTGCCCGGAATATTAATGATAAGTTTCTCCGTATCATAAATGCCAATCGTGATATCATCATTCGTTAGACTTTTCAGCAATGGAGCTACCTTTACAAAGGCACTAATCAGCTCATGCTGTGTTTGCTCTTCAGTCACATTATTCATGCGTGTCTCCCCCAACCCTTAATACGGGAATTTCCTTTGCCCGTAATGAACCGATATCCACTTCATGGTCGTAAATTCATCCAGGCTCCATTGCCCATTCAGACGCCCCAACCCCGACTGCTTCTCTCCGCCAAATGCTACAATGGGTTCGTCGTTAATTGTTACATCATTCACATGGATCATGCCTGTGTGGACCTTCTTCGCCATTTCTACACCACGTTCAAGATTGGAGGTGTGAATAGCCCCGCTAAGGCCAAAACGTGTATCGTTGGCAATGGCAATGCCTTCCTCTTCCGTTTCGAATGGGATGATGCACACAACCGGGCCGAACAACTCCTCTTGTGCTACCTCCATATCCGGTTTAACATTGACAAGGACGGTAGGCTCCACCATTCTACCGGTGATATTCCCTCGCATCAATGGAACTGCACCTTGCTCAATGCCCTTCTCAATCAGCTTCTGCAGTGTCTCTGCCTGCCGATGGTTGATGACGGGTCCGATAATGGTCTGCGGATCGCTCGGATCACCTGTTGTCAGGGTAGAAACCTTCTCTTTGTATTTATCTACAAACTCCTGATAGATCGACTTCTGTACAAGAATCCGGTTGGCCGACATACAGATCTGGCCTTGATGTGTGAATCTGCTGAATGTCGCCGCTTGTACCGCGTAATCGATATCAGCGTCTTCCAGGATAATGAACGCGCTGTTCCCGCCGAGCTCAAGCAGCGGCTTCTTGAAGTGCTTGACGGCCAGTTGACCAATATGGCTTCCGACCTTAGTCGAACCTGTGAAAGAAATGATTCTCGGAATCGGATGCTCAACGAACGCATCGCCAATTTCCTTAATATCTGTCACCACAACATTCAACAAACCCTTCGGTACGCCCGCTTCTTCGAAAATCTTCCCGATCAGGGTTCCGCCCGTAATCGGCGAATCCTCATGTGGCTTCAGCACGACGCCATTGCCAGCACCCAATGCTGGGGCGACAGACTTCATGGACAAGAAGAAAGGAAAGTTAAATGGACTGATAACCCCAACCACGCCAGCCGGGATCCGATACAAGCGGTTCTCCTTGCCATCCTCTGTGGAAGGTAAAATCTTTCCCTCCATTCTAAGGGGGAACGTAGCCGCTTCCTTAATCATATTCTTCACAAGACCGATCTCGAACGCCGCCTTCAGACGCGTTCCGCCCAGCTCTTGAACAATAATGGAGGAAATGTCTTCCTCATGCGATTCAATATATTTAACGGCATTTTCAAGAATGTCTCGTTTCTGGTAAGCATTAACCTTGTCCCATTCCAGCTTAGCTTGATAGGCAGCCTGATATGCGTCATCAATGTCTGCAACGTTTGCGATTTGAAAAGCAGTAATGACCTCATCATTGTATGGATTGATGTCAGGCAGCGTTTTACCGCTCTTACCGTCTCGCCATTCCCCAGCTATGAATTGTTTTCCTAATTTCGAGTAATCCATATGAACCCTCCTGTGTAGAATAATTCCAACTGATCAATATAATTATCGACTAAATACAGGTAATTGTTAAGTGAATTTTCTTTGACCTCTTCTCTCTCCTAGGGCAAGGGAGTCTATACGTTAAATAAGTGCAGAATAATAACGGGGGTGTCCCAAAAGATCTTAGATCTTGCGAGAGCCCCCCCTTCTTGCTGCTAGAAGACGCTCCATGTACGAATCGTTCCTACCATCGCTGTTGCCCCCACATTTCTTGGAATGGTTCTGAGCAAGGATGAAATGTGGGAGCAAAGGCGAGCGCTGACGCTTGTCCGGAATCGTTTCGTCCTCTCCGCTACGCCGTGCAGATTGCTTACTTTTTTAGACGCAGAGAAACCGTTCTTTGGTAAAATGGAGGTGCTACCCAAACCATTTACGAAAGGAACGGTTTCTTACGGAAGCGGATCTATCGAAGCGAAAGCTGCGAAGGTTGTCCGCTCAAAAAAACATGTACGAAAGCCGAGGGAGACCGTGAGCCTGGAGGTCTCCCTCGGCTTTCGCTTGCCCATAATTTGCTCAAGAAGGCGGCCAATGATCAAAACAGAAGCCATAGCGGTGTGGGAATAACATCCTGAGCACCGCCATGGCTTTATTTGACACACTTTCTGTTTATGAGAGCCGTACGTCAAGCAACTAAATCTACTTTTGGGACGCCACGTTATTTTGTATTTAATATTCATCCAGCATACGTTAATTCACTTTCACACGGTCATCAAGGTTATACCGCTTGACGAATCCGTTCGAACAAGATGTTGTTTTCCAGATGGATATGCTCGAAGGTGTCCTTTTCAAGCATCGCCAACCGTTGATAGACCAACCGATACGTACCGCAGGCATCCGACGGAAGTTCGAAATCAGCGGTTACTTCCCGGAGCTCCTGAAGCAGTTTGCCTGCTTGAGCATGTTCATGTTCCAGTTCAGACACATGCGGCTTAAGCTCCGCTGCAGCCTGGTGGTTAGGCTCTGCAACAAATTTCAAAATGAGCGGAAATACATGCTCGTCTTCATCCTTCGTATGATCCAGCAGTTCTTTTTTCAGATCGGAGAAAAGCTCCTGCACCCGAAGAAGTTCGGGATGATGCCCCCCATGAACGCGGGCTAATTTCGTCACATACGGCGTTAAAGCAGGTAATTCATCCCGCAAGAAGGCATGATGTTTCTGCTGGATGTATTCAATCAGTTCGGATTCCTTCAGTGAAGCCGGACGGCTTTCTTGATAATCTGCAAACTTGCTCTCCACGGACCGAACCTGCTCCAAAACGGCGGCGGGTTCCAAATTGCGCTGTTTAGCCGCCTCTTCTAAAGGCACCTGCCCTCCACAACAAAAATCAATGCGAAGTGATCGGAATAAATCCGCGGTTTGCGGAATGGATGTAACGATATCGGATACCTGACTCTGAAGCGTGAATGAACTCATGTTCAAACCTCCTTAGACTAAATGCGTCTTTGTGAACTTTTTCACTCTTACAACCCAAGTATATGAAACTCCTATCTTCGTATATGTGATTGCAGTCATACCAAAATCTAACACTATGTGAACGATCAGGATCGGAAAACTACGGGAGCCAAGGCAACATCTTTTTTAGACTTCTTCTTTCTAGCGAGGGGTATTCGGAAAGGAAAATCTCCGTTCTGACCGACAACCTGCTAAGGGGGAAATCCGTCGTAGCCATTGAAGGGCTGGACGAGGCGATTATCTACATTGAGACGTGGAGATTAATATCGAAGAAAAAAACTCTGATACCATCCCGGTAGATAACTCGAAAATTCTGGAGGAAATTGCTCGCGAGAATGAACGTTCCATTACAGAATTATTAATCGGATTAATCCAAAAGACGCAAAAAAAAGAATCCGATATATTCGGATTCGGCGAATTGGTAAGAGCCAAAGAATCATCGTATTGGAAAAGCCATGTTAAATCTGCAGAGCAATGGGGTGAAATCTATAAAAGCGTAACCTTTGATTATCGTGTGACGTCCAAAGTTCGAAGAATCGGGATGAAGGCAGAATGATGGTGCCGGTCATGGTATTCACCTTCATTTCATCCAGGCTTCCGGGCCGACATCATGGACGGTAAGCGGAGGATTGGATCGCTGCTTGCCTGGCGCATATTCGTCTGCACCCACGTCAGGTATATAGCGAATCTGGCCATCCATGTCGTCCGCTGCAACGAATGGAGTCAGGGCAGCGTCTACGGCTGGACTATAGACGGATAATCGAATGAGACCGTCCTTACTGCGCACCAAATGAAGCTCTTGTTTGGTCATCGCTCTGTCCACGATGGGGTTGTTAGAAATCGGTGCATTCCCCGAGAGCATATTTCCCATGTACTCAGCCCGTTCCTGTTCGGGTGCCTGTATCACCGCATCAGTTTCCTGAAATATCGTCCCTGCATGACTAAATATCAGATTGTTATAAATCTTAGTCCCTACCGGCTGATAGGTTCTGCCGCCCAGATTGAAAGTTGTCGTTTGGTTGCCGACATTCACGATTGTATTGTTGTAAATCTGAACGTTATACTGCCGCCAATGTCCGCGCAAAAGTTCCGTTCTTTGTTCGGCAGGCAGATCGCCAAGCCTTGCCGTTTGCTCTTGGTTTCCACCCCAACGAACGATTGGATTCGTACTGCCTTCCGGTCCGCCATCATGTGTTCCGCCATCAAGACGAATCACTTTGTCCGTAAGACCTTCCATGTAATTGTTATAGATTTTGTGATCGTTGCCGTATATCCGGAACCCGCTGCTGCCTGGTGTCACTCCATCGCCAATCAGATGGTTGCCGTAGAAGCTGTTGCGGTTTCCATGTCGCGACACAATACCGCCGTATGAATCACGAATCGTGTTGTACCGTATGATATTGTCACTGCTCTTCACCGATATCACTTCATCTTCACCGTTAAACCCGTCAAACAAATTGTACTGAATCGTAATATAACCGGAAGAGAGCGAGGTACTGGAAAGTCCAAGCCTGATGGCTTCCAACCCGTTGGTTACCCGGGGACCAATCCCGTGAAAATAGTTATACTCAATGACGTCGTATTGCGATATATGCTGTCCACTATGCCCTTCACCATCATAAATCAGGACTGCGCCAAAGCCCTTCTTCGGACCAATATCATTATAAGCGATCCGGTTATGGCTGCTCGTTCCTTCGACTCGAATATAATGTCTGTGAGTGCCATTATCCGTAATGAGCTTCGGATCTTCAAAGGGCGTTAACCCCTTATAAACTTCTCCGTTAGGGTCATACCGATCCTCACTGTACCGGCAGCTGTTCTCCACATTAAGGAGACACCATACATATCGGTTTTGAGCTTTAAATCGGTAGGGCTGACCTGTTTCATCCAAAGCAAAGGTGTTGCCCAAAATAGAGATTCGGCTGGAGCTTTCCAGCTGAATCCCTGGATGAACCCCGGTAAGCGCCCGATGCGCCAATCCACGGTCATTCAAGGTCTGCGTTCCATTCTCATCGCCGATCCCGTTCCGGAACGTGAGACCGCTGACTTCCACATAACTTGAATTTTCAATGTGTATATAACTATTCTTACTAATGATTGCCTTGCCGGGCTTCCCGGTAATCCGAATCGGATAGGCCGCGGAGCCGTGTTTATCCTTCACAACAAACGGACCGTTCTGCTCATAGTTCCCATCCTTCAGTTCAATCAGCGTACCGGCCACAGCCTGATCCAGTGCCTGCTGCAATTGTTCCGCCGTGCTGACCGAGACGCGCTTCATCTCCGGAAGCTTCACATCTTCCTCCTTCTCTTCGCCAGCGTTTGGAGGAACTGGTGGTTGTGGCTCTTCCGGTGATTCACCCGGCACTTTCCCTGCGTAAAGCTCTACTTCCATGATACTGTTCCAGTTTCCCGAGCTTCCGCTGGCGTTATTGCCATATCCGATCAACCGCAAATACCTGGCCTTCACCGGTTTCTGTAATACATATGTTTGCATGATACTATCTTCCGGTTTCAGCTGCCGGCTGAACTGTTGTTCCAAAACAACGGTGACGGATTTGAAATCTTCAGTATTCGAAGCTAATATTTCAAAGCTGGACTGACGCTCTCTGGCATTCAAAAAGGCGATGTTCACATAAGTGACGTTTTGTTCCGTGTCTAGATCAAATTGCAGCCATTGACCTTGACCCGATGCGGACCAGCGGCTTTGCTGGCTCTCCGCGTCCTCGCCCCATATCCCATCCAATACATTCCCCGGTACGTAATTCGTGCCCGGTTGGTAGCTGCTTGCCGTTACCGTGCTTTCGATTCGATTCATCCTGCTGCTCCCTCCTGCATCACTCGAAGCCCCTTGGGCTTCTGAAGGCGACATCATCAGTGTTCCGATCAAAAGGATCAAGACGAGACCCATACTTATAGATCTGTGATACCGTTGGTTTAAAGCGTTCAATAACGTTTTCATATCCGTTCACCTCTCTTCGAATATTAACGTCCCATAACCAATCAGAATACGCGATGGACCCAACCGCGAAGCTTCGCCAGAGCCTCGATGTAATAATAATCCCCATAAATTAGCGACACATTGATATTCGTATCCGCCGGCTTATGGCCGGTTCCGCCAAGCAGGATTCCCTCATGCTCAGGAGCCTGGAATGCTGCATACTCCGTCGACAATGCCAGGACGATTCGCTCAGCGGCTTTCTGGTAAACAGCCCCAACTTCCGGAGTTGTCAAGGCAGCGAGCTCCAACAAACCGGAAGCTGCAATGGCCGCAGCGGAGGTGTCACGAGGCTCGGTATCGGGATTCGGTACCCGGAAGTCCCATAGGGGTACCCCCTGCCCTTGTAAGGAAGTTATAAAATGATGAGCTACCCGCTCGGCGGCGTACAAATAATCCTTATTGTTCGTGTAACGGTAAGCGTTAGCCATTCCATACAGCGCCCACGCATTCCCTCTTGACCAGCAGGAGTCCGGGCCATGACCCTGCCAGCCCATATACTCCAGCAATTCGCCGCTTTCCGGATCAAACGAAGCAACATGACAGGTGGATCCATCAGCACGGATCATATGCTGCAAAGCCATATTCGCATGGGCATTCGCAACGTGGCGAAATCTTGGGTCTCCTCCTTCCTCGGCAGCCCAGTACAAGAGGGACAGGTTCATCAGGCAATCGATAATAGCCCAGCCCGGGAGATCCTTGTTCCATGCCCTGATGTACTGGCCTGCCAAATTAAATCGTCCGGCCAGAAAGTTAGCTGCCGCAAGCCCTCGTCTTCTACCATCTGCATCGCCGGTTAACTTATATTTCAGTACGGCTGTCGGCAAATACTGAAACCCGACATCATGATGAAAGCGACTCTCTTCCAGAGTCAATCGTTCCATCCGTATATCCCACTCCCACGCCGCTTCCTTGTACTTCGCATCTCCAGTCATATCGTAAAAAATCCACAACATTCCCGGCCAAAACCCTGAAATCCAGTTGTCCAGGGTCAAGCCGTCGTATTCCCCGTCCTTGGCCGCATGCGGAGCAAGCTCAGGCTTTCTACCCAACATCCGGTCCACCTTCAACTGAGCACCATTCCACCACATATCCAAATCGAGTTCATGTTGAATCTTTAATTTACTCATCATATTCCTCCTGTCGTTATCCTTTAATGGCACCAATTAAAGCACCTTTCACAAAATACTTCTGCAAAAACGGATAGACCAGCAGAATCGGTACCGTCGCAACGATAATGGTCGCATGCTTCAACGTTTCACCAATAACGGCCACCTCTCCTCCGCTCGCTCCGCTTGCCATGGAGCTTGCATCATTCAGAAGCAGCAGCTCCCGCAGGACAAGCTGAAGCGGATACAAGGAACGATCCTGCAAATAGATCATGGCCTGGAACCACGAGTTCCAGTGGCTGACACCGTAATACAGCAGCATGACAGCAATGACCGGCATACACAGCGGCATCATAATCCGAAATAGGATGACGAATTCATTGGCCCCATCGATCTTGGCCGATTCCTCCAGACTATCAGGCACCGCTTCAAAAGACGTTCTCATGATAATCAGATTAAAAGCAGATATGGCCTGTGGGATAATTAAGGACCACAGCGTATTTGTGAGCTCCAGGCCTTTTACTGTAAAATACAGCGGAATCAAGCCGCCGCTGAAGAACATGGTGAATACGATAAACAGCATCAGCTGCTTGCGATATCGCAAACCTTTACGGGACAGCGCATACGCTCCGAAAGCGGTCAACGTGATATTGAGCACCAAACCGCCCGAAACGATTAAAAACGTATTCAGATACCCCTGTATAATCATCGGATTGTCAAACACGAGCCGATACGCGTTAAATGTTGTATCCAGCGGCTTCCATAGAATCCCTGAATGCTGCATGTAACGAGTAGGATCACTCAAGGAAGCAAACAGCACGTAAATCAATGGGTATAACGTACATAACGTGATTACGGTCAACAAGATGTAATTAAAAACATCAAACAGCTTTTCACCGACCGATCGATTGCCAGCTCTCCATTCCATTCCTTTCACCTCCTACCACAAGCTGGTTTTGTTCATTCTGCGGCTCAGCCAGTTTGAGCCGATGACAAGCGTGAAATTGATGACGGAATTGAACAGCCCTACTGCCGAACTGAAGCTGTAATTGAATTCCTGCAGCCCGACCCGGTACACATAGGAGCTTATGACGTCTGCGGTATCGTAGATTGAGGGGTTGTAGAGCAAGATGACTTTCTCGCTGCCGACGTTCATCAGCCTGCCGATCTCAAGAATGAACAGGATGATAATCGTAGGCATGATCCCCGGCAAAGTCACATTCAACATCTGCCTCCACCGGTTGGCTCCATCGATCTTCGCGGCCTCGTATTGTTCCTGGTCGATACCGGCCAGGGCGGCAAGGTAGATAATGGTCCCCCAGCCGATGTTCTGCCAAATTCCTGAGGTTACGAAGAGGGTCCGGAAATATTCAGACTCCAGTAGAAGAGAGACCCGTTCCCATCCGAAAAAAGCCAAAATATCGTTGATTAACCCGTCACTCATCGTAAATTCCTTAATGATGCCGCAAACAACGACCAGCGAAATAAAATGCGGCATATACGTTATGGTTTGAACCGTGCGTTTGAATGCGGCTTTTCTCACCTCGTTCAGCAGGAGGGCCAATATAATGGGTGCCGGAAAGCCAAAGAGCAGTTCATAAAAGCTGATTAACAGCGTGTTTTTGACGACCCGCCAGAAATAAATGCCGTTAAAAAACGATTCGAAGTGCTCCCAGCCAGCCCATGGGCTTCCCATAATGCCAAGCCGTGGAGAGAACTCCTTAAAGGCGATGGACGCCCCGTACATGGGGAAATAATGAAAAACCGCAAAGTACAGAAGTACCGGAATTAACATGATGTACAGGAAACGATTTTTACTAATGTCCTTCAGCAAGCCCCAATTTCGAGGATTCAGTCCTGCCGAGTTCGAAGGAATTGACGTGCGTGTCGGAGGCGGAAGTTTCGCCATACCGTGCTCACTCCTTATGTTCTGTCTATTGAAGGTTCAGGTTATCGAGCGGGGATGAACCCGCTCCGCTCCCCTCGGCTTTAAGAATTCATTATCGGCTGTTGTATCGATCCAGAGCGCTTTGATAGATTTCAACTGCGCGTTCAATCCCCAGCTTCTTAATTTGCTCCACGTACTTGTCATAACTCTCCATCGGCTCCTTGCCGACAATGAACTTCACAAACATTTCCTCTTTATAGTTACTTACTTCGGTTAGAATCTTGCCAAGCTCCTTACTTTCTTCAGCGGTTGGCGTCAGGAAGCCAGGCAGTACATGCTTCTCGGCATCCGTTTTCGCCCATACTTTCACGGCCTCATCCTGCTCAGTGTACGTATTCCAGTTCCGGCGTTCATCCGCTTCGTATGGTCCATTCGGCTTGGAATACTGCGATACCATCTGCTGCAGACTGTACTTTTCATTATTTTTAATCAAATCGGTATACACCGGAGCACCGTTCTCCATCACGTAGCTCTCTCCTTCAATGCCGAAGTTGTAGAGCATCGCGCCCTCATCGCTGTAGGCATAATCAAGCCAGCGTACGATCAGTTCCGGATTTTTCGCGGCGGTTGTAATGGCTTTGCTTGGTCCCGGATTGTACTTGAAATCCCGTTGTCCAATAAAAGGAACTTCGTCTTTAAGAAGAGTTGGATATGGAGCGCCAACCAGCTTGAATTTCGGATCCTGCTCCTTCATGGCATCCATCCATTTTCCCATGCCGCCGCTGAGAAGATGCACTGTAGCGCCGGTCTGCCCCGTCAAAATCTTGTTATCCAACGCCTTGGTATCGGTGAGCGCAAAATCCTTGTCAAACAATCCTTCCGCAAACCACTTGCGGAATAAAGTCAGAAAATCTTTATACTGTGGATCTATGGGTCCATACTTCACCTTGCCTTCATCGTCCACATAGAAGGAGTTTGAGGTGCGGTAAGCTCCGATAAAGGCATCGCGGATCTCAAAATTCCCTCCGGTGTAAGTCACGCTGAGCGGTGCTTTGGCACCCTTCTTATCACGAAAGGCGATTAACGTCTTCTCCCACTCCTCTATAGTCGTTGGAACTGGAAGACCAAGCTCATCCAGCCAATCCTGACGGATCATGGGACCCCGGAAGACGAGCCCGGACGGATTGCGAATCATGGGAAATACATAATATTTGCCGCTGTCTGTCTTGACCATTTGGTCAAGCGTCGGATCCGCTTCGAGTTTCTTCTTCAGGTTCGGCGCGTACTGATCAATCAGCTCATTGAGCTCCAGAATGACGCCGTCCTGAATGGCTTTCTCCGGTCCGCCCGGATAAGAGCCCGCACTTCGTCCGGTCCAATCGTATTCAATGACATCTGGTAGCTCATCGGACGCAATCATCAGATTGAATTGCTCGGCCGTCTGCTGATCATTCGGATGGATATACTCCACCTGAACTCCTGTTTTATCGGCAAGCGCTTTCCCGAACGGCGTTTCTGCAAGGTTAGAATAGAAGGTTACCGCATTCATGTTCAAGATTTCCCACGACGTGATCGATTCGGTTGTGTTTAGCGGATACGATGAACCGATTGCAGTGGATGTACCCTTTCCGGCCTCGTTCGGCTTAGCGCCAGGCGTGTTATCCTTACTGCCTGACGAACATCCCGCAAGCATCAGACTTGTTAACAATATGGCGGTCAGTCCTGACTTCAAATTTCGCAACAAGCTGTCTTTGACCAGCAAACGTTGAACCATCATCATTCCCCCGATTGTAAGATAAGGTGTCGGATAGGCCAGCATGTTGCCCTATCCGTTGTCATTGTTCAATAAAACCCGTATCCCTTACCATAGACAAAATCTAAAATCGCAGGCAATTCCTTAAAAATCGATGGTTTTTCATGAAAAATCCGGTTTACAGTGCGGCTTTCTGATATTTCCCGGGGGTCACACCTTCGAATTTTTTAAAGATTCGCAAAAACGTACTGACATCCGCATAGCCGACGCGGCTAGCGATTTCATTGACAGTAAGCTTTTGCAGAACAAGCAGTTCTTTCGCTTTGGACAGACGGAGGCGGTTAATGGTATCCAGTAAGGCTTCTCCTGTAAACTCCTTGTACAGTCTCGATACGTATGAGGGGGTCATCTGAAAAGCGTCGCCAATCATTGAAATATTCAATTTCGGGTCATACAGATGCTCTTGGACATACTGCGAGACATCTTCGATTAAATAACGGTGGTGATTCCGTTTCTCGGCCAGGATCCATTCACAGACCTGCGCAAGCATCTGTTTCATCCGTTCCTTCATCTCCGGCACATGATCACATTCGAGCAATAGATCCGCATCGATGATATGATCTTCATAGGTTCGCTTGCTGCCCGCTCTCACTTCCTCAAGCGTATTCAGCATCGTGCTTGCCAGGTTGTACATCAGGCATTTGGCGAGTGGAACCGAAACCGGGTGCTTGGAAAAGTTGGCTTGGAATATATCATCCAAAATGGCTTCCGCTTTGTCGTAGTTCCCGCTCTTCACCAAGCCTATAAACTGCTGCTCGACACTTAAAGGATAATAAAATTGACGGAATTGCTTGCTCCTGTCCATAAGAGTGTCCGTATACGGGATGAACTGCCCGCTCCCCATCACAATCCGATATTCAAGGGCGGCCTGCGCCTCTTGATAAGAAAGCGCGATGCCGTGCAAATCCGAATGAACCTGACCCACAGCTACTGTAAGCTCTGCTTCGATATGCTTTCGCATGAAATCTTGAACCTGGGCCAGTATTCGATTCAATACGGTTTGCTCCTGCTCCGCTGGCAGGCTTGCTTCGAAATTAACGACACAAGCAAGCGCATCGTTCATTTCTGTTGTAAACACAAGCGCTTCATCGGAAGCCGTATCCTCAAGCACATTCGTTAGTATGAAATAAAGCATTTGCTGCTTCTGATCCGGGAGCCCGCGAATGCCAAACTGCTCAAACTTGCCATAATGATCGATCGATATCAGTAGGACAACAGATCGGTCGGATTGAAACTGTATATCATGTGCAGGCAACGTTGTATGGAGAGACTGATCATGATCGGCGTATCCCTTTAAGAGTCGCCGCAACAAATGCGCCCGTATTGTATTGCGATGCTTGTGAAGCGCCGTTTGCATATCTGCCTTGTCATGAAAATATTGCTGAATCGTTCCCTGCAGGAACGTGTATTCATTGGCTCCCCCGTCAAACCTCAGTCCGAATTTTTTGGATAAACTTTGCAGCATCACTTGAACCGGCATATAGTTTCTGCGTAAAAACAAAACCGTAACAATACCTCCAATTAATAAGCTCAGGGCGATGCTGATCCATGTCAGTTGGCGTAAGTCTTTCATTTTCTCATTGAATAATGCCGCTGGCAGTATGGATACATATTTCCATCCGGTTACTTGCGACGTGATATAGGAAACCGCGAACTGCTCCGCGTCCGAGCCTATATAGATCATTCCGCTATCGCCTTGCAGCTGCTCATAACTTAGACCAGCTGGTACGGCCGGATCCTGTTGTGATGCAGCGATATACCGGCTATCCGTATCTATAATGAACATACTGGCATCCTTTTGCCGAGGAGCGCTCTCGATTAGTTTCGAATCCTTGATCAAGAACAGGACAACAGCCGGGGGCTGGGCCGGGGAATTAAATACGAGGGAATGTGCAAATACGACTACCGGGAAGCTTTGAAGACCATCTTGAAACTTCATCCATTTGTAACCGTTTACATATCTTTGCTCGAACAGTTCCATCCACCTCTCATAGGAGGTATCGTCATTCTGCCGCAGCTTTTGATAGAGCCCCCTGCCGCTTGTATGACCATACGTCGAAATCACCGTATCACTGTTCAAATACATCACGTAAATATCCTCAATCGAATCGTTTGCATTTTTATAAGTTCGCAGGCTTTCCGATATGCTGAACACATCGTAATACTGATGATCACGAATCGGTAACTCCACGCTGGAAAATGCCGATATCCCCTTATTTAACGCAATTTCCAGGCTTAAACGCTCCAGACTCTTCAGCTTGCTGTCAATGGATATTTCCATCTGCTGAAGAAGCAATTCGTTTGCCCGATTGGTCTCGCTCTTCACTTGATGGTATGAGAATGAATACAGTACGAAGCTGATCAGAATCGGCACCATTAATACGGTGACATAAGAGAACAGCCATGCCACAATGACGCTGCGGTTATATTTACGAAGGATGCTGAACATGTGATTTTCCTCCTTATAGCCTTTTTTGATAACAAGAGCAGCCTTCATAGGGATAAGGCTGCTCTAAAAACAAGAACGGTTGCAGGTTTTACGAATAACTACGAATTATTGGGGAATCCCATACAATCTCCATGGTTTACGACTGCCAAACAGATTGCATTTGCCCTTCTCAGCAGGGACAGGCGAGATGCGGAATCGAGTGGATCCGCTCCAACGGGCCCTGTAAATGTAAGCTTCCTCACCAGGCTTCAGAGCCAGATCGATCGTCCCATTTGCCTGGATTGGACACTTCCTGGAGATTCCCCCGATGTCAATAAACAGGCCATCGTCCGCAGATTTGGCCATATCGGCTACGATCCGACAGGGCTCTCCGGCAAGACTGCAAATATGTATCCAAGCCGTTCGCCCCTCCTTCCGAACAGCGCTAACAAGAAAGCCTCCTTCTGCCCGCAGCTGATGGAATACCGACTCCGTCCACTCTTTAGGGACTGCAGGGAAAATATAGATCCGCCCGCCTCTGCTCTGAAGCAGCATATCATGGATCGATTCCGCTCCGGCCAGCGGCGTTTCGATAACCGGTCCCGCTTCTTTATACATGGTGTTCGGCTTAATAAGATGCATCAAACTTCGCAAATATGCGAGAGCTTCATCTCCTAAACCTAACTTAGCTGCGATGGAAGCGGCTCCGGTAAAGCTGAATCCGCGCAAATCTCCTTCGAGGCCGATCCAATGCCGGAGCGAGCGAAGAATCAACTCCTTCTCCTCTTCGGTATCGCCGACGATATGCAGTGGAAATGCGGCCAGCATATGGCTGAAATGGCGGTGTCCGAATTCCATACGCTGACCCTCGCCGATCATATAACCGGATGAATCGACAGGGAATGGTACCAATCGCTCAAGGACTTCACGCCAGCCATCGTGCAGCGGATCATAAACACCAAGCTGATCCGCCATGCGGATTAAGGTTTCACATCCCCAGCGCAGCAGCGCTAAATCATAATGAGAATCTGCGGTCTTCACCTGCTTAAAGGACCCGTATTCGGGTGAGATTGTAGGAGGTAAATGAAGGCGGCCGTCCTGCCCTTCCTCAAGAAGGTGCAAATATAAACCTACACTGCGCCGGAGGAGAGGATATACCAAGCTTCGCAGCAGATGATCATCCATGGCATAACGGTAATGACGCCAAGCGTTATGCATGACCCAAGTTAAATTCCCCACCTCATCCGTGACCGGACTGTCCAGATCATAGCTTGAGCTTCGACCGAGGCCTGCCGAGTCCGCACGGTAAGCTTCGGGAACATTACGGATCAGTTGGTCCTGATGCTCCTGCAGGGAACGAATCAGCGACATGCCCAGATGGAGGCGGTTCGCCGTATAAATCGGAGAGTAGCTCATCTGCACGTTCATATTGAACCATAATCCAGGCCATGGCGTAGATGTGAGCCACGGACCTTGATTATCGATAGGGTATGAGTCCCCACGGGTCGCAGAAGCCAACTTATACATCTGTATCCAGTAAAAGCTTTCCAACTGCGTATCCGGTATCGAAATGAAGCTTTCCGGATAGTAATGATGCCACCACCTGCGATGGGCATGAATCCAGGCTTCCCATCCTGAGGTTGAGCTCGGCACAGACCGAAGCTCCCGTACCGCTTGATCACAAACGGCATCTTCCGTGCCATTCATCACGGTTAAGATAACGCTTTGCCGATGCCAGCTTCCCGATTCCTGTTCAGTCTGGTCAGAGCGACGAGTTAGCCAAGCTGTAGTGCAGCCTTCTCCGCTTCCATATTCCTGAACGCCGACTGAAACCTCACCGAATTCCATAAGCTGAACGATGGTTTCGGGAATGTATTGGTTGAGATTTATCCCGTCCGCATTCTTCAAAATAGGATCAACCTCCGAATAGGCGTACCAATTCAGCTTCGCATCGCGTTCACCTTCATCTGCATCCAACTCCACGACAAGTACGGGAGCTAATGCATGCACAAACGCACGAATTCTGACTTCTCCCTTCGTTGTTGGTATAACCGCCCTCAATTCCGCGTTCCATAATTCCAGCCGCATTTCAAAGGGCTGATAAATCCAACCCTCCAGCTCCAATGCGAGCTCGCCAATTGGCACGCGGACCGGGAAAGCCTGTTCACCCGGACGTGATGCAGTTATATCGGATCGTCCAAGCACAAAACGCAGCACATTCCGTTTATCCCGATGTTCTTCGCTGTAGATCATCGCTCCGAGCAGGCCGTTTCCAAGAAAAGCCCCTTCATCCCAGCTGATCGGACGCGTTGTCCACAACATATCGTGTCTTGACATAAACACTGGCCAGTCAATAGCATTCTCAATGCGGGTAATCACGATATCCCTCCTATTACAATGAAATATTGTTTCTTATGTGTGCCTGCTTGAATTCCGATGGTGTCATCTGCGTATATTTTTTGAACACGTCGGTAAAATACCGCCGCTCTACATAACCTAGCGAATCCGCAATCTCCTGGATTTGCCGATCCTCCAAGAGCAGCCGCTTGGCCAGCTCCATCCGTTCTTGAGTAACAAATTGGCTAAATGCCATTCCCGCCACTTTCTTGAATAAGCCGGCAAAATAACTCGGGCTCAAGTGAACTGCCTTCGCGCAAGCACTTAAGCTGAGGTCCTGATCCAGATTGGATTTCACATAGTGAATGGCTTCCTGGATGATTTTTGCGGCGGCGGAGCGATTCTGATTCTCGATGCGTTCACAGCCTAGCGTCACGATGCTATGCAGAATCTTCTTCATGTCCGTTAAGGACCTCTCCGAGCTGACCCGCCCTTCCCGAACGATCATGTTCAAATCGGACAGTTCATTCATCGGTACCTTATCTTGAATCGCCCTGAGCATCATGTACGCCAGCTCGTAGTAGAGGCTGATGAAGTATTCCGGCTTGGGAAGCGGCGACCTGTCCGTAAACTCATTCAGGATATGATCGAGCGTCAGTAAGGCTTGGTCGACGTTTCCGGATTGTAAGGCATATACCATTTCCTGCTCTGCGGTCCGTATACTGCGCGGCAAGGACATTTCTGTATTAGCTATATCTTCATATGAAATCACCGCGTTGCCTCCGGTATAGAAATGGTATGACAGGGCATGCAAAGCCTGATCATACGATGAGTACAGCTCATGGATATACGTTACGGGTCTGCCAATTCCGATGGATATCGTTAATGAAGTATATAATCTAACATGCTGACAGCACGCTTCTGCTATGGCTGCTGCTGAAGCTGATAACGGTGTATTCAACACCGCGACCAGGCGGTTAGCCGAATCCCGGAATACCATCCCCCTTATATACAAAGCGATGGTCTCCTCCGTAATATTCTTCAATGCAAACCGAGCAAGCTCCAGTTCATTCATCGGTGAATCTCGATGCTTGTCATCAAATCCATCGATTTCAAGAATCATGACGAGCAGATCCCTGGACTCTAAATCCGGCTTTACATATTCCCACCGCTGCTCCGCCTCCTGTTCGTCCACCTTATGATGTAACAATAACGTGAACAATTCCTGACGCAGGAACGGCATACTCTCCTGAACCCGCTGCTCTAATTCAGCGATATGATCCTCTTGATTTCGTATCGCTGCAATTTCTTTTTTGGCCTTTACAACAATTTCCTCGATATGAGCCAGCGAAAAGGGCTTTGTTATGAAGTCAAACGCCCCAAGCTGAACCGCTTGCCTGGCATATTCAAAATCGCTGAAACCTGTCATCAATATGACTTTGCTGCGAGGCAGCAGCTCTTTGACGCGTCGGGTCAATTCCAGACCATCGAGCTTCGGCATTCGAATATCGGTCACGATGATATCCGGTCTGCACGAGGTGATCAACATGAGTCCGTCTTCTCCATTGATTGCCGTTCCGCTTACGGTTATCCCATGACGTTCCCAGTTGATTTGCTTGGATACGCCATCGACGACACTCTGAATGTCATCTATAAAGCAAATCGTTGTCGTTATTGCGCTCATCTGCTTTTAGTCAACTCCCTTCAAGTCGTGGGTAACGGGGGATGATAATCGAAACTCGGGTACATACATTAGGTTCGCTTTCCATGTGCAAATCAGCTATGCTTCCATACTGAAGCTGTAATCGCAATCGGACATTATTTAACGCATAACCCGATGTAGGAGAGGATGCCGGTTGTCGAAGAAGTGGATCAGCTGGATTCTTTTCGTTCAACCCCATACCGTTATCTTCCACGTTGAAATACAGATAGGTGCTATCCTGTTTCACCTGAATTCGAATGACCCCGCCCTCATTACGATCGTTAAAGCCGTGCAGGATTGAATTTTCAACCAGCGGCTGCAGCATGATTTTTAAGATCGGGTGCTGCATATCCACTAAGGGATCAACCTCGATATTGTAGGTAAACAGCGTTTCATAGCATTTCTGTTGAATGTTTAAATACTGCTCCACGTGGAGCAGCTCATGTTCAAGCGTCGTCATCTCATTGCCGCGATTGAGGCCGAGCTGAAACAGCTGTGATAAGGACAGCACCATTTCCTGCACATCCTCCAATTGATTCAACTGGCACTTCCAGTAAACCGTGTTAAGTGTGTTATATAGAAAATGAGGATCAATTTGAGCTTGCAGGGCTTTCATCTCGGACTGGCGTTTATCCTTCTCTGCCTGCTTCACAACGTCAAACATTTCATTAAGCTCTTCCAGCATCCGGTTAAAGCGATAACCGACCTGCGTAATCTCATCATTGTATTCGCTTTCATAACGTACGTTAAGATCGTTCATCTCCACCCGTTTCATTAGTGATTGCAAGTGGCTTAACGGTCTTATAAGCAAACGGGTTAGCATATTGGCAAAAGCAAATGACACGAGCAAGCATCCCGTAATAACTCCGAGAATGGTCAGCTTGATGCTGTCCATCTGCTTCATCAACTCCGATTTAGGCAGGAAGCTGAATAACGTCCACTCCTTCACTCCACCTAGCTTGGTAAAGTTAACCAGGTACTCATAACCTTGATCCGAATACTCAAAGCTTCCCTGCTCAGCTGTTAAGGCCTCCCTATATTTAGGCTCATGTTTTAGCGTATCCGCAATGATAGAATCGTTTAACAGCACATCACTCCCATCGGATGAGGCCAAGAGATGGAACTGTTTGCGATTTTTATCCTCCGAGGCAATTAAGGATCGGATCGAGTCGATTTTGATATTCGCTACAACGAAAATATCCTCGATGTAATGGGAGGGTATGCCCTCCATCACAAAGGAAATAACGTTCTCCCTGCTGGAAAAGAAATTGTCCTCATGACCGGCCACCCATAATTTGCGCTTCTCGCTTTTGATAAGCGTATACAGCTCCGAGTCATAGAACGAATGGGAGAAGTTACGCTGCTGACTTGTCTGGTAATAGTCACCCTCACGCGTGGCGATAAGAATAGAATCGATAACAGGTTCATACAGCTTGGTCTGCACAAAAGTCGATTGCAGCCCGGACAGATGTGTATAATAATTCTCCGCCTCCGAGTAACTGCTGTCCATTCCTAAGGCTCTTCGGTATGCGGTATTGACCATCATCGAGTAAACCGCTTGTGTGATATGATTCAGCTTCTCATCTAACACCTTCGAAGTTTGATGAATCGTTTCCTGACTTAGCTGATAAGCATTGTCCTTCACAACTTCCTCCGCGATCATGTAGCTTAACGCGCCTGCGGTAGTAACCGCAAAGATGACAATGAGCATAAACGCGATCCAAATTCGGCGTCTGAACGATAATCGGTAGAGCATAGATCAACATCCTCCGTCTCTAAGTTTCGGCTGTGGCTGCAGTTGTCCGTAATAGTAGATCAATCACTTTGCCATGAGACATCCTGAGGATGCAGCGGATCAAATGACGGTATAGCTTGCGTATTCACTCTGTCGGCGGCCCGTTCCTGATCTAATGCTGCGTTGTAACGCGCGTTCAGATCCTCAACCAACCGATCGAGATCTCCGCCGATCATGATGTACTTGACGAATTCGTCCTCCCACTCCTTTCCTTTTGGTTTGAATCCTTGCGGCGATGCAGGCCATATCCCGTCATAATCACCTGGAAAAAAGCCGGTGATACCGTCGATATCGGGTTTCCTGGCTTTAGCGGCTACCGCATCCACAGATAAAATGCCAAGTCCGGCTTCCTGATACCCGATCAGCACTTCATCGCTGTACATATAACGGAGAAATTTCCAAGCTTCCTCCTTGTGCTTCGACTGGCTGCTAATCGATAACCACCTTGTCGCTCCAACTCCCTGATTGATCACTCCTTTATAGGTTCCGTCAATTGATGGGGGAAGCGCAGCTCCCCACTTGATCTTAGCCGGAAACTGAAACTTATAAATGCTGGGTTCCGATGAATAAGACAAATACATCCCGATCTTCCCGTCGGCAAACTGTGCTCGAAGCGGATCGATGTCCAGGGATTCCGATCCCGGCAGCGTACTGCCGTTCTCCATCATGGTCCGGAATGCGCTAATAATCGGTATAAAGCCCGTAAAATCATAGTTGCCTGTTGAAAAGTCATAACCATCGCCGCTGATTCCGCTTATTTCGGCAATCGGAACGGCTGAGCGGCCGAGAGCGCTGGCAGGAATTTTATAGGGTAGCGCAAAACCGTAAACGCCATCCGCTTTTCCAATTTCGGTAATCCGGCTCGCCGCTTCCACCAACTCGTCAATCGATTTCGGAGGTGAGGTTATGCCGGCCCGCTCAAACAGCTCCACATTATAAATAAGCCGCAAGGTTGATCCGCTGTTAGGAAGACTGTATATGTATGGATCAAACACATTATATCCTTCGATGAAGGCTTGCTTCCCGAACCTGTTTCTGATCTCGGGCGTTAAATATTCATTCAAAGGCTCTACATAGCCTTTTTGGGTCATTTCAGCAAGATCGATCGGGGTGAAGATATCAGGGGATAACTCACTGGCAAATGACAAATCAAGCGATTGGGCAAAATCATCTGCCATAACCGTCATCTCAACCTCAATAAGATCGGAATTCTCTTGGTTATATCGATGAATGACCTCTTTGATATAATTCGCGTCATGGCGCCCCGTTGACCAGAATCTCAGCTTTGTCTTTTCTTCGGCACCAGACATATCCGATGCCGTTGAGTGCGAAAATAGACGATCAGAGCCCTGCCCTTTGCCACCCTGCATGCACCCTGCTACGGTTATGCTCAAGCACATCAATGCAACCAGCGGTAATCTCCAAGTGATCATGCACGCTCCCTCCTTGTGCTTGTATCGTAGCATAACCTATTTTGTGGATATAGACAGAACGGTAAAAAAACTGTAAAGGGAAGAATATCGATTCATCTCCCCATACGAAAAAGGCTACCCCAAGCAAATGCCTGGCGGTAGCCTCTTGATCATTGTTATGTCCTGCTTAAATCATGTTTGGACCTCATCTTATGCCTATCCTATGGTCTTAACGCTGGAATGACACATCGGCTGCGATGGGCAAATGATCCGAAGCTTCCGTATGGATCACGCGCTGATTCGAATGCTGAACAGTTGGAGAGGTCAGAATGTAATCGATCGTTGCCGATGGATTGATTACAGGAAATGTAAAGGCATCTTCAATTCCCTGAAAGCTGTTCACGAATAAACCGCTGTCGAGCAGCAATTTAAACTCTGAACTGTCTGGTTCTGCGTTGAAATCGCCCATCAGCAGCGCTGGTCCCTCAGAGGCAGAAGCTAGGTCAATGATTTCCTGCGCCTGTGCCGTTCTGCTGGTGACATCCAGTCCAAGATGCGTATTGTACACATCCACGTGGATTCCCTTCAGATTTACGACAGCGTGCAGTACACCGCGCTGCTCCTTCCCGAAGCTGCTTAACAAAACATTCTCGGATCGAAGGATCGGATACTTGCTAACAATGGCAGTTCCGTACTGACGGTTGTTCGTCTGTCCTTCCTCCGGCTCCAAATCAAGATTGGCACCATAAGCATAGTGATATCCGAGCAAACCCGTCAGTTCCTTCGCCTGGTCTTGAAAGTCGCTTCGTTCCCCGTAATACCGGTCCACTTCTTGAAGGCCGACAATCTCTGCGCCGGAATCACGGATGACATCGGCAATTCTTTGCAGGCTTAACTGCTCATCCAATCCAACCCCGTGATGGATGTTGTAAGACATCACCGTTATGCTTACTTCTTTGCCTTGTCCTTTTTCAGCCGCCAGCACCCCCGTTGTAAACATGGGAACAAACAACAGGCAAGCGATAAATGAGATGACGCTCTTTTTCATGGACGGAATCTCCCTTTCATTGTCGAATGCCGAACTAAGCTACTTTTACTGTTGCTACCATTCTCAGCGCCTGACCTGCGTGGAAGTTAATTAAATATGCTGTCCGGAACGTAATACACTTTTTGCGTATCTTTTTTGTTTACCGGGTCCGTAACGATCGTAAAATAAACATTGCTGTTCTTTGTCTGCACTCCCTCGATTTCATGGTTCCCCACATTGGTGATTTTCACGAGGGTTTTGTATGTCCCTGCGTTGGTCATCATGGCAATCTGCGGGATGTCGCCTTCCGCACCGCCTGATGTATAGATTTTCGTCTGACCGAGCATATCGGCCCCCTGGAAGGATCCGTTCGGCCTTACGATCGCACTGCCCGACTGTGTAAAGCTGCCAACAGCGGCGTTAACTGCAGCTGCACTGTCCATCCGCACCTGTTCATTGCTGTCCAGAAGCTTATTGAGTGCGACCGTGTCATAAATGGACCAAGTTACAGTCCCTTCTTTTGTCTGTACGCGGAACACCGTATGAGTACTGTTGCCGCCGCCATCCACACGGTAGGTCTCGCCTAGCCTTGCTCCCGTTTTATTGGCGTAATTCATGTAGGTGAAACGATGCAAATCCGTATAATCTACGGTTTTGCCAGCCGAATATTGAAGTCTTGCTACCTGCAGCGACCAGTAATAGTCCGTTGAAGGATCTGCCTTCGAACTGAAATAAAAGTAATTGATGCCGTTGTACGTATACATATCCAGCGTTTGACAGTGGCCGGTATTCGTAACGGTCATTTCATCAACATAAGCAGCGTCTTTCCCGTTAATGAGCAGTCTTGAAAGATAGCAATTTCCCTTCGACCGCTGCGTGACATAGAGATATTTATCCGCGATATAAGCCTTTTGAACTGCCACGTTATGATTAAGTCCCTTTAAATTGTAGGCAAGCGTTGCCGAAGCGTTGAGCGTTTTCTCAGGAGTTGCCGCGAATGCGGGCAATCCGGACATACAAAACACGAGAGCTGCAAGTATTGCGGACGTGAGAATTTTTAAGTGCCTTTTCATATGCCTCAACCCTTGAACGTCAACCATCAATACACCTCCACTAATAGTAGGAATCAAATTGGACTGCCTCCGAATACGTACTAATAATAAGGTTCATGCGGGCATTTTTGCCATGATATGGGATATCTTCCTCCTCTCTTTATACAGAAACATCGTTTCATTCCAATCAAGTTTCTGCTTTATTACAGAAAATGGGGGATCCACTATTGAGTTTACCATGTACCTCAAGAATTTCCCGTGTATAAAATACTTAAAGTTAGACGAACCGTATGGTCCTTTAGCCCTTTTTTTCGTTGGAGCTCAGAAAATGTCGGCAGTGACTTTTATCAAATGTTCATCCGATTCAGTAAAACAAAAAAAAGCCACGAATTACCGCGGCTCCTTGGTATCAAGCAGTTTTGGGATGAAGAACAAAGGATATAACATGAGGTACAGGTTAGGCGCCCACCACATGATATCGAAATCGGATTTCATGATCCAAAAAACGATCGCTTGCAGCCCGGAACAAAACGTCAGGATGAGCGAGATTAAGGCAAAGCTTCTCCATTTTATATTCGTGTGTTTATGTAAGTAAATACTGTACATCCCGGTGATGGAAATGAGTATATCCAGCGGGAAGAACGACCAATTCCAGGCCACTAGCAGCTCATTGGTATAATCCTGATATAAATATTCCTTGGGAATTAACGCTAGTGCGGTGACGACCCAATAAAAGATAAATCCGATATCCGTAAATAAAAACAAACCTTTTAATGTTTTACTCAATTAATACCCTCTCTTCTCCTTAATGAACTAATGATTGATCAGCCTTCCTTCTTGATAATACCGGATAAAAGGATCTCACCCATATCCTGCAGACCCTCATGAAGCGTAATGCTGCTCTTATTCTCAGTCGAATCCTCAATTAATCGATAAAGACCTCCTACATACAAATCAATAAATATTTTGGTATTAAAAGGGCGTAACCATCCTTGATTGATTCCTTCATGAAATAGTTCCGTGATACTGTCCCATTGTTTATTTAGAAATTGATCCAGCGTCTTCCATTGATCAGGATAATAACGCTGGAGCTCGGTTATGAGGTTCAATCCGATAAACTGAAAATCAGTCGGGATGAGGATGAGACATTGCTTAAGTTTATCGAGTGTAGTCAGGTCAGGATTACCCATGATGTCCTTTTCTTTTTCTTGAAGTTCGACAATGGCCTCATGAAGAATCATTGCAATAAGTACATCCTTCGAAGGGAAGTATCCGTACAGCGTCTTTGTGCTCATCCCCAGCTGTTTGGCCAGCTCACCCATCGTAAATCGCAATCCACTTCTCCTAATTTCCTTGCTTGCCGCTTCGACAATTCGTTCTCTCAATGAAATTTGATATCAAGCGGCGTCGTATCGCATAGGTATTCCCAATGAATGAGGTCCTTGGAGATCAATATCCCGGAGCGCGTCAGCCAGTGGCCTTCCTCATCTCCCCAGCCGTCCGGATACTTGGGAATCGAGCGTTCAGGGATGCCGGCTCCCGTCGGGTAATAGTTCATGGCGCATGGGCGCAAAGCATAGTTCAAATAAAAGGTGTCGTCGATCTTGACGATCCGCGGGTCCTGAATGCTGCCGTAGGGGAATCCCAGCTGGTCCGGCGTTACGACGGGCTCGTCCAACACATGGGTGAAATGCACACCGTCCGTGCTCTCCAGGAGACCCAGGTAGTTTTTACAGGGAGTCAGGGAGCCTGCCGTCCGTTCAATCATATAGAATTTTCCGTTATCGATAATGACCGCCGGATTGAATACCGTCACCTTTCTCCAGTCGTAGAGTCCAGGCACTACGATCGGATTTTCCGGATGCCGGGTAATTTTCATGGATAAGCCTCCTATGATCGTTATGTAAGTGTTATCAATTTCTTTACTTTATTATAAGAGGCTTAGCCAATTCATAATATCCTGCAAACTTTCAATATTATCCGAAATATTGTTATCTGTGATGTCCTGGCAGTTAAATAACATAAAAAAGCGGTTCAATGAATGAACCGCTTGGATCTTTGGCCATTTGGCCAATACGTATATGGAATTATCCTTATTAGTGCATTATCCAGTAACAGCGCGATGTGTCTTTTAATTGCCGCTTTTACCTGTCTAGTATTAGCTATACACGAGTTCTTTTAAGCTTAAACCTAGCGCTTGCGCAGTTGATTCTTGAATTTCCTCGAATAGGGCTGGGTTGTTCGCAAGGGATATGCCGTAAGAAGGAATCATTTCTTTTATTTTCGGCTCCCACTCTTTCATCTGCTGCGGGAAGCATTTCTCTAATACTTCAAGCATAACGTAAACGGCTGTCGAAGCGCCAGGGGAAGCACCGAGCAAGGCAGCGACCGAGCCATCTGCGGCACTAACCACTTCCGTCCCAAATTGAAGCGTTCCTTTCCCCTTAGGAGTATCTTTAATCACTTGTACGCGTTGGCCCGCCACGACGATTTCCCAATCCTCGCTTTTGGCGTTAGGAATAAACTCGCGTAATTCTTCCATGCGTTTTTCATTCGAAAGCATAACTTGCTGGATCAAGTATTTGGTCAATGCCATCTCTTTTACTCCAGCGGCAAGCATGGTAACAAGATTATTCGGTTTGACGGAGCTTATCAAATCAAAATTCGATCCCGTTTTTAAGAACTTGGGCGAGAAGCCGGCAAACGGACCAAAGAGCAATGCTTTTTGGTTGTCAATATATCTTGTATCCAGGTGGGGAACCGACATCGGAGGGGCGCCAACCTTGGCTTTTCCGTATACTTTGGCATGATGCTGCGCTACCACTTCCGGATTCTTACACACCATGAATAGTCCGCTTACCGGGAATCCTCCGATATGTTTTGACTCAGGAATACCGGTTTTTTGCAACAAATGCAGACTTCCGCCTCCTCCGCCGATAAAGACGAACTTGGCCGTATGATATTCGGTTTTACCCTGCTGGATATCATGCACTTTCACTTTCCACGAACCATCTTGCGTACGTTTAATACCTTTGACGCTATGCTTGTAGTTAATCTCGGTGCCTTTGCTCTTCAAGTAGTCAAACAGCATGCGCGTTAAAGCGCCAAAGTTTATGTCCGTCCCGGAGTCGATTTTGGTTGCCGCAAACGGCTCATTCGTTGTACGCCCTTCCATAATAAGCGGAATCCATTCCTTCAGCTGATCCGGATCCTCGGAATATTCCATCCCTTGAAAAAGCGGGTTGTTTGACAGCGCTTCAAAACGTTTTTTCAAAAAAGCCACGTCTTGTTCACCTTGCACTAAACTCATATGAGGAATAGGCATGATAAAGTCCTGCGGATTGCGAATCAGATTGCTGTTTACCAGATAAGACCAGAACTGTCGTGAAACCTGAAACTGTTCGTTAATATTGATCGCTTTGCTGATGTCGATAGATCCGTCAGGTTTTTCGGATGTATAGTTAAGCTCGCACAATGCGGAGTGGCCGGTCCCCGCGTTATTCCATTCATTGGAGCTTTCTTCCCCCGCGCTTGCAAGTTTCTCAAACACTTTGATCTCCCATTCAGGTACTAACTCTTTCAGTAGGGCTCCCAATGTTGCGCTCATGACGCCGGCACCAATTAAGATTACATCTGTTTTTTTCTCCATGTTGCTCATTATAAACCTTCCTTATCCCATATATTTGAAAAAAAAAGTAGGCGTCCCTGCTAAAAAGGTCATTAAAAAGCAAGGCGTCCCCTGAAAACACACCTTTTCTGTGTCATTTATCACCATATTATTATAGTCTATTATAAATATTGATAGATTAAAATATCTACTATTATCTAATCATTATAAACTATTTAAAGTTGTTAACATAGTGAGAAGATCCTCCACAAAAAAAAGCCGCAAGAATCGCGACTTCTTATGTATTGATATTCAATGTATGGAGGTTTATGTATTACTCTCCCCTTGGGAAGAATTAAAAAAGCGCCATGTCCATACGGACAAAGCGCTTTGGTAATTAGTGAGGGGCCATTTTGCCAGGCATTTGCGACTGCATCGGGGCAGTGCCGTAACTATTCTGCATGTACTGCATATCTTGCTGAGGCAGCTGTGGTACTTGGTAATAGCCATGCTTATTTTGATATAGCGAAATCTCATAAGCCATTTCTATGCAGTTGGGAAGGGAATCGGCAAGCACGCGGCGCACGACCGGATTCGTAGATTCCATGGCAGCATTGGTTTTCATCGTAGCACCCGATTTCACTGCGTTTAACATGCTGAGTGCGATGGTTTCATCGTTGATCTCGGCTGTGGACTGCATCGGTTTTTTCGGTTGGCCTGGCTTCATGCCGTAAATAAAGTCATTGCCCTGCTTCATTTTATAGCTTTGCGTTGGCTTTGATGGATCTTGTCCTGATTTAAAGCACTCTAAGGTGATGTTGTACTCATCTGTCATAAATTGCTTCTGGCGCTGCAGGATATCTCGAAGCTCCGGATCCTGTACATGCCCGCTCAGTATGGTATACGTGTTCATGGTGTTGATTGCCCCTGCCAATACTTCGTGGACATCAAACATTTCATGACCGCCATGGTTCATTTGCGGTGGAATCATGCCTGTTTCCATGTTTTGATGATTTTGTGATTGTTCGAATTCCATTCATGTACCTCCTAAAGTTATTATACGCCCTTCATATTGTGGGTTCTTTTGTCCAGAATATACGGACGATTTGGAGATTTTTATGTGATGAAAGCAGTTGGTGATGACTTCTAACCCCAGAACTAATAAAAAAACGCCTTAAAAAGGCGGATACTCGTTAGTTCCTGGTCAACCGCGACGGGCTGCGTCAGCCAACGCGTTGAGCCATTGCGTCTGCTACCCTTCAACTTTGGCGGCTATCTTCTTCCATGCGGATTGAATCTTCAGCTTCATCGAATCTGTGCTGTGCAGCATACACTTGATTAAGGTTGGCATCGTTTCGGCACTAACGCCATGCCGCTCGGCAAAAGCAAGGTACAAAAAAGTAAAGAAGCCGCAAGATCACGGCTTCTTTACTTGCCCTATAACAATCGTCATGCTTGATGCCAAGTTCATCAAAGAACTGGTGGATGCTGTACTCACCATCAGGTTACGCTATGCATCAATTTATCAATCCACGTCAATTCTCCATTAACCTGGGAGATCGAATACTGCAGAACCTCGTCCCGGAATAACTCGTCTCCACCTTCATCCAGTCTTCTCTCGATATCGGACAGCAGCTCTTCCAAGTCCTTCTTTCTCCTATGTAATATTCGAATCCGGTCCTCCTGAGAAATACGCTCGAACAGGGACACTCTTACCATGAATTCGATTTGATGTTTTGCATCTTTTTCGGTGAATTCATTAATGAGGTTTGCGATTTTCCCCCTGCCTGCTTCTGTAATTTCATATATATACTGATTCGGTCTGCCTTCCTGCTCATTTCGATGTTTGCGTACAAACCCCTCATCCGTAAACTTTCGCAATGTCGGGTATAACATATTGTGATTGACGTCCATTAAATAACCGAGATCCTTTTGTATTTCTTTTTTTATTTCATAACCGTGTTTCGGGGATTTTTCGATTTGGATCAGAATGAGAAGTTCAAGATACATGATGGCTCAGGCCTTTCGTTAACGGATTTGGCAAAATCGCTGCATCGAAGCAGCACACCTCTAGAGTATATGTTCTACTAAAATCCGACAAGGCAGAATATAAACGGAACTTTGGACATGGGTCATTGGAAACTATGACCAGCTGTGATATTATGTTAAATTAACATATGGTATATTACACTAGCATTGGAGGGAATGTAATTGATATCATCTCTTTAGAGGAAATCACACAATTCCATTCACCGACTGAAGAATTCAATCCTTATGATTGGTACAAGCACAAATTGCAGCATGAGCCCATCGTTTATAACCAGGCAACCCATACATGGAACGTCTTCCGTTACAATGACGTAAAGAGGGTTCTCAAGGATCATGAATATTTCTCTAGTGCAAGAACTCGAACGACAATTAGCGTTGGCGCCGACAATGCCGAAGGTCAGAAGATGAGTAAAATCAACCTTCAATCCGACCCGCCGGAGCACCAAAAAAGTCGAGCATTGATTTCCGCCGCTTTTACCCCTCGCAGTTTAAAACTCTGGGAACCGCGCATTCAGGAGATTGCGGACCAGCTTTTGAACGAAATGGGAGATGCCGATGTCATTGATATCGTTCAAAATTACGCGAGTGCGCTGCCTACCATCGTCATAGCCGATCTGCTCGGCGTCCCTTCGGAAGACCGCTTGTTGTTTAAGGAATGGGTCAACCATTTATTCCTCCCCTTGCCCAAAGACCATTCGGAAGATATACAGGAACTGAAACGTCATGCAGCCAAGGAATATTACAACTATCTCTACCCCCATATCGTGCAAAAAAGAGCAAATCTATCTGACGATATCATCTCCGACCTCATTCAAGCCGAGGTGGATGGAGATCGATTATCGGATGACGAGATTGTCAGAACGACGATGTTCATCCTCGGTGCGGGTATTGAAACGACGACGCATCTGCTAGCCAATACGTTCTATTCCTTCTTAATATGATAACAACCAAATTTATGGCGAAATTCGGGACGATCGCGAGCTTCTTCCCAATGCCATAGAGGAAATGCTCCGCTATCGGTTTAACATTGCCAAAATGGACCGGACCGTAAAACAGGATAACAATATACTCGGCGTGGATTTGAAGCAGGGCGACGTCGTCGTCGCATGGATGAGCGCTGCCAATATGGATGAGGAGGTATTCGAGGATCCCTTCACTTTGAACATCCACCGAGCCAATAACAAAAAGCATTTAACTTTTGGTAACGGCGCACACTTCTGCCTGGGAGCCCCACTAGCACGACTTGAAGCAAACATTGCGATCAGCAGATTTATGGATTACTTCCCGCGAATGGAGCCGATGGCCGATTTTAAACTGGAGGATAACCTGAGTCCGTCTGCAGCAGGACAAATGTTGACGCAGCTTCCAATCCGCGTTCATCGATCATAATAGCCTATTAAAGTTCATATTCTTCAAGCAAAAAAGCCCTTCACACGCAAGGGCCCAAGCCGTATCAAGAACCCCTGTGCTTTACCTAGAAAGCACAGGGGTTCTCATTTTTTTAAGTCCAGCTATCTTTCGCTTACATACCAATAACCGGGACGCCCGTTGTTTAATCGGATGAGCGCTTCCAGAAAAAAATAGTCACCCCATATAACAAAATCATCCGGCGCGATCCCTCCCCTGACAAAATACGAACCATGCCGCAGAAAACCTTCTTCATCCGGATTACCGTCCGTAAAATAACCGTTAACCATCGAGACCATCGAACGCCGAACGGCATTTATGAAAAGTTCCCTGCGGGGATCATCGCCTGGCAGCTGATCCGCGATTTCCAGCATCCCGCATGCTGCAATGGCAGAGGCAGAGCTGTCCCTCGGCTTTAGCGCCGATGCCGGGACGTCGAAATCCCAATAGACGACATGGTCATCCGGAAGGTGGTCGATGTAATAACGCGCCATTCGAATGGCAGCGTCCAAATATTGCGGCTCTTGGAAATAACGGTAAGCCAGCGCGAATCCGTAAATGCCCCAAGCCTGCCCCCGCGACCACGTAGACCCATCCCTGTATCCTTGGTGCGTCCCGCCTCGCACGGAATCGCCAGATTCCAGATCAAAATAAAAAGTATGGTAGGAAGAGCCGTCTCCACGCACCAGGAATTTTAAGCTTTTGTCAGCGTGAATGCGTGCGACATCGGCATATACAGCATTTCCAGTCTGTTCGGTGGCCCAGCATAACAAGGGCAGATTCATCAGGCAGTCGATGATGATCCTGCCGCCGTTTTGGGGATCATGTTCAGGACCCCATGCCTGGATAAGCTGAAGCGAGGGCCTCCATCGTCTCATGAGCGCATCTGCGGCTTGCAGCGCCGTGTTCTTGGCAGTCTCGTCTCGTTCCACGAACCATTCCGCCAAAGCGGATAATGAATACAAAAAGCCGATATCATGATGCTCCAGCTTTTGGTTTTGCGCTAATCTCTCTTGAAACGAACGCACAGATCGGATAGCTGCCTCACGAAAGCAGGGATCCTTGCCGTACTCGTAACTCAGCCACAGAATGCCAGGCCAAAATCCCTCCGTCCAATCCGTATGATTCACCAGCTGATACTTGCCGTCCCCGTTTCCGACATGCGGAAACCGATGTTCAAACCGGGCGATATTCGCTTTCGTTGTGTGTAAGGTTCGTTCGATGACAGCGTTCCAGTCCATAATGTCCTCCCCATATCCATTTTGTTTCATCTGATCTGGCTCCATACCGGTATCGCTACCGTCTATACGTTCGACTATTTCGGTTCGACTTCATCCAGGGTCATACGGTATTCCAGATCCTTCATGTACGTCCCGTCCGCGTGCAGAAAGGTCATGCCGAAGGCAATATCCCCGCCGGTTCCGCGGACGATCGCGATCAGCCGGTTGAGTCCGCCCTTCAAGACAAGCTCGCGCTCCGGTTCACGCACATGCTCACCGTTCAGGTAAATGGCATACGGCACATTAGCATGAACTCGCAAACGTCCCTTGCGGACTGGCTTAGCTCCTCCTCCAGGTACCTGCACAAAACAGCTCATAAACCATGGATCATATCCGGTGCAGGCAATCCGCATCATTCCATCCTCGGATTGCCGCTCTTTTTTCTGCATCCAGCCGTATAGGCCTTCACCCAAATTGTTCAACGAAAATTCAGGATCGGTATAGTATGTCTTCATCGCCTCGTAATCCACATGAGTCGGGCAAGGCAGTACCATAACCGCTTCCACGGCCCATGTCCCGTCGTCTTTCTCGCTTACCAGCAAGCCATCATCAAAGACGGCACCCTGATTGGCGAGCAAACGGGTATAGAGTCTGAGTACCTTCTCATTGTTGGGGTCTAGCAGAAGCTGGGAGCACAGGATGGAGCCTGCCCCCGTCCTCTCTTGGACTAGAAACGCTCCGGAGGAACGGGCTTTCCTGCGGTTCAGTTCGACCAGGGCGAGACGGCTGTATTCGGATGTGTAACCATTCACAAAATAGTCCTTCCAAGCCGTTCCCTCGACGCTAACGCACAAAGCGTCCGTACCCTGCACCTCAAGCCGGTAGGCGGCATGCAAACGGTTCAAGGTATCCCGAGGGGACAGGAATACTTTGTCATAGCCGAACAGGTCGACCGGACTGAAGCCGCTTACGGCCTTGTTGGTGTAATCCACCGCTAGATGGTACGCCTCGTGAGGCTCCACGCGCACCGGCCGATCCAACAAGCGGGCTAGCGTGTCCTGCTGTTCACGCTCCGCAGGCAGGACAAGCACATGTCCGCCTGCTTCGGCATAGCGCCGGACGGCCTCGGCTGAGCCAGGAGCCGCAAGCAGGCTTGCTTCTGCTACGAGCAGGCCGAATGATTGCGCGAAGAATGCGGGAAGATCGCCCCGTCCATTTTCGTCATGGGTCGCACCCTCATTTATCAGCGCAGCTGCATCCAGCACCGTGTAGCGCAGGTACAGCCGGTCGAGGAACGCAGCCGCTTCCCCGCCGGGACGGACCAGCGCCCCCACCAGCCGCACAGTCGCACCGTCAGCGATTTCGTTGCGACCGGTGTAAGCCAGCAGGTTGCGCAGCAGCAGGCAGGCTTGCGGAACGCGCCCAAGATTAGCCATCAGCTCCAACTGATTGGCCACAAACATGCCGCTTCCGCTCCGGTACTCCAAGAGCGGCGACCATAAATCCCCACCGTCGCCGAAATCCCCAGCGCTGCACTCCAGCAGCAGGGTGAAATCGCCTTGGAGCGGCTTTTCGAATGCGGCGTAAATGATAGGCAGCGGGCCCTCTTCGCGAAGCTCCTCGTGCCAGAACATTAGATCCGAGTCGCTTAAACCCTTAAGCACCGGATGTTGGTAATCGCCGGCATGGGCCCGAAGAAACGGTCTCCGCGACAGCCTGAGCCGGCCGCCTAGCGACAACCCGCACTGCTCCAGCATCAGCAGGCGACCGCCGCGTGCGACGAAGCCTTTTAACTCCGCCTCCAACCCGCCATCCGGGTCCTCTGCCTTACTGCCGATGATAAGCAAATGATCGCATGACAGCAGAGCAAGCCTATCCCGGGCTACCCGCTTGCAGTCGGGAACAAGATTTCGGATCTTGAAGTAATCTGTTTCAGATCCCCAGTAAGCTGTCGGGCGCCCAACTTCAACCGGATGGCGAAGGAGGCTTCCCGACACAAGCCGGTATTCCTTCCGAAGCTCATGCATAATCCGATCGCCATGGAACAGCACTGCCGTCAGCACTATTATTCCTTCAGTCTCAACGTGGATCGGAGTCCACGACATCGCAATGGTTTTCTGCTCGGTCGGCTCCTGTCGGAATATGAAACTGCGTTCATGAACGATCGTTTCCCCTTGCCTAATCACGCACTCGATCCGAACATCCTGTGCGGACAACGTGTCGTTGAAGACGTCAAAGCTGCGGGTGATGGTTGCGTCGTCGTAGAAACAGTGGTTGTATTCGGCCGCGAACATCGTGACCGGCTTAAACGCCTCCGCCATGGTGGCAAAAGCCGGATTAGGAACATACATCGGATCATCAGGCAGCAGGTCGTTATTGATCGTAAGCGAATAGGCTGGTATCACCTTGGGCTTCACCCCGGGCAGGCCTGGTTCGGACGGTGGGACAGCGACGTCGTTCTCCGGCATCGACCTCATGAAATAATGAGCAAAATTGAACGTAGCTATGCCCGAGACGCCTTGCCGCCGCGCATACTCTACGAATAAGCGTTCCTTCTGCGCCAGCCCGGCCGTGCTTTCGTCCGTACTGCGATATGCCTGCAGCCCCGCATACATGCTGGCGTTTTGAGGGCATATGTACCACCAGCCACCGTGTTCACCGAAGGTCAATGGGACCGAACGGTCCCATTGAGCGATGGTGCCGTCAATATTGTAATGGCGGCTTTCCACCTCCGTATGGGCTTTGGACACCAGTCGGTTGTCTCCTTCGGCGACGATCGGACGAGTGGCGTCCAGTTCCCGGATCGCCTCCATAAGGCCGGGAATATGCACCTTATAGCCGTCCCGGCCGTCCACCCAGCGCATTTCGTTCTGCAGGCTCCACATGATGACGGAAGGATGATTCTTGTCACGCTTAACGAGCCGCTGTACATGCTTGCGGCAGTTGTCCAAGTAATCGGGATGGTCGGCGAGCATGGATTTGCCCGATCCGTATATCGCTGTTTCGTCGATGATCAGCATGCCCTCTTCGTTGGCGATTCGGACATAATCCTCCGGATAAGGCTCAGCATGCAGCCGGATGCTGTTGATTCCGACGGAGCGGCACATCCGGTACCAGTTCCGGATGTACGCTTCCGTCTGCTGCAGTCCGCCTTGAAAATGCCACGAATCGCCGCGCAAACGGATCGGGATGCCATTCAACATGAATTGCGGACCTTCGCACCAAAATTCACGGAAACCAAACACTTCCTCGTGACGGTCTAGCACCTGCTCACCTTCTATAAGCTCAAGCTCCGCCATATACAAATACGGCGTATCGGGATCCCATAGGATGGCATCGCTCCACTCCAAATTAAAGGAAGCACGGTAGACCGTCTCGCCGGGTATGTTTTCGCACAGTCTAATCTTCATCACATCCACCGGATCGATGCGCTGTGCCGTCTGCTCTGCCTGTAGGACAGGCACGGACCGCCCTCCATCTCCGAATCGCAGCCCGCCGCCTTCCCCTTTCTCCGCAGAAAATCCCTCCGTTTCGATTCCAAGCTTTTGGCTTCGCAATGACTTCTTTTCATTAGCCGCATACCGGTTGTTGCTACTGCTTATCGAATCTGCATTTTCCCTCGTATCTGACTTTTCTTCCCCTTGCCTTAGCACGCCAATCTCTCGCACGCTCAACCTGACGTGAAGGGGACCGTGATCCCCTCCTATTTCCGCCGCCCCAGCGGTGACGTCCAGTTCAAGCCGCCCTCTCCGAACGGAGGTGCGGATGGTTACATCCTCTATAGACAGGACCGGATAGCTTTCCAGGTAAACGTCCTGCCATATTCCCCGGGCAACATTTCCGAACCAGGAGCCCATCAGCCCGGTCACCTTCTCCACGCCGTTTGCCAACGTTACTTTGTCGAAGCTGCCGCATACGACATGGAGATGATGCTCATGCCCCTGCTTGGCCCGAGGCGTGATATCGAGACGCAGCGGTAGGTAGCCATCTTCCCATACGGCGACTTCTTCTCCATCAAGAAAAATGACGGCCTTTTGCATGATGCCGTCCATCCGCAGCACGATCCGCTCCCCCGACATGGATTCGGGAATATGAAAACTTCTATGCAATACGCCCGCTTCTGCACCGTCCCATTCTTTCGGATAGCCGTAGAGATCCATCGGGGCATACCCATGCTCGCGAATTTCGCCGAACGATTTGCCGTTGGCCTGTTCGTAGGACGCTCTCCAGCTGGAAGGGACTTGGATTTGCTGGGGCTCGTAGACAATTTCATCCGGAAGCCGGCGGCACTGAGGCTGACCATACAGCGGCATGAAATCCCAGTCCCCGTTCAGGCATAATCGGTTACGCATGGTTTGTTCCCTGCCTTTCGATGAAAGAACGTGCCTCAAGGACAAGCTTCAGCTCTCGCCAAATCTCCTGACAGTCTGGCGCACCCTCCCACTTCATGAAATGCGGCTCCATCACCGCTGCCCAATCGTCCGGACGGAGCGTTGTTTTCAACTTTCCTTCATAGGGGGCTGACTCAAGTGTGGCAGGGAGCTCTGAGTAAAAAAAGAGCAGATTCTCATGCATGCCGATGATGCCGAATTTATCTCCATCGCCCGGCCGTTCTTCCTGGTACTGGTAATGATAGTACACGTAGCTTGAGACCTCTTCGGGCTTTAGCCGGGCAATCCTTCCATACGGCACGCTGTGATCATTCGTCCGTACCCAATGCTGCTCCGAAACGGGCGCTTGATAATGAAAAATGTCGGCCATCGACGCCCATCTGCGTCCCGGATCTCCTCCCGGCCAAACGGCCAGCCATGCCTCAGCTCGCGGCAGCAAACTTTCCGGAAGCACCTTCTCCCCGAGACATTCATAATAAAGAAACAACCGGCTTCCGTCTGTAAACAAGCTTAATCGGGCCACGCGTTCCCGTTCCATCGCCGTGTGGATCTCTTGTGAAACACTTTCGCCCCGTAACAGTGTAAGGGCATCTTCCTCGATTCCTTCGCCCCTAAATAGACATCGCTGCATGATGAACCTCCCATCGTGAATTTTGATGCTCCTGGAGATCAAAATCCGTATCCGTTTTATTTGCCGATCGTAAAAGACGCTCCCTCCATTTACCGGGAGGAAGCGCCTCATTTCCTTAAGGCACCACCGTGAAACGGATGTTGTCAAACAGCATGTAGTCGAATCCGCTCACGTAGAAGCCGACTTTGCCGGATGGCCGGTGATTCGGATCGGTACCGGCAAGCCTCAGCTCGCCGTCCACATAAATGGAGACGTCCCCGTCCTTTACGCTAATCTTGACTGTATATTCCGTTTCCGGCTGCAGGTCTCGATTCGGCAAGACGGACTCGGCGATCTTCTGCCAGGCCGTGTCGTAGAGAATCCAGGCGGATGTCCCATCCACGCGAGTCCGATAGCCGATTCGGGTAGAGCCGCTGGCATCCTGCCGATCAAAGACGTACATTGTACCGTCGTCCGGCATGACGGCCGGGGTCTTCAGCGTGAACTCCAGCTCATACGATTCGAAGACACGGTCCAGCAGACCTGTTGCCCTGTTCAAAATTTTGTAGCGGCGATTACCGTCCGGATCGGCCGCGATGCTGCGGTTCGGGTCTACCGGCCAGCCGTTGCTGCCCGATTCGAAGTCGGTCTCGTGCATGATGTTCGAAACGCTCACGGCGATATCCGCTTTGATGAGCGGGTTGACCACGGACACGGCTGTGATAACTGTCTGGCCTTCATAAACGGCGTTAACAACGCCTGTAGCGCTCACCTCAGCCACGGTCGGATCGGCGGAATGCCAAGTAACGCCGGTATCCGGGGTATCCGCGGGATCGAACGTCACCTGCAGCTGATGCTGCTCGCCGGCGGCAAGCCGTATTTCGCGCTCGGACGGTATGATGCCGGCCAGCTCCGTGCTCAGTGCCTTGAACCGGATGTCGTCAAACAGCATGTGGCTGACGTTGTTGACGTAGAATCCGACCTTGCCTGCCGCGTTATGGCCGGGATCGGCGGCCTTCAGGCGGAAATGGCCGTCCACGTACACGCTGATATCGCCGCCCTTGACCCGCATCTTGATCTCGTATTCCGTATTCGGCTGCAGGTCATGTCCTGGGAGTTTCTCTTCATGCAGCACGGTCCAGGCTGCGTTATACAGCAGCCAGGAGGAAGAGCCGTCCGGACGTGTTTTGTAGCCGACGCGGGTCGAGCCGCTGCCCGCCTGGCGATCGAACACGTACAGCGTTGCATTTTCTCCGATCGACTCAGGCGTCTTCAGTTTGAAGGTCAGCTCATAATCGGTGAAGGTTTTGTCGCTGAGAGCGGTAGCGCCGTTCAGTATTTTATACCAGCGGTTGTCGCCTTCTTTTGCGATGCTGCGGTTCGCGTCCTGCGGCCAGCCGTTTGCACCTGACTCGAAATCGGTGAAATCCATGACCCCGTCTCCGGCTTCGACTGTGACGTCCACCATTGCCGTGAGCTGCGGATTCTCCGCCGATGCCACCGTGATGACCGTCTGGCCCACCTCCTGACCCGTGACGTTACCGTTATTGTCAACCGTGGCGATGCCGGGATCGGCCGACGTGAAGACCAGCTTCGGATTCTCCGCGTTCCATGGGAGGACCGCCGTGCGCAGCTTTACCGTTTTCCACCGATCCACCGTGATTTCGTTGTCGTAGACCACAACGCTTTGCACCGGGTAGCTGTCCGGGCTGCTCGTGGTACCTGCTTTCCCGTTAATGCCGATCTCGTGAAATGGGACATCAGGGAAGCCGGGGATGGCCTGAAATACTTCAGCATCCGGACGCAGCGACAGATCGCCTCCTGCCAAATCGACGAACCCGGGATCCTCGTCGGTTACCCAGTTATCGGCGTATTGGACAAGATTGAATTTGTCGTACGCCCCCTGCTCGTTCGTTGTCGTGCTGCGTGGAAGCGTCGGATTGTAGACAACGTTGCCGTGAAACGTATTCGTATCCGGATAATAACGATTTTCCGTGAAAAAGTTCGCCAGCTCCGGATATTTGGCCAGGTACGGCGTGCCGACGAAGTCGTTGTTGGCCTCGAACAGCGCCTCCCACTTCGGCATGTAATTCAGCGGAACTTGATCGTCCGGCTCATCGCCTAGAAACAAATCCGCGTAGTCATATGGAACCTTGCTGTCCACAAAGATATTGTTGCGGGCCAAAATATGCGCGCCCCCGTTGTTTTTGATTGCTGAATTCCCCATACGATAGAAGATATTCTCATCGATCTGAAGCCCCATCGTGAAATTATCAGGATAGACCCCTTCAACGCCGGGTTTGCTTTCTCCGATGTTGTGGAAGTAATTGCGACGGATAATGGTGCCGCGCTGCTGGGGAGTTTCGCCCGCATTCATGTAGATGGCGCCGAGATCCGAGAAGGTCTTGCATACGTCGTAAATATCGTTGTACTCCACGAGATGATCGTTGCCGAAGATCAGCACGCCGGGATGGGGAGCATCGTGCAGCTCGTTATGCGACATGCGGTTACCCACCCCGGACAAGAGAACACCGGGATTGTAGGCCTTATGATAATAAGCAAAATCATGAATGTGCGAGTTCTCCACCGCATTGTTGCCCGGCGCGAGCGTCGTCTTATCGCCTCCGGTAAGCGTGACGGCGGTACCCCCGATATGGTGGATGTGGGTAAATTCGATCTTATGGTCCGTTCCCGGAACTCCGGTAAAATCGTTGTAATGGAAGCGGCTCTGAGTGTTGACCAGCACGCCGCTATTAGTGAAATTGCGGATTTCGCTATTTAGGACACGCATATGGCTGCCGCCCATAAAGACGACCGCTGAATCGCGCCCGTTCTCCAGGATCAGCTCCGAGAATTCGTTATAAGATGCGTCCAGCGCATTGATCATCGGCGTCTTCAGCATCGTCACTTCGATGGATGGATTCGCGGTCATGAATTCGGCATTCGGCAGAAAATAGAGCTTTCCGGCCTGGCGGTCGATGTAATACTCGCCGGGCATATCGATCTCCTCCAGCAGGTTTTGAGCGAAATGGAAATCCGGGTACCAGTTCTTGAAAATGCCGCTCATTTCTCCATACCGGAGCGTAATGCTCTTGGCCTGGGTGTCGATGGAAGCGATCTTGTTGTAGGACCATTCCCAGCTGTAGCCGAAAATGCCATCCAGCCAGATGTCGTCCGCCTGCGTCCAGTATTGCGGTCTGTCATACGTGTAGGTAAAGGTCCCGCCTCTCGTATGAACCTCCCCGTTCGGATCTTTCCGCGTCGGTCCCGGATCGAGGATTTCGTCCATTTGAACGGTTCCCTCGTTCGGCCAGCGGGCCAGCGTCATGCCTTCCCCGCCCACGTACAACTCCATCGGCGGTACCTTGCTCAAATCGTTGGCCAGATAATAACCATGCCGGCTCATTTCGCCGTAATCGGTAATGCCGAGGGCAGCCAGATCGGCTACCAGCACTTCGTTTCGTGCCTCTTCGCTGATAATGCGGTTCAGTACGGCAGAATCGGTTACCGGAACGAATGCGGATTTCTCCAACTTCTTAGAACCGGACAAGATAACCGTTTCACCTGGATAGGCCGTATAGGTAACCGGCTTACCCGCTTCCCCCGAATCCTGCAAACCCAGCTCGAAGCTGGTTGCCCGCTCATACCGGCCTTCCCGAAGATAGACCGTGACGCCGCCCCGAGGCAGTCCCTTCTTCGCTTTCAACGCCCGAATGGCGTCTCGCGCTTTTTCCAACGTTCGAAACGGTTTGTTGATCGTCCCTTTGTTCGAGTCATTTCCGTCTAAGGCCACGTAATAAGCCGTCCCGTGCGGATTTCCATAAGCCGACGCCGTCTCGGCGGCCGGCAGAAATGGATACAGCGCGAACAACAGGCTTGCCGCCAGCGCCGCAAGCACAAGCTTCTTCATAAATCGCTCCCCTTCCTCCAGCGTGGAATCCGGTCAGCTTTGCCTACGCAGTGCGCAGTGTCGTCAAAGCCCACCCAGGCAGCAGGTTTCTCCCGTTTCGTCTCCATCCGTCTACAAGCCTACGGCCCGATTATTTTAAGCCCTTCTCTTTTAGAAATTGCTCGAACTGACGCGTCACCTCCTCGACGTATTTATCTTCGCCCGCCTCCTTCAGCTTGCCGTAAAGAACCGGCCAGGTTTCCTCAAAATCAAGCGTTCCGGTCACGAGTCCGCGTTTGTACTCGCCCCATACGGCGTTCAGGTTGGCGATTTCCGTGCTGACTGGCTCGGAATTGAACTTGAATGCGCCGACCGGATTGATTTCGGAGCTCGTGTTGATTTTTTTCGTTTCCTCCCAGATATTTTCGGGTTGCCCTTCCTTCAGGTAGGAATTGAATACGCTGCCGAACACCCAATCCATGTTCGGACGATACCTGGAATCCGGCATCGCTTTGATATAATCGCCGCTCAGTTTCTCGTAATGCACTCCCTCTAAACCGTTGATCAACAAATTGTAGAGCTCCTTGTCGGTGTTGATCAGATTGAGCAGCATCAGGGCCCGTTCCGGATTCGGGGAAGTTCGGCTGATCGACTGGTTGGTTGTTGCTGAATAGCCGTTGGAGAACCAATCGCTGAGCGGAATGATGATGACATCGTTGCCGCCGTTCTTCGGCTTGACCTCCGCCTCGACCCCCGGCTTCAGCGTGACGTCGAACTCGACCGCGATCTGGCCTTTGGATTGGTAGTCGGTCATTTTTTCCGTAGCCGCGTCCTTGTGGATGTACCCGGCTTTATACCATTTGCTGGCCAGTCTGAAATTGTCCAGCTCCTCTTCGGGGTAGCGATGAAGCGTATAGGACGGGTCATCGGTCTTGATGTAGAAATGATCGTCAAGCCCCGGAACGACCCAGTATTGATCGTCATGCGCCTGCGGGTTGACAAACGAGCCGCCGAACAGTCCGATCGGGATGATGCCCGGCTCGTTCTGCTTGATTTGCTCAAGGAACGGCTCGATATCCGCTATCGTTTTGATCGTGGTAGGGTCCAAGCCGTATTTGTCGGCAAACCGCTTCTGCACGATGAAGCCGTATCTCGAACCATTGATCTGCTGGTTCGGAATGCCGTAAATTTCCCCGTCCACCGAGAGGCCATCCCACATCACCTGAGGGACATCCGTCTTTAGCTGCGGCGCGTACTCATCCAAGAGCCCGTTCAGCGGCTGAATGGCTCCTTTCCGTACAAGCTCTTCCGGTTTCAGCATGTAACCGGTCCAGAGAATGTCGAATTTCTCGCCTGCCGCCAGTACGGTATTCATCTTCTGCACGTAATCCCCGATTGCGACGGGCATCAGCTTGACCGTGGCGTTCAGCTTCTCCTTCACGATTTTGTTGATCTCCTCTTCGACCTTCTTCTGGTCCGGCTGCAGCTGCAGCAGCGGATAATACCAAGTCAACTCGACGGGATCAAGCTTGCTCGATCCGCCTGTATCCGGTGACGCCCCTTGCGTGTCCGGCGTTCCGCTATTCGTCTCGCCGTTTCCGCCGCTGCCCCCGCAGCCGGCAAGAGTGGACATCGCGATCAAGACGATCGCCAAAAGTCCTAGCAGTCTTTTTTTCATACCATGACCTCCTGAATGTTTAATTGGTTGTTGTATGTTAACCCTTGAGGGAGCCAACCGTAAGCCCTTTCACGAAAAATCGCTGGAAGAATGGAAAGATGATCAGCATCGGCCCACCCGCAAGCACCGCGATTGCCATTCTTGCCGAATTGTTTGGAAAACTGGATAAATCAACACCCAGTTGCTGCGCAAATTCCGAATTGGAAGTAATGAACTCAATGCTGCCAAGCGTCCGCACGAGCAGCAGCTGCAAGGGGACCTTGTTCGGATCGTCGATGTACAGCATGGCATTGAACCATTCGTTCCAATACGTAAACGAGATTAGCAAGCCAAGCGTAGCCAAAGCCGGTGTAGACAGTGGTAATATGATCCTGAAAAATATCCGCAGCTCCCTCGCCCCGTCAATTTTGGCGGATTCCACGATTTCGAGCGGAATTTTGGACATGAATCCTTTCATGACCATAATGTTGAATGGCGAGAGCAGCACCGGCAGGATGAGTGCCAGTAAGCTGTCTTTCAAATGCAGGTACTGCGTGATGAGGATATAGGAAGGAACGAGTCCTCCGCTGAACAGCATCGTGAAAAATACGTAGAATGTTGTTGCCCGGTTGTAGCGGTAATCCGGCCTTGAGATGACGTACGCGGTCATCGCGGTGAGCAGCAATCCTGCCAGCGCTCCGATGACGGTCACCGTAATCGTAACCCCGTAAGCCCGCAGCAGAATGTCAGGAGCATCCAGAAGGTAGCGATACGCCTCCAGACTGAATGATTCGGGCAGAAACTGATACCCGTTGTCGGATAGCGACGCTTCATCCGTCAACGACACGGCGACGACGAGCAGAAACGGCAGGACGACCGCCAGCGAGAGCAGGATGAACAGCAGATGGATCAACAGTTTTGGTAGTTCGAACTTCTTAGGCATCGGATGTCCTCCTTCTTACCACAGGGAATGCTCGGGATTGATTTTGCGCACGACCCCGTTCGCCACCAGTACCAAGACGAAGCCGACAACCGACTGGTAAAAGCCCGTAGCCGCCGACATGCTGACGTTGCCGATTTCGCGGAGCGCACGGTATACGTACGTATCGATAATATCCGTGGAGCCGTACAGAAAGCCGGAGTTGTTCGGAATGAAATAATGCAGTCCGAAATCGCCGCGGAACATGTTGCCGATGGACAAAATCAGCAGAATAATGACCAGCGGAGCCAGCAGCGGAACTGTAATTTTCATCGCCATCTGCCATTTCGTCGCTCCGTCGATCCGCGCTGCCTCGTAATACTCGCTGTTAATGCCGAGTATGCCAGCAAAATAGATGAGCGTATTAAATCCGACCGCCTTCCATAAATGAACAAGGATGAGAATGGCTGGCCATGCCTCGGCCGTCTGGTACCAACTGACCGGCTCCATCCCGAACATCTGTAAGGTGCGGTTGATGAACCCGTCGGAATGGTTCAGGAAGGCATAGGCGACGTATCCGACCAACACCCATGATAAAAAATGGGGCAAGAACAGCGCAGTCTGATAAAATTTGCTCCATTTCGCCCTGAGTTCGTTCATTAGGATCGCCAGTAGCAGCGCTGCAGCGGTGGTAGCTACAATGTAAGCGGCATTGTACAGCACCGTATTGCGCGTGATCCGCCAAGCCGTATCGGTCGAGAACAAGTAACGGAAGTTTTCCAGTCCAACCCATTCGCTGCCGAATATACCAAGATCGTAGCGGTAATGCTTGAAGGCAATGATCAATCCCACTAACGGGATATAGGCAAAAATCAGCTTGTACAGAATTCCGGGCAGTGATAGCAGAAACAGCTCCCGGTTGTTACGAAAATGGCGAAGCTCTCTGCGAAGCGCCGATTTTTTTTGGCGTGCGCCGGCAGGTCCAGGATTCGGTCCCAATTCGGGTCCCGAACGGTTAGCCGGGTCTGCATCAAGAGAACCCGATAGTGTTACCTTCTTCAACATAGCGAAAGCCCCTTCCTTTTCTTATGCACTCCTCGCCTGCATCCCAGGCTTTGCATGATTAACGATAGCTCAAACTCGGGGCTCTGCGTTACTGTACAATTTCAGGATTGCTGTACGGGCAGGCTGTAAGGATTTCGGAATGCTGTACAGCCGGCTGTATAGAAGCAGGATTACTGTACCTGGGTCAATCGGAACCAGCGCAACTCAAAAAAGCCACCGAATCACCACTTCATAACCACGGCATGCCAAAGACCCGCAAACGGTAAATTTCATCTGCGGGTCTTATGAAACATTTCTAATTTTAGGTACTGCGGTCGATGGCTGATTTCAGACGGTACTCTTTCGGTGTCGCTCCGTAGCGGCGCTTGAACAGCCGATAGAAATAGCTTTCATTGCCGAAGCCCACCTTCTCCATGATTTCGGCCACGGTCAAATGCTGCTGCTCCAGATACTGCTGGGCTCGGGCAAGTCGAGTCGCATTGATCTGGTCGACCACCGTTGTCCCTTCCTGTGCTTTGAACACTTGGCCCAAATAGACGGCGCTCCTCTTCAGCATTTCGGCGATCTTCTGGACGTTCAGGTCCGGGTCGGCGTAATGCTTCTCGATCATTTCTTTGACCGTGTCCACAAGCAGCCGGTTTTTGTCCTCCCTTCCGCTCCTGCGCTGCTGGAATACATCGCGCACGACGTCCAGGAGCACGCCCTCGATCTCATCCAGCGTCTCTTTTTCGAGAATGCGCCGATTGATAGCCTGCAGATTAACCGATACCGGATTCAGATTATTGTTATTCATCTCGCCCAGCGTATGGCTCAGTGTCATGGTCAAATGCAGCAGCGCCGAGAACATGTTATCGAAGCTGAACTCGCCCAGGAGTCCTCTCCAGCTTCGAATCGCTTGCTCTGTCTCCTCCGAGTCTCCGCTTTTCAACCCCTCCGTCAGCCGGCGCTCCAGCTCTTTCGGAATGGTAAGCGACTCGTTCCCCTCGTTACGGCGGATCATGTCAGGCTGGATCACGGCCCCCTTGCCGAAAATCATGCGATAGTTGGAATGACGCATCGCCAGATTGTAATGTTTCGTTAGCCTGCGGTAATCTTCGAACGCATCGCTAAGCGTTATGGTGAACGTAACTCGATAAAAGCGGAGTATGGTCTCCTGAAGCTCCCGGAACCGTTCATCCAGCATCTCGAGGTAACTGGGATTGCCGCTGGCGATAAAGACAAGATGGCCGCTCTTCATGTCCGCGGCTTCGCACGAACCGCCACGTTGCAGCAGCTCTTGGCCGATGTTCGCGATAGCAAAGTAATACAGGGCCTCCGTCTGGGAATCCGGCTGCAGGAGAAGGCTCTGCAGATCGTCAAGCTGTACAACCGCAAGCCGGAGCGGCGATGGATGCGTTATATCAATCGCATACTGCTCCTTAATCCGTAGAAATGCATCTTCGTCCATACTATCGCTGAGGCTAATCAGGCTCCGCAAATGATAAACCTTGGCGATATTCCATTGCGTCGCCCGTTCCTGCTCCAAGCCTTTGAGTTTGCCTATCATCTCCGTCACATTCTCCGCGATGAGGGACAACTCATCTTTTGCCCTGCTATCACCGCGCCCGTCATGGGGAACCAGCATAAGCAGACGGCCTACCGGTTTATACAGCCTCAGCGAGATTAATACGGACAAGAGCAAGGCCAGCAGGGCAACGGACAGCGTCACGGCCATTTCGGTCCATCTCATCTGGCGTACGCTGCCCAGCACGTCATCGTAATCCTGCAGGCTGATGATCTGCCAGTTGTTCAAGCCTTTGTTCAAATAGGTTACCTTATAATCCTTCTCTCCTTGTTTATGGATGAAAGAGTCCGGTGCATTGTCCGTCGAGCCCATTCGTCCCAGTAAATCCTTCTTGATGTCAAGCCCGGGCGGCAGCTTGCGCTCGCCTGCCATTAGCACCTGTCCATCGCCGTCGGTGACGAACAGGACGTCGTTTTCCCGTTCGGCCACTCGATTAAGCGCTTTCACATTGTCGAGCATCCAGCCTGGCTTCACTGTCAAAATGAGGGCGTTCCGGTTAACGGAACCGAGGGTCGGCCCGTCATAAATGAAAAAAGCGAATACGTCGATGCCCTCATTCTCCCCGTCAAGATCGAGCGGAATGAGCTGCAGCTTCGGCAGATCGGCTCGGGAAGCCATATAATCTTCAAGCGCACCGTACAGGGCGCGCGTGTCCATATCATGGCTCAGCGACGAGAAAAAACGGTTCTGCTTGCCGTTGTAAAAAACGGCGGCGTGCAAGTACGGCGAAGCGGCTACCGTCCGGTTCAAACGTTCGATTTTCAGAATGCTCTGCTTATAATCCGCCCCGGACTTCAGCGCGATCAGCTCTTCGTCATTGTACAACGACACCGCCAAATCCTTCACGATCCCGTTCATGTTCTCGATATTGTAGTTGATTTGGGTGAGCAGCTTGCGATCGGCTTCGTGTTGGAGGCTCAGGACTTTATCACGGGCAGCGGCGTTCAGGAAGAGGGAGGCGATGGCGAGCATGGCGACGACGAGCATAAAGCTCAGGATAATCCGCTGCAAATATTTGCGAGAGCGGAGGGTTTGCAGCAACTTCATGGGACCACTCTCCTGCAAAGTTAGGTGGCTTTACTATAATCCTGCGGGTTTTTCGTTGTCAATCGGCATTTTCGAAAAAATAACCGTCCCTTCCCCCGCTTCTTCCTTCATCTGCCGCAGCATCTGCCGATACGCGCCGGGCGTCATGCCAAGCTTGGCGGTAAACAAGCGTGTCATGTAGTTCGAATCGCGGATTCCCACCCTTTCAGCGATCTCGGAAATGCCAAGCACCGTGCCGCCGAGGAGTTTTTTTGCTTCCTCCAGGCGCAGATGAAGTACGTACTGTAGCGGCGTTTTGCCGATATGCTTCTTCATGCATCTCGCGATATAACTCGCCTGGAAATGCAGCTTCTCCTCCAATGACGCCCGTTCAAACGGCTCCCTCCAGTGTTCGTTTAAAAAAGCAGCGGCGGCTTGTGCCAGTCGGATGGAAGGCTCCGGTTCGATCATCCGTGCGCAGTCTGCCTGCAGCGCGGCAAACAGCTCGGTCAGCAAAAGATGAAGCTGGAGCGCATTCTCCCCGTTCAGTATGTTGTGGGTATCGTTCAATCCGCGCAGCATCGGCTCCACGGTTTGCACCTCGACGGATGCGAACTTCGGCAAGTACATGCGCTGCTGCGAGGATGGCTCAACGTCTTCGACCGTGCCCTTGGACAGCAGGTTCGACCAGGGAATATCCTCCCGCCGAATGTGCACTGCAGGATGCCCATGGACGAAATGCACCCAATAAATCTCCGTATGCTCCAAGCATGCACGATGCCCGAAATGCCGGAGTCCCGCTTCCAGCACGAGCAGCTTTCCGGCACAGACTTCATATTCGGTCTGTTCTTCCGTCATATAAAGCGTTCCCCTAGTTACCAGCAGCAGGTCGTAGACGCCGAAGGTGCGGGCGAAATGCCGGTCTCCCGGCTTCCAGACGGCATGTCCGGCCGTTACGAATTGCGGCAGCGGCGGAATGGCGAATTCTAAGCACAGCACGGCGGTTCTCTCCTTTTCGCAAGTCCATTTTGTGCTAATCAAAGTCTATAATATCACTGGTTACCCGCGTATAAAAGAGGTACATTCAACAAAAGAAACCGTTCTCATCAGGCGGCAAAGGAGGCTGTTCACACATGCGATTTCGTCAGGTTCATCTCGACTTTCATACATCCGAGGCCATCCCGGGCATCGGAAGCCAGTTTTCAAAAAACCAGTTTCAGAACATGCTGCGAGCCGGGCATGTCGATTCCATTACCGTTTTTTCTAAATGTCATCACGGCTGGGCTTACCACCCGAGCAAAGCCAATGAAACGCACCCGCATCTTTCGTTCGATCTGCTAGGTGAAATGATTGCAGCCGCCCACGAAATCGGCGTCAAAACGCCTGTGTACCTGTCCGCCGGCCTTGACGAAAAGCTGGCGCGTCGCCATCCCGAATGGCTGATCCGAGATGCGGAAGATCGTACGCGATGGGCCAAAGATTTCATGACGCCCGGGTACCATGAGTTTTGCTTCAACACGCCTTACCTGGACCTCTTGCTGGCTCAAATCCGCGAGGTTGTTTCCCGCTATGATGCGGACGGCATTTTCCTTGATATCGTCGGAATCCGAAAATGTCATTGCCAGCATTGCGTGGCAGCGCTGCGATCAGCCGGCCAAGATCCTCGGGATGCAGCGGCCATTGCCGCCTTGGGCGAGGCGACCTACCTGAACTATGCCCGCCGCGTACGGGAAACGGTGGACGAGATCAAGCCCGGTCTGCCGGTCTTTCATAACAGCGGGCATCAACGTCGCGGCCGCCGCGACCTCGCCCATGTCAACAGCCATTTGGAGCTGGAATCCCTGCCAACCGGGGGCTGGGGCTACGATCATTTTCCGCTCTCAGCGCGCTACGCGCAGACGCTGGGCATGGATTTTCTCGGCATGACGGGCAAATTCCACACCTCTTGGGGTGAATTCGGCGGGTATAAGCATCCGAACGCGCTGCGATTCGAAACGGCGCTCAGCCTCGCGCACGGCGCCAAGTGCTCGATCGGCGACCAGCTTCACCCATCAGGTCTGATGGATGAAGCGACCTACGCCTTGATCGGCACCGCCTACGCGGAGGTGGAAGCAAAGGAGCCATGGTGCAGCGAGACGACATCCGTGGCGGACATTGCCGTCTTGTCGCTGGAGGCTGCTTGGGAGGCTTGTCCGGAAGCGCGGAAATCAGAAGACCGGAACAATCTGGCGGATGCCGGAGCGGTGCGCATCCTGACCGAAGGGCATTACTTGTACGACATCGTGGATGCCGATGCGGATTTCGGTCGTTACAAGGTGCTGATATTGCCGGACGAGGTGCCGGTATGGCCGGCATTGGGAGAAGCCATCCGCGCATTTACCGCAAGCGGCGGCAAGGTTCTGGCCACGGGCCGCTCGGGTTTGGATCCAGCCGGCAACGTGTTTGCGCTCGATCTTGGACTGAACTGGAAAGGCGCCAGCCCTTACCACCCATCATATTTCCGTCCGAACTTTACTCCAGGCTCCCTTCTGCCCGCTTCGTTTGTCATGTACGGCGAGGGACAGCAGGTTGAATTGAATGGCGGCCAGGCGCTTGGCAGTCGGGAAAATCCGTATTTCAACCGGGACGTATTCACGTTCTGCTCGCATCAGCACACGCCAAGCGCTGGAGAAGACGACGGCCCGGGCATGATTGAAAGCACAAACGGTATCTACATCGCTTGGAATGTGTTCGGCGACTATGCGGACAACGGCCATCTCATTCTGAAAGAGATGGTATTGCACGCGATTGACCGGCTCCTGCCGCAGCCTACTCTGCACTGCGATTTGCCTGCACGGGGCATAGCGACGCTGCAGTATCAGACTGTGGAAAATCGCTATATTCATCATCTCCTGTATGCTTCCCCCGTAATGAAGGGCCGCGTGGAGGTCATCGAGGACATCGTTCCGCTGCAGAATATATCCGCCAGCTTGCGTCTCCCATCTGCCGCTTCGATCAAGCGGGTCTACCTGGCCCCCTCGATGGAGGATCTTCCATATCAGATTCGTAACCAAGGCGAAATCAGCTATACGGTTCCTTATTTGGATAATCACCAGATGGTTGTGCTGGAGTTGGCGTAGATATTCTGCTTGCTACATCGGAGCGATGGCAAACTAACTCTGCATTGAGAAATAGCCGCATTCCTTGGACTGCGGCATTTTCATATTTTATCATTTAGAGCTCGGTTCGCATGTGCTCTTTTTTTACGATTCTGGATAAACCTATTGAATTGGCTTATGAAGTTAAAAGAAAAAAAGCCGCGATTACGCGACTTTGTTGATCGATATCATTCCTTCTGCTTTTACATGGATCGAAATAATACAATTCATCCTCGTGAATGTGACCATAGCGTCACGGTTTATTCATTCAACCATTCACGGTTATGCGGTTCTTATCTAATCTCTGCACCTTAAGCTGCAATCTAAGCGCATTCGCAACAACAAGCACGGAGCTTGCCGCCATGCCGATGCAAGCGATGCGTGGATCCAAATAACCACATGCAGCCAATGGCACGGTAATGGCGTTATACAGTAGAGCAAATAGCAAATTCTGATGAACATTCCGCATCGTTTGGCGGCTCCATGTATACGCATCGATTATGTTGAAAAGCTTGTTTCCGATCAGCACGATGTCGCCGGCCTGTTTAGCCGCATCCGCTCCCCCGCCCATCGCCATGCCGACATCTGCCACAGCCAGCGCAGCTGCATCGTTTATGCCATCGCCAATCATGGCAACGGAACGTCCTTGATGTTGAAGCTCGCGAATGAACGCCAGCTTGTCTTCAGGAAGCATGCCTGCACGCATCTGATCGATCCCTGCCGCGGCCGCCACCGCCACAGCGGCCTGTTCCTCATCTCCGGTTACCATCCACACATCGGCTCTGCGCTTTAACTCCTGTACAATCTTCCGGGCATCTTTTCTTAGCTTGTCAATCAATACAAGCGATCCGATGCACTTCCCGTTCACGGCGACATAAAGCCTTGTAAAGCCAGGTTGATCTGGTGGAATTTCCAGTTGTATGCCCTGCTCAAGCAGCCATTTCCGATTTCCCACGCATATGTGCTCTCCTTTGACATAGCCTTCCATCCCTTTCCCAACCCGCTCTTGGAATTTTTGTGCTTCCAAAAGTGGGGAATGTTTGTCTTGGGCGGCTCGTACGATGGCTTGTGCTAACGGGTGAGTGGACCGAGAAGCCAGCGCTGCCGACATGGATAGCGCGTAGGCAGCGTTGCTGCCGTTCGCAGTGTGAATCGCTTCGAGTTGAGGTCTTCCTTCCGTCAACGTGCCTGTCTTATCCAACAATACAACATCGGTTCTACGCAACCCCTCTAGAGACCGGCCGTCTTTGAATAGAACGCCTCTTTGGGCAGACGATCCGGTTGCGATCAGGATGGATACCGGCGTAGCCAAACCAAGCGCACAGGGACAGGCGATCAGTAAAACAGACAGCGCGTGGCGCATCGCCGTTTCGGATGCCTCGGGAGCCTGGGAAAACCAGAACCATCCCGCATAAGTAAGTGCAGCACAACCGATCATCACTGGAACAAATATCCCCGCTATACGGTCAACGGCTAACTGAATGGCCGGTTTCCCCTGTTGTGCAGACTCGATAAGCCCAATCATTTGAGATAGACGGGTTTCTCCATGATTCTTATCAACCACGATGTCCAAACGTCCGACCAGACAACGCGTTCCGGCGTAAACTCGATCCCTCATGCCTTTGGCCACCGCTGTGCTTTCACCTGTCAGCATAGATTCATCGGCATCCGCCGATCCCGACTGAACAAAGCCGTCAATGGAAATCCATTCTCCATGGTTCACTCGGATCCGGTCCCCGATCTGCACTTGATCCGCAGAAATCCATTCTTCCCCATGACTGCGGACGACTCGAACCCGTTTAACCTGAAGCTCATATAATGCACTAAGTTGTTTCAACGCTCTACCCTTGGCCATGGTCTCAAGCCACTTGCCCAGGAGTACCGCTGTCATCACCATCGCAATCGTATCAAAATAAAGCGTTGGATGCGCTAGACTGTGCCTGGATTCAAACATGACATAGTGGCTGTAGAAATAAGCCACCGAAGTGCTTAACGCAACAAGGGTATCCATGTTTGCTGTACGATGGATCATAGCCTGGTAAGCTCCGTAATAGAAAGGAAATCCGACGCCAAACTGAAGCAACGTAGCGAGCACCCATTGAAATACAGGCTCCATCAGCAAATCCGGCGTCCATTGTGCAGACCAATCGGCAACATGGGCCATCATCGCCCATAGGAGTGGGACTGATAAACCAGCGGCGATGATGAACCGAATGCGATAAGCCCCCGTCTCCGCCTCGATCCCTGCCTGCGGATGCGACAGCCTGTCGATCGCTCCATAGCCAAGCTTTTCGATTTTCTCCAAGATCGTGTCTAATCCAATCTGCGCCGGTTCATAATGAATCGTGGCTTGAGACAAGGCGAGGCTGACACGGGCAGATTGAACGCCTTCCACTTTCCGAAGAACTTTTTCGATCCGGGCTGCACAAGCTGTGCAAGTCATGCCCGTCACATGGATTTGATGCAGCTTCACAACGGTTCCTCCCCACTCTCTGCTTATTTCTGCTTTCGCTTGTCCATACATTGTATGAAAATACACGTAACATCAGAATGGTTAAGAAGAGCCATCTATCGCGGTTTTTGCCTTCAGTAATCATAAAAGCTCCGTAGCGGAGAGGACGAATCGATTCCGGACAAGCGACAGCGATGGGAGGAACGATTCGTACATGGAGCGTCTTCTAACAGCAAGAAGGGGGCCTTCCGTAAGATCTAAGATCTTTTAGAACAGCCCCTTCATACGCGTAGATATTCTTGATTATATTTAGTCGAAGATCGCCGGGATGATGTGTTCTTTAATTAGAGTCCATCGATCCTGAGGATTGACGGTAAATGCCGATGCAATGGCGACAACCAAGTCTTTTTGGGGAATGCAGCAAATGATATTGCCGCCATCGCCTACTGCCGAGAATGCAGATACCCCATCCTCGTCCCGCAGCCACCACAGATATCCATAATGGTTAGAATTCATTGCCGTTGATTGGTCAATCCATGCCCCCGATATAATCGGTTGATTGTCCCATGTGCCGCAGTTCAGATAAAGAAAGCCAAAACGAGCCATATCTCGAGGACTTAACGTAAGCCCCCACCCTCCAGTAGAGTTACCGGCCGGGTCTTTGACCCATCCCCTGACGTCTTTTCCGAATAAATCATCAAATCCGAATGAGCTCATGTCATAATCTGGAATTTCGTTCATGCCGATTGGTTTAAACAAGTGTTCGTTAGCAAACGCGCGGGCGCTTGTTCCCGTGCTCCGAGTTATGATCGCTGAAAGGAGATGCACCCCTGCAGTAGAATACTTAAATGCTCCCAGGCTTCCACCGATGCCCAGCATATCCAGCGTATAATGTACCCAATCTGATTGCATGCACAGTTTGTCCAAGGGTTCGTGCCAGTCCTCAAATGGATAAGGAGCGGTCATCGTGAGAAGATGGCGTATCGTAATTTCTTGTTTTAGTCGATGGGCAGTCTCTTGTTCATATTCAGGAAAAAAATCCAGCACCTTCTGATCTACATGTTGAATATAACCTGCATCTATAGCAATGCCTATAAGTGCGGAAATGATACTTTTCGTAACCGATGCAACGTGGTGCCTATCCTCCGGACCATATCCATGATCATATTTTTCATACACGATAGCTCCATTTCTAACCATGACAATACCATTCATTTCGGGATATTCGGTTTTGATCAATGAATCCAGCCCAGATAGCTTGTCAGCGTCCATTCCCATGGTCGCCGGGGCTAGGGTATGCCACGCTGTTGTCGGCCAGTAGTTTCTTTTCATTATAAATACCTCGCAGAATTCGTTATTCAAGCCGTATGGTATACGTACATCCTTATTTCTTCGCCACGGGAAAATACACCTCGGTAACCATTTCCTCGGCAGTCAAGGCCTGATACGGGTCGGTTACATAGACTTCATAGGGTGATTGAGTCAATGCATATCCTTCATTCTCTACCCATTCTCTCAGCTTGGCATATACCGATGTCAAATTAGAATAAGCCCCCTTTAAAACAGATCTCGCACAAAGGCCCCCGCACAAATCTCTCGTTCCCTTTACAGCCTCCTTGATCGGGAGAGCAAACTCTGTGTCATTGCCTGCAGGATTAAATTCCGGGCTGTGATATATCGTCATGGGCGTTCCAACCAAGGTGAGTTTCTCCCTAGCAATCTTTTCATATAACCTGCTGTAATACCTGCCGTATCCTACAGCATAGTCATCACTGCTCATCATCTGACGCATGTAAAGTATATTCATAGACCCCGTTTCAACAAGCTGTACTTCAATATCATCCAGGTATGACATCAGGTGTATACCCTGCTCCAGATTCAAGATATCCTGGTTCATTTGCTTTAGGGTATATTCATATGCGTTTAACTTCTCATGAATTTCCCGACGTTTGCGATTAAGGGCTAGGCGAAGCTTCTCTTCGGATTGATCCGCTTCACCTTCTAGAATCTCTTTGATTTCTTCAAGCGAAAAATGATAGGACTTCAAACGGTTGATATAGAGCATTGTCTTTAATTGACTGATGGAATAATAGCGATAACCGTTTTCCAGATTGATCTGATCCGGATGAATTAACCCGATTTCATCGTAATATCGAAGCGTCTTTGTAGATACTTCGCATATTTTGGAGAATTCTCCGATCGACAGCAAAGGTGCACCTCTTTTCTGGTTTCGGATCTTGGTTCAAGATCACTATATACCTTGCCCTAAGGGCAAAGTCTACAGCAAATTATGAGGAGGGGTTGGGTCTGCCAGTCCCACTATAAATGAGGAGTACCTTCCGGAATTGTACCGGTGTTAAGCCAATGTTCCACTACCCGATTAAACAGCGCCGGATCGGCAAGCGGTATGCCATGCCCAACTCCGAGAAAGATAATCCCGTCAGCGCTTTCGCTCATCTGCACGAGATCCTCAGCCGATTTCTTAACACTGCCTCTCTCCTTCTCCCCAACCGTAACCAATAGCTTCGTTGTTGATTCTTGAATCCTTGGAGAGATGGAATAGGACATATTCTCCTTCAGCACCGAAACCAGCATCTCCCGCTTCATACATAGAGTTTCCGTGTAATACTGTTCAAAATCAACCTCATTCACGTACAGCACGCTTGCCTGCCATCTGGAAAACCATCTGTATCTTGTTAACGGGAAGCTTAATCGAACAGAAGGTTCAATCAGCTTAAGCGCTGCCGGCATCGGCCTCAGCAATGCGCTGTTTACGATTGCGTAATCAATAAGGCTCGGTCGTTGACATATCATCTCCACGAGAATTTGCGCCCCTAGTGAAAATCCGAAAACAACAACCTCCCGTCCGTCAGCCTTAGTCGAAATGACCTCGTTAAGATGCTCCGCGGTGCGGCTTATGGAAAAAGGCGAATTGCCGGGGCTGCGCCCATGTCCAGGCAAGTCAGGAATCAGGCAGAAGCTGTCTTCAAAATAGGTAAGCTGCTTGTTCCACATCCAGCCGCTCACACCTCCGCCATGCAAAAAAACGATCATTCTTGCTGCCTTTTTGTTTCCGCTCTCCTTGATGTATAGATTCAGTCTCCTCATCCCCTGTCACATATATGTTTATACCATTATGAAATAAGAAGTATATATAATGATAGATTTATGTCTGATATAATTACAATAATTATACTTTAATTTAATCTAAAGTATAAGATAATGTGATTTCTTCTCAGATATTCAATCTCCCTAGACCAAAGTCGAGGCCAGGCTCCTTCCAAAGAGCCAGCTGAAACTCATTCTGCGGACCGTTCTTCCTTCTACCTCCATCGACTACCATTAAGTGGAAATGTAATATGATTGACAAGGAGAGGAACCCATGAAGCCAAATAAACAAAGCAAATCTAGAACCATTCGTGTACTAACAGCCTCCGTGCTGTCCGCTAGCCTGCTGGCTTTCCCTGCCGATATCTTTGCCGATACGGCAAAAACCGCCTCAGGTACAATCGCAACACAGCATGCGGGAACACCGATACTGAGCTCCAAAGAAGTCAAGGCGTTCACCGATGCCTATTTTGCCAAGCCTCATGTTTCGGACATGCTGGCTGGTGCGCTTGTTGTGATTGTAAAAGACGGCAAGGTGCTGCTGAATACGGGCTACGGCTATGCCGACCTTGAATCCAAGAAAAAGATTGATCCTGATCGAACCTTGTTCCGCATGGCCTCGATATCCAAATCGATAACCGCGACGGCGATCATGCAACTGGTAGAGGAGGGAAAAATCGACCTGAAGCAAGACATAACCGATTATATGCCAGATGTTAAAATCACCAACAACACCGGGAAGCCTGTCACCGTTGAGCATTTATTGACCCATACGACAGGCTTTGACTATACGGACAGCTCCTCGGTTCCGCCGCATATCGTTCAGAAGGGCGAGGTTCCGCTCGCCGACTTTATCCGGTTCAATGCGCCAGCTGTGGTTCGCACGCCCGGGGAGGTTTACCGGTATGATAATCTGGCCTCCTCCATGCAGGGCTACATTATCGAGCGGGTATCAGGGGAACCGTTTGAGGATTATGTAAAAAAGCATATTTTCACCCCGCTAAAAATGGAACACGCTGCATTTCGGATGGATGATGAAATCATCGCGAACCTTGCCACAGGCTACAATGCCGAACGTCATCCGTATAAACCATATCCGAACATACCTACTATCGCGCCGGAAGGCGGCATGTTTGCCAGCGGTACCGATATGGCCAATTTCATTACCGCCCACCTAAACAAAGGCCAGTTTGGATCTTCCCGCATCCTGAAGGAAGAAACGATGCGCTTGATGCATCAGACGCATTATGATGCAGCCGGCCTTCCGTTGATGTCATACGGTTTCGAGTCGTTTATGCACAGCAGCCACAACGGCCAAACCCTGATTGGCAAAGGTGGCGATTTGGATGGCTATCATTCCTGGCTTTGGCTCCTTCCCGACCAGAATGTCGGAGCCATGATTGTTGTTAACAGTGACGCGAGCACATCGATCCGAGCCGAATTTTTCACCGCATTCATGGATCATTTTTATCCGAAGAAACAGGTTCAGGAGAATGACTTCCTGCTCAATCAGGAGCAGCTCAAGAAATTCGAGGGCATATTCAGGAGCTTAAGAACACCGATTATCGCCACACAGGTGAAGGCTGGCCAAGGTGAGTTATTGGTCTTGGATGCATTGGGCGAACATAAACTCACGCCGGTGGGTCCGCTGCGTTTCGTGGATGAGAACGGTACGCCGGCCGCCTTCAAGGAAGATGATAACGGCAATGTGGCGTATATGTATTACACGGCGATAGACAGTATGTCCGAGAAGCTCGAGGAGCCTGCTGCTTACAACGACGTCCCGGAAGGGAGTCCTTATGCCAAGGATATCTACTTTGTTCAGTCCCTCAAGGCTTTTGACGAGAATGAGCAATCCAGCTTCCGACCGAATGAACCGATCACGCGGGCAGAGTTTGTCAGCGCGATCAGCCGACTGGCCGGGATGAAGCCTAGCGAAGGCACGAATTCATTTAAGGATATGCAAGGGCACCCACTCGCTGGTTATGTGCAGAATGTCGCGGACATGGGGGGCGTCACCGGCACGCCGACCCAGAACTTTGAACCCGATCAGCCAATCACGCGCCAAGAGGCTGCTGCTATAATATGGCGTGTGGCACACAACGCGCTTGGCGCCAAGGCGGTTCCAGCTAAACTCAGCTCAAAACCGGCTGCCTGGGCAGATGAAGCCGTACAGTTCATGGTCGGATCCGGGATGCATGGACCCGAGGTGACAAAAGACGCAAACGGGGCCGCGGATTACCGGCCGTCCGACAAACTTCTGCGCAAGGAAGCTGCCGCCATCTATGCGAGGCTGATTCAACAAGCTTTTGGTTTTTAATGAAGAAGGAGCCGTCCCAAAAGTAGATTTAGTTGCTTGACGTACAGCTCTCATAAACAAAAATGTGTCAAATAAAGCCATGGCGGTGCTCAGGATGTTATTCCCACACCGCTATGGCTTCTGTATTGACCATTGGCCGCTTTCTTTTTCTCCAGTACGTCTTTCATACCCTCGGAACGAAAGCGATTGATGGTGCGGAAATCCGGACGTTGTCTCCCGGCAATCCACATGAACATGATTTACCAAAGAACGGTTTCTTGCCCAGAACCATTCCAAGAAATGCGGGGACAACAGCGACGGGAGGAACGATTCGTACATGGACCGTCTTCTAACAGCAAGAAGGGGGCCTCCCGCAAGATCTAAGATCTTTTGGGACGGCCCCTTCTCGTCATTTCATTAAATCTATTGTGATCTGATTTATTCCAGCTTGAAGTTTCCAGAGCCTGTGCGAACCTTCAGCACTGCGTCGCCGCTGCCAAACGTTCCCTTCAGCCTGCCTTCGTCTTTTACCTCATATCGTATTCCGTCCCACTGTATGTTCCCATTACCGTACTTTCCTTGATAATCAACTTCCAGAGAGGAAGGTTCTTGAACCAGATCGATGGTCACGTTCCCGCTTCCAGCTTGCAGGTCGGTATCATAGATTAACCGCTCCGACTCCAGGCGTATGTTTCCAGAGCCCGCCTTTCCTTGGACAGCCGACTCCCCGTCCTTCAGTTCAACATAGCCGCTTCCATTTTTGAAATTCAGCGTTGTGGCATGATAGCGTTCCGCCGATATATTGCCAGATCCTGACTCTAACGCTAACGACTCGGCTTCAATCTCTTTAGCCTTGAGATTACCGCTGCTCGTATGCACCGTCAGCGAGCCTGCCTTCACATCCTGAACATTAACATTTCCGCTGCTTGCCTTGATCGTGACCTCATCTCCATGCATACTACCGATCTCGAGATTGCCGCTTCCACTTTCAATGTTTGCAGTTGCCCATTGCTTTTCCGGAAGCTCCACCGATAAATCGATATCCAGTATACGTATGCCAAACTGAATACCGTCAGGAACATCGACCCCGATCACCAGCGTATCGCCGTTTGGCTCGACCTTCAATTTCACTTGGTCTACATTTTTCGAGCTTACCTTTCCGTTCAGTCGAACCTTAATCTCGTCTGAATTTCCCTTAGTGACTTCAATGTCAGTGCTCCCAGTCTGTAGGGTCAAATCCCGAAAATCATTAGCGGCCACTATTTTCTCTTCATTAATTTTCTTGGTGTCAAAGGAAAATCCGAATTGAACATCCGAAAAAATGTTCATCGGGTTCATCGTAAAGAGCAACAGCAGTACGCCGGCCACTACGATCAATATACCTGTTTTCTTTTGCATAATGTGTTCCCATTCCTTCCGTCGTCCCTTTTTGTCTCTCTCTTCGCCGAATCCTGATGTCTTATTCAGTATAGCATCCATTTAGAGACTTGAGGATTGGTCCCGCGAATGAGATGGGAACCTCGACCTAAGTCCAGTATCGCTCACCTGCGGATTGGAACGCAAAAACAGCCAATCCGTACCCGGCTGGCTGTTCTCGTCTCTACCCCAACGCCACATCAAGAATCATCATCAATACGAAACCGAACATTAAACTCATAGACGCTAAATCCTTGTTACCTTTTTCTTGCGAGCTTGGAATGACCTCTTCGGCTACAACGAAAATCATAGCACCGGCCGCAAAACTCAATGCATAAGGCAGCATGGGTTCTATAAAGGCGACGGCTACTGCGCCGATTACCGCGGCAACCGGTTCCACCATACCCGAGAACTGTCCATAGAAAAAGCTCTTTCGCTGAGACATTCCGTCGCCTCGTAGGGGCATGGAAACTGCAACGCCCTCCGGGAAGTTTTGAATGCCGATTCCCAGAGCCAGCGTCAGAGCGCCTACCAGTGATGCTTCAGTCCCTCCATTAGCAAGTGCGCCAAATGCGATCCCGACCGCTAACCCTTCCGGAATGTTGTGAAGGGTAATGGCGAGTACCAGTAGAGTACTCCGTTTTCTGACTTTTGGATTATATCCTTCCGCTCCTCCGATCGGAGAATTGGGATGTAGATGGGGTAATACCTTATCGATTCCCCATATAAAGATTCCGCCTAATAAAAATCCGAAGGCAGCCGGAAACCAGTTCCCGATCGCATTGCCTTCTGACATCTCGATGGCTGGAGCCAATAAGGACCAGTAACTGGCCGCAATCATGACACCCCCAGCAAAACCCAACATACTATCCAGCAGGCGCTGGTTCAATGTTTTTGTAAAAAAAACAACAGCCGCCCCTAACGCCGTCATTCCCCAAGTAAACAAGGTGGCTAGTAATGCTTGGATAATGGGATTAAAATTCATAAAAAAATCTACCATTAAACAAGGACTCCTTTTATGAAAATAATATGATACAGATAATATCTCCTAATATAGACCTTACATACATTTAGCGATTATCCAGAGAGTGATCTAGAGTTTATGTACCCGCGGGAGATCGTTCTAATGCAGTCAGTGCAAATTATTATATATCATAAAGTGCAATTATGGTTGTTATTTATTTTCTGCAACTCTACAATTTACAATCTACTATTTCCTCCGCAACACTCACCTTTTGGTAAGTACCTGTACTAAAAGTGCATACTTACATCATCGCAGTAATCAATCTATACTCAAGAACATAAATCATGCTCTTAAGGAGGACAAATCTTTGAAAATTCTTGTTATCGTTACACACCCAAGTCTGGAAACCTCGGTCATAAATAAACGCTGGGTCGAAGAACTCCAAAAATATCCGGAGCGGTATACGGTTCACGAATTGCATAAAGTTTACCCTGATGAAAACATGGATGTACAAAAAGAACAGCAGCTCATTGAATCGCATAGCAATCTTATTTTACAATTTCCAATCTATTGGTTTAATTGCCCGCCCCTCCTCAAAAAATGGCTTGACGAGGTTTTCGCTTACGGGTGGGCTTACGGTTCTAATGGAGGCGATAAGTTAAAGAAGCGCAAAGTTGGATTAGCGGTTTCGGCTGGCATAAAAAAAGAAGATTATCGGGAAGACGGAAGGTATCGCTACACGCTTGCACAGATATTAACCCCTTTTGAAACGACCTTCCACTACTGCGAGGCAGATTATCGTTCGTTCTTTGCGTTTTACGGACAAGAGGCTGCTCCTGGCGGTAATGCGCCTGACATGGACCTTTCGCCTCCTTATGGCGCATTGGATACAAGTGCACAGGATTACTTAAAGTTCATAGATAACCTGTGATGCGTTAACTAAATGAAGCCGTTAAAAAAAGAAGTATTTCCTTGTTCAGGAAATACTTCTTTGAATATAACAAAGCCTCACGCTTCCAGCTGCACAGCTTCCAGCGCCGGCGGACTGTTTTGCTCTCCCCACTCGCACATCATATGTAACACAGGAATGAGGGAGATTCCGCGTTCCGACAAGGTGTATTCGACTTTGGGAGGGACCTGGGGATATTCCGTGCGAACGATTAGCCCATCTGCCTCCAGCTCCTTTAACATGACGCTTAACGTCTTAAAGGATATGGAACCAATGCTTCGCTTCAGCTCATTATGCCGCATAACCTTATTTTCAGACAGCCAATACAAGATGATCATTTTATATTTACCGCCGATCAAGGATAACGTATAACCAAAGCCGGTGTCTTGGGGTTTCACGCCAGTCGGAACACAGGTTTCAGTTTCGCGCATAAGTCACACTCTCCTTCTAATCTGTTCCATTTATCATGTACTGTTCATCTTAACATAAAAACAGTACTGGATCGCAAGGAGATGTATAGAACGACGAATCCCGCTGTCATGGTGATTATCCGGCCCAAACGTCTTTTACGTATTGTCCCGACGCTTCCAGCCCGGATAGCCAGGCGGCAGCTTCTTCTGCATTCACGCCATGTCGGTCCTGATAGGAACGGGTCAGCGTTTGTTCCACCTCCGGCGCCATCCGGGAGCCGTCGCCGCAAATGTACATTTGCGCTCCTGCCTCTAGCAGTGACAGCAAGAACGCTCCGTCTTGTGTCATTAAATGCTGGACATAGCATTTCTCCACACCGTCTACCCTCGAAAAAGCCGTATGCAGGGTGACCAGACCTTCTCTCTCTGCCTGCTCAAACTCCTCGCGGTAAAGATAGTCTTGCTCCGGATTCCGACAGCCGAAGTACAGATGCGCAGCACCCAGCTTCTGCCCAGCCTCTCGAAGCGCTTGTCTTGCCTGGATGAATCCCCTGAACGGAGCCACACCCGTGCCCGGTCCGATCATGATGATTGGCGTTGCCGGATCCTCCGGCAGCGCAAAGCCCGACTCCGGAGAACGAATGAACATCAGAACCTCCGAGCCCGTCTCTAATTGTTCCAGATAGTTGGAAGCCACGCCCCTGTATTCCCCTTGGCCGCTCAAAGCACTGCCCCGAACGACACTGACCGTAATGCTTGCCGTATTCCGGCTAACCTTCGGAGAGCTGGAAATCGAATAATATCTCGGCTTCAATGGAGGCAAGAGCTCAAGAAACCGTTCAAACGACAGCTCGCAGGCTTCATACCGCTCCAGCAGATCGAGCATGGTGATCCGTTTGGCCCGCACTTCAGCCTGATAGGTATCTTCCGAAAGCAGCTCTTGAAGCTCTTTCACATGCGGCGGACATACCGTACTAGCGGCCATCTCCCGAATCTGCGCTCTTGTGGCCGGCTCCTGCAGCTCCACGCTGCGGGACAGCAGGTCGTCCAGACGGACAGGAATGCCTGTCGGCAAATGCGCACCGCTTCTTCCTTCAGCAGACAAGATAAGGTGTGCCCCCGCGTCCAGTTTGAATCTTCGGAGAACTCGCTGAACCAGCGTCTTCGGATTGACCGGAAGCACTCCCAGATGATCTCCTTCACGATAATCCGTTCCGGCCGGCAGCGAGATTTCGATATGCTGCGTGATCCTTCCGCTGTCCGCATGCTGCAGATTGCGGGTGTGAGCAACGCGCCCGGTTACAGCCTGGTAGGTTTCTGCCAGAGGCACGGCGGCCGCTCCCTGCACGAACTGGACAGACAAGGTACTGCGCTTCAGCTCATTGACGGACATCAGAGGTAGACCTAGCGATTGCATCAGATCCGGCCATAAATGTTCTGTCCATTCATCGACTTCGCGCTCAAAGTCGCCGCTGGCATCACTCTCGCCGCGCGTGAGCAATCGCTGAGCCCCTTTGACAGCAAGCTGTTCGTCTATCAAACGAGGAATCCGCTGATAGGTGCTTGCCCAGTTGTGATCCCCGCAGCCGAATACGGCATATCGCACACCCTGGATTTCTGATTCAGCGGCATTCTCCAGCCATTCCGTAAATGCTTTTGCATTGGAAGGCGGCTGTCCGTTGTACGAGGCGGTTACAATGATGACGGCACCTTCCTTCGGAAGCCTTCCGGCATAATCGTCCAACGTACCTACCTGGCTGTCGAACCCTAGGTGCTTCGCAGCATCCGCCACCTCTCGGGCAATTCCCTCTGCCGTGCCCAAGTTAGACCCGTATAAAGCGAGCAGCGGTGTATGATGGGCATTGGTCGCCGTTTTATCTGGCGACTTGGGGAATTCCCGCTTCTCCAACTCGGGTGACACCGCCTTACCTGCTCCAGGAACCAAGAGTGCGGCCCCCTCTTGACGGCTTCGAACTTGAATATGAAACCCTTCCGGCTTCAAAGTTAGGGTTTCCTTAACCTTCAACTCATACGACTGGTTTTCGATCAATTTAAAATATTTGAGCACCAAACCAAGCACCAAGGTTGCCTCCTGCAGCGCAAACTGCTGCCCGATACATGCGCGTTGTCCGTTGCCAAACGGTTTGTAAGCGTCATGCGGCACCTTGCTGGGATCTTCGAAACGCTCCGGTCTGAACGTCTCCACGTCGTCTCCCCACACGCGGGAGTCTCGATGCAGTCCCGGAATCAGGACTGTTACGCTATCCCCCTTCTTGATCGGATAGGTTCCTCCGATCTCCGTATCTTCCTTGGCATATAACGAAAAAGCAGGTGCCGTTGGCCATAAGCGCAGCGACTCGCTGAGAACCATGCGGACGTATTTGAGCTCCCGAACTTGATTGTAAGTCGGCACGGGATCTTTCAGAACGCGGTCTACCTCGCTTACCGCTTTTTGCAATGTATCCGGATTTTTCAGCAAAAAATAAATGGCAAAGGATAGCAATCCGCTTGTCGTCTCATGCCCCGCGATAAGAAACGTAATCATCTGATATCGGATATTCTCCGAATCCAGGCGCTCGCCTGTATCCGGATCAACACCTTCCAGCATATGCGCAAGCAAGTCCCCTTCTTCCCCGCCATACTTTTTGCGATCTTGAATAAGCTCATCAACGAGCGAGAACATGTCCTGAACATCTTCCTGAAACTGCCGCTTCTTTTTAATCATAAACATGTCTTGTATGCCCAGACGGTGCAGCTGGTTCATGCCTTCATCGAGAGCCCGCACCATGCTGTCGATGAACGGATGATTGTCTTCCCGGTAGAAGCTGTTAAACCGGTAATTAAATCCGCACAGGCCGATGGTATCCAGCGTCAGGCGCGTCATGTCGGCAGGAACGTCCACGGTTTCGTCGGGGTTGAGCCGAGCCCATTTCTGGATAAGCTGCATGGCGATATCGACCATTTTCGTATGGTAGCCTTGCATCGCACGCTGGCTAAAGCTGGAGAGCAGGATGTTATGTGCTTTTTTCCAGTTGGGCTCATGTGTAGCGCTCGTAAACAATCCGTCACCTGCAAAAGTACGGACATTCTGAAGCGGCGCCCAGATACGTTTGTCAAAACGCTTCTCGTCACACGCGTCCTTGACATATTCATGGCCGGAGACATACAACTCCCTGCGTCCGCCCGGATACTGAAATTGAAATATCGGTCCGAGTTCCGAGGCGACCTTCACAAGCGATTGGACCGGAGCTGCGGAATCGAGCAGAGGCAGATTGCCCAGCGGTCCGTAAGTTTTAGGTTGAGGTACTTGCTTCGTATCTGACATTCGATCTCCCTCCATGATCCATTGTTTTCTTTAGAATGCGTCCCTTTGTTGGACGGGTGAATCCCCATGCAGTACTCAATGACCAATATCGTAATACGGTCATTTCAACATAAAAAAGGAGGATTGACGGCTGTATCGTTAGTTTCTACTTAACATGGCTGTCTTATCCTAGCCTATACCCTATCACGATATGTATCTCCAGCATATCAGCCGTAGGTCCTTTAGGACTATAAAACCAAATAAAATATCACCCTCCGACAAAAGCAATGTATTGAGAAAAAGCCGCGAATTTCGCGGCTTTCAATATATCCAATATTCAATTGGGCTTTTCACTCCGTCCACATATGTTCACATGATCCACTTAACAGGAGATACACCCCGCGAAATGCGTGCTCCGATCAGATTAACCGCCTTGCCTCAACTCTCTTCGATCGCTGTACAAACATCATATTGATAAATGTCGATATCCAGCGGCATTCCAAGCGCCATCTTTGCAAGTTGGCTTCCGATAAATGGCCCCATCGTTAGTCCCGACGCGCCCAGCCCGTTTGCCGTAATAAGGCCTTCCCAGCCAGGGACAGCACCTATAACCGGGAGAAATCCGGGTGTGAACGGACGAAACCCGACTCGTACTTCCTCAAATGTGCTGTCAGCCAAACCAGGCGCTAAGGCCAATCCTTTATTCAGGATTTCCTGCATACCGCCGGGTGTTACTCTCGTATCGTAGCCCTTGACTTCATTTTCGTGAGTCGCTCCGATCACAATCTTCTGGTTATCAAAAGAGAGCAAATATTGATCCGAAGGCGGCATGACGACCGGCCAGGCACCTGTATCTTGCTGGTCAGCCGCCTGCACATGCATGATTTGCGCTTTTTGAAAACGAACCTGAAAATGAATGCCTAATGGCTGAAGCAGTTGATTAGCCCATGCACCGGCACAAACAATGACTTCATCAGCCTCGAAGCTATCAGCTCCGACAGCTGCTCCGGTTACACGATTTGTTTGATATACCAATGCGGCATCCCCGTTTATAAGCTGGGCCCCGTTCCTCTGCGCAGACCGGATCAGCGCATCGCGCAGAGCACGACCGTCAATACGTGCGGCACCGCTAATATGAACGGAATGATAGCCTTTACCGAGCAAAGGAAAATGCTCATGGGTTTCTTCCTCATTCAGCCGGGTAATCTCACCGATTTCCGGAGCATCTGTTTTTCGAATATGAGCCCGTTCCTCCATCTTGCGGATTTTATCCAAATCCTCATGAATGCTAAGAGCGCCGACTTGGGCGTAGCCTGTTTCTGTCTCGCCTTCGCTGATGAGTTCTTTCACTAACTTAGGATAAAAACGCGCGCCCGCCTTGGCTAATTGGTACCACGCTTGATTCCGCCTTTGCGATAGCCAGGGGCAGATAATGCCTGCCGCGGCATCCGTAGCCTGTCCTTTATCTTTGCGGTCTATAATAAGAACTTCCGCTCCCATTTTTGCTAACTGATAAGCAGTCGATGCCCCCAGTATTCCCGATCCAATGACGATCACTTTCTTCATGCATGACATCCCTTTCCTTCAATCACTGTATCCATTATAGCGAATGCAGGAAAAAAGTATAACGCCCACCATCTAAGCGTTATACCAAAGAATACACAAAAAAGCCGCCAAATAGGCGACTTCACATCTATCCGATCTATGGTTGATCTGATCGGTTATTATTTTTCCATGACAGCAAAATAGTTTTCTTCATAATCCGCAAAGTTGAAAACTCTGCCGGAAGGCAAATTCACCACTTCGCCGACGGTGATATTATGGCTGGTTAAATGGCTGTGCAACGCATCGAAATTTTCCGTGAAAAACATTACAGAAGGTGTGCCCAAATTCATTCCAGGCGACATTTTGGCTACGAGCTCCTTGTCATGCAGAATGATGCTCGTTTCGGCTTCCTTCGTTGGAGCAATTTCAATCCATCTCATTTCACCGTTATTCTCTTCAGCTATGACTTGAAATCCTACCAATTCAGTCCAAAACTTCACGGCTTGATCCTGATTATTCACATACACCATAATTTGACCAACTTTACTAATCATCGATTGTTACACTCCTCGCCTAATTGACTGTTAAAACCAGCTTGTTTCTATGATTGTCTTTTCTCTTCAGATCTTAACATGCCAGATGCACTTATATTTCTTATCAATTGCTAATTTATATTAAATTACGGTTTATTTTTTTACTATACGCCACTTATCATTAGCTTGGGCAGTTGGTGCGGGCCATCGATCAATTTGCGGGAGCGTCAGCTGAGACGCTTTTCTTTTCCGCTTGATTGGATGATATCGAGCTCGATTTCGGATGTAACCCGATTATTGAGCAACCGCTTCAGCGGATTTATGGAACTGCGGCATATGCGAAAGGTTGAAGGCACTTCAGCTCTTTTGGAGGATGGAATCGCCACGCCGTTTTGACCGGCTACTGGAAGGGTTAGGTTTACTGGATGAACGTCTTAGTTGATATCACAACGAAATGTAAAAAAGCTGCCGCTAACTAATTAGCGGACAGCTTTTTTTGTAATTTCCTATTAAGGAACATATTCTAGCTAATTGATACTCCCATTCCTTCTTTGGGATAACGATCTTATTGTTTCTTATGTTTCTTGATGGCCATCAAGCTCAACGAACTTCGTTGCCACATTCTCGCAAAATGCACGATCATGCTCCACGAACAGAAGCGTCGGTGCATACTCGAGCAATAACTCTTCGATCTGCATGCGAGAGATCACATCGATAAAATTAAGCGGTTCATCCCAAATATGCAAATGTGCCTCCTCACTAAGACTTTTGGCGATCAGGACCTTCTTCTTCTGTCCCCCGCTATAAGTCGAAATATCCTTTTCGAATTGAAGCCTCGAGAAATCGAGCTTTCGCAATATGGATTTAAACAGGCTTTCATCAATCCCGCTGCTTATGGCATAATCCGTCAAGCTGCCTTGCAGGTAGGACGTGTCCTGAGATACATAGGATATCTTAAGCTGGTTATCCCTGTTGAACTGGCCTGTGTATTGCATCTCTTCTCCGCATATCAGCTTAAGGATACTGGATTTTCCAGAACCGTTTTTGCCCGAGAGGGCAACTCGGTCCCCTTTTTCAATCGTAAAACTCAAGTTTTCACACACCGTCTTGGAGCCGTATGAAATGGAGACATCCTCCAGCTGGACCAGTTGTTTTTTGTGATAATCCAGTTGGAACATCTGCAAATTCTCGGAGCTCTCGATATTTTTAAGGAGCTTCGATTTTTCCTCTATGGCGGACTGCTGTCGCTGCTCTAGGTTTTTGGAGCGCTTCATCATCTTAGCTGCCTTGTGGCCAATATAGCCTTTATCTACTTTGGAGCCTGAATTTCTGGTACCGTTCTTCGATTTCTCCACCTGATCCGACCAATTCCCCGTCCTTCTTGCAGAATCGGTTAAACGTTTAATATCTTTCCTCAGCTTCTCGTCACTCGCAAGCTCAAATTGATCCTGTCTCTTTTTATTTTCCCACCATGCGGAAAAATTGCCTTTTTGGATCTCGATATTGGTTTTATTGATGGACAGGATGTGGTCTACGCAATGATCCAAGAATGATCGATCGTGCGACACCAGAATAAATCCGCTTTTCTTGCTGAGGTAGTCGCTGACTAATTTTCTCGCATGCATATCCAGGTGATTGGTCGGTTCGTCAATCAAGAGGAAGCGATTTTCCTTGATAAACAACGCAGCCAGCATCACTTTGGTCTGTTCTCCGCTTGATAATGAGTCAAAAGGCCTGTACAGGACATCCTCCGAAACCTTTAACAAGTTAAGTTCGCGCACGATTTGCCAATGAACATACTCCGGATAGATCTCCTCGATGATGTCCAGAGTGAGATACTCCTTGTTCTCGACATGGTAAGGGAAATATTCGAAGCTCACGGAGGCCGAGATATTCCCGCTGTATTCATACTTGCCTAGCAGCAGATTGAGAAACGTGGTTTTCCCCCTGCCGTTTCTTCCGGTAAATCCTAATTTCCAATCGGTATCGATTTGAAAGCTCACTTGTTCGAATATCGGATCAAAACTGCTCTCATAAGCAAACGAAAGGTTTGAAACTTGGATTAATGACATTTTCTTCATTCCTCTACGGTAAAATTTCAGAACGAAAAAAAGCGCAAAAACACCAGAACCCGGTGCTTTCTACGCTTATCTTTGCCAACTATACCATAAAGAAACAAGCGACGATCAAGCTATCGCTAAACTTGCCTGCATATAAGTATAGAAGGATAAAGTTCCGGTATCTGATTGATTATGGTGTGAACCTTGTCTAATGCTTCCTAGTATCGACAGGTTCACATGAACATCTACAACATCTAATTCAGTCATCGCTTTATCCCTCCTTCATTCAATCCCGTTATTGTGCGAATATTATAAACTTAACATGAATGCCACCTATTGGTCAACCTGTATAGGGCAAGCGGCGGCTCGCCTACGTTTCCGTAAAAAAGATACAACTTAACGATCTTGCGCATTTCACTAGTTGCTGATAGGATATTTCGAGTGGTAGATGAAATGCCGCCTACATTTTGGTTGAAAAGCAGGTGACTTATTATGAATTTATTAAAAGAGTTTAAAACCTTTGCGCTTAAGGGTAATGTGCTCGATTTAGCCATTGGGGTTATCATTGGTGCTGCTTTCGGCAAAATCGTATCCTCCTTGGTGAGCGATATCATTATGCCGGTAATTGGCTTGCTCCTTGGCGGAGTCAATTTATCAGGACTCGATGCGACAATCGGAGATGCAACGCTGACGTATGGAGTTTTTCTGCAGACGGTCGTAGATTTCCTTATCGTCTCCTTCTCGATCTTCATGTTCATCCGTACGCTTAACCGCTTTAAACGCAAAGAAGATACTAAAGCTGAAGAACCACCGGCTCCATCGAAGGAAGAACTGTTGTTGACTGAAATTCGCGATTTGCTGAAACAACAAAATAAGGCTTCCGAATAATAATATGGAACTGATCCAGAGAGCGTGTTTTCGCAACGAGAACACGCTCTCTTTTTTTGCCTTCCTCCTGGTCCTTGCATGGGAATAACAAACGCCCGTCATATCGTTCTATTTATGTTCTATTGACAGATCATGCTAAATAGAATTATAATTCACACTAAACCTAGTAAAATAGTATAGTTTATAATATAGAGACAGAGCACCCACGCCGTATGGGCTGTCCAGAAAAAGGGAGATGTGCTATATGCCAAGTGTTCAAACGTTCAAAGCAACGGCCCATTTGCAAGAAGGGGTAAAAGTTGTTACTAATGTAAGGCAGTTCGAGTTAGTTATTGATGAGCCAAAAAGCCTTGGAGGTACGGATACCGGAATGAACCCCGTTGAAGCTCTGCTGGCCTCCCTGGGGGCATGCCAATCGATAGTGGCCCGTGTTTATGCTCCAAAATTCGATGTGATCCTTGAAGATTTCAGAGTTGATGTAGAAGGCGACCTTGACCTGGATGGATTCTTTAATCGCTCTGACGTACGCCCTGGATACTCCGATATTCGGTACACGTTCTACATCAAGACCCCTTCGTCCCCCGAGAAGGTTGAGCAGTTTGTTGAATTTCTGGAGAGTAAATGCCCTGTGGGCGATACGATAGCGGCGCCAGTAAATGTGAAGCTAAATCGCATCGTCATTGATAACGAAGTGGCTCATTCTTAATTAATCTACATATAAGGGCTGCCACGTTGCACCAAGCAACTTAGCAGCCCTTCATTTTTCATCGTTATGAAAGGCACTCATCCGGATATCATTAAGCGACGTATTGTCCGTGGATAGTAAAATAACAATACAAAAAAGCCGCAATCCTGCGGCTTTTATCTAGAACCTATACCCGATGCGGATAACCGGGTAGCTTTTACGATATAGGAAGCCAATCCTGGAATCATCCGGGCGATACCTGGATAGAAGCGATTGGTTTTGGCGAAAGCCATGTTCTGAATTCTCCTTGCTCTTCTGAGAAGCTCCGTAAACGTACGATTGGCTTCGAGTGTATACTGATTTCGCCAATGTTCGAAGTTTATTTCTCCCTTTAAATAGGAGTCGGTCCAACGAGCGCATATCAGCGAGGACCGAAGAGCAACCGACATCCCGTCCCCGCACAGCGGTGGGAGCATCAGCATGGCATCGCCGATGTGAGGATATTCCGACCATGGATGCGGTGTATGGGATAAACGAAGAGGGGCAATCGATACCTGCGTTCCCGAAACAGGCTCCCCTTCAGCCATCCGTTCGGCCAACCTTTTGTTTGTGCGTGAAGCGGCTCGGAGAATTTCAGGCACCGATTTGCCGCTGCCCTGCACTGAATTCAAGGTCAGCAACGCAGCCACATTAACCGTCCCATTTTCAATCGGCGAGATTCCGACATAACCCCCTTCGCAAAAATACAGCTCAACCCGGGAAGGTATCGTAATGCCGCTAAAATGCGATTTCACACCAACATATACGGTATCATCCCGATACTCCTCGGCAGGGGAAACGCCGCGCGGCCTTTTCGTACCGTATGCACCAATGACGGCCCTTGCCTCATATCGAACGCGCTCTTTCCCTTGCCTTACATCGACTTCATACCGATGATCACCGAGCTTCTGAATATCGGTCACGGTTGTTCCCGTGACAACTTCCGCTCCCGCGGCCAGTGCATTCTCATGTAGGAGGCGATCCAGCTCATAGCGGCTGATGCCTGTGGCCTGTCCCGGTAACGGAGCGGTAATTTCACCGCCGTGTGACATCACAATTTTGGCATGATCCATGGAACTAGGCTCAATCTCTTCGCCCAATAGATGGACCCCCAAATAATCCAGCATCTCTTTGGTCTCCGGAGACATGAATTCACCGCAGGTTTTGTGGCGTGGAAATGATTGCCGATCCAGCAATATCGTACGATACCCTTGCTTTGCAAGCTGTAGTGCACAGCTGGTACCGGCAACACCCGCTCCGATAACAATAACATCCGCTTGCTTTGACATATATGACCACCTGCCTTATAGCTTGCCTGAAGAACATTGGCTTGTTAACAAGTAGAGGACTAAGGAGCCCGATGGTTCGGGATAACAACGGAATAGCGGAACAGCGGCTTCCATTCATAGGTCATGGTGTCGTGATTGAGCTGCTTTTTCAGCTCTCTCCAATCTCTCCCTTTAAATCCCTTAGCAACCGATAACGGACCATCATGGCGAATATAACGATTGCGGGAAATGATGCGCGTCGTAAGCCAGACTGCCGTGTAGGGTACCGGATGCCGATGAATATCATTGATCACGACCCCGTAAATAGAGGTCCGCAGCATATGCGTCACCATGTCCACCAGCTGCTCGCCCTGGAAATGATGGATGAACTGGGAACCAGTCACAATATCTGCCGATGCATCGGGTAACTCTTTAACATCGGCACGTCGAACTTGAACCCTCGGCTCGTTTCGAAACAGTCGTCTAGCCTCATCGCATGCTTCTTCCGTCATATCGACCAAGGTAATATTCAGCTGGATGCCTCTTTGATTCGACCATTGCAGCAGCTTCTGGTTTACATCGCCTGAACCGGCCCCTACGTCCATGATGCTAAGGGTCCTCGGGCTGCCCATCGATTTCCAAAGCTTCTCCACGCCGTCCAGGGTAGGTCCCGGTGCAGCAAAGATTCGATTCAGCCGCCTTAAATGCTTTAGCGCTTCGCTCAGCTCTTCTCCTCCCATGGAGAAGTCATCCATAAGCTCATCTTCCTCCGCCCGGATGGACAGGGTTCTAAAGAAGGACATGGTCCTGCTCCTTAACCGATGACGCATGAGCCTTCACATAGGTAAAGCGCATAAGCTCCGCTGTCAGGCCCGGCCCGAAGGCCATGGCGACCCCTTCCGTGGAAGCTTTATTCATCTCTTGCATCTTCTTGCGCATCGCACTCAGCACAAACAAAATGGTCACGGAGGAGAGATTCCCTGCCGTTCTTAAGATGTCCCGGCTGTATTTGGTTTGTTCATCGGTCAGGCCCATAACTTCCTGCACCGAATCCACGATGCCCCGTCCGCCAGGATGGATGGCCCACAATTCCGGCAGCTTATCGCCCTTCAGCAGAACACGCAGTTCTTCCTCCAGGTGAATACCGAGAAGCTTGGGAATACGCGGTGATAAAAAAAGATCAAAGCCTGTGTTGCCTACCTCCCATGTCATATCCTCCGTGGAATCCGGCAGCAGGACCGAATAACCCGAGCCAAGCTCCAAATAATGCCGATGATCCGTTGCCGGATGACCGATGACACAAGATGAGGCTCCATCACCGAAAAACGAGGCTGCAAACAGTGCCTCCCTCTCCTTGACCGGTTGAAAATGAAGAGTGCAAAGCTCCACGCACACAATCAATACTTGCGACCCCGGCGCCCCTATGACAACATCCCGCGCCATTTGAATCGCTTTAAGGCCGGCAGCACATCCCTGGAATATCAATGGCAGGCGATTAACCCGTCGAGAAAGCCCCAAATGACGGATCAACAGTACATCCATACCGGGCTGGTATTGACCTGTGCAGCTGACCGTAATGAGATGCGTGATTCGATCCGGCGACATACCTGCATCCTTCAAGGCCTGCTCGGCTGCTTCTATGCCAAGCGGGAGGCCCTCTCGTTTGTATGTATCCATTCGTTCCTTGGTTGTAGGGATCTCTGACTCGTCATGAGAAGGCAAATAGCGGCACTCTTCCAATGGACCAACGTAATTGGGTTCGCAGGTATAACGAGTTTCGACACCGCAGGATCTAAATACTCTTCGAGCAAAACGGGCCAGATCAGGTTTATCCTGCAGCGTAGAGGCAATTAATGCCGCGATATCCGACTGTGCCATCGAATGTGCCGGCAATGCCGTCCCCATCCCGAGAATCGCAACATCGGACATACCGTTTGTATGTTTCATGCTAACCTCCTGTATCGTCTTGGAATTATACATGATTACCCTTTCCTGGGTATTTTGAATTCGTCCTAAGACTTACTTTTGAGATTAGGATAACCCAAACTTAGCAAATTATATCCAATTCACACCGAAGACTTAATCCGCATGTCCGTAGTCGCAAAAAAACCACGATGAACGTGGTTTCCTGGGCTAACTATTATTATCACATCACGTAAAAGAAAACGCGATGGCCGTTGATCCTGAACGCGGATCCTGAGAGGATGTGATATTCCCCCATTCCATCTGGTATTCCACATATGGATAAGGACGTTCCTGCTCATAGTTAGGCATTAAACATAAAGCCCTCTCAAGCATGTTCCTATGCTTCTCGTACCTTCTCCGCTCGCCTTCCACGGTCCAGTTATCCCACGAAGTCGGAAATTGCTCCCCCTGAACGGACAATTCTACCGCATATAGCTTACCTGCATGAAAGCATATGGACACAAATACCGATTCATCCATCAACGGAACCTCGTTAAAATAAAACCACTCATAGCCATTCCCCATGGAGCGGGCAGAGTGAAAATACAGGGTATAAAGTTTGGATGCACATAATGAATCTTCGGTTAAACCGGGGTGGATGGCCCGTTCTCCATTAACAACAAGCTCACCTGCAGTCCAACTGCTGCTGCACATCATTCAAACACTCCTTTCGATCATCCTATACTCCTTCCTACTCGCCAAGTTCACCTTCATTAAACTGACTTCCCGGAATTTCTGCATCGGCAAGAAGGACCCATTGGTTTACTTCATCGTAACCGGATACCTCGGCAATGACCCGATAACGAGGGTACATCCATTCAGCAGGGGCCCGCAATTTCAGAGCGGTCGTGTCCGTCAAGCCTACGGCCCCCGGTTCCAACAAGTTAATTAATGTGCCTTGCGGAAAAAAGGCCTCGATGAATCCTTCCACTTTAGCGCCGACTGGAAATAAAAGTTGAGTCCGATGCCATACCTCCATATCAGCCTCCAGTTGTTCCATCCAAAGCTCCTCGAATTCCGCTTGACTGATTTCGGTATAATAAGGTTCCTCTGGATTAAGAGGGTGCTCCGCAAGCATGAAATGAGAGGAATCGTGCTTCCGATTGGATGTAATGCAGCTGCCGTTCTCATTAACCACGATCTGCCTATAAGCCGTGCCATTGTTATCAATTTCAAAGTACCAGGTTCCCATCCCCGGCTCCTGAACATCTTTTAGATATTTTATAATCGTCAACTCCTACATTTCGGAAGCGGCTCGCGTTGTGTCCTTTACGGAGTGCTCCTTCATGATTCAAATTCCTGCCGATCTATTTGTTCCATTATCAAGCGCTAGGTTTATTTTACCATAGACAGCCACTTGGTGTTGTGCCTTAGAATACAAAACAAGCCCGATTGCAACAGCAATCAGGCTTGCGATCTACACATTATTTTCCGGGCATCGTTTTTACTTGCGCGCTGAACTGCTGCTCAAATTCCTTTATCGAGATGACCTTTCCATCCACTCTCGACTGCTCAGCGGCAAACGCCATGAGATGACTTTGAACGGAACGACTAGCCGAAGTAAGTCCTTGATGGTTTCCTCCTGTCTGCACCAGCCTCAGAAAATCCTTGATCAGGCCCATATCACCGCCTCCGTGCCCGACATGCCCGCCCCTATCTGCAAAAGATATTCGCTCGATCTTGCCGCTGCCAAAGTGAATGATCTCAATTTCATTCTTCTCCATGGCTCCGCGGATTTCCCCGCGGGTTCCCATCAGCTTGATCGTGCGGCTGACATCTCGCGTAAACGCACTCATCGTAAACGCAACCGTTACGTTATTGGCAAATTCCAAATTGACGACCTGATGGTCCACAACATCATTATCGCAATGATATACGCAGCGGCCATATGGCCCCTCCAGCAATGCCTTATAACGGGCTTCATAACTCATATCATCACTGATCGCCGACGTTGGCCAATTCATATCCTCTGTCAAATATAGATCAGGCGCATAATAGAGGCACTGATCCGAGACCGGGCATCCGTCCAAACAGCGTTTAGGTGCGCCTTCCGGTGCTTGTTCAGCCGTAAAATGGCTCAGCGAGCCGAAAGAGGATACCCGAAGGCAATCGGAATCGGCAAGCCAGAGCAAAATATCGAGATCATGACAGGACTTGGCGAGAATCATCGGACTGGAATCTTCCTTACGACGCCAATTCCCCCGCACAAAACTGTGCGCCTGATGCCAATAGCCCACGTTCTCGTTATGCTGGATCGACATCAATTGGCCAATGGTCTCACGCTCCAGCAGTTCCTTTAAAGTTGTGAAAAACGGCGTATACCGCAGCACGTGACAGATCGAAAACACCAGTCCGGCCTGCGAAGCCATCTCACCCATCTTGATGCACTCTTCGGGATCCGGTGACATCGGCTTCTCCAGCAGCACATGGTAACCGGCTTCAAGCGCCCGCATCGTCGGCTCAAAGTGCTGCTTATCCTGGGTGCATATCAGTACCGCGTCCGCGAGTTTGGGCCCTGCAAAGAAATCATTCCAATGCTCGAAGCACGATGCATCTTCAAGGCCATGCCTAGCTTTAAACTGTTCCCTCCGCTGCTGATTCGGTTCCGTGACGGCAACCACCTCAAGCTCATGAGGGTGCATCAGGGCATATTCCATATAATTGATGCCTCGCAGTCCTGCTCCGATAAGGGCAACCTTAACCTTATTCATCCAACTCTTCTCCTTTTTTTGTAAGCACTTATTCTTTGACGCTTCCGACCGTCATCCCTTTGACAAAGTACTTCTGCAGGAACGGATACACGACCATGATCGGCAGCGCGCCCATGAATATTTGGGCAGTCCGGAGCGTTTTCTCACTCAAATTCTCCATCGCCTTGATCTGCTCGATCGATATCGAAGTCATTTGGGAGTTGATTGACATGATGAGTGTAGACAAATAGGTTTGCAGCGGATATTTATCCGGCGAATTCAAGTATAGAATGCCGTCGAACCAAGCATTCCAGTGTCCCACGATGGTAAACAGGCCGATCGTTGCAATGGACGGCAGCGAAACCGGCAGGTAGATACGCCATAATATTCGCCAGTGTCCGGCGCCGTCAATCGTTGCCGCCTCCTCCAGCTCCTTCGGAATCGTTCTGAAGAAGTTCAACATCAGGACCATGTTCCATACATTGAGTGCCCCAGGCAGAATCAGAGCCCATACGGAGTCAATCAAGCCGGTATTCTTCACGATCATGTAAGTGGGAATCAAGCCCCCGCCGAAAAACATCGTAATGGCAAAAAACCACACATACGGTGTTCGGAACTTAAATTGATGATTTGATTTCGATAAGGGATACGCGGTGATAAATACCAAAAACATATTCACTGCCGTCCCTAGCACGACCCGCGTTAGCGAAACCCGGAACGATCGAAAAAACTCGACCTTTTCGCCCAAGTATCGGTAAGCATCCAGGTTAAAGCCTACAGGCCAGAGTCTCACTTCCCCCGCCATCGCCGCTGTATTCGAACTTAACGAAATCGAGAGCAAATGAATAAACGGAATGATACCGAGCAAGGTGATTGCGGTTAGAACCAGCGTATTCATGATTACAAACAGCCTTCTGCTGATCGTTGGTTTGTGCATTTTCCTACCTCCACTCCAGCCTAAAAGATCCGATAATTGTTATATTTATAAGCCGCATAGTATGTCACAGCCACGAGAGCCAGAGAGATGACGGATTTAAAGAAGCCAACCGCGGCGGCAGGTCCGAATTGCTGACTGAACATTCCGAGCCTATAGACGAAGGTATCGATAATATCCGCCCCCTCATAAACCGTCGGGTTGTACATAATCAGAATCTGTTCGAAACCGGCATTGAGAATGCCGCCAAGACTTAATACACCCAGCAGGATGAGAATCGGTGCCATGCCCGGGAGCGTAATGTGAATCATCTGTTTCCATCTTCCCGCTCCGTCTACTTCTGCAGCTTCATACAGCGTTGCATGGATTCCTGTTATGGCTGCGAGCATAACAATCATGTTATAGCCCATCCCTTTCCATACATCTGAACCGATGATGATCCCACGGAACCAGTGGTTATCCAGCATAAACATGATCGGTTCCATATCCAGTGCGCCCAGCAAGCCGTTCACCGGACCATTCAAAGAGAATAATTCGATGATGACACCGCCAAGCACCGTCCAGGACAGAAAGAATGGCAGGAAGATAGCGGATTGGATAAAACGCGAGAACCATCTTCGGGTGACTTCGTTGAGTAGCAGTGCCAGAATTAGAGGCACAAGTAAAAACAAAATCATTTTAAATACGGAAATGACAATGGTGTTCCACAGTACTTGCTTGAAATCAGGCAGTTCAAATACATACCGAAAATTATCAAAGCCAACGAAATCCGAGTGGAAGAACCCGGCCAGCGGCTCAAACTGTTGAAAAGCCATCACTAGGCCGGCCATAGGCCCATAAGCATAAATCAACGTGACGATAACACCAGGCAGCAACATCAAATGCAGCAGATATTCTTTTTTTAGCGTTCTCACAGATGAACCTCCCCGTCCATTTAAAACGGGAGGATTCTGCCGACTTCATCAAGGCTCATCCTCCCGTTCTATCATTCAAAGATTATTTGGCACTCTGCTGGCCGTACCAATCGTTGACCTCTTGCGTAATCTGATCGCCGCCAAGCGACTTCCAGCTCTGAACGAATTTATCGAATTCATCCAGCGAAGCCCCCATGACGATCTTAGTGAAGGTTTCCTGCATCAGTTTATCGAGCTGGGATCCCTTCTCCACTTGAGTTGCCGTGGGAAGGCCATAGTATTCATTATTCACATAAGCCTGACTCTCTTTGATTTGCCGCGTCGTTCCCCAGCCGCCGTCTTTTGCAGCCCGGCTGAAATATTGGCCCCAATTTACGCCTTTCGAGGCATCTGCGGTATTGCCTGCAAGGTAATCCTTCGTTGCTTTGAAGACATCCGCCACATTTTTGTAGTTCTCGTCATCCAGCGTAATTTCCGGTTGGTTCGCGTCAAGCGCCTTGTTAACTTCCGTATAGATCGTGTCAATTTGGGCCGGATTATAAATCCGTGGGTTGAACCAATTGTATACATATCCTTTTTCCGCTTTATTCTGATCCATGTACTTTTTGTTGCCCACCTCGATGTAGAAGTTGATCATCTTAATCGCGGCTTCCGGATTCTTCATTTTTTTATTCACGACCACGAGTTTGTTACTGCGAATCTTAGGTACCATGGATTTCCCGGGTCCATCCAGCCCAGGAATTTGAAGGGCAATCCATTCTGCCTTTGGATCTTTATCGACATTGAGATTCAATGGCCAGTTCGGATACCACCATTCGCCGTAGGAAATGCCGACCTTGCCCGCGGTAATATCTTCAACGGACTTGTTCTCGTCCTTCAAGGCAAATTCCTTATCCAGAATCCCCTCCTTGTACCAGGACTGCAGCTTGCCCAGCGCGGTCTTTACTTCCGGCTGAATGAGTCCAGGTACAAGCTTGCCGCTGTCATCCTTAATCCAGGCCGACTGGTTGTCCCCGATGGACGGATATGCGCCAAATCCATTGAAGAAACCTCTAAGGTCAAATCCCCAGAAGAACAGATTCTTCTGCATCGCGATACCGTATGTGTCATTTTTACCGTTTTGGTCCGGATCCTGCTGCACGAAGGCCCTTGCAACCTGTTCCAGCTCATCCATGGTTTGCGGCGGCTGCAAATTCAGGTTGTCGAGCCAGTCTTTGCGGATCCAGAGCAGCTGGGTAGACAGGAAAGGATCCTCAAATCCGGGAATCGCGAGCAGTTTTCCTTCCGACGTAAACGTCTTCATCGCAAAGCCTCCGTCAGACTCCATGTATTTTTTCAGTGCCGGTGAAGCATAGTCGTTGTAAGCCTGGGTAAGATCGGCTAGCATCCCCTGTTTCTTCAACTTCTCGAAGTTCTTCTGGTCCAGTTCCATAATATCCGGCAGATCCGCCGAAGCCATGGCTAACGAAAACTTCTGTTCGAACTGGCTCGAAGGCACCGTCCATTTGTACTGAACCTCAATGTTCAGCATGTCTTTGAGATCTTTAAAGTAAGCATTCTGTTCAGGTGTAATCCCTTGAGGCGTCCGCGGGTCCTCCGGCGGATTGTAGCCGAGCACTTGCGTGACCGTCACCGTTTCAGGATATTTGCCGAGAGGTTCGGGTGGTGCGGTATTGGTTTTTGCATCCTCGGTAGAGGATTTGGCCGGCGTCCCTTCAGATTCTTTTACCTGATTCGAGCATGCAGCCATTACCGAAAGCGTCATCGTGCTAATCAACATCATCTTCGCTAGCTTGATCCATCTCATGATTGCGTCCCCCTTTATCTGGCGTAATCTTCATATCTGTGCTGCTTACGTCTCATTATAGATTCCGCCCGAAAGCGCTATCAATTTTAAGTTTTTTACATCGCTTTCACTTTTTTTACTTATTGGGTATTTCGGTATTCCTGAGGGGAAACCCCCATCTTTTTCTTGAAAAATGTAGTGAAATACGAAGGAGATTCGAATCCGAGCCGAGTGGCAATCTCCTGCAATTTCATATTCGTATGCAACATCAGATGGAGCGCCCCCTCCAGCTTCTTCGCCTGGATATACTCCAGCAGGTTGTGTCCTGTCAGCTGCTTGTAGTAGCGCGAAAGATAGGAAGGGTTAAAATGGACCTCCTCCGCAATGGCGGTCAAGGAGACATCCCCGGATAAATGCTCCATGATATATTTATGGATCCGGTCGATCACGTCGAATTTCATGTCATCCTGCTTGAAGCGGTCATAATCTTGGTTCGTTTCCTCAAACTCTTTAGCCTTTTCGATGTTCACAATAACCATATTTTGACCAAGCGCAGCCCTGCTCTGCAGCATGGATCGTAAAATATCAAGCTGCTGCCCCGAGGTATACCACTTATCATGCAGATTGCCCGAGATCCCGAAAGAAACATGAACGCCGAGCAGTTCTTCGCATTCATTCTGAACCAGCTCCAGGATGCCTCTCATATAAGACATAACCCCATGCCAATGAAGCTCATTTTCCTGCGCATCACTGCGAAAACGATCCCGAAGCTCCACGTCCGGCTGCAGCAGCCATACCTGTAAGGCATCGTCCAGAATAGCATGCTCACATGCAAATGAATTGGGCAAATCGTTGATAAACGTCATCTGAACAGCTTGCGCCACATCCTTTGTTTTCGTCTCCGACGCACCGTCGATCCTTCCCAAGATAAAGAATGCCGGCTGGTCTACATCGATGCAGAACTCCACTTCTTCATAACGGGACTCGGACAGCAGAGAACGGGCGGCTTCTCCATTCAATACCTTTCGTATCAGCTCCCGTTTCAGCAGAGGTTCGGCGATTTGAAAATGCACCTTTGCCTTTTCCGCCTGGATTCTGCGACGGTTTTCCTCATCAAGTTTAGAAGAAGCCACTTGGACAGCTTGGAAAATCGGATCGATTCCTTCGGTCTTCAGGATGTAGTTATCGACGTTTTTCCGCAGTGCTTCATGCACATAATCAAATTCACTATAGCCGGTCAGGAAAATGATTCGGCAATGCGGCCAATAGTATGTAATTTCATCAATCAGCTGCAGCCCGCTCTTTTGGGGCATTCGTATATCGCTGACCAGGATGTCCAGCTTCACTCTCCTGGCAATCTCTAGCGCTTCTTTGGCGGAATAAGCTTTGCATACATCCAGTTCCAATTGCGTTTGCTCCTGAAAAAGCTGAACCAAGCCGTTAACGATGACAGGTTCGTCGTCCACGATCAACAGTCTGTACATGATGATGCCTCCTTTATCCCATCGATGATAATGATCAGATCCACCTTTAATCCGCCATAGGCGCTGCGTGAGATGAATAATCCGCTTCCAAGCCCATATTTAAGCTGAAGCCGGTTGTTCACGTTGATCAATCCTGTTTTTTCAATATGCTTCGAATCCATAGCCAGCCTGTCCTGCAAACACTGCAGCATCTCATTCGTTAGCAGCTTCCCGTTATCCTCCACCGTGACACGCAATTTGCCTTCCCGGTAATCGCTGCTGATATATAATTTCCCCTCCTCCATACCGTCTTCGAACGCGTGCTCAAACGCATTCTCCACGATAGGCTGTATGATGAGTCTCGGAACGGTTATGGACGGCGGAATGTCCGAAATTTCCTTATGCTCATATGCAATCCGGTTCGAGAAGCGGATACCTTGAATGTCGCAGTAATCCAGTGCATGCTTGTATTCCTTATAGAAAGGCACCTCGTCGGAGCCGCTTCTCGTGATGTATTGATAGTAGCTTCCCAGCTTTTGCGAGAGCTCCGCCGCGCTATCCGAGTCTCCAACCTTGCACATCATATAAATATTAAAAAAGCTGTTATATAGAAAATGCGGATTGATCTGAGACTGCAGCTGCTTCAGCTGCGAGTGCTGAAGTGCTATTTTTTGCTCATAGTTTTCCTCAATCGAATGTTTGAGCTTAAACGCCATCCTGTTGAACCCGTTAAATACGTAATGAAACTCATCTTTGCTTCTGGACTCGATCATGATGTTCAAATTATCGGTTTCGATCATATGAAAGGCTTTAACAAGCTTTGACAGCGGCCTGTGGATCATCAGATTGACCGAGAACGAATAAAGCACCATGACGATCACCGCCAGAATAAACAACGTATAAAACCATGTAATGAATTGGCTTAAAGGCCGCGTGATTTCATTCTGGTTCACATACATGACCAAGGACAGATCCAGCGCGCTAACTTCATTCTCGATGATAAAATAGTCTACACCATTCAGCTTCCCCGTCCCCGGCACACTTTGCTCCGGGCTGGGATTGTCCAGAATATGGCTCAAAATCTCGGATGACTCATCGGCCCGCAGAGCTGTCGTTAATATGGTCCCCCCTTCTTTACTCCCGAGTAATACTTCGGATTCCGGATACAGCTTGGCGATTTCGCTTAAAGCCCCCAGCAGCTTGGATCGGGAAATTTCGATGTAGGACCAGATGCCGCCGTTGTTTTCGGTTTCAATCAGAAAAATCCGGTCGCCGCTTCTATAAAAAGAAGGCTTGGGCATAACCGTCATCATGGAGGAGATCAGTTCCATTTCCTTATTCGGCGTATTGGTCACGCCCGTTGTGGTCGAGATCGTTTTCCCGATATCCTTCACGTAAACCCCGGCGTTCACGATGTACTCGCTGGAAACCATGAGGGTTGCTAGCCGATCTCTGACCTGATCAATCAGCTCCACCTCGCCATAGTCCTCAAGCATACTGCCCCGAAAGCTCAGCTTCTGCAGATCCTTGTCATTCAGCAGCTGCAGCTGCAAATTCCGAATAAAATACATCTCCTTATCGAGCTGCTTGGAATAGAAGGATGCACCAGCCGTAGCGGAGTTCAAGAGGGACTGCTTCGTAACGGACATCCCCTTATAATTCAACCAAATACTCATCGAGATGAGAGGAAGTAATAATAGAATAAAAACAATGACGATTTTCTGATACACAAACCATTTCGATGCTTTGCCCGGAGCTTGAAGTTTCATGCTTTCCCCCCAATTGCTATCAACCAATCTATTATCATTTAGTATAGGGGGGCCAGCCGACATTACAACGAATTATTTTTACATTGTTAGGTGTGAACATGACTAGGCACAAGTTCCAGGCATAGAAAAAAGCCCCGCTGAGGGGCTTAGTCAGGCTTATAATTCAGCATAGGGATCCGACTGCGTGATCATTTCGAACGGATAATTTCATATTTTGGTTTCACGTTGTTGAAATCCGGATTCGTTCCGCTCACCATTAAGCCCATTCCCCAATCGAAATGAACATCCGCGGTAGGCACATCCGCAGCGTCACGATATTGGAACAGGATGTTTCTCCGCGTAAGGTCGCTCCTGTTCACGTCCGAGCCATGAATGGTCAGGTAATTAAAGAAAAGCACATCGCCCGCCTTGGCCGGGCACGGGGTTCCCGAGGATAAGGGATACTCCTTGTGGTTCAAATAATAAGCGCCGATATGCGGCAAAACGCCCTGTTTATGGGATCCTGGCACAACGCATAGGCAGCCGTTCTTCATATCGGCATCGTCCAGATGAACGCTGGCGGCTAACATGGTGTGATCGCGATGAGGGAAATATGGATAATCTTGATGCATGGGAAAAGCGGCCCCGTTAGCAGGAGGCTTCACCAGCATTTTCGAGTGATGCAGTTGCACGTTCGGACCGATGATTCCGTTCAACACTTCTGTCATTCGGGGATGGATTGCGGCTCTCATGAACGCGGCATCATGGTAGTGCACATCGTGAAAGCCTTTCAGAACCAGCTTCTTAAGCTGCTCAGGCGGCAGGAAGTCGCCTTGCCAGGCATGGTTTTGATCCGATTTGGCTCGTGCCGCCCTTTGGATGATCCCATCAACCGCCGCTCTCATATCCGCTACTTCCTGTTGATTATAAACGCCTCGAACCAGCAGGTACCCATTGTCTTTGTAAAATTGCACATCCTTTTCGTCCATCATCACCATGCACCCTCTCAATATGTTATGGTTTATCTAAGTTCATTATAGTAAGGGCGAGCGAAATCGTATTTGCACGGGAATGACGACGTTTTGCAATATCACGCCAAAGGAGCTGCTAATGCCTTGTATCAATGGAGCAAAAGCGAGGACCGTCTTAATCGTTATGCTGGACGGCTTGAAAGTGAAAGCCTCTCGTTCCTCGTCTATTACTGGGGGAGTGTCCGGCATTTGACGGCCAATTCCTTACACCGCCATTCATTCTATGAGATTTGTTATGTGGACGGTGGAACCGGTGTATATATGGACGGAGATCAGACTTATCCCTTATATGAGGGGGTCGCCTTCTGTACGCGCCCAGGTCGGTTACATCAGATCAAAGACGTAGACAGACTGAATCTGTTATTCGTCGCGTTTGAAGCGATGGAGAGACCGTTTGCCCAAGAAGTAACAGTGAAATACGTAGAGGCTCTTCATCGATGTGCCGTTTGGACCGAGCATGCTGGCGATTCGCCTGCCATCCAAATATGGAAATCCATGCTGATGCGCTCAGAACCCGAGGCATCGCTGCCTGCATCGCTCTTGCCCAAGCTAGCACATGTACTCCTCCAGTCCTTACCTGTCCTGCTCGGGGCTTCCGGCAGCTTCGAAAGCGCGCCTCTCTTTTCATCCGCGTTACAACTCATTCAAAAGGCCAAATTGTACATAAGAGACAACCTCAGCAGGCCTATGTCACTACCCGAACTGGCGGCTTACCTGAATGTGTCCGAACGGCACTTATCCCGATTGTTTGCGGAAAGCATTCATGAATCCTTTTCCTCCATGGTTCGCACCGAACGCATCCGGGCAGCCGAGTTAATGCTCCAGCATACCCGTAATCCCATCAAGGTGATTGCAGAGCGAACCGGGTTCTCATCCGTTCATTACTTCACAAGGCTGTTCACCAAGTTCAAAGGTATTCCCCCTGCCGCTTATCGAGCGAAATGGGCCTTAGAGGCGGATCATCAGGAATGATCTCTCGGACCAATGTTACCGCTCATAGATATTTCCTACGGGAACCGTTATGACAAGCCAATCCATCACCGCTTTGATTTCGGGTGTACCTCCTGAGTTTGAATTCCCCATGCTTAACCCCGGTGACTTGGCATGTTATAATTCGGTTAATATGCTGGAAGGGATGAAATAAATGCTGGAACTGGAAGCGACTTTAAGTAGATTCATAGAACAACAGGATTTATATAATCGAGATTTCGGGCTCTTCACCGATCATGAAATACGACAGCGGTCCGAAGTTCAACTGCCGACTGTAGATGAGCGCATAACACTGTCTCCTGAGCTTAGTTATCTATACAGCCATTATGAGATGATTGACGCTATGGCCGAAGGAACCCACAAAATGAAGAACGCGGCGGTTGAGATCGGTGAATCGGCCGTCATCTACTTTGTATCTCCTGAGCATCTGGTCCGGCAGCAAATGGGCTATCGCTGGATTTACGTCGGCGGTGAAACGGCAGAATCGAGCCTTTGGCCGGCCCATCACGTCGTCATTGCCAATGTAAACGATGATCCGCTAATCGTTGACGTCCAAGCGAGTGGTTCACCCGTATACGCCGCATTCGAAGGTGGCGAGCCTAAACTGGTCGCGAATTCGCTTGCGGATTGCTTTCACGCGCTGTCCATTCTCATTGAAGGGGCTCGGCTTTTCCAGGGTGAAACCAGCGACGAAGAAACCTATGAGACTAAACCGGATTTTCTCGCCCATGTGATGCCATCACTGACTGATCTTTTGGGAAGCGAGCAAATGGATGCCCTGCTGGAATATTTATCGCTTCAGTAAAGATGTCTGGACGGCCAATTAGACCGTAACGATACAAGGCATGAAACCGGTAGGAGCAAGGGTTCCATGTGCTTAAGGAAAAATAGATAAGGAGATTCGCATGACAGGGACTTTAACTTTAATCCGTTATAACGGAACCGAAAAACACGCTTTGGCTGAATCCAAAGCCTATGCCACCCGAACCCAAGTCAATGAACGGCCGCAAATCATGCTCTGGTTTGAGACGGAGACGGATCCCGAGCCGCTCCAGTATTTACCGGATTCGGATGAATTACTGAACAATCCGGACGCGGAGCTTACGATTTATCTAGATACGTTAAAACTAGATGAGTTTGCACCGCTGGAATTTGCGATAGCCCATGGTTATAACGAGAACTCCAGAAGCCTGGATGCAAGACTGTATTATTTTGAGCACCAGGAGGTGAATGATAACCGAGGGCGTATCGAGTATAGAGGAAATGGCGTATTTTACATATATTGGACCGGATCAACGATGGACGTCGACTATTATGACGGCAGTAAACCGGATACCCGGTTGGAGCTGGAAGGCGAATTTACGATGGAGAAATACGAGGATTGGTTATAACGAAAAATACATAATCTGCAGCAACACCTTCCACCCCCGTAGAGCCAACCACTTCGTTGTGTGCTGGCTCTACGGTTTTTTTACGCATCATTACTGCATATCTCATTTCTCATTCGGTATCAGCGGTTAGCTAAAACCGAAAACACGAACCCCCCACTGCTTTCTAGTTCAATCATATCAAAGTATTAACAAAACCTACCTCCTTCTTACTCCTTAAATGCACCGTATACATACGCTCATTTTTTTGTTGTTGAATGTACCCTTAGGGGAGGTTTTATACTTACATTGTAAAAACAGCAAGAACAGAAATTGAGGAGGTTTCATTGTTATGAGAACTTTGGAAATGTGGTTTGTCATCTTTAATCTGATTATGCTAGGTTGGTTGACCTTTGCTCGGAACAAGCCACAGCGACATCTGATCTTTGGTTTCGGTATATCTGCTGTACTCCTGCTAGCGCACATTCTTATCGAAGGAATGCGTTGGCAAATGATCCCCGCCTATGCAATGACGTTTATCCCGATCATGGTGTTGGCCTTAAGGTACATTCCCAAATCAAAGAAAGTCAAAAAGAAGGCCTTCCCATTTAAAACCACGTTGATTGCTGCACTGGCCGTGCTGTATTCTACTATTGCGGTGACACTGCCTCTCCTGCTTCCAGTATTTAAGTTTGAAAAGCCGACGGGGCCCTATAAAATAGGAACGGTGACTTATGATTGGAAAGATGAGCTGCGTGAGGAAGCAAATACGCCGACACCTGACGATAAACGTGAGTTAATGGTACAAATCTGGTACCCGGCCAATCCTTCGACGAAAGGCAAACAAGCGCCATATGTCGCACACCCCGATATTTTCGAAGATGGATACAGCCAAGCGCTCAATATGCCTAAGCAGTTGTTTAAAAACCTTGGACTGATTAAAACGCATGCGATCATAGGTGCAGAACTATCGAATAAGGAAACTACCTACCCGGTTCTCCTATTCTCGCATGGATTCAATGGAGTTAAGAACCAAAACACCTTTCAGATTGAAGAGTTGGCCAGTCATGGATATATCGTAATCGGCATTGATCACACGTACTATAGCACCACTTCCGTATTCCCTGATGGTCGTGTTGTAAATTTTTCTCCTCTGGAGGATAGCGGGTACGAATACTTAGATCAATTAAATAAGGTCTGGGTGGAAGATACGATGTTTGTAATCGATCAGGTTGAGAAGATCGCGGAGAATGATCCGGATCATCGGTTTACAGGCCGTATGGATACGGACAACATGGGCATGTTTGGTCACTCCTATGGTGGGGCGACTGCCGTTCAAACCCTGTTGAAGGATCCCAGACTGAAAGCTGCCATCAACATGGACGGTGGATTATTCGGAGAACAACGGCTTCCAGAGGATGGAGTGAATGGACCGTTCCTGATGATGAGCGCTGACGACACACTAGCAGGAACTGCCAATATGAGCGATGAGAATATCGCTTCCCAAGGAACAACAAGAGAGGAGCTGGACAAGTTCTTTGATGAAGTGTTATCACGATACAATTCCGTGGCATCAGGTGAGAACTATTGGATGAAGATAAAAAATATGAAGCACATGGGCTTCTCTGATACGTACTTGCTTTCACCTGTGCTAGCATGGATAGAAGGTGTTGATGTGCGAAATGCACATCGCCTGATAAACGAATTCAGTCTAGATTTCTTTAACCATTATTTAAAGCAGCAGCCGTTTAAATTAATGGAACAAAATATTGGAGAGCATTCTTCGTTTTCACTGCAGAAAGGCGCAGACTGAATTCCAAGGATGCATCTAACTTCTTAGCCGGGGCGTTATCGCCCCGGTTATTTTTTCAGTAATGCGTGGTCACATATGTCCGAGCCTCCATTCGATGCCTTGAAGCAGTAAATTGTTCCCTTTTGAGAACAAGCGGTATTCCGGGCTTAATATTGCGCACAATGTATTGAACCGTTTAATACGTTCAGTTCTAGGGCTCTTCGCATATTCCGCAAAGTAACGGAAAACATCCTCTTGGTTCATCGACTGTTCGGCGTTTGCATACAGCATGGCCGCATTCTCGACGATGGATTGCACGAAAGGACTACCAGCTGGCAGGTTGCGCTCCAAGGCTGTATTCAGCCGGTTTTGGATATCCTCAATCTTCTTGGGCCATACGGAGGCACCCCATCTTGGCTGGTTGACCATGTTGAAAAAAAGAAATTCATCTTGGACCAGGTCCGGAATAAACTGGGGATCGTTAATTAACGCCTGTAATTCATCCCAGACAAACGCTTGTTTAGCCGTTATTTTGACTTGATTAACAATACATTTATTAAAGAAATAGAGAAATGATCTTCTCCATTCCTGAGGGACTCCATCCAGAAATTTGGAATCCTCCAATTTATCCATCATAAATTGATTCCGCTTCTCACTATTGGTTGTCCGTGTCTTGACCAAGTCTTGAATATAATCTAACGAATCCTCGTCGTGTGTCTTCGCTTGACGCAAAATCGAGATCATACTCGTCAGAGTGCTAACTTGCGCCTCCAAGGACTCAATCTGCCAATCCAAGGCTGAAGCAATTTCGATTTCGCCAGCTATGAGCCTGCGTATATCATCAATTTCGAAATCTAGAAAGCGCAGCGTTGTAATGAGTTGTAAACGCCAAATATCATCCTTCGCATACAGCCGGTGCCCTCCCTCGGTGTAATTTGAGGGCTTAAGCAACCCGATCTTGTCATAGTAACGGACCGTTTTTACAGTAGACCCCAACAATGCAGCAACTTGTCCGATCGAATAAGTTTCGTCTTTATGTGTTACGGAATTACGGTTCCCATCTCTCTGTAAGCTGATCTCTTTGTATGAATACACTCCACTCACCTCAATTAGATAGTATATACCATCTTAAGTCGCATGCCTTCATATAAAGCTGTAGGATATGAATAGAACCGTAAGGAATTAAAGATACCGCGAGTCTGCGGTTTCTTGAGACTTAAGCGCCAAACTGTTTTAGATGATGGTCCAGATGCTTGTATAACCCTTTTCCCCATTGCTCCGGGGTCAGTTTACCGAAGAATGAATGGGGTTTCGTGGTACATCTCTCAGGTCCGTTCTTTTGGAACGCTATGATTTTTTCTTTCAATCGTGCTCTTTCCGTTTCAAATTCTCTTGCATCCACAATCATAATATCCGGAATGGTAGACATATTGCGGGGTAACGGTTTGTCATTATAAAAAACGGGCTTCGCGAAATTCCCTACCAACCTACCTAACCAGCCTCTTGGCGGGTTTGTGATGCCCATGGCTATGTCTTGGAATGCAGAGCAGTGAGCCAGCATTTGGGCAACATCCATTTTTCCCCATAACGGTTGTGATTGAGAGTTTAATGAGTCGATTCGGTTTAATATTTGGGTCATATCCAATTGATTGAACATACTATTCATGATTGATTGCCTCTCCCTGTAATAAAATCCACGTCTAAACTCCTGATTACATTATAGCCGACCCATCTTCGGGACATTTCTTCTTGATTGCTTTCTTGTTTTAATATTTTAATAGGAGAATTAATATCATCAAACCTGTGAAGCAAAGTGAAACTGCAGCCAATAGAATTGAAACTTGATGTTGCCTGGTTTCGCGTATGTATTTCCACTCCATATAGCCGCGAAAGCAAAAGATGACGGATAATAAGAATGGCCATATGGGATAGGGCCTGCTTCTATCCATAGTCCATACAAGGATGAGTATCGGAAGTAATAAAGCCCATGAGCCCAGAAGATACCATTTATACACCGGCGTGTCACGCATTTCTTCCTCGCCTATATCAATGATCTTGCTCAGGACCCATTGACCGACACAAATAACAAGGATAATAAATGAGTATAACCCCTCCATTATCACCCTCCTTTAAATAGAATAAAATGTAAGTTATTTCTACAACCATCTCATAAAAAATCCTTTTGAAACCTTCACCTGTCTTTCTTGTGCCCAGGTCTCCAGCTGCCTAATTCCCTCCGCCTGGTCCTCCGCTAACTGAAAACAAAACTTCAAGGGAACTATTTTACGACCTTTCGGCTTGATCCCTATCACCGGTTTCCTGTCATGATTGATTAGTAAACATTTCACAGCTTCAGCGTTAATTACTGTACCGTTTATAACAATTCCGTCTTGATCCATTTCCATCAAGCCCGGTTTCATCACATACGTTCTATATACGATGATGACAAATACGGCGGAGCAAAGAACCAACCATACAATCCATACATAATAAAAGATGTCCTTTTTGTTCATGGCCTCTTATTATGTTGCCAAGAAGAATAGCGATTAAAATCAACATCGAAATCATTAATCTGCCCCCTGACGGAGCAGAAACTTGAAACATCCTTTTCTTATTCATCTTATATCTCCTATCTTGGAATCAAGATGGTTCTGTTTTTCATCCTTATGTATAGGTTCATTATACTTGAACTAACAAAATGTGGTAACCAGTATGTACAAAAGCAATAAAAAAAGCCCCGATTTCAGCGGCAGCTCGTGTCTAAAGTATTCACATCATCTCATATAAATAGCAACTTAGAATTACATGATCAACACCTCGTTTTCTAAAAATCATCGGTAATTATTCATTCTTTCTGTTTATTCCCCAGAAGCCAAGCGATTCGGTTCGATCGGTTTGCTTAGCCAATGCTCATCGGTTTGTACGTGATTCTTGCGCACAAACTTGGCAACGCTGCGCTTAAAATCGCCATAAACGAATGAGGAAGCCAGCCGAACTACATAACCTTCCTGCTCCCCTCCGCAGTTTGACTGCTTCGTATAACAAGCTTTGGCAGCAGCCTCGTCCCAGATCCCCCGGTACAAGACAGGAACCGTTAGAAGTCCCAGACGTTCCGCCCAAGCCTCCGTCTCGTCCCATGACAGGCAAACATTATACTCATTCCACACCGAAAACAGCATGTAATAGGCAGGCAGCGCCGAATACGAAAGTGAATGCTTGGCGTATACGTTTTCCCCGCAGAGACGATATCCTTCCGGAATCAAAAACTGGATGCCACCATGCAGCGTCTTCACATAATGACGCGAAGGATGATCCTTGCTGTCCAGAGATCTGGCATGGATGAAATTGGGGTACATCGTGGTGTTCTCCCCGTCCATTTTCTCGGTAATGACAACTTCCTGCCCCGTAAAATGATCAGTACTCCGTAAAATCTTATCGTCATCCGTATAACCTCTGGACCAGGGCAAATGCATCGTTTTGGGATATTTCATTTTCATCGTTGTTCACCTCCTTATTTGCCGAAAGTGTCGGCTTCTGCGAAGAAATATAGCTCGGCCAGCATATCTTCGCCTAACAAATGATAGATCTTGGATGCCCCGCCATCCCCTCCATGCAAAATTTCCATATGAAAGCTTACAAGTTGAACGACGTGCTGAATAAATGCATCATCATATCCGAGGTCCTTCAATGTATGGCAGGTTATGCTTGCCGATACATGCTCATGCCCATAATAGGAATAATAACCTCTTGCTTGCTTCCATACTTTGCAAAACGGCTTACCCGCGTCATGGAACAGCGCTGCTAATTGCATAGCAAGCAAATACTCGCCTTCATAGAAAGCATTGATATATTCCAGCACGGAAAACGTGTGCTCCGACAACGTTTTGGAATGAAACGGATTCTCCTGATCATATCCCAGCATCACGTTGAAATAGGGGGATTGGGACAAATAGCCAAATAACTCATCATGACCCGGTTTGCGTGTTAGCAGCGCTTCCAGTTCTTCTCTTGTAAGCTGAGTTTCGCCCTGCTCATGAACGAGATGCAGTTCACTGAATCCTTCTCCCCTTACAGGGAATTCAAGATTTTTGGCAAATTTCGTCATGACCTTCTCATCGAGCCGGCGTTTTCGTCCCTTGACTCGTTCCAGAGCCACTTCATATGGGGTTGTGCAGATATGGCACTCCACTGATCTATCGCCAAATCGCTTCAGGAACTTCTGTCTCCGCTCCCGGCTGACATTGGTGGCATCAAAAACGACATTTCGTCCGAACGCAAGCGCCTGTTCGATCTCGGCGAAAGCTTCGTCAAATACCAGATACGTATTTTTCTGTTTGGATTCGCTGCCGAACAATCTTTCACGGATCGAGTCCGTCGCAACGATGACGGCCCGCTGGCTTTTGCATAATTGTTTGGCATGATAGCTTTTTCCGCTGCCGGGTATCCCGACCAGCATATGAATCGTACACATGTAATTCACCTCCCTTCAGGTCTTGGTTCGCTTGGTGTCATGTTTACGTGTTCGGAGGGATAAACGACTCACCCTTCTAATGGACATCACTTATCGAAAACCTTCCTCTAAACAATGTACCATCCTTGCGGAGTGTTTGAGTAAGTAGAGAATTTTTATACTCAACTTTTACATGTCTATAAAAAGGCTGATTGCCGCAGGTAAGAAGTCCTGCATGGCAATCAGCCTTCATATGATGCTTTCATATCATATCTACTCTGTGACTTTTCCTTTCGGAGCAGGTGCGGTCGTATCACGCTCTACTAACTTGACGGGGATCAGTGTCCGGTCCGGTGTCTGTTTCCCTCTCTCCAACCAGTTTACAACATGTTCGGCTGCTTGGCGTCCAATCTCGTAAAAATTCTGCTCAACGGTGGTCAGCGGGATCATGACATGCTCTGTGACAGGGTTATTATCAAAGCCTATGATCGAAATATCCTCCGGAATGCGGATCCCTCGTTCCAAACAGCGGTTCAGCAAGTTGGCCGCGATCAGATCATTCTCCGTCTGAACAGCCGTTACCTCTTCCGCACGGTAAGAGTCCAGCAGTTCATTATAAAATCGCTCAAAGCCAACCTTCTCTCGATAATCCTTCATATTCAGCCTGATATAACGGCTATCGACGGGAAGCCCATGGTCCTTCAGCGCTTGGCAGTATCCGAAATAACGGTTGCGCACCGAAGAGGTCGATTCAATGCTGACCGCTGTTAGAAACGCAATCTTTCGATGACCAAGCTCAATCAATCTTGATACGGCTTGATAGGACCCATTGAAATTGTCGGAAACCACCGCCCCTAGCGGCAGACTGTCAAAATATTTATCGATGGTTACGATCGGATAATCTTCAAGGCATAGTCGATGCAGAATGTCGTAGTTCGTCTGATCGTTCCGCGGATACAATATGATGGCCGCGATGCCCTTTCGGGTCAGCATTTCCAGCAAATCCCGTTCTTTCTGGGAATCATAATCACTTTGGTGAATGCTTAAATAGTAGCCGTTCGCGTTGAGCCAGTCCGAAGCTCCGCGAATATATCCCATCGTACCGCGGTCGTCTTCGGAAGGCAGGATAAGCGATATCATTTTTTCCGTTCCAACCGACCGCTGCTCCTGTCCACGTTGCCGGGGTTTGACAAAGCTGCCGCTTCCCTTGATGCGGTAGATAAACCCGTCCCGCTCCAGCTCCTCGAGTGCTCTTCGTGTTGTAATACGGCTCACGCCGAAGGTGGAGCTCAGCTCGGCCTCCGTGGGAAGCTGGGCTTCCGGAGGATAGTGGCCCGAAGAAATTTGCGATTTCAGCTCGTCCATAATCACGCGGTACAGCGGAGGTTTATTGTCTTTGGTCAACTTGGTTCTCATCCCATCTTTATCTATTTTCCAGTGTTAATCTTGTCGTACTAAAATTATAGCGTTTGCATCATTGGCATGTAAACCGCTCCTTTCATCCGTTCTTTGCACCATTTCGATTACTTTACATTTGAATAACGTTCATACTGCGCTTTTTTGATTTCCAGATAGCGCTGGGCACCCATTTTGTCCAGGGTCTTTACGTAGTTATCCCAGTCGGTGTCCAGGTTCGCTTTCCCCGTAACGAATTTCACCCGCATCTCCTCGATATACTTATTAATGTCGGTCAGGATCGCGCTGGTTTGATTGGCTTCGTCATCCGTGGGAACAAAATCCGGCCAAAGCTCTTTGGGCGCAAGCTTATCAAGCTCTGCAGGATCCGCTTTGATTTCGTCAGCCACCGTCGTCCCGCGCGCCGCCATCCGCAAATCGTCGTCAGGCTCAACATATGGATAATAAGCACCATACACGTTATCGACATACTGGAAAGCGCCCAGCTGTACACCGCCCTTGTAGTTTAAAATCTCGTCCTTGTATTTCGGTTTGCCGTCGACCAATTCGTAGGTTTCGCCCTCAAGTCCAAAGGTGGCAAAGTTAATCCCTTCCTCCCCATAGAAATAATCGATCCACTTGATGGTTTCAACCGGGTATTTGTTTTTGTTAGTTATCACGAAACCGAAGATTCCTTTAGCCGGCGGCCCCAACACCCCTGCGACCTTGTCCCCGTTCGGCCCTTCCAGGGCATGAATGCCCACATAGTTTTCAGCTGCATCCTTCCCGATATATCCTGGACCTTCCCATACAAACGAACCAATCAGATTGTTGGAACCGTCCGTAGACCACTTCGCATAATCGTAGCCTGTCGTGAAATTTTGCTGGGCCAGCGACCCGTCCTTATACAGATCGCTCATGTAGCGGAGCAGCTCTCTGTACTTCGGATCATTAAACGTCGTCTTGACCTGTCCGTCCGCGTCTTTATATAGATATTGACCGAATGCCTTGGCACCGCCTTCTCCCATACCGAAGCTGCCAGCCAGGAAGCTCTCCAGGAAGGTCCAATAGGAAGACTCGAGCACCCAGCCCAGACGCGAGCTGTCCTTCTCCCGCACCTTTTTCAGCGCCTGGCGAAACTCTTCGGTCGTCTTCGGAACATCAAGCCCCGCTTCATCGAGCCAACCCTTGTGGATATACAGACGAACGGAATTGAACGCTTTAGAGAAATCGACGTAAGGCAGGGCATAAATATGTCCGTCCGACATCGTGATAGCTCCCTTAATATCCGGGTTGTCCTTTAAGAGTTTGTTCAAATTCGGCGCATGCTGTTCAATCAGGTCCTCGAGCGGAACAAACAAGCCCTGTTTGCCGTATTTCATCAGCTCGTCGGTGCCGAAAGCAATGCGATAGAATGCATCTGGCAGGTCGTTGGAGCCGAGCATGACATTTTTCCTTTCGGTCACGGCGGAGCCCGCCAACTCTTCAAATTCGACTTGAATGCCGGACATTTCTTCGTATTTTCGCCACATCCATAATTGATCCGCCGGAGGATGCACATCGGTATACCCGCGCTTGACGATCCTTAACTTGATACTGCCGGGATCTCCGTCCGTTCCTGCTGGTTCCGGCTCCACCTTTCCCCCCGAACCGCTGCAGGCGGAAAGCGTAAGCGAGAATGTCATCGTTAAGGCAAGCAGAAGATTCATTCCTTTTCTCATATCCATATCCCCTCTTTCCATGATTATGAGTTCCAAGCGGTAATGTCCGCTCCCATATCGGCTTTACCCTTTGATAGCTCCCACCATGATGCCTTTCTCAAAGAAACGCGACAGCAGCGGATACAACAGGAGCAGCGGCAGTGCGGATAATACGACGATCGCATATTTCAGGCCTTCCTTGACCATCATCTGATCCGCATATTCGGCACCGACCGAAATTCCGGCCATTTCCTTGAAGTCGTTCTGAACCAGTATTTCCCTTAAAATCAGCTGCAGCGGAAATTTATGCCGATCCGTCAAATAAATCATAGCGTCAAAATAAGAGTTCCAGTGGCCGACACCGTAAAACAGGATCATGACGGCAATGATCGGCATGGACAAAGGCAGGACAATTCGGTACAGCATATGAAAATCATTGCAGCCGTCAACGTAGGCGCTCTCTTCGAGCTCCACCGGAATCCGGGTCTGGAAGTAGGTTCGCATAATAATCATGTTGTAGGCGCTGATCGCACCAGGCAGTACCAAGGCCCACATCGTATTCAGCAAACCAAGCTCCTTGTTTACCAAATAAAGAGGGATCAGCCCACCGCCGAAAAACATTGTAAAAGCAAACAGCAGCGTAAACAGTCCCTTGCCGTAAAAGCGCTTTCTGGAGAGCGGATAAGCGCCAAATACCGTCATCATAATATTGATCGCCGTCCCGATGAATGCGTACAGGAGCGTATTGGCATACCCTCTCCAGATCTCGCTGTTCTCGAACACTTTGGCATAACTGTCCAGGTTGAAGCCAGCCGGGAACAGCAGCAGAGGCTTGTCCCATATTTGGCGCGGATCGGAAAATGAAGCAAACAAGACAAAGAGAAGCGGGTACAAAATGGCGATGATCACGAGGACGGACAGCACTAAAAGGATGATATCGGCCAGCTTTTCTCCAGGCGTTCGTTTGATGTTCAGCAGCACTTCTTACGTTCCCTCCTTAATCCTGCATGGACGAGCCTTTACCATAAGCTGGTCTCCCCCGCCTTGCGTGCAACCGCATTGACGATGATCAGGATGATAAAGTTGATCACATTGTTGAACAAGCCCACGGCCGCGGAAAAGCTGTACTGGGTGTTAAGCAGCCCGCTCTTGTACATGTAAGTGGAGATCACCTCGGATGTTTCCAAGTTCATCGGGTTTTGCATCAACAGTATTTTCTCAAAGCCGACACTCATGATGCCGCCAGCGCTCAGAATGGACAGGATCACGATGGTTGGAACGATACCGGGAATCGTAATATGCCAAATTCGCCGAAATTTGCTGGCCCCGTCCATATAAGCCGCCTCGTACAGGTCAGGCGAGATGCCCGAGATGGCAGCGCTATAGATAAGTGAAGACCAGCCAACTCCTTGCCATACGCCCGACCAGACGTACAGGTGCCAGAATTTCGATGGCTCTGCCAGATAATCGACCGGTTCTCTCCCCAGGGAAACAAGGATGGAGTTGAAAACGCCATTCGTTGGCGAGATGAAGAAGAACAAAATACCGACCGCGACCACAACCGAAATGAAGTGCGGGGCGTAGGAGATGCTTTGGGCGAATGAGCGGAATTTACGATTTCGAATCTCGTTGAACAAAAGCGCAAGCAAGATTGGAGCGGGAATGCCAACCAGCAGTCCGTATAAACTGATCCCGATGGTATTCTTCAGAATCGTCCAAAAATAATAAGCGTCAAAAAGCCGCTCGAAGTGCTCGAACCCGACCCATGGACTGTTCCAAATGCCAAGGCCAGGCATAAAATCTTTGAACGCGATCTGAACGCCGTACATCGGCCAATAATGCCAGATCAAAAAATAAAGCACCGCCGGCGAGATAATGATGTACAGCCCGATATTTCGCTTAAGCTGCCTTTTAATGTGCGTCCATTTGTTGGACTTTGGAGCGGGCTGTGGGGGTGCCGAGTTTAATCGGGCGTCCATGCTTTGTCATGACCTCCTTTTTCTCGATCAAATTGCGTAAGCAAATATTAGCTATGTTAGGCGACTAATATCTGCTTGCTTTGGCAACGCACCACCTCCTTCTCAACTAATTGTATTAACATTTTTGATGTATTCATTTATTTGTTATAACACATTTTAGTTAGGTTTTATTTTCCAGTCAATATGACATCGAAAAATTGCTACTTTAGATGTATAAACCGTTCATTTGTTATGACAAATTTCGACGGTGCATCATTTCTTTATGAAATAGTCCATTCCACTCGCGATGAGAATCTTGTCTTTGCGAAAAACAAAAACAGCCGCGAGATTCACGCGGCTGTTTCTAAAATATAGACGACGATATAAAAGCAAAGTATCGTGTTTTTGACTAACGCTTTCGCCTGCTTACAGATAACCTGCCAGTTTGACAAGCAATTCTGCTTGTTCACCCGTCAATATTTTGCCGGATTGTGCGATGACTTCATTGGAAAAGGCGTTCAGCATGCCTGCCTTAGCAGAGGTGTTACCTCTATTCTCGGCCTCTTTGGCATTGAGGAGTTTACTTGACAGAGATTGTGCGAGTCCCGGATGACTTGCGGCAAAATGCTCTGCAAGCGCGGACAGGCTATCATAAGTGACGGACACCTCGAAACTAAAGACCGCTTCCGTTTTATTTCCCGCCAGATCGATTGCCGTTACGGAAATATCATGGGATCCCGGCTCGAAGAAATAGGCAGGACGTTCAATCAGTGGACGAAGGCATGGATTCTCAGCTAACCCGGACAAGCTATCGTCGGCGCTGCACGATACGTATACGGAGTCGGTTACCGTGTACGTACGCTCACCGGTGAATTCAACGTCCGGAGCTGTCTTGTCGATTTGCACCTTCAGTGTCCCGGGAACCTCAAGTACGCCTGAGAAGTTGGTAGCGGAATAGGTGACGGTCGTTACGCCCTCCTTCGTGATTTCAAGCTGAGCCGTATTCCCTTTTACTGTGGTCTTTTCTATCGGCTGTGCCCCTTCCGCGAAATATTCGATAGAATAGGCACGGTCCGCAGAGATAGACAACGACACATCGGAATTCACCCAGCCGTTCTCGTTGGGAGAAGGCGATTGACTTACCGTTGAGACTGGTGGCGCACTGTCTTTTACCGTAACAAAGAAGTCATCATAATATGAAGTTGCCACATTGTATCTGGAGGTTACCGCAATCAGTTTAGCGTATGCAGCATTGGCTGGAGCTTTGCCTCTGAGCGTCACTTTCTGCCACTGGGCCAATCGCGATTCATCCAAATGGGTTTCCAAGGTGGAGATGGTCGCGTTATTGCTATCAAAGAATCGGAACATAAAGCCCGGCTGGCCGGATTCAATATAAAGATTCATGCCCGCCGTATATTCCTCTCCCGGGACAACGGGAATCGGATCACTCTGAATGGCAACGGATGCCGTTCTCAGCGTGTCCGTAATCTTCAGGCTGTGCGTTCCCGTGAAACTGCGTTCTGTGCTGAGATCATAGCGGTAACCGTTACCGGGAGCGAATAACGGACTCCATCCCTTTAATTCCTCTTCGAAGCCCGGATTGTTAACAGGTACTGCTGTATGCGGCGGTTCTTCAACAACCTCTCCGTCAACTTCCATCCGATACAGGATCGTATTGGTCTGCATATCCGTGAAATACAGGTTCCCATCCGCATGTAAATCAAATCTGGAGGTGTCGGCCAATGTCCGATGCTCCAGCGTTTCTGGGTCAATGACCGTCAGTTTGTTGTTAAACAGCACATAGAGCAGCCCATCCTCCGACCAGCGCAGCGGGTGATGCGCCCATTGGCTGAAGTTTAAGCTTGGATACACTTTTTTGCTTTTCACGACTTCATAGGTATCAGGATCAATTGCGAAAATGTATTCATAGGATGCCCCCCAGATCAAACCGTCCGGACCGGCGGAAAGATCACCGATGAATATCGGTTTATCCAATCCCGGAACTCTGAGCGGGAACTCGGTGATTTTTTGCTGTTTTTCCTCATCCCATACAAAAATCTTCGCTTCCGCCTCGGTCGGCTCGGAGCCCAGTCCGCCCCGTATCGTCGTGGAGCCGAATACCTTGCCGTCATGAACCGTCGTGCTAAGCACGCTCTGATTCTGGACGACGTTGCGATGAACGTTTATTTCCCCGGTAGCGGTATCATAAACGGTCAGTGAGCCGCCCAAAGTACCGTAACCCGATATAGTCGAAATGTACAATTTGCCTTTAGAACTGGAGATATCCACCAGCCTCTCCTGATCGTTGCCCAGCACGGCCAATCTCTTCGGATTGTTCATGCCAGGCTCCGTCGATAGATCGAACTCGTAGAGTCCGCCCTCCGGATACACGCCCATATAGACCTTATTTCCTACGGCATGAACGCTATCGGCCTGACCGATGCTGAACGGCGTCGCCGTTTTATCCGTAAGATCAACGAGTGAAGAACGGGCCTGTGAGCCGGTGGTGATCAACTCCGTATCGGATACGCTCTTCAACCGGTTGACAACGCCGGGCAGACCCGGAATGACCGGCGGCATTAGGTGTACCTGTTTGGTTTCGATGTTCATGATCGTAACACCGCCGTCATATCGAACGGTAACCAGATTTTTGCCCGGGTATTCCGGATTGTTCGGAAATTCCACCCAATCTACTCCCCGAAATCCGCTGTTGTACTCCATGCCGGTCAACCCGACCTCATGCGTGGCAAGATCAAACGTTTTCAGCTTCTTGTCGGACATATAATACAGTTTTCCGTCAAGCGAGTCCGTTGCGTGCAGTCCCGTTACGTTCTCCAGCACGACATCCAGCCAGCTTTCCGTCTGCGTATCGTAGATAAACGCCTCTCCAGGAATGCCGCTTCCGTCCGTATATCTGGCAAACAAATAACGGTTATCAATCGTGCTCAAGTCATACACGGTGTCTTCTTTAACCGGCAAGGAAGCCGCGATATTCGTTTTCTCACCTGTCGTTAAATTCACGCGTACGATCTGCTTATGTGCGGTACCGGCATATATATTGCCGCCCTGGTAAGCAATGGAGCGCACATATTCCTGATCAAGCAAGCCGATGACGCGGCCATAATCTTTTGTCTGCTTTGTAACCGGGTCGTACTGGTACACTTTGCCGCCGGGATAGGTTCCGACATACACGCGGCCGTGTTCATCCGTGGTGATGCTGTTCGGGACCGACTGTCCGTCGAACTGCGCCACCTGCACAGGGACATGAGTAACCGGGGAGTAACTCCACAACCTTGCTCCGCCGCCGTCAGCCGCAAGGAACAATGTTCCGTCCGGTGCCGTGGTATGTGCCCACGAGCTTTCGGAAGGTCCGATCGGAATGCTCCGCAGCAGTTTATAGTCCTCCAGATCAATGACGTTAAGATGCCCCGGCTTCCCTTTACTGGTCGCGTAAAGCACGTTGCGGCCTTCTTCCTTGCCGGTGGTACCGTTGAACACGGCCACCGTATAGTTGTTAGGGACTAGAATTTCTTCCGGTGTCCCATACGTTTTTTGAGCCAGCCTGCTCTCCCCGGAAGCAGCTGCGACACTACCGCCTCCCGAGCATGCGAATATAAAACAAATTGCAAGCATCAAGACTTGGTACTTGCCACCCTTTCTAATTCTCATAAATAACCTCCTTAGATTCAATCGTTGTCTCCCGAAGGATCGTTCCACATGCAGGCAGATCGCATCGCATGCGAGCGTTTAGTCACTGTCTTTGTATACGAACCTCCTTTACCGATGGATTGATAAGCCCCTTGTAAGTAGAATATATAACATGGATGGGGGCCGTCTGGCCCGTATATTAGGCAAATACCAAGATGGTGTCAATCGATATTTATCACGCTTCCTTACATTTGTCCTGCTATATGCCAAAGTGGATTTTGCAAAAGAAGTAGAATAATCACAAAGTCTTCATTGTATTTTCAAGTTTTAAAACCAATAGGAAAATAACAAAAAAAAACGGGTTAACGACAAAAAAAGCCGCAATTTAAGCGGCCCGGCGTAAATAAAGATTCGTATCACTCGCGGCATCATTCCCTCTTTTGGAAGCACTTTATGAATTTCCTCAATTTGCGTGCATAGCGAAATTCCTGAATAACTTGATTGCTTCATATAAAGTACAGCAAGGGGATAAAAAAATAAAAGACTGCCTCTCAGCAGTCCTTCTTGTTACTAATGAATGCTACTTAGGTACAGCAGCCAAACTCTCTTTTGATGTTCGTCCGCCACGATTTGTGATAAATACCCCCGATAAAATGAGAATCAAGCCGATAATCAGGCTCCATCCAATCGGTTCATCCAGCAGCGTATATCCCCAGATCATCGCCGTCGCAGGAACGAGATAGGTGACGGATGTGGCAAACTCCGGGCTCCCTTTTAAAACCATATAATTGAACAGAATATACGCCACGCCAGAACCAAAGATGCCAAGGCCAACAAGAGAACCTATATTGGCTGGCTCTACGATCTTCGAAAGATCAATCTTTTCCGTAGTAAAAGCAATGATACCGCTCCCTACCATCGCCCCAAGCAGCGTTCCGAATGTTAGCTGATACATCGTCAGCCCGCCCAGTAAACGCTTGGATAATTGTGAACCCACGGCATAACACAAGGTAGCACCTATCATCGCTGCGAAGCCAATGAAATCGACAGTAATAAATGATCCGGGGCGAATGCCAAGCAGAATGACCAGACCGACAAGCGCGACGCCCATGCCCATCCATTGAATCCGCCTAAACACGGAGCCGAAGAACACTAAACCAACGAGCATGGTCCATATCGGCGTTGTTGCATTCAATACCGAAGCCATGCTGCTGGCCAGCCTGGTTTCGCTAAACCCGATCAAAGTCCATGGCAGGGCCATATTGATCATCGCAATCACGACGGTCGGCAGCCAACGAATTTCACGCAGGGCAAACGGCTTCCGCATGATGAGCATGACAATCGTAATGAAGAGAAATCCAAAGGTCGACCGCAGGAAGGCGATCCCCCAAGGGCCGAAATCGTGCAGCAGATTTTTAATGAAAAAGAACGAACCTCCCCATATGAGACTTAGGAGGATGAGTGCAATATATAAGGATCGTGCCAACTTAATACCTTCTTTCTATATGAGGGACATCCTTATAATTTAACATCTCATCAGGGAAGTTGTACAGAGCCATACTACACGGCGCCCTTGCAGGCAGCTTCTTCTCTTAGCATGATTCCATGCATAATACATAAAAAGCCTGGCAGCATTCATGTAGGCTTACACGCCTGGCGATACTGCCTCGGTGAAACCCCGTACTGTTTGCGAAACTGATCGGCAAAATGATTGTAACTGTTAAACCCGACATCCTGCGCGGCTTCGTTCGCCGTACGGCCGGAGTGGATCATCAATAAGGCGGCATGGCGAACCCTCATTTGATTCAGATGCTCCACGATGGTGTACCCCGTTTCTTGCTTAAACAAGTGGGCCAGCCTTGACCCCGATATTCCGATCTCTCGCGATATGGCGTCAATTCGAATATCTTCTTTTAACGAACGGGACAACAGGCCGAGGGTCTGCTCGACTCTGGGATCGAGTCTTTTGTGCGTGCGCTGTGCAAGCAGAAGCAAAATCTCACGCAGGGCGTTCTGACACAGTGCCTCCCACAGTTCTAACCGGTCCAGCGAATCTTGCAGCACATTCCGAAATGCTAGCTCGACACGTCTTCGGACATGTTCATCGGGCAGGGCTTCAACCAGGAACTCCTCGTTTCGCAGCAGCCTGTTTTCCGGAAGCCCGGGATAATGGATCCACAGGAAGTTCCAGCGTTTCCCCTGCACAGTCCCGTATTCGTGAGCAATGTTGGCTTGCAGCAGGCCGAGCTCCCCCGGCCCGCAGCGTTTCTCCCCGGCAGGCGTCCGGACATAGCCCTCTCCATGCAGCGTGTAGACAAGCAGCCAATCCTGCATCCCATGAGGACGACGCAGCCGATAAGCATCGCCTTGATCGAAATGGTCGCCGAATATGGTGCCGGTACTTTCTAAGGATATGCCTTCCCGTCCGTTAGGCGTTCGCACAAACCTCTCCTCCTCTGTACCTCGAATAGCAGAATCCCGGTAATTATAAGCAGATATCATACTTCCTCTCAAGTTAAGCAGACCTTATTCTATTGTCAACAGGAAAAAACAATAATCTTACGGGAGGAATTCGTATGCGAGAGAAGTTAAAGGTATTGACGGAAGAGCAGCTGCACAAGTTCGAAACGGAGGGGTATTTAATTGTAAAAGGGCTCTTCCGCCAGGAAGAGCTGTCGGAAATCGAAGCGACGTTCGAGGTGATCAGCCACACTACTATTCCCGGCCACTTTGAGCCGGTGTTAGATGATGAAGATGTCGAACCGCTGAAGCGTTATCCTCGTGTGATGCATCCGCACCGCTTTAATGCAACCGCCAAAAAATACATGCTGCATAAGCACGTTATGGAGGTGCTAGCTGATTTGTATGGCGAACCGGCACTCGCGGCTCAAAGTATGTTCTATTACAAACCCCCGGGTTCCCGCGGTCAGGCGCTGCACCAGGACAACTTCTACCTGCAGGTCGAGCCGGGCAACTGTATCGCGGCATGGACCGCAATCGATCCGGCTGATGAGCAGAACGGCGGGTTGCTCGTTGTTCCGAAAACAAGCGATTATGAACTGGTGTGCCCGGAGAAAGCCGATTCGAACGAGTCGTTTACCACTCACTTCGTGAAGCCGCCCAAGGATAAAAAGGTCCTTCCCGCCATCATGGACAAAGGCGATGTGCTGTTCTTTAACGGCAACCTGATCCACGGTTCTTACCGCAACAAATCCAACCGTTTCCGTAGGGCCTTCATCTGCCACTACGCGAACGCGTCGGCTGCCAAGATCGGTGCATTCTATCGGCCGCTGTTCCGGGAAGACGGTACGGAGATCAATCTCGATATCAATCCGAATGGCGGTCCGTGCGGCATCGAATTCGAAACGGCTTACCCCCATTGAAATAAAGGCGGCCAGCGTACATGTTCAAGCGCTGGTCGCCCTATGTTCTTTTCTTCGAATCGAAGTGCTTGGCATACATCTGAGCCACTCTGCAAATTCAGGTTGGTCCATTCTCTCCGTTTATATATCTAGCTTAGAACCGATATATGTTTGCTCCGCTACGGCGGTAAATCGCTCGACCAGATCGCTGATCTTGAACTTCTCCGCACCGATCATATAAGTCGTTACCGTATCATGAAATGGCGCATGCCAATGGACAGGCACGCCCTCCTTGCCAACGATCGCTCCGACGATGCTGCCTGCTGTAGCGGCCGTGCAATCATTGTCCAGCCCCATCGCAACTGTCTCGGAAATGACCTTGGACACATCCGTCCCTCCGATCATTAATCCGAATACGGTCAAGCATGCGTTGTTGTTCGTATGAACACTGGTTACGCTTATTCTCAAATGTTTTTGTTGGGCCTGATCGGTGATAAGCCTGAAGATTGGCATAAAGGACAATAGCCGTTACATTGGATTATCAAACAACTCACTTTGTCCTCCAATCGTTCAGGCGGATTTCGAGGACTTTTTTGTTTTTTTGGACCGCCATTTACGGAGTCCATGCATCCCGAGCAATACCAATGGAAATATAACTCCGACGGTGATCGTATACGGAATCCAAGTCTTTGCGTCCCATTCCAACTTGTATGGAACATTGGGATATATGAAGACGGAAACCGCGGCAAGTATCCAGCCCAGCGGCACGACCAGCGGCTGATAATTTTTGATATTAAATATCTGGCTGACGCCGATCGCAATGGCGTAAAAGTACAAGGAGATACGGAAAAATAAAGTGATAAACCACATCACCGCCATGACTGCTTCAATACGCTGAAGAAAATTGCCGATATTGATTTTTTTGGCCAGCATATAACTGGGATACAGATTTCGTGCCGTAATGTCCGGACCCAAGACCAATATCGCTAATCCAATAATCGTAAAAAGCACCCCCGCACCGAATAGGCTTCCGATATATACGGCCTTGTAAGCCTCTGCCGGTCGGTTAACAGCCCCCGGATAGATGATCATCAACACGATGTGCGGCAGAAACGCAGTACTAACAAAAGAGATTGCGGCCTGGAGGATAGGGTGGGCCCCCGATTCGAAAACGGGAAGTGCATTCTCCCATTTAATCTCCGACAATAATAAAATGCTCATGGACAGAAACAGAAGAAGAAACCATGGAAACAGCATCTCCGCTGATCTGGCCAGCACTTCCAGCCCTAAACGCACCCCCAGGACAACAAGGGCCCCGTAGAGGAAAATGATCGCCTGAACCGGGGTTTCGGGCAGCATTTGGATGGTCATGAAGTCGCTAATTTCGTGTAACACCGAAGCTGGACCACTTAGGAGCAATGTAATTAAAAACAGAAAGTTTACCGTTTTGCCTATCCATTTTCCTAAAAGTTTCTCGGACAATTGCATCAAATTGGTTTCCGGATACTTTTTAGACAATTGCAGCTGCACCGCCAAGATGATGAATCCGAGACCGATCCCAACCAAAGCGGCTATCCAAGCATCTTGCTTAGCAATGTTAGCCGTACCCGAAGGAACGATAAGAATAGCGCTTCCGGTCGTATACATGGCGGTTAATATGCTGACCTGGCGCAATGAAATTTTGACTACGGGCATCTTTCCTGCTCCTTTTCTTAGTGGGTCAAACCGATGACAGAAAGCCAATCACTGAACGGCTTGAATACGATCGTTAACATAACCAGAGGAGTTGGAATATCGTTCATGACCGTTTGGGCCACGCTAATTCCAATGCCAACGATCATGAATGCCGTAAACCCCCAGATTTCCCTAATTTCTTTTTCTCGGAGCATCCTCGGCAGCTCCAGCCAGGTTAAGATGGTGGCTGATATTGCAATAATCGCGATATTCAGCATCAATTCGCCTCATTCCTTTAGATCATTTAGAAAAGAATCATTGGTTGTTCCGGTTCGCCGAATTTTGTAATCCACTTGAATACGGGTCTCGAGGTTCGGAAAATATCGGTCGTTCCACGCGTCCTTCATTTCTTTCCATGCCTTCGGATGCGAACGGTGAAAAGCCTCCCCGAATCCGAATATGTCGACTTTAAACTCAGTCTGCACTTTATTGATAACGGACTCCAAACCTTGGGTTATTTTTTCTTCCATTTCGACTTCGAGATCCCTCACGGTCGCAGGTTGAGATAGATCCAAGCCGCTGCATTCCACTGCACCAATATTTCCCTCCATACGAATCTTGATATCCATTTCTGGTCGGGATTGAAGGATTCTTCCCTTCAACTTGGCATCGGTCCTTAGCGTTTCCACGATAACCTTTCCATCGTTCCGGCAGGGAATAAACGCTACAGAGCTTTTCACGTGCCCCGTTATGAGTCGATATCCCCTGCTATCCTTCTCGTTTAACCAGCCAATCAGTTTGTCAAATTTGAAAACGGCAAGCCCCGAATATTTCAATTGGCTCGGTGTATCGATATTTTCTACGTTTTTCTTCGTTTTTCCAAGATCCCGATTCCCTGTTATCACCAGTCCTGAAAGCACGGGGTGTTTTCCGCTGCTGGTAATATCACTTATCAATTGATCCAGTGTCACAGCCATGCTGGGTGACCATACCTTTTCTGAGATTTGCAAGGAATCGTAAAGTTTATTTGCAGGGATCGTTTCCATGGGCGTCATGATTTTCAAAGTTTCCTCCGCCGTTGCTCCTTTGGTAACAACCAGATAGAAATCGGGTCTGAATTCGTGATCCCTGGACAGAAGGTCCAGAACTTTGGCTATCCCTTCCCTTGCCATCGCCTCATCCATCAGAAACATCCGTAAATGGGAAAAATAAATTTTTCGCGGGCTAATCTGGGTTATTCTCCGGGCCGCCTCAAATATGGTATCGCCTTCAGCCGTAAAAAGTGTAGCAGGCGCTTGGGGACTTCCGCTTCTTTTGGCGGTAATCTGCCCGGGAATAGCGACTTGGACCGATAAACGGTAGCGGCCGTCCACCCAATCAACCCCTGCGGCTACCGCTATGGCCAATTCGTTCAATTCTCTGCGGTTCCAGCAACCGCTTAAAAGAAGAGTGATGACGAAATGTAGGAGAATCAACGCCAATATCCGTTTCATCCAATGTTCACTCGCTTTCCTGCTGGTCTGCATTCATCTATTCCCGCGATTTTTGGGGAGGTGTGCTTGTTCTGCGCTTTTCGTTGTTCTGATTGATCAGTCGGGGACGGTTCATCAGCATCCAATGTGGCAGCCGCAATATCGTATCTTTTTGCCCTTCCGGAATTAACGGCGCGAAAGGCGACATATACGGGGTTCCGAACGAGCGGAGGCTGCACAAATGCAGAATAAGAGCGATGATCCCGACAAGAATGCCAAACAGGCCGAATGATCCGGCAAGCGCCATTAACGGAAACCGGAGCATCCGAAAAGCAATGGACATGTTAAAGGATGGAACGACAAAGCTGGATATCGCCGTAATGGCAACCACGATGACCATGGCTGGAGAAATGATCCCCGCTTCGACGGCGGCTTGCCCTATGACTAACGTTCCTACGATGGAAATAGCGGATCCGATATTTTTGGGCAGCCGCACGCCTGCTTCCCGCAGAATTTCGAAGGTGACCTCCATGAGGACGGCCTCGACGAAAGCGGGAAACGGGATTTGCTCACGTTGTCCAGCCAGCCCGAACAGGAGCCGGGTCGGCAGCATTTCGTGATGAAAGGTGGTTATGGCTACATAGAGGGAAGGCCCAAGCAATGAAATGAATATGCTCAGGTAGCGCAGTATCCGCAGGAATGAACTGATATCCGCGCGCTGATAGTAATCTTCCGCAGCATGCAAGAAAGACACAAATAGGGCCGGAACGATCAGAACAAATGGGGTGCCATCTACGATAATAGCGATTTTGCCTTCAAGCAGCTCGGCCGCGACCACATCGGGACGTTCGGTATTATAAATCGTGGGAAATGGAGTCAAGGTCTTATCCTGCACCAATTCCTCGATATATCCGCTCTCTAAAATGCTGTCCACATCGATTCGTTCAAGCCGGGTTCGGACTTCCCCGACGATCTTCTCGTTGGCAATGCCATCGATGTACATCATGGCGACGTCCGTTTGCGTAATTCGGCCGATCTGCTTCGTTTCCATCCACAGATGAGGATCCTTGATCTTTCGACGAATCAAAGCCGTATTCGTTCGAAGCGACTCCGTAAAGGATTCGCGCGGACCGCGGACGACATTTTCCGCCGACGTTTCCATGACCCCGCGGTCCTTCCATCCACGTGTACCTGCTGCGATGCCTCGGTCCAATCCATCTACCAGAAAAATGGTGTCCCCCGACAATAAGGAATGGAACAACTTTTTATAATCATAAATGGACTGAATCTCATTATTAATAAAGGAAATATTTTCTAATATCTTTTGCCCATCGAAAGGCTTCGGATGTTCCGTATCTTCCCTCACCAGGGATTTAGCAGTGTCAGCTACGACCATCATGATGGATTCCGAAATGATCTTTTGGTCGGCCAAGCCGTCCGTATAGAGGATAGCGATATAGTGTTTCTCCTCTTCATCCAGCGGAATTTCCCTGATCACGATATCAGTACTGTTTCCGAGGGCTGCTCTGATATGGTTTAGACTACTTTTTATATCCGGACTTAAAGCATCGGGATCTGTTGTCGAAGTATTAGCTGGTAGGGTATCTTTGGTTCTATTTTTGATGGAATGGCCGCTTCTTCTTCGATACCGCATGGGAATATCCTTCCTCTCACAGATGCTATTCCCACATTATTACCGAAGAAAACCAGCTGTAAACTAACAGACACTTCAGCTCTTTATACCAGAAAACGCTGAGGCCTATTTGGCTCATCAAAAAAGAAGATAAACCTGTGAAATCCGGGATTATCTTCTCTATGGATTATAGACTTCGAATAACTATGAGGAATAATTTTTGTTCTCAATCACGATTACGGACTCCGTACCGGACCTCGCGGCTGCGGTTTGTTTGGTATGCAGAACAAGTTCACGGATAATACCGCAGCATTTCTTTGCACCTGCGACTAATAGCGGATCGCCGAGAAAACCCAATTTTAATCCTCTGGACAAAAATCCCCCGATTGTCATGACCAATGGAACGGTAGGTGAAGTGTTGGAAAACACAATAGGCTCCGTGTTCTGATATTTGTCTTGAAGAATGAGGCTTAAATTTTTTAAAGCTGGAATGACTATCTTGGATGAGCCCCGTCCAATGGTGTACACCGGATTTCCATTCTCATCCAGTCCGTGGAAAACGAGTTTGCCCATGTCGGACCTATTTAGTTTATTGAAATAGTCAACGGCCAGAATTTCCTCGGTTGTAAGCTGCCGATTCGTAGGTAATTTATTGAGATGATACGCTGCTGCCAGTGAGGTCGTATGCGTCCCACCGTAATCATTATAAATAAATATCATTTCATCAACCCGCCTTCATTATGTAATGAGCTTATTATTCCCCATTAATCTATATCCATTCCTCCCCATCGCATATTTTGCTAGATTAAGCATGTACCGAAAATAAAAAAAAGCCCTGATCATCAGGGCTTTTTTGCATTATGAATTATCATATGGATATAAACTTAGTCCAAGTAAACGGCTTTGCCGAGTTTGGCGGATTCGTATAGAGCTTCCAAAATCCGAGACACAACATAAGCTTGTTCTGGGGTTACGACAGGATCCTTATCCTGATCAATCGCCTCGATCCATCTTCTCATCTCAACATCCGGAGCCTGCTCCTGCTTCCCGTCATAGAACGCCACTCCGCCGGAATTCAATTCGATTTCGTTGGTGTACAGACGACTGAACTTCTCGCCGTTGATGCGAAGACCGTTCTTCATATCGGCTCCACCTTCTGAACCACTCAGCGTACATTTGGCTTCATCGATATCCAGCGTATTGAGCGCCCAGCTGGACTCCAGCATAATGGTCGCGCCATTCTCCATCACAATCATGCCGAAAGCGGAATCTTCGACAGTGAATTTTTCCGGATCCCATGGTCCCCAAGCGTTTGCCGCGTTCTCCTTGCGGGACAACTCATGGTATGTGGTACCGAGAACAATCTTCGGTTTGTAATTATCCATCATCCAGAGGGTCAAATCGAGAGCATGCGTACCGATATCGATAAGCGGACCACCGCCTTGTTTTTCCTCATCCAAAAATACGCCCCAAGTCGGAACAGCTCTTCTTCGTACAGCATGAGCTTTGGCAAAATAAATATTTCCGAGTTCACCGGCTTCGCATACTTGTTTCAGGTAAAGACTGTCTTGGCGGAAACGGTTATTGTATCCGATTGTCAATTTCTTGCCGGTGCGTTTCGCGGTTTCCATCATCCGCTTGGCATCCGCAGCCGTTTTTGCCATCGGTTTTTCACACATAACATGTTTGCCTGCTTCAAGCGAAGCAATGGAAATCTCGGCATGTGAGTCATTAGGCGTCAGAACATGGATGATATCGATGCTTTGATCCTGCAGCAACTCCTTATAGTCGCCGTACACTTTAGCTTCCTCAATACCGTACTTGCTAGCCGCGGCTTCTGCCTTTTCTAGGACGATATCGCAGAATGCCACGAGCTCCACGTTGTTTAATCTGCTTAAGCTCGGCAGATGCTTCCCGTTTGCGATTCCGCCACAGCCGATAATTCCAATACGATACACTTTAGACATAAATCATCACCATCACTTTTCATTAATTTTTTATAACTTCAAATATAAAGTCCTGCCTATCCATAACGCCATAAAGAGCAGGCGGGCTTATATGTATGTAATTCTGCCACAACATCTCTTGGGTCTCTGGATATGAACTTAGCTGCCATGACATCCACATATAAGGTATCACATCTTACTAATTTTTTTAGTCCAACTATGCGACAAATCATATATAAAATTACGACATTAATCTGAATTGCAAAGAACCGCAGAGAATTTACTCTGCAGTTTAATAAAGAAGTACGTATCACGCAGCTGGAATTCCCATGCTGGAGAAACGAGTCGGCACTTCCCGAACTTGTACTGGTCTATGCGACAAGCCGGAATGTTTAACGTTCCCGTATAGATGTATTGACATAGTAAGCTGCCGGGGGTCTCCCGGCAGCCTACTTATCTTAGGGTATATTAACTTTTCATTCGGGGATCCAATGCATCGCGCAGTCCGTCTCCCATCAGGTTAAAGGCGAGTACCGTCAGCATGATTGAGACACCGGGAAATACGACCGTCCACGGGGCCGTCGCTATAAACTGCCGCGAATCGGACAGCATCTTCCCCCATTCCGGAGCGGGGGGCTGGGCGCCCATCCCCAGAAACCCGAGTGCTGCGGCTTCGATGATGGCTGTTGCAATGCCCAGCGTGCCTTGCACGATAATCGGCGTCAGACTGTTTGGCAGTATGTGATGCCATAATATACCGCGGTTCTTCATCCCAATCGCCTGCGCAGCAGTGATGTATTCCTCGTTCTTCAAGCTAAGCACCTTGGCCCGAACCAATCGGCCATAGGTCGGTATGTTGACTATCGCGATCGCGTATAGCGCATTTTGCAGCGAGGGCCCCAGTATGGCTACAATCGCAATTGCCAGCAGGATACTCGGAAACGCCAACAAAATATCGAAAATACGCGAGATCAACATATCCATCCATTTCCCGTAGAAACCCGCGAGCAACCCAAAAAACGTTCCCAGGATGATGGAGCCAATCACGGAAAAAGTACCGACCCACAATGAAATACGAGCCCCGTGCAGCACCCTGCTGAGTATGTCACGCCCCAGATCATCTGTCCCGAACCAATGCTCCACAGATGGGGGCTTTAACCGATCGGTCAGCTCTTGGGCTTTATAATCATAGGGTGCAATAAGCGGCGCAACCAGTGCAATAACAATGAAGGCTACAATCATGAACAGTCCGAGCATCGCCATTTTATTCTTGCGGAAAGCTCCCCACGCATCCCTCCAAGGTTCGGAAACCTTCTCGATGGAGACGGCAGGGCTGTCGCTAGTGTGCGCCGTAATCTGTGGCATGGTCACCCCTCCTTACCGGTAGCGAATGCGCGGATCCACTGCTGCATACAGCAAATCCACAATCAAATTAATGAAAACGAATATAAAAGCGATGATCAGAATGCCGGATTGAATCACCGGGTAATCGCGTGAGCTGATCGCTTCATAAATGTACCGTCCTACGCCTGGCCAGGCAAAAATCGTCTCCGTCAATACAGCTCCTCCCAACAGCGCCCCGGTTTGTAAACCGATGACGGTAAGCACCGGAATAAACGCATTTTTAAGTGCATGCTTGTAGACGACAAAAAATTGGGACAGCCCTTTGGCTTTTGCCGTGCGGACATAATCAGAGTTCATGACCTCCAGCATGCTCGAACGCGTCATTCTGGCGATGACCGCCATTGGAATCGTACCCAACGCCACGCTTGGCAGGATCAGGTGTTTGATCACCGTCCACAATTGATCGAATCGTCCGGCGAGAATGCTATCAAGCAAATATAAATTCGTAACGGCTTCAACCGGATCCCGTTGATTCATCCGACCGATCGAAGGCAACCATTGCAGCTCGAGAGAGAAAATCCACTGTTCCATTAACCCAAGCCAAAAGATGGGCATCGATACTCCGATGAGCGCAACCAGCATACTAATGTAATCAAACCATGAGTTTTGTTTCCAGGCGCTTATAATTCCGGCATTAACGCCGAAAATGATGGCAAACGCCATAGCGGCAAACGTCAACTCGGCAGTCGCTGCCAAGTAAGGGGTGATTTCCTCGGCAATCGGCACTTTGGTACGGATGGATTGTCCAAGATCACCATGGAGCAAATCTTCGATGTACGTGAAATATTGCTGGTACCACGGATTATGAAGTCCCAATTGTTCACGGAGAGCTTCCTTGGACTGTTCCGTCGCCTTCTGTCCCAGAATGGTTTCCGCCGGGTCACCAGGGATTGCATGAATAATGGAAAATACAATCATCGTCATACCGATCAAAACAGGAACCATGATGAATAATCGCTTTAAAATATAGGATTTCAAAATAATTCACCTGCCAAAGACAATGTGGTACAACCCGTTATTCAAAGTGGACGTTATAGTAATACTCTGTGCCGGTTGGTGCCGGTACGTATCCCTTCACATTTGCTTTGGCCGCCAGGAGAGGTGTCGTATGCACAAGCGGAACCCACGGAGCATCGACTTTTATGATGTCTTGTGCTTGTTTATACAGCTCTTCTCGTTTGGACTGTTCGGTTTCTTTTTGAGCGGCAATCAAAATCTCGTGCAGCTTATCATTGGCATAATAGCTGTAGTTGTTAGACGGAATGGCGTCTTTATCAAGCAGCGTGTACAGAAAGTTATCCGGGTCGCCGTTATCGCCCGTCCAGCCGAGCATAAAGATGTCGTCTTTCTCCCCGGCTTTTGCATCGTCCAGATAAGTAGCCCATTCTGGAGATTCGATCTTGACCTTTACCCCAATTTTCTCAAAATCGGCTTGAATAACCTCGGCTACCTTTTTGCCATCCGGCATGTACGGACGGGGAACTGGCATGGCATAGAACGTGTACTCATCGGGTAAACCGTTCGGGTACCCCGCTTCGGCCAGTAACTGCTTCGCCTTTTCTAAATCGTATTCATAATCCTGAATGCTGTCGTTATACCCCCACAGGGAAGGCGGCAATGGATTTACAGCCGGGATGGCTTGACCAGCGAAGAAGGCCTCAATAATCGCCTGTTTGTTGACGGCATGGCTTAATGCCTGCCTTACTTTCACGTCATCAAAGGGTTTTTGCTTAAGATTGAAGCCGATATAACCTACATTATTAGAAGGGCGTTCGATTTTTTGCAGATTCGGATTACCTTCGAGCGTAGCCAAGTCATCCGGGCTCAAATCTTCCATCAGATCGATTTCCCCGCTTTGCAGCGCATTGAAGCGTGCAGAGTTGTCGGGAATAGAGCGTACAATCACTCTGTTTAATTTTGGAAGCCCTTCTCTCCAATAGCTTGGATTTTTCTCCAGAGTAATTGAATCGTTGCGCTTCCATTCCTTAAAGACAAAAGGTCCGGTGCCAACCGGTTCGTTTTTGAAGTTCTCCTTCTTCTCTTGAATGGCCGCAGGGCTGGCTATGCCGAAGGAGGTCATCGCCAGATTTTGCAGAAACGGTGCTTGCGGTTGAGTCAGCGTAAATTCAACGGTATTCGTATCGACTGCTTTCGCTTCTTTGATGATGCGTTTTCCGTCGGGGCCGAACATGGAGTCGTAGTAGTCGAAAGAGTCACCCTCAAATTTATACTCACTTTTTGGATCCGACCAGCGGGTAAAGTTAAAGACGACAGCATCGGCGTTAAAATCGGTTCCGTCATGGAATTTCACGCCTTGACGAAGCTTGAAGGTGTACTTCAGGCCGTCTTCAGAAACCGTCCAGCTCTCAGCTAGTGAGCCTTGAACTTCGGTCGTTCCTTCCTTATATTCCAGCAAAGAGTCAAATACCTGATGCGTGATTTTAAGAGATTCGCCGTCTGTAACGATTGCGGGATCCAGGGATGCGGAATCGCCACCCCGCCCGACAATTAATGTATCCTGTGTGGACTGTGGCGGGTTTGCCGTTTCTGTTTTTCCCCCCGTATCCGTTCCTGTTGCACCGTTATTGCTGCTGCCCTTACTTCCGCTGCATCCGGCAAGGATAACAACTCCGCACAACATCAATGCCAACACGACACTGCTCCAACTTTTCACTCTCATATTGTGGCTCCCTTCTTATTACAAAAGTATCTTTGTTTATATAAGGCCCGGACGACTTGTCCCGGCTATAAACCAGAAAGAAGAAAAGTGCTGCAACAATTGTTAGTTAATGGGTACCAGTCGGTCGAATTATACGGCTCTTCCGGTAGCATCCGATCCTGTGAACAAATGGCAGGCCGTCAGATGGCCAGGCTCCGTTTCCGTAAGCTCGGGGCGCACCGTTTGGCAAATATCCATCACCATCGGACAACGGGTGTGAAAAGCGCAGCCGACCGGCGCGTTTGCCGGACTCGGCACTTCACCCTGCAAAATAATCCTCTCGGTTTTGATATCGGGGTCAGGCTCAGGGACTGCAGAAAAAAGCGCTTTCGTATATGGGTGCTGCGGTGTTTCGCAAAGCCTGTTCTTCTCGGAAATCTCCACGATTCGGCCAAGATACATAACGGCGATACGATCGCAAATATGCTTCACCACGCTTAGATCATGTGCGATAAAAATATAGGTAAGTCCAAACTCCTCCTGCAGATCCTGCAGCAAATTGATAACCTGCGACTGAATGGACACATCGAGTGCCGACACGGGTTCATCCGCAACGATCAGCTTCGGCTGCAGCGACAAGGCCCTGGCGATGCCGATCCGCTGCCGCTGACCGCCCGAGAATTGGTGCGGGTAACGCTGGAGATGGCTGTGCGACAAACCGACGACTTCGATCAAGCGACTGATAAGGTTACGCCGTTCTTTTGCGTTCCCTACTCCATGCACGATGAGCGGTTCCTCCAATATCCGTTGGACGGTATGCCGTGGGTTCAGGGAAGAAAATGGGTCCTGAAAGACGATTTGCATATCTTTGCGCTGTAAGCGAAGCTCTTTGGGAGATAATGAAGTAAGATCCTGTCCATTAAACTGGACTCTGCCGGCCGTCGGTTCGATCAGCCGCAGGATCGAACGGCCTGCTGTCGATTTACCGCATCCGCTCTCCCCCACCAAACCAAACGTCTCTCCTTTCAACACGGAAAAGGAAACGTCATCGACTGCTTTGATCACTTGCTGCTCGGATTTTCCGAACCACCGCTTTCCCAAGGAATAGTACTTTTTCAGATGCTCCACCTGCAGCAATGTTTCACTCATATGACTTCCTCCTTCGGAGTTTCATGCAGCCAGCATCGGCAGCTGTGTGCCGCTTCGTATTCTTTCAGTTCAGGAAGCTGTTCGAGACACAGCGGCATGACATCCGAGCATCGCTCGGCAAAGCGGCAGCCCTTCATCCGGGTATTCAATATCGGCACATTGCCTGGTATGGAGAACAGCCGTCTGCGCTGCTCTTTCATTCGCGGAACCGACTGGATAAGACCCCGGGTATAGGGATGGAGCGGTTTTTTGAATATATCGTGCACACTGCCTTCCTCTACAACCTTCCCAGCGTACATGACTGTAACGCGATGACACATTTCTGCGACGACGCCAAGATCATGCGTGATCAACATGACCGCTGTTTTATACTCCTCATTCAAGCATCGGATCAGATCGAGGATCTGAGCCTGGATCGTTACATCCAATGCGGTCGTCGGTTCATCGGCGATAAGCAGTTCCGGATTACAGGAAATCGCCATCGCGATCATGACCCGCTGACGCATTCCTCCCGACAACTGATGGGGGTACTCATCAATGATGGACTCTGGCCTAGCGATGCCAACCTTTCTCAGCATTTCCACAGTATGCACCCTCGCGTTTTTCTTACTAACCCCCCGGTGCAGGCGGACCGTTTCCCCGATTTGCTGGCCCACGGTAAATAGCGGATTTAGCGACGTCATCGGCTCCTGAAAAATCATGGAGATCGCATTTCCCCGAATCTGACGCAACTCGCGTTCTTTTAACGGGACGATATCCTGTCCCTTGAATAAGATCGAACCACCGGTAATTTTGCCTGGAGGCTGTGGAATCAGTTTCAAAACCGACAGCGATGTCACGCTTTTGCCACAGCCAGATTCACCAACGACGCCAAGCACTTCTCCAGGTCTAACATAAAGGCTCACACCATCGACAGCGGGAATTTCACCTCGGTCTGTAAAAAAGTGTGTGTGCAAATCTTGAATCTGCAAAATGGGTTGACTCATATCACAGCCTCTTTTCTGTAAAAAGATAGATTTAGCAGCCCTCCGATAGATAAGACATGCGCGGAAGCACCTAATACAGAAGACAATCCTATGAAACTTTGAGTGAGTTGTTCCAGTCGATTCGACTTATCTAACCACAGTCTCTAACCTTTCGACTGAAATCAACATATTAATTGATCTGCGGTCAATTAATATGTCATAATTTCTGACACAAAACCAAATATAGCTTGTTTGATATGTTACTTTACATCATTTTTTTGGGTTAGACAAGAAAATTTTTCTATTTTTACTATGTTATGTTTAGGGTTTATTTAGATTAATTCCATGATATATAACAACCAATGAACTAAAAGTTAACAACCAAGCGTCATGATACTAGTGAATTCATTTGGTGAACATGGATTTAATTAATCAATTTAGATCATATCCTGTATTCCAGTGAGAAATAAAAAAAGTATTTGATCAGTGATCAAATACTTTTAGTCATTCAAAGATACTCTACCATGTAGCATTGGGGTGCCTGCGCATGGATTCAACCCTATGGGAATCAACCTGCAACCCCAAACTCCGAAGTGCCATAAGCACAGCGCCGGCAGCGGCCGATAATTGGGGGTTCCGGTATTCATAATGTTTGTTTATGCCCGATTGCAAGCTGCTCATTAGTTTTGATTTCATATAAGCGCAGTTTATGACACTGCCGATCCCGGTTACCGATACATGATCCGACTCAAAGAATGAACCTAGAATCTCAACACCTACCATGATTTGCTTCATGGCTTCATCGCACACGCTCCGAGCTAATCGGCTTCCGACTTCAGCTGCAGTCGTGATAAGAGGAGCCATCTCCCCGAACTTCTTGTCTCGCTCTTGTCGATCTTTTATAAAACCCAAAGACGCCAACATTCGAAGTTGATCCCTATTTTCGACTCCCCAAAAGGATTGTATTTCGCGGACCAACGATTCATCGGATGGATGGATTTTCCCGGCCAATATTTGATACACAGCATCATAAGACAGAAATCTCGCAGCGCTGGCGGCATAATGATGGAAATCCACATTTCTAATAGGAACCTCTTGTTCGGTTATTCCCAGAATCATGGACCCCGTCCCCGACACAACAACGATTCCTGGATTGCCCATGAATGCACCTGCATGCGCGACAAGAGAATCGTTCACGTACCATTTCGGACAATCGAGTCCTTCAATAGCGGTTAAACGAGTTACCCACTCCATGTCTTGATCCGACTCGTAACCCGCTATTCCCGCATATAGACCCTTGACTTGATCTACGCCGCAGCTCGCCAGGGCAAGTGACGATCGTATGGTTTGTTGAACATTCTCGTGCGCATGGCTGTCTTTATGGATCGAGGAGGCTCCGCCAACGGCATAGGAGAGAACATTTCCATTCAAATCGCTGACCATGACGCGCGTTTGCGACCCGCCTCCATCAATTCCAATCACAACTTCATGCTTCATTATCCAAAACCTCCTGGGTTTTTCATTGCTAACGGCTTATAAAGCCGGAGCTGACCCTCCATCAATATTGATGGAAGTTCCAGTAACATATGAGGCAGCATCGGATGCCATAAATACGATAACTTTTGCCGCTTCTTCTGTATTTCCAATACGTCCTAGCGGAATATTGTGCCGCTTGTCCCTTGCGTACTGTTCCCATGTCAGTTCGGGTTCTTCCCGTTTCCATCGCTCTTCAAGCTGTGCGCTGCGGATCATTCCGATACACACGGTGTTTACTCTGATATGGTCAGGTGCCAGATCGCGACTCATGGCCTTGGTCATGGCCTGTCCCGCCGCACGGCTGACACTGCTGGGCATGGACCCAGCAGGCGGTGTTTTGGCCCAGGATGTCGTGACATTAATAATCGCACCTCCCCCGGACTCTCGCATGTGAGGGACGGCTGCACGTGCAAATCGAATCGCGCCAAACAGCTTGAGATCCAGATCGGATGCCCATTGTTCGTCATCGATCAGCTCAAATGATTTCGCAGCGGCGGTTCCGGCATTGTTTACCAGAATATTAAGCTGTCCATAATGCTGAACCGTATCGTTCACCGCTCGCATGCAGTCCTCAGCTTTCGTGACATCCGCTGCTATGGTTAGCACTTCGAAATCCGCTGCTTGCCGGATATGGTCTGCCGCAGTCTTTAACTGCTCCTCGTCCCGTGCACAAATAGCAACCTTGGCACCTTCAAGCGCAAACGTTACCGCGGTTTCAAGCCCGATGCCCCTGCTTCCTCCGGTAATCAACACGACCTTTCCTGTCAGTCCCAAATCCATGATCTATCGGCTCCTTTACCATGCTTTATCAGACAATTACTACTAAAATAGCTTCAACATCGAGAAGGAGTTTTCCTCTTTCCTGTCAGGACATCAAAAAAGCCGCGATAAATTCGCGGCTTAATGATCACTTCTTTATTGGTCTCCAAAATCATGATTGGATTCTCTTCTTGCAAAATCAACGAACTGAAACTTATCCAATCGATGCCTCGATTCCGTATACTGGAAGAGTGTGGTATCTTCCAAATGAACGTATCCCCGGACTACGACAACATGGGTATCGTTTCCAAGATCCATATAGGACTGGTCCATCGTTGTAGCTCGTTCAACGGAAATTATTTTTTTCGAGTAGCTGATTTTCAGATGGAGCTCCTGCTCCAGGTATTGATAGATCGAATCCCCGGTAATATCTCTCGTTAGACCCGTTACGATGTCGGCAAGCAAATAATCGATATCGAGAATGATGCGCTCCCCTTCGATTTCCCTGGCACGTATCACCCTCCATACAAGTCGGTCCGGTCGAATTTGAAGCTCTTTCGCTATACGCTCTCCGGCCGGAACACATTCCGTCTCATATACAAGCGTTCGGCTCTTTCGGCCTAACCGTTCCGCAAGCTCTTTATAACTGACGAGCCCCGTTACCGGGAAGTTCATTCTTCCTGTATCCAGCACAAATGAACCTTTGCCTTTTACCTTGTGAATATAACCGTTTTGAGCCAGCAAATTGAGTCCCTTACGTACCGTTTCCCTTGTAATTTGATAGGTGGCCGCAAGCTCGTTTTCCGAGGGCAGCTTGCTGCCGGGTTGAAGAGCGCCGGTTTCAATTTGGTCAGCATAATCTTTGTATAGCGTCCAATAAATGTTGTTCGTCATCCCTTTATCACCATCAGCTATTGTACCATTTTCCAGCAGCCATTACATGTTACATAAGAACCTGTCAAATTCCATTACCAAGAGTCACTTGAAGCACTCGCGTTTCACCTGGCAACGCTTCGCCTTCATACTCCGTAACCTTCTGAACCTGTTCTTGGCCGTCTGGAATAATGATCGGCGTAATGACGGGTAAACCGGCTTCCTGAATCCGATTCATATCGAATTCAAGCAGCAGCTGCCCTTTGCTTATGTCGGCACCTGTTTCCACGTGAGCCGTGAACCCCTCTCCTTTTAAGGAAACCGTGTTGATTCCGACGTGAATCAGGATCTGAACCCCGTTCGTATCCGTCAAAATAATCGCATGTTTACTCTTCTTGATCAGATGCGCGACTTGACCGTCAAATGGAGCGTACACTTTCCCTTCCGACGGGATAATGGCAACACCTTGACCCATCTGATTCTCGGCGAAAGCAGGGTCGGGTACCTCAGACAAGGAAACCACCTTCCCTTTGATTGGTGCCATGATATCTACTGCGGCTTTTTGGGCAGCTTCCGTAATTGAACTATTCTCTGTTTCCGATGACTCGAATGACTCAGATTGACGACTGTCGTTCGATTCCGTCATTACTGCTTGATCACTTGCGACGTTGCCGGCAGCGTTCTCTTTCGCTGTATGTCGATGCTGCTTGGACAAATGGTAACGCCCGAACAACAATGTCCCCGTGAACGGAATGACCAATACAATCGCCATGCCAATGAAGAAGACGCCCCACTGGTTAGGGAATATGGACAGGAATCCCGGAATGCCCCCCACGCCGATCGACGAAGCCAGAACGTTGTTCACGGCCAGCAGCACGCCGGCAATCCCGGATCCAATCATACCGAAGATAAACGGATACTTATGACGAATGTTGACCCCGAAGATGGCTGGCTCCGTTACCCCCAAGAAGGCAGAGATAGAAGATGTAACGGCAAGTCCTTTGGCCTTCTGTTCCTTCATGATAAACATCATGGCTAGCGCTGCGGCCCCTTGCGCAATATTAGATAACGCCAGCATCGGCCACAAGAACGTTCCCCCTTCACTGCCGATGAGCTGAATGTCCACCGCAAGGAACGTATGATGCATCCCCGTAATGACAAGGAGTGCATACAGTCCGCCGTAGATCAGGCCACCCAAGGCTGCAAAGGAATCAAAAATGCTGACAAGACCTGAAGTGAGGACGTTGCCGATGGCAAACGTGATCGGCCCCACCAGAACGAACGCGAGGAACCCGGTCACGAGCAGAGCTACTGGCGCCACGACAAGCAGCTTAATGGAATCATGCACCCGTTTGTTCAGGAACTTCTCGATTTTGGCCAAAATATAAGCCGAGACAAGGACCGGCAGCACCTGGCCTTGATAACCGATTTTCTCCACTTCAAAGCCGAACAGGTTCCAAACCGGAACCGTGCCTTCAAGTTTGGCATCCGCATACTGGTAGGCGCTGAGCAGATCCGGGTTTACCAGGATCAGGCCCAGCACGATTCCAAGCAGCGGATTGCCTCCGAACTGACGTACCGCCGACCAGCCGATCAGGACAGGCAGGAAGGTAAAGGCGGTGCTTGCAATCAGATTGATGATCGAGGCTACGTCCGCCCATTCGGGATGGACCTGAATCAACGATTGTCCTTCATAGAATATGCCCGGTCCCGTAAGCAGATTGTTAATCCCTAACAATAAACCTGCCATGACGATCGCCGGCAGAATCGGTATGAAAATATCCGCAAGCGTTTTAATTGCACGCTGAAGCGGATTTTGCTTCTTGCTCGCAATGTTCTTCACTTCATCCTTGGATACTCTCGAACCGCCGGTGATATCCATCATTTCGTTGTAAACCTGGTCTACTAGACCCGGTCCGATCACGACCTGAAATTGTCCCTGGGAAGAGAACTGCCCCTTCACCAGGTCGTTATCGTCAAGTGCCCGGGAATCCACCTTGCTGTCGTCCACGAGGGCGAATCTTAATCGGGTAACGCAATGCGTAGCGGCTTCGATATTGTCTTTTCCGCCGACTGCTTCGACAATGCGTTCCACGTTTTTGCGATCAATGGCCATAGCTCTACGCTCCTGACATTATGAATTTAGTTGTTGTGAATAAGCCACATATAGGAAGCATACGGTCGTAGGGCAACTGTTGGCGTGAGCTTGGGTTCTTCCGTTGTGTTGCCGATTAACAGTTGAACCGATCGACTTTCGGTTAGATGATCATGCATCTTCTCGGGAAGCTCGAACGATACGCCGCGGTCGTAGAAATTCGAAATGACAACAAGCGTCTGCTCTTTATTTGTTCTTGCATATGCATAAATTTCGGGATGCCCTTCATCCAGGCGAACATATTCACCGTTCGTCATCACCGGAAGGTTCTTACGCAATTCAATCAGTTTCCGGTAATGATGATAGATCGATTGCGGATTATCCATTTCGGATTGCGCATTGATCAGCGGATACCGCTCATCGAGCTTGATCCAAGGCGTCCCCGTCGTAAATCCCGCTTGATCGCCGTCATGCCAAGGCATGGGCAATCTGGAGTTGTCGCGCGAGCGCACCCTGACGATATGGGCAGCCTCCTCCGGCGTTTTTCCTTGCTCTTGGAGGATGGTATACATGTTTAGAGATTCAACATCCCTAAACTCGGATATGTCATTCCATTTCGGATCGGGCATGCCGATCTCTTCCCCCTGATACACATATGGCGTGCCCTGCAATCCGTGCAGCGTCGTAGCCAGCATTTTTGCGCTTTCCGAGCGGTATTCGCCATCATTGGTGAACCGGGTCAGCGCCCGCGGTTGATCATGGTTGTTCCAGAAAAGGGCATTCCAGCCTCCGCCCTTCTGCATGCCGATTTGCCAATCGGAAAGCACCCGCTTCAATTCTTCGAAATCGTAAGGCTTGAGCTCCCACTTTTGCCCGTTCGGGTAATCCACCTTCAAGTGGTGGAAGTTGAACGTCATGGAGAATTCGTTCTCCTTCGGGTTCGAGTAACGAATGCAATGCTCCAAGGTTGTGGAGGACATTTCTCCTACCGTGACGAGATTGTAAGGCTTGAACACTTTTTCGTTCAATTCCTTAATGTATTCATGCACGCGGGGACCGTCCGTATAAAACCTGCGCCCGTCGCCCGGCGCTACGGAACCGTCATCATCGGGATAAGCGGGATCCTTCGATATGAGATTGATGACATCCATCCGGAATCCGCTGACGCCCTTCTCCGCCCAGAACGTGAGAATGTCCACGACCTCCGCCCGGACCTTCTCGTTCTCCCAATTCAGATCGGCCTGCGTCTTGTCAAAAAGGGTCAAGTAATACTGCCCGCTCCCTTCGTCATATTGCCATGCCGGTCCTCCAAACTTGGATTGCCAGTTGTTGGGCGGACCGCCATCTTCCGCGGGATCCCGCCAGATGTAATAGTCTCGATACGGGTTATTGCGAGAAGACACCGCTTCTTTAAACCATCGATGCTCGGTCGAAGAATGATTCACGACAATGTCGATCATCAGATGCATGCCTCTTTTTTTTAATTCGGTAACAAGTTCATCGAAATCGTCCATCGTCCCGTAAGCGGGATCGATGCTGCAATAATCCGCAACGTCGTAACCGTTATCATTTTGCGGAGAAACATACACCGGCTGGAGCCACACTATGTCGATGCCAAGTCCCTTTATATAATCAAGCTTCTCCATGAGCCCGCGTATATCGCCGGTTCCCCGGCCGGTCGTATCGTTGAAGCTCTTCGGATATACTTGATAAACCGTCGAAGTTCTCCACCAATCTTGAGATTGGGTTCCTGGGTTCTGCATGTAACTGGGTCCTCCTCGTCATCTTGTATATACAGGTTGCATATAGGAAAATTCTATACATGTATATACAGGTTGTCAACCGTTTAACAATTAATACCCACTTCCAGGACGTTTCGACTACAAAAATAACAATTGAATTGGGGTTTTCTTCCGATTTCACGTAAAAAAGACTCCTTGAAGGAGTCTTTTTTAACATAGTATTGAATGGATACCATCGTAAAGGTGCTCTGCCGATCAAGCTCCGGGCTCCCCTGCGTGATCCGTGACCAGTCGATAGGTTAAGCCCTGTTCTGTTTCAAATGAAACTACGCCTTTGGCGGAGTCCTGTACGGGAATGCTGGTATCGCCTTGGTAAACCACAATCCCATTTCCAAGTCCATTACTTATGCTTACGCTACATACATTCCCCAAACGAGACATGATCTCTGCCTCCGTCAGTCTTCCATTCTTCCAGCGAATACCGACTTCAAAACCGCCTCGTGCCCGCAATCCACGTACCTCGCCTTCCGGCCATTCATCCGGCAGAGCCGGCAGCAGCATGAGTAAGGAGCGATGCGACTGCAGCAGCATTTCCGCAATTCCCGCTGTAGCTGCGAAGTTGCCGTCGATCTGAAAAGGAGGATGTGCTCCTAATAAACTCGCATACACACCTCCGTGATCGTAACGCTCCGAGTCCCCGTCCCGCACCAATCTCAGCATATTGGTTAACAGCCGGAGCGCACGGTTGCCGTCACCGAACCGGCTCCATAGCGCCACCCGCCAGCCCAGACTCCAGCCCGTGCTTTCCTCTCCGCGACGCTCCAAAGAGGTTTGGGCAGCTGCAAACAGATCCGGGTTTTCTTCCGCGGATAGCTGCCGTCCAGGATAAACCCCGACCAGGTGGGACGTGTGCCGATGAAATACATCCTCATCCTCAGAGTCATGGGACCATTCCTGCAGCTGGCCGTATCGGCCGACCTGCAGAGGCAGCAAACGTTCCCGTTTGCTGCTCCATTCCTCCCGGAATTCCTCATCCACGCCGAGAATGCTGGCGGCTTCCATGCAATTGGTGAACAGCTCCCATATGAGGGAAATATCCATGGTCGCCCCTTCGCTGACGGCCGCCATCCCTTCAGACGTGCGGAATTTATGCTCAGGCGAGGTCGACGGCGAGGTCACGAGATGTCCTGCGTCGTTTTCTATAAGCCAGTCCAAAGCAAACAAAGAGGCTTCCTTCATCAGGGGATAAGCGAACGATCGTAAATAAGCTTCATCGCCGCTGTATGCGTAATGCTCCCATAAGTGCTGCGTTAACCAGATTCCTCCCATTTGCCAAAGCGCCCAGGAAGGATCGCCGTCCCCGTAATTGCCGACCGGTGCGGTATGGGCCCAGATATCCGTATTGTGATGAACGGTCCAGCCCCGGGTGCCGTAATGGACGGCGGCGGTTTCCGCACCGTTTACCGACAGGCTTCTGATCAGCTCCAGCAGAGGCTGATGGCATTCCGCCAAATTGCATACCTCCGCGGGCCAATAATTCATTTGCGCATTGATGTTCAAGGTCCAATTGCTGCTCCACGGCGGCCGGGTTGAGGCATTCCATATCCCCTGAAGATTGGCGGCTTGCGTTCCGGGCCTGGAGCTTGAAATCAGGAGATAGCGGCCATAGTGGAACAGCAGCTCGACCAAGCCTGGATCCCCGGCACCGAATCGCTCGATTCTCTTCTCCGTGTCCATATCTCCTGCAGCCAGCGTCTCGCCTAATCGGAGGCTGATGCGGTCAAACAGGCTGCGATAATCGTTGATGTGCCGATCGCGCAGCTCTGTCCAGGACTGGCTGCATGCGGCTTTCATGGTCCCCTCAGCTATAGCCGCGGCGACAGCCGCCGGGTGATCTCCGCCATCGCGGTGACCGGGAATTTGGTCAAATCCGTTGAAGCTGGTGGCCGCGGTGAAGTAAATGACCGCTTCGCTCGCCTCCAGTACATGAATGCCAGCTGCGTCCATGGTAACGCGGCCATCCGTTTCGGCCACCGCCAGCCGACCGTCGAAAGCCATTGCAGCGGTATGTTCAGGATCGCCGTAACGGATAGGACGATCAGAGGAAACGTAGCTGGGCTCGACGCGTTCCGGCGCAAATCCCGACATGGCGTACATATCTGCTTCGGTCTTTACGGTATACCGCAGCGGGCTTTCCAGATAGGCATGAAAGTTCAGGGCGCAAGCAGCGCTCGAGGTTAACCGCAATGCAATCATCTGATCCGGGTTGGACGCGAAGCATTCCCTTGTGTAAGTCACCTCGCCGATGCGGTATTCCGTTCGTTGAACGGCATTGGCGATATCCAGCGTTCTTCGGTAAGAATGAAACTCGCCTCCATGATCAAACCTGAGGCATAGGTCTCCTAACGGCAGGTAGGATTCCGTATAGGGCCCCATCATCTTGCGCCCTAGCTCATCAGCCTCCATATAACGTCCCTGGCTTACCAGTTCCCGGATCTCCGGCAGCGCTTCCAGGGCAGACGGGTTGTTCCAATCCCTAGGATAACCGGACCAGAGCGTATCCTCGTTCAAGCTGATCGTTTCACGCTCCACGCCGCCGTAGACCATGCCTCCAAGACGTCCGTTGCCGATCGGCAGCGCCTCCGTCCAGACCGTCGCCGGTTTCACATACTGCAATTTCATGTTTGCTCTCACTTGCCTTGCCTCCTTTATTTCAATTCGTCATGCTCCAAGTCATTACAGGAAATATCCGTTCCCATGCAGTCTTCCAAAAGGACGCGTTCGTCCGTACGGGTATTCCCTGCAAGGCCGTGTTTTTCCTGCATCCGTATCACGTTATTTTTGAATATCAGTCCCTCCGTGCTTCTAGCCATTAACCAAGCTTCCCCGGTCGTTTCAAAGCGGTTGCACGTGATCCGAATGTTGCGGTGAACGGCTGCAAGATGATGTTTATTCTCCGGCGCAATCCGTATCACGGCATGTCCGGGACCGCCGCAATTCACAAACCGGTTATCCACGATGCTCATATCCGTTACGGCGCCGGATTCGTACCAGGATGATGCATCCGCTGCGACCAGTATCGCGCTCATCTGCATGTTCAAAAAGGTGTTATCCCGAATCACGATCCGCCGCGGCGTCGTCGCCAGAATTCCGCGCGTGGGAATCCGGGCGAATGCATTGCGGACAATTTCGACTTCTGGCGTCCAGGTCATATTTTCCAGGACGTCCCGTTCTCCGATGTCAGCGGGAACCGCGTTTTCCAACGTGAGCAGCCATTCGCGCGGCGACTTCATGGCGACAGCGGCGACTCGCCCGAAAGCGTAGGGGTTCAGCGTATCCGCGTTTACGAACGCAACCTCATCTTCCGGCAGATAAGCAGAAAATCCGTAAGTCTGCGGATGCATAAACCTGACAAGCAATTGATTGGAGGCTGGTCTACCGACGATCCGAAGATAGGTGCCGTGGACATTGATCCCATCATCATGGGCCCCTGCAAACCGACTATTCCGAATCGAGACCTTTCCCCTGCAGCCCGACAAGTGGATGAAATCCGCAAAGCCCGCCACCGTGCGGCCGGTCTCCGGACGCGGCGTCAGATCCAAGCGTTCAAAGGTCAGGTTGGCGCTGAACTGTCCAACCACGCCCAGTCCATGCATGAAATGCAGACCCACGTCGCTAAACGTAACCCCGGAGCTTTGGGTGATCAACATGCCAACCTGGTCCCGAATGCCGTCGCGCATTTGCACGATCGTACCGGGAGCCATGTACGGAGGGGGTTGATTTCCAAAATGAAACCGTAGCCGACGCGGCGACAACTCCTCGGTAAACACCACCCGCTCCAGCCAATTGTCCACGCGCCAGACAGCATCCAAATCCGCACTGCATAACTGCATCGGTCCTTCGCGAAAACGCCAGCCTTCGCCGACCCATTCGAATTTGCCTTCAGCGCAATCATAGTGTGAATCCGGATGTACGGTTGCCTCAAGATAAGCTTCGACGCACCGATCCACCGTCATTTCGGTCACGGTCGGGGCGGCGTAATCCCAGTGCAGATTGCGAATTTCAATATCCGTGCAGCCATCGAGCACAAGCATCGTCTGCTTTCCGTGGAAAACAAACAAAGCGCCGTTCCCCTCGAGCGTCACGTTGTGCAGATCCCTAAGCCAAATCCCGATTGTTTTGGTCACATCCGGATTCTCTTCCTCGCTGGTTGTATTCGAGATATAATACGCTTCCCGATCGGCCGATTGAGGATAAAAATGATAGCAGCCCGGCGGTATGTCCACAGTAACCGAGCCTTCCATTACCCTGGCGGCTTCTATCGCGCGTTTCATGGCAGGCTGCGCATCCGGGTTATTCGGGTCCTCGTAATCCCGCAAGGAAAGGATGATCGGAGCTGTAGTGTTTTGATTTCCAGGCATATGCAGTGTGAACACCTCCCATTATTAGTAACAGCCCTTTGCAGGCTTGGTGTAACCCCTCGCGGAAATCCGCGATTACGCCTAATTCGCTAGCAGCTTCAGCACGCGCATGCCCGTACCCTGGCTTCGCTTATCCTTAAGTCCTGTATTTCGAACCATGATCGATATCGGCCCGCGCGCTTGAAGTCTCGGAAAGTGTACGCTGACTGGCCGATAAGCGTTCAAGCACCACTCGTCGAAGGGATTGACCCGTACGAAGGACCCGCCGTTGATCGAGTATTCAAAGATTCCGGAGTCGGGTCCGCATAACAGCAGCAGACCGCCGCTTTGTCCTACCACGGTGAACGCAAACGAAGCGTTCGGATGATCAGAGTACCTGTGTTCTGTTGCGTAACGCCAATTCATGAGCTTTGAAGCTAACGGCAGCTCCCGGATTTGATAATCCCGGGTATAATCGGCTAGCTCATATGGGAGCATTTCGGCATATTCGTAGTTCCCCGCCAGCAGCGGTTCTGCGGGCAAATGTCCGCAATGATCGAGCATCAAGGAGTCACCCTCTGTCGACAGCAGCTCCTTCAAATATCCTTGCAAAAAACCTGCGTATATCTCATGCCCCTCATCATTCGGATGGAATCCATCAGGTGCAAGCGATGACCAAGCAACCTCACCGTTAGTCAGCATGCCATAAATGCCGGCGGCAAAATCGACGGAAGGAATGCCGTAATGCTCGGCCACTTCTTCATGTACGGCAATGGGATACGACCGGATACGGGCCAGGTTTCGCTCCGACCCGGTATAAATGAAACACAGATCCGTTCCGGGTGACAGACGACGGCATTGGCGCACAATTCCCTCCATTCCTCTGATGGATTCTTCCCGGTCGCTCCCGTCATTTACGCTGAATTCCACGAATAACAAATCGATGTTCCCGACGCTCAGCACGTGCTCGCGAAGACGGTGAGCTCCCAGCGAAGAATCCGTCCCCCCGACCCCTGCGTTAATGGAGCGAATCCGCGAATTTCCGAAACGTTCTCTTAAATAATGAGCCGTTAAAGCACGCCAGCTGGTCTTATCGGCCGCTGAGGCGCCGGCTCCCTCCGTGATGGATCCGCCCAGAAAGGCAACCGTCACCTGTTCTTTCCCTGCAAGTTTGGCTTTAACATGAGGCAGCCCTCGGCGATGAACGATGAATGCGGTACGGTGCCTGCCTTTGTTATAATCCGACACATGATCACCTTCCCTCGTTTCATTCCTGTGTCTTCTCCGTAGATACCCGTGAAACAGAGAAAATGCGGAGTGGCCGATCGGTTTGGACCGGCACCCGCATATGAATGTTGGAATGACTTCATGACAGCCGCAGCTGCTTAGCTGCCCTTCGATTATTTGGCGGATTGATCGTAAGCCGTCTGCAAAATTTCGAGATAACGATCCATTTTCAGATCCTTCAATCCTTTGACGTAAGCGTCCCAATCCTTGTTCAGATCCTTGTTGCCGGTAATGAACTGCAGCTGGTTCTGCTCAATATAGTTTTTAAGGTTGGTCTGAAGCATGCTGGCTTCATCGATGACGCTCGGATCGATCCAGATCGACCAGATCGGAAAGATCTCCTTCGGCTCATGTCCTTGGTACAGCAGCGAAGCATTATACAATCTGCGCTCATAGCCATCGGATGCATAAATATCGGTTCCCTGTACCCACGTATCGCGATACTCCTTCGGCATATAAAAATGGCCCATTCCGCTCCAACCCGCATTATGCGGCGCTTCGTCTTCCTTCGTCGGAATGGTCTTGACCATCGGCGTCACGCCCTCGCCGAGCGCTTGATCGCCGGGCTCGGGGTCTGTCCAATCGATCCCTTTCATGCCGGTTGCGGCATTGGTTTGGCCTTCCGGCGTAAACATGTAGTCTACCATCTTGATCAATGCTACCCGGGCTTCTTCACTGGCTTTGTTCGTGATCACGAATTTTGCGCCCGGTGATACGCCGCCCGCATCATGGGTTGCGTATGAAATTCCGTTCGGTCCGCTTAGCGGCGGAAGCGGATTGTAATGCGCCGAACGGGTGTTGCCCGGATCGATGTTCACGAAGATGGCCGGATGCATGCCGGCACCGGCGCCGAGAATTTCAGCGTCCGCATTCTCGCCGATTTTCTTGAACGCCTCCGCATTTTGGGTGAATGCGCCCGGATCGATCAATCCCTCGTCATACAACGATTTGATATAGGTGAGCCCTTCCTTCCATTCCGGCGTGATTGCCGCGGACTCGACCTTGCTGCCATTCATCGTCAAGTAGTTCCGGTCGTCGTCGTAAACGAAGCTGTTCATCAAATAAGGGATAATCCGAACGCCGAAATCCTCCGTTGAACCGCTAAGGGGCACTTCATCCGCTTTCCCGTTGCCGTTCGGATCCTGCGTTTTGAATGCCTGCAGCATGCTTCTGAATTCCTCGGTCGTTTTCGGTTCCTTGAGATTCAGCTTCTTCAGCCATTCGGTATTGATCCACATTTTGTTGGGATAGGAGCAGTGGAAGCATTCCGTGTATGCGCCTAGTCCGTAGATATTCCCATCCGGGGCCGTAACAAGCGCCTTCATTTCCGGCGTAGCTTCCATGGCCGCTTTAATGTTCGGCCCATGCTGTTCAATCAGATCGTTCAGGGGAACGAGCACTCCCTGTTGACCGTATTTGAGCACATCCGCTTGGGAGAATTCATCGATATAGTGCGTCAGCAGATATGCATCCGGATAATCGCCGCTGGCCAGAGAGATTTGGCGTTTCTCCTTGGCGCCGTCGGAGGGATTGATCTGCCAATTAAATTTAATGTTAAACTGTTCCTCGATATGCTTGGTGAATTTGTTCACCGGAATATCGATGCCTGATTCCTGTACGGCAAAAACGCTGATTTCCACGGGTTTCGAGCTGTCCGAACTGCCGGACGCGCTTCCGCCCTGCGGATTGCTCGGGTTTTCTGTATTTTTGCCTGAGCAACCTGCCATCACGATGCTGCTCACCAATAACAGCATGAGCATACTGAATAGGCCTTTTTTCAAATGGAATCGCTCCCTTTTTCATTAGAGTCAACACGCAAACGACTAGCTTTACACTAAACGGAGCATCACCTCCCTTCCAACATAAGCTCAAGTTCCCTTGGCCTGAATCGGCCGTTCCCCTCAAATAGCGATCAGCCTTTCACGGAACCTACGAGCATCCCCTGCACAAAATAGCGCTGCACAAACGGATAAATGACCAGCACAGGCAGGGTGGCAACCACGATCAGCGCATATTTCAGGAGCTCGGCAAGCTGCTGCCTCTCGACCATGGCTAAAGCATCCATCGTTCCCGAACTGTTGTTCTGAATGATGATGCTCCGAAGAATCAGCTGAAGCGGAAACAAGTCGGCGCTTTTCAAGTAAATCAACGCATCGAAGTACGCATTCCATTGGCCGACCGCATACATGAGCACGAGCACCGCCATAATCGGCTTCGACAACGGGAGGACGATGCTCCAGATAAAACGGATGTCGCTGCAGCCGTCCATCTCGCTGGCCTCCTGCAATTCGTCCGGAATGGAAGACTGAAAGAAAGATCGGGCGATAATCACCTGCCACACCCAAATGGCATTGGGTATGAGCAGCGCCCAGCGGGTATCGATCAGATGAAGCTCCCGCACGACCATGTAGGTCGGTATCAGCCCCCCGCTGAATATCATCGTAAACGTAATGATCATCATCAACGCGTTGCGTCCGAAAAACGATCTGCGCGACAGCGGGTAGGCAATCATGATGGTCAACACGACACTGATGATCGTGCCAGCCGTCGTATAGAAAATGGAATTGGCGTATCCGGTCATAATCTCAGGCGTTTTAAAAAGGACCCGAAAGCCTTCGAACGAAATATCGACCGGCCACAACCATACCCTGCCCGAAGTAACGGCCGCCGGGCTGCTGATGGAGCTGCTGATGATATAAATCAGCGGATACAATACCGCAATAACGACCAGAAAGAGAACGATGTATACCGTCGTCAGGAAGATGCGGTCGCCTGCGGACTCCTTGATTTTCCTTGTGCCTGCTTGTTGAACTGCCATGCGATAGCTCCTTCCTTACCAAATGCTGTTATGGGTCATTCGTTTAGCCAATCCGTTCACGGTCAGCAGCAGAATGAGGTTAATCACGGAATTGAAGAGGCCGACTGCGGTTGCAAAGCTGTAGTTGGCATTCAGCAGCCCAATCCGATAGACATACGTTGCAATGATTTCGGAGTTCACCTGATTCAGCGGATTTTGGAGCAGATAGACCTTCTCGAATCCAAGCGCCATCACGTTGCCGACATTCAGTATTAAAATGATGACGATGGTCGGCACAATGCCCGGCAGATCCACATGGCGGATCTTTTGGAAGCGCGAGGCGCCGTCCACCTTCGCCGCTTCATACAGGGTCGGATCAATGCCGGCCAATGCCGCCAAATAGATCACCGCGCTGTAACCTGCCGTCTGCCAAATATCGGACCATACGTAGATGGAACGAAACATCCCGGGATCGCCGAGAAAGTTCACGGACTCCAGTCCGAAAAAATTCAAAGCCACGTTGGCAAAACCCAGCCGCGGGGCCAGAAACAGCATGATGATCGACACCATGACCACCGTTGAAATAAAATACGGCGCAAAGGATACCAGCTGGACGAACTTTTTGAATCGGCCGCCCCGGATCTCGTTAATCATTAACGCTAGCACGATCGGAATCGGAAACCCGGCTAAGATGAGATAACCGCTGAGAATGATCGTGTTTTTGACGAGCGTCCAGAATAACGGATTCTCGAAGAACAGCTCGAAGTGCTTGAAGCCTACCCATGGACTGCCCCATATTCCCTTGATGACGTTGTAGTCCTTGAAGGCAAGAACGGCATTCAGCATCGGATAGTACTTAAATATCAGGAAAAACAGCAGCGGCGGAATCACGAGCAGGTACAGCTGCCAATGCTTCCTCAAACTCTTTTGTGCAACATGCCAATAGCCGGTGCTGGTGTTGGTATGGATAACAGGCTCCGACTCGATTACCAATGGCTTCTCCAGAATAATCCCCCCTAATGTAATGACAGATGATGTGTCGGCATTGAAATGATAGCGTTTTCTTTATGTGTCGATCATAGGCGAGAAATCCGGTCCTTGAACAGGTACACTTCGGTCGTTTGGCGTACAAATAACCGCTTTTCCATAGGCCATCCTGTCTCGTCAGGGGCCAAATCCCGGGTATTCGTGTTTTCTTTAGCCTAAACAGCCGCATCGTCCAAAGCGACAATGCGGCTTGCGAGGATCAACCCTTTACACGACCTCATGAGACTGACGGTAAGCGCTTGGGGAAATGCCGATGAGGCGCTTGAATGCCCTGCGAAAAGAATGGGAGCTGTTGTAGCCCACCTGAGCCGCTATTTCATCGACCGTGAGGTTCGTCTCGGCAAGCAGAATGGCCGCCCGCTCCATCCGCACCTTGATCAGATGATCGGAATAATTGACTCCGGTTACTTCCTTGAACAATTGGGAGATGTATTTCTCTGGCCGTTCCACGTGCTCGGCCACGCGGTATAAGGTGAGATCCGGATGTGCATACGTCGCTTCGGTATATTCATAAATCTGTCTGATCAGTTTGGCATGGGAGTCCTTCTTTTTATTGGAAATATATCGGCACAGCTCTCCCATGATCGCGCGGATATCGTTATGAATCGACTCCAGCGGCTCGGTAAAACCGATATCGATGATGCGCCTTTTTATGCTTTCAAACCATTCCGACTCCGCAAAAATTTTCTGATCCATTAACTTAAGGAACGTTCCTTTGATTTCACCTACCAGCTGATGCTTCATCTCGACCGATAACTCCCGCTGATGGAGATTTTGATCCATAATCAGATTGACGATCTTCTCGGCTTCTTCCAGCTCTCCTGCCCGTATCGTGCTGATCAAGCGCTGCTCGGTGTCCAGCGGGTAGTAATACGTTGTGTTGACGATTCGGGCTTCGCGGTACCACACCGTCTCTTTTTGATTCATGTAGACGGCATGTTCAAGAGCCTGCTTGGCCTGGTCAAATGACTGCCCCGCCTCTGAGATCGAATCGAACGGATCGCCGAAACCGGCTTGGAGGAACATTTTATATTCATGCAGCACCTGCTTCGTCAGCGTTTCGATCAACCCCGTAATTCGAAGTTCTTCATCCGGCCCAGGCTCTCGTTCTTCGTCGGTAAAGAACAAAACCACCATTTTGTCCGAGCCCAGATCCGTCATTGGCAGCGTCCCGGCGATTTCGGAAAAGGCCTGTTTCATGAGAAGCCGGGCGGCGTTAAGCTCGTTAAGGATCTCCACGCTGTCCATGCCGGCATATCCTTTGATCTGCAGGATGCCGACATAGCCTTTTCCGTTATGCAAGGCAATATCAGCCTGCTGGGCAGCGGAAGCAATTTCGTCCCTCGATTCAAACTCGCCGGCAATCAGACGCCTCAGGAAAGCATCCCGGACAAACGGCAGCTGACGCGTCAGCTCGTTTTCCAGCTGTTTGTTTTTGCTGATCATATTGGCAATATTCCCGCTCAAAAAGTCGAATTCATTGCGCTCCGTCAGCTCATCCCTGCCGAACTGCTCTTTCATGATGCTAATCATTCGATGGATCGGCACGCTGTTCCGATGAGCCAAATACAACCCGAACAGCAGCCCGACGATCATGGCGCCTCCGGTAATGAACCAGGACGCTTGTTTAATTTGATCGGCATTCTCCATTAAGGCGCTGCGGGGGATGCCGGCCTGATAGACCCAACCGCTCTTATCGGAGCGCGTGGTGATCACAAGGTCATTCTTGTAGAACTGGCTGGTTTTGTTCTGATCGAATGCCGGATCGTTCATGATTTGGCTTACATCGGATTCCATGTTTCCTTGAAGAGCAAGCGTATTCCCGTTCCCGTCGTGGATGTGGACCCATCCGCCGTAGTTGTCGGTTAACCCCGAGAATAATCCGGCAATCGTCCGTACATCAATCACGACCACGACATTGGCTGGGGACGAATCGTTGAAGCTGTCCAGCGGGAGCGATTGCATGTACGTGATGACCGAGGTTTCGTTGTCCCTTTCTGAAAAGGAAGAGAGCGGTTTGATTTCACTGCGATGGGCTTTCTCCAGGATCTGTTGTTTCCATTCCTCAAACGTGAGATCATCATAATGAAAAAACTCGTAATAATGCTCCGGCCGATAAGAGGAGCCCGACGTTACAATCAAGTCGTAGTTCGCCAAATAGATGTAGTAATGCTGAAGAAAATCGTTGGTTTGACCGAAAGTCAGCACATTGCGCATCGTTCTCCATATGCCGTAAACATCCCTTTGGGCAAGATGATCGTTGAGCAGCATGTTAAGGTCTTGATTGATCGCCAGCTGCCGCGTCATCCCTTCCACTTCCGCCATCCTGTGTTCCAGCAGCTCCTGGCTTTTCTCGAGCTGAACGATGCTGTTCTCAATCGAAATGGATTGCGTTACGGAGATGGAAGTTAAGTAGGATATGTATCCTCCGATGGTGGGAATGAGCAGAATGGCAATATAGGAGATGAGAAAGCTGCGAAAAACCTTCGATTGCTTAAGAATAAATATCCCCCCTTGTGTGATAGCGCTTTCAAAAAATAACGGCTCAAGTTCTCCCGCCAGCTATAAATTTGATCATAATGGATGTTTGCGGCGCAAGGGTAGGTACTTCTGCGTATGGCAGGGTACATTTTTCCATACCACGCCTGCATGCGGCTAAATGACGGAAAGTAACTCCATATTAGGGGAATCGGCAAGCTTGGTAAATATCCGATTGTTAAGGTTCATGATGCTTTATGACAATAACGGAAAATAACCATGCCTTTGGATATTTTGACCATTGTCCACATAAAAAAAAGCCGCGTTTTCACGCGGCAGCTGACGTTTAATCCCACCAAAAATACCAGATATCATGCTTCATTAGATAGTCCGCATAATGTCCAAGCGTCGGAAACCCGTCCATGACATATTGGCAGAAAATAAAATGCTCCTTGGCGAGCCGTAATGCTTCATCAAACGTTTGGGGTCGTTTTCCTGCCTGAAGAATCCAAGTATCTTCCGAAACGGCCACAATTTTAATCTGATACTTCTGCTGAAAATGCTTAAAAATCACCGACTGATGCTCGGGCAGCGGACATTCGTTATAACCTCCCATCGGAACCCACAGCGGTGCTTCATATCCGGCTTCGGCCGGCAGCGTCAGCAGGATCACCTGCTCGTCCTCTTCCACCTTTCCCTGCACCCATGTCGTATTCCAGTCAAAGGGTTCGGTATCCGATTCGTCAAACTCTTCGTTAAGCATTTCGCTGCCTTCCCATAGCAATGAATAAGAACGATATAATTCCTCAAAGCTCTTGCCTTCTATTTCTTCCGGTTCCAGCGCAATATCCGTATAGGATAATCGCGAAGCCACGATTTTTCCCAATACATCTTTCATGCTTAACCGCTGAACCTGCTCCAGCTCCTTGTTCACGTATTCAGAAAGGGTTTCTTCTTCGCAGATTTCCTCCATCATTTCCACCAGATTGTAGCCGGGAGCGATGAGAATCTTGTGCTCCCCTTCCTTTGGGACAGGGAGCGTTAAGCCATCCAAATCCAAAACTTCAATATCACATTCGCTTAAATAATTAGCAAGCTCTTCGAACATATGTACACCTCGAATATAGCATATTTTGAAACCAGTATAAGTTCTTACCCTTATTATTACAAATAATAGAACCATTCGGATAGTCGCTTATAAACAAGTTCAAGAGGACGAGCTTTACGCTCGTCCTCTTGTATATGGACAGCCATGTCCATGCTGTAATGGATTAATTGACGGTCAAGGACGCATCGGTTTCTCCTGCCCACTCGCCTACCGGTTTGATGGTATACGTCGATCCCGGCTTCAATTTACTTTCCTGCGTCAAATCGAATATGCCTACGGCTCCTTTTCGGCTTGAATATTTATAGGTCGCCATGTGTTGATTGCCGTCAGCGTCGGTCAATTCCACGCTCCGGCCGGAGAACAGCTCATCCCCCGGATCCTCGGACAAGGTGATGGCAATGGAACTGTCGCTGACTGCCTCGGCTCCGATGATGTCCAGCGGAGCAAACGATCCTGCAACGAATGACGGGTTGGCGATCTGTGCCCAGTCCGAAGTGACGGTGTAGGTAACGCCCGGCGTCAACGTCTGGCCTTCCGGCAATCGGAATTTCGGCTCTTGCTTGCCGTCGGTGGATTGGGTGAAGGGTACGTATTTGGCTACGATAGGTTGTCCGCCTGCAGGCGTAATCGTAACTTCTCTGGCTTGACCAGAAGATATGATCTGATAGACCTTGCCATCGGCGCTGTTGTTCTCATCCAATACGAAGGCATTGGCGCCGCGGCCTCCGCTATAAGCGGAAATAACATAACCGTAGTCAACGACGCCATTCTCCTTGAGCGCCTCCAATTCAAATGTATCCTGGGTGACCTGTCTAGCCTCGGTCATGTCCAGCTTCGTGCTGTTTCCTGTAAATGTACCTGCTGTTTTCCCTTTATAGGTCAGCGTATACGATGTACCCGGTTTTTGAACGGAAGTTGGAACGATATAGGTGGAAATAGAGCCCGTCTTCAGACGCGGCATATTCGTTAGGGCAAGACCGTCGTTAAATTTAAAATCTTCTTTGGCTTTGGCAAACATCTCATCGTCCGATGTCAATGGAGCATCAAAGGTGACGATCAAGGTAATGGCATTCAGTGCGCGGACGCTCGTGATTTTTGCTTTTTCCGACGGAATTGCGTCATGTGCAATGCTTATCAAATAGGCAGCTTGACCTCGAGTGACATGGCCCTCCTCGGAATAAAAACGTTGCGCCCAGTAATCCACGGACTTCGCATCTCGTTTCAGAGCCTTGGACACCATCTGTACCAGTTCGGCGTGGGTAACGCTTCCCCGTGGATCAAAACGTCCGTCCGGTGCCTGCATAATATCTAGTGCTACCAGCTCAGTTGCGTACCGCTCATACCACGCGTTTGATTTCACATCCGTGAAGCTTGGCTCTGTCTCCCCTTTGCCTTCAAGTCCAAACGCAAGCACCAGCATTTTCGCCAGCTCCGCCCGTGTGATCGGACTTGTTATCCCCATCGTGCCGTCTTGGTAACCCTGCATCACGCGCAGCTGGGACAGCCCTTGAACGGCTTGCTCTATATCTTGGGCAGCGAGCGGTGCTTGTGCAGCATCAGCCTGCAGAACATGAAACGGAAGCGTCGCCGTTCCCAGTGCGGCGGCCAGCATCATGACCGCCAGTTTATTCGAATACTTCTTCATAAGTAAGTCCTCCCTATCTTCGATGAATATGAACGATAATCGTCATATCTCCATGATAGATGAGAGTCCTAAACTCCCAAGAAATCCGGGATTAAACGTTTCGAAAATATTTATTAACAATTTCTAAACTCATTCAGACCGAAAAACGATAGCCCGCTCCCCATACCGTTTCAATATACTGCGGATTGGATGGATCCAGCTCCATCTTTTCGCGCAGCTTTCGGACGTGAACGGTTACGGTAGCGATATCCCCGCTGGAATCCATGCCCCAAATCCGTTCGAACAATTCATGTTTGTTGAACACCCGGTTCGGATGGCTCGCCAGAAATTCAAGCAAATTAAATTCCCGGGTCGTAAACGCGACTTCCTGATTGCGTACGAACACCCTTCGCGCCGTTTTGTCGATGACCAAGCCCCTAATATGAATTTCCGAGCTTGGACTCGGACTTTGCTTGCCCAGAAGCCTTACATATCTCATCAAATGGGCTTTGGCTCTTGCGACTAATTCGCTCGGGCTAAAAGGCTTGGTAATGTAATCATCGGCACCGAGATTAAATGCACGGATTTTATCGATCTCCTCATTCTTGGCGGATACGATCAGAATCGGGACCTCCTTGTTCTTCCTGATATGGCTGCACAACTCGTAGCCATTCATGCCGGGAAGCTGAAGGTCCACAATGATGAGGCTGTAGTCCTCGTTAAGGGCAACCTTCAAGCCCTCGTCACCCGTATGGCATAAATCGACGGCAAAACCGTTCAGCTCAAAATAATCCCGCTCCAACTGGGCGATGGTCGTCTCGTCTTCAATGATGAGAATGCGTGTGGCCATGGGTTACCGCGCCTCCTTCCTGTTCGCTCGTTTCAGGGTGAAATACAGGCTTGTTCCGACGCCAAGCACGCTTTCAGCCCAGATTTGACCCCCGTGTCCTTCAATGATCTGGCTCGCAATCGCAAGACCCAAACCGCTGCCGCCTGTTGAAGAGTTGCGGGATGACTCGGCCCGATAAAACCTTTCGAATATATAAGGGATCGCTTCCGGTGCGATGCCTGTGCCGTTATCCCGGATTTCAACCGTCACCCATTCCGGAGACAGCCGGATCGAGACGCCGATGTTTTTTTGCCCCTTGTCCATGAAATTCTGGGCATTTCCAATGATGTTGAGCACGGTTCGCTTTAATTTCTCAAGGTCGGCAATGACCTCGACAGGATCACCGGGACGTTCCTTCCACTCCAGCAGAATGTCCTTCTCCTCCAGAACATAGCGCTGCTCATCGATGCAGTCGTCAATGAAACCGATGATATCGACATGCTCGAACATAAACGGCACCTGCTTCAAATCCAGCTTGGAATACAGAAACAGCTCATTCACGAGTTTATCCAGATCGATGGTTTTGGTGTAGATGATATTCACGTATCTATCCATCTTCTCGGGCGTATCCGCGACGCCGTCTCGAATGCCCTCGACATAACCCTTTATATTCGTTATCGGTGTGCGCAGATCGTGTGAGATATTGGAGATCAGCTCTTTTCGGTTCTCTTCGTCCCGGAGCCGGAGCTGAATCGATTCGTGCAGCCGCTTTCGCATATTCTCAAACGTTTCGTTTAGCTGGCCGATTTCGTCCTTCGAATGCATATCCAGGGAAAACTGAAGATTCCCCTCCTTGATGTGTTCGGCCGAATTTCGGAGCAAGTCAAGCGGTTTGACCACGCTGCGCGTAATCCAGCGATATAACATCACGTTCGCAACCACAATGATGCCAACGAGACTCAATACAAGGATGGGCAACAGCTTGCGTGTCACCTCGCCGAAAGGACTTCGCTCCCGGATCACGTACACGCTTCCCTTCGTCTCGTCCGAGAACCGGAAGTCGAATTTGGCATAAGCATAAAAGCGTTCCCCGATGCTCAGCGTATTGCGGATTTGATTGTTGTTCAGGTCGAATGGAGGGAGATTCGCTTCCAGCTCAGGCTGGTTTAACGTCTTGGACTCGTAAACCTGAAGGCTTTCCTTACGGACGTACAGGCCTGCCCGCACGGTTCCCAGCTTAAAATCATATTCCTTCAGCAGCTCTTGATCCAGCAGACCGTCCGGTTCGTTCTTGGCAAGATATTTTAATTCAAGGAAGATAGACTCCTCTTGCTCGGTCAGCGGGTTAACCTGGTAGTGAACTTTATAAAAATCCCGAACCCCGCGAATGTCCCCGGTAGCCGCGACGGTAAACAAACTGGCAGTCAAGACGAACACCAACAAGCTGATGACCAGCATGCCGGTAAAGGACAGCAGCAACTTGATCCTGATCGACATGCGTCGCCTAAAGCGAACCGGAAACGATGTTGCCCTTAAACATCGTCGCCACGCGCCTTGATCTTCTGGCAATGGCTTCGGCGGAACAAGAAGCTTCGACAAACACGATGCTGGCGGCGTCCCCGACCTGCGGCCATATCTGCTCGCCATCCGGACCAAGCGGTGTCATGCCGCCGGTGATATATTGAAGCGTCCGTGCCAAAGAGCGTTCATCCACCCATCGGGACACCTCAGCCAGCCGGCCCGCGCGTTCCAGCACGTCCCCGTTTCCGAAAGGCGACCACACGTCAAAAATGTTATCGCAACCGACGGCTACCTCTACGCCGCACTCGTGCAGCAAACCGATCGGCGGAAACTTGCGGCCAATCGGCACACTCGTAATAATGGCGACCCCCGCATCAGCGAGCAAGTCCCCCATCTCTTGCGCTTGGGACGGCGGAATATCACCCAATCCGAAGGCATGGCTAATCGCCACCTTGCCTTGCAGTCCCGCTTCAATGGTTAACTGAGCTAATCGCTTCATGGTGAAGATCCCCAGTTGATTGGCATCGTGCAGATGCAGGTCGATGCCTGCATTGGCTTCAACTGCGAGCCCCACCAGTTCCTGTAAAGACGCTTCGATATCGCCATCCACCGTAGCCGGGTCAACGCCGCCGACCAGGTTTGCTCCATTACGAAGTGCTTGTCTCACTAACTCCGTTGATTTCGAGTGCAGCAAACCATGTTGCGGAAAAGCAACGATCTCATAAGATAACTTTCCTTCAAATGCGCGTAATGCTTGTTGAACCGCTTCTAAATTGTCTAATCCCACTTCCGGATATATATCGACATGCGTACGCACATGCGTCACGCCGGACTTCAGGTAAATATCAAGCAGCCGTTCCGCACGGTCCTGCGTCAAGGTATCCAGTGAAGGAAGTGTCGCTTTCTCGATCGCCAAACGCTCGAAAATACTGGAAACCGGCGTAACCGAACGCCATCTGTCACCAAGCAGCGTTTTATCCAAATGGCAGTGCTTCTCGATAAAGGTTGGCAGAAGCAATAAGCCCTTCACATCGTGCTGCGGCCATTGGTCTGTTAGGGTTGTATTCGAGGCTACGATCTTCACGATTTTTCCATCTTCTATGAATATGTGGCGAATCTCCGTCTTTGTTCCCGTAATTACGCCATCTTGAACTTCATAACCGCTCTCTAACCGGGCATTTGTTAACCAAAATGCTGAACTCATATCCATCATTCCTCTCTCCACTTACTAGATATACGAACATGCTATCACAGGAAAAATGATATGGATAATATCAAAAAAATAGGATTTGCTTATGTTTTGCATATACATAAAAAAAGAAAAGCCACCCGATAGGATGACTCTTCTAATGAACCCCTTGGAAATAGACAGGATGTTAAAGCTTTATGGCCCTTGTCGCAATGAAACTGTTTGCATAACGATCCAACAGTCTCTTGCCTCCGAACGAATCCTCATAGAAACCGCCAATCATAAACCCTGCTCGGATCTGACCTCCCATTTGCTGCTCCAGCGTATGTCCGAATTCCAATGATACCCCGGTTCTCACAATCTCTTCTTCCGACGCATAATCCAGTTCCGAATATGGAAGGGTGTGTTTCACCTGAAGTATCCCCTTCTCTTCCAGTTCCCAGTCGAATAAGTAGAAGGCCGGGTTCATAAAGCCGCTTATCATAATACCACCAGACTTCAACACACGGTATGCTTCCTGCCAGACCGGCTGAATATCAGGCACAAAAAGGTTAGATACCGGATGAACGATCAAATCAAAGCTCTCCGAATCAAACATGCTTAAATCCGTCATCGAACCAAGAACTGTCCGAATGGACAATCCATCCCTTTTAGCAACAAAGCGATCCTGTTCCAATTGGGATTCGGAGAAATCCAATACAGTTACATTCGCTCCCGCAGCGGCCAACACCGGTCCCTGTTGTCCCCCTCCAGAAGCTAAACAGAGCACATTTTTTTCGCTTAGTTCAGGAAACCATGCTTTGGGCACAGGCTTGGTAGCGGTAACGATAATTGACCAATCGCCCATTCTGGCGTTCTGGATTTCCTCGCTGCTTACAGGAACCGTCCACTGATTTTTCTGTTTTACTTTAAGCTCCCAACTGTCCAGGTTATGCTTGATAATCTCCATATGTAAACTCTCCTCTTATTGATTCATCAGCTTCATTCTTTATTCATGGACCTTTGGCCCAGCCAGGCCTGAAACTGCTCCGGTGTCCTTATGTTTTCTTCCAGAACCGCTGTATAAATATCGAAGCTTCGCACAGTCTTGCCATATTCATCACGGCTTGCCCAATCACTTTTGATTTGCAAAATAGCTTCCCGGCGTTCCTGAGTCAGCTGTTCAGGCATCGTGACGATATGTTTCAAGTCGGGTTGTCTCTCCGGTTCATCCACGAACCAAATATCCATTTTCCACTCCTTCCCCTGCTGAGACTTATACTTTAGGCCAATGTATAATCCATCGGGATAAGCGGGATCCGTATTATATACACCGGTATCGTTTATGAACTTCAGTTCCCGCACACCAGCGTGCAGCATGAGTTCCGATGCGATTTGTGCAATTAATTGCTGAGTCAGCCGAGAGCATATTACCGTCATGTCCAGGTCTCTCCATACCATCAACCCGAGGGCTGAACTGCCGACACGCACCGGTTCGCCTGCTTGACTTAGCAATTCATAAAGTCGAAGTTCATGAGCTACCTCAGAAGCTTCATCCTGAAGAGCTTTTTGTTGCAGTAGAAGTTTGCTTTCCGCCATTTGGTTTCACCTCTAATCCTTATGTTATGTATCTCATATCGTATCACCCGATCATTGTGCATACCAAGGGATTGAATGCTTATAATGAACTTTCACGGATACCGCCTAATTCGTCATCGAACTATACGGAATAAAATATGCGTTCACCCGACAAATACGGCTTACAGTAATCGGCGCACAGCTTCGGCATTCTTTCACGCATCCATGCATGCACGGATTCATTCTCCATTTGAAAGACATAGTATCCGATAATGGCCAGCAGCATGAAGCCTTCTAACTGAACAAGCTTATCTTGTCCCGTATGATCATTGCCATAATACCCTCTCAGGAATAGATTCCGAAGCTCCGAGGGAACCATCATGGCACCCATTGCAACATCCGTGTAATTATAACCTGGTCCGAAAAAACCGAAATCGATAAAACTCAGTTCTCCATCCGAAGTCATGATGATATTCCCCAAACTTAAATCACCATGGATGAGCCCCCAGGCTTCTTCGTTCCCACGATCCGCAAGCCGCGAGTTAACCAACGATATCGTGTCTTCAATGACAGAAACATCGGAGGAAGTAAACAATTCTTTCGCTAACCCTTGCTTTATAACCCCGATCATATATTGATTGTAGCTAATCCCCTGACTTGGACGTTTATCGATGCCCTCCGGGATGTACTGACCATAGAATCGGTGCAGCTCTGAAACACGAGCCCCCAGCTTCTCGACCATGACCGGGTCGCTTACATCATCCCTATGCAAGTCTCTTCCTTCCAGCCAGGTAAGCACGGAACTATTCCAACGCCTCCCCTCATGTTCGATGATTGTAATCAGCTCGCCTTCCCGATTCCGCAGCGGCCTTTGGACAAGCATTTGATCCCAGCCTGACAAATGCTCCAGCATTTGCAGTTCACCCAGCAGACCGTCATAGGTATGCTGCTGACCTGCCATGCCGTCTTTTATCGGTTGATGAATGCGAAGCAGATATGTACTTCCGTCATGGCCTTTTACCTTATAGGTTCGATTTTCATTATGCCGAATAAACGTGATCTCGGGTTCATGGATGCCGTATTCCTTCAATATTTCTTGCAGCTGTTCATTTTGCATGTGAAACTTCTCCTTATGTAGAAATTCCTACCTATTTTATATCACTATAATCTATTTTTGGATTATTATCAGATTCGATCTATTCTATTTTGTTTACAATTCAGAAACAAGTCAGAGATTCTACCGATATAACTCTCTTATATACTGAGAGATAGCTAACGAGGAGGGACTTCACACATGCACAAAAAAATCGTCAAATCCATCATACCTACGGTCATCATCGGTTCCGTTGTCACAAGCCTAGCCTTATCCAGTTTTCTAAGCAGCACCGGCATTGGCAAGGCGGAAGCTGCCGCCGCAGCTTCTTCCAGCTTATCATTTACGAAGTTTTTGGAAAACAACGCTCCTAACCGAACTTTAAAAACGGTTCGCGGTTTAAATTCGGTCACCAATCTATCAAGCACCGTTGTACTTGTCAACAAGCAAAGAAATCTACCATCGAGTTATGTTCCGCAAGACTTGGTTGTACCCCATATTCCGTTCAGCTTCTCGGGACCAAGTCCCAAAAAACAGATGAAAAAAGTAGCGGCATCTGCGCTGGAAAAATTGTTTGCGGCAGCCAAGAAAGACGGGATCGATCTCAAAGCCGTATCGGGCTACCGGTCCTATGCTACTCAAAAAGCTATATTCGAACGCAACGCCCGTAATAAGGGCGAGGCCGTCGCTAACAAAACAAGCGCGCGTCCGGGACAAAGCGAACATCAGACCGGACTGAGCATGGATATATCCAGTGCTTCCGTAGGATATGCGTTGGAGCAAAGCTTCGGAAATACCAAGGAAGGCAAATGGCTGAAAGCCAATGCACCGAAATACGGATTTATCATTCGTTACGGAAAAGGCAAGGAGAAATTAACCGGCTATTCTTATGAGCCTTGGCATGTTCGTTACGTTGGTGTCTATATTGCGGGAGAAATCACGAGACAAAACCTCACGCTTGAGCAGTATCTGGGCCAATCCCAATAATCGAAATTTCAAGAAACGGACCATAACGGGTCCGTTTTTTTTGCCTGCTGTCTCTTCCTGGCTCAAGCTTTTGATGTACATTCGCATATTTTATCCCTTTTCCGACGGACAAAGTACTCCGTATGCACTAAGCACGTACATTAACACCAGTAGACAGGTTTGAAAGCATACGATTTATCGAAAATGGGGTGAACAACGTGCCTATTAAATCGGGAAAGCAGTATATCGAACGGATTGACCGACGGAATATTAACATTTGGTATAAAGGAGAGCCTATCCAGGGACCTTTATCCGAGCATCCCGCATTCCGAGGTCTTATTCAAACCCAAGCCGATCTTTACGATATGCAATGTGAAGAAAGTTATATCGAACAGATGACTTACCCCTCGCCCGATACGGGAGAACGGGTAGGCTTGTCTTTTCTCCCGCCCAAGAACGCGGAGGATTTGCATAAACGCAGAATGATGATGGAATTATGGGCGAACAAGCATCATGGCTTTTTAGGGCGTTCTCCCGATTATATGAACACTGCGATCATGTCCTTATATACCGCTGCCGATATTCTGGAAGAGCATCATCCGAGATATGCGGAAAATCTCAGGAACTATTATAAGTACTGTCGTGATCATGATATTACATTATCTCACGCCTTCATCCAGCCCTATGCATGTAAAATGTCCGGTCAGCAAGATGCTGCTGAAGACACTGTCGCGGCTAAAGTCGTAGAGATTAACGATGATGGAATGATCATAAGCGGGGCATTCCTGATGGCAACACAAGGAGCTACTTGCGAAGAAATGCTGGTATTCCCGACACCTTCGCCAATGATGTCCCAGGATGTGAATCCTTCTGCGTTTGCATTTGCGGTTCCCAACGATTTACCGGGCATGACTTTTATATGCCGTGAAAGCTACGGTGCCACTTCTTCCTATGATTATCCCCTCAGCGCAAGATACGAAGAAATGGATACACTTGTCGTCTTCGACCGCGTGCTTGTCCCCCATGACCGGTTCTTTTACTATGGGGACGAGACTTACGCCGGGCGTTTATTCGGCGAGAGTCACTTTCATACGCATATCGCCCACCAAATGGTCACCCGTTTCATCGTTAAAACCGAATTCATGCTCGGCTTGCTGGAATCCTTGGCAGATGAACAGAACGTTGGACTCGAGCCCCATATGGTCTCGAATGTTTCAAAAATGATTGCATTTCTCGAGACGTTCAAAGCATTAAGATTGGCTTCCGAGCAGGGCGCCAGCCAGGATAAATTCGGATATCTCGTTCCTGCCGCCAGGCCTCTTCTCGCATCCAGCATGCTCTTCCCCAAATTCTATCCCGAGATGGTCGAGATGATACAGTTACTGGGCTCCAGCAGCCTGATTATGATCCCTTCTGAACTGGATTTTCATTCGGAATCAGGCCCTTACCTTAATCAATATTTAAAAGGATCCACAACGGAAGCTTGGGATCGTATCGCATTGTTCAGGCTTGCATGGGAGCTTGGTGCAAGCTCGTTCGGTGGCCGGCAAACCCAGTTTGAACGTTTCTTCTTCGGAAATGCGCAGACGGCAGCCTATCGGATGTATAACCATTTTGAGCAGCATGAGCAGCTTCGTAACAGGATTCACGATTTTATTAATAAAAACAATACCTCTTCATAACTTGACCGGCGGATGATCGTGCATATATAAAAAAAGATGCGAGTTAATAAACTCACACCTTTCCGTTTTGTTTTTCATGATGGGCACAATGAACTCATGAATGAGAATGCAGTCTCAATCTGAACCGATATTTCATATCGTCTTCGAACCACATCATAAAGTTCGTACCCCACACATTATTGTGCAGATTGAAATGGAATCCACCGGTCAATGAAGCATAGGAGTTGTCGAACTGCAGCAAACGCGGTTCCCCCGGGCACACTAGCGGCGCGTCCAAGGTTTCAATGACCACTGTTCCGTCCGCCCCCTCATAATATAGGCCGGAATCGACACCATGCATGTTCCGGTTACCGTCCTTCACAACGAATAACGGAGATATACGCTGTCCCAGCTTATCCATCATCCATGCGTTGGGATTATCCACAAGGGGCGCAAACGAGAACCAGCTTGCTTCCGGAAGACGACAGGCTGGTTTGCCCTTCCAGCTTAGACTTACCTCTATGACGGGCTCATTCGCAAGAAAGGTATAGATTACGTTCAATCGGCGCGGAGCCCCATACTGCTTACTGAGAATCTCCGGCAGCTTCATTTCCACTGTTATCATATCATAATCGGCGCACCTCTTCAGGTGTATCGTCCGCATGGATGCCGTATACCGCCGATGTTCCGGCCGCGGTTTGACATATTCGATTCCCGGCTTGCCGAAGTCGTTGTCCGCCCAGCCGTGATGAATATCCAGATTGGTCACGTATTCTTTAAAGAAGCGATCATAGTTTTCTTTGCTGAAGGTTTCATACCTATAAGTGCCAAGTCTCTGATGTTCATCCGCCCATTCCTTCCCGGATCGATCCATCAATCGGTTTATCGAGCCGTCGGCAGCGAAGCTTACCTGAAACTGCCCTAATTCATAAAGCTCGTTCATATCGATCGGCTGCTTGCACTGCATCGGCTCCGAGTCTGGGACGGTTTGATGCCGACTCATCCGATCCAGCTCTATTCGCGCTTCAGCTGCCAACCCCTTCGGCAGCGATTGAACGGCCTCCTCAAGATAATCCCGCTGTTCTTGCCAAGAGCTCTCGTAATGGCTGTACGACCGAGTACCATTCGCCTGCTGGCATAGGTAATCGAATTTCCTCAGTTGATTGTCTTCAACGACATCCCGCGCTCTTGCAGCGGCTAGATCGCCAGTGGAATAATTAACGAAATCGACGAGATAGACGGAATTGTTCAGCCCCCAGGTATGCTCGGGGATCAACATCAGGCGATTGCAAAATCGAGCGTACGCATCACCGTCCTTGTCCAATTGACCGGATTCGATCCAGCGATCCCGAAGCCTTAGCAATTCACGGTAACGGGCGATTTTCCAAGGATCTGAGGCAATACCGTGTATCCACGAATCCCCGATTTCTTCGCTCACGACAGGCAATCGGTCCTTTACGGTTTGAAGCCGCCGGGCAAATGCATCAAGTGTCGAGGCCATGATTTCCGCCCCTGGATAATCCCGCTCCAACTGTTCAAATAAAACACGAATCTCCTCCATCGTGGATGGACCATGGTTATCATGCGTATGGGCAAAATACAAAGCGTCCTCCAGCCCTTCCATTTGAAACGGTTTGCCGTAACTATCTGCATAATGAACGATGATCTCCGAACCGTCGGAAGCACGCCATACAAACATCTCCGGCACCTTGGGATTTTTGGACACCATATTAACGCCCAAATGCAAATATTGAATGCCGTGTTTAACCAGTAAGGGGACCATTGCAAGGGTATGACCCGGAACATCCGTCATTTTAGCGGCAATCGTGGTTTTTCCATACTTTTGGTCCAAGTCGCCCGAAATGGACATTCCAAATTCGAATAGCCGGGCATCCATGATTTCCGTGTGCGTCGTAAACGGCAGCCCATGCCAAACGATCCGTCCCTCCGCAATGGCCTTTTCCATACGCGCCCGCATGTCAGGAGCAGCGGCTCCCAAAAACTCATGAATTAACCATGAGCCGGTCGTCCATACGAATTTTACGTTCCCCTCTTCGTTAGCCAGCTGCTCGGACAATTCCAAAGCCCGGGGTATAAAATGCTCCATATAACGCTCGATTACGTTCTTTCCGATATCGGTAAACCCGATGTCCAGATGGGTCTTGAATACGACATGAACTCTTTTGATTGATGTTGCCATGCATGACTGCTCCTTTCAACAATAAACGGCTAATGCCGAACTTTGAGCCTCATTTTACTAGAGCAGATCGCACAAGTCTTTGCATGAAAGGGTCATGCTTTTGCAAAAAAAGGACACCTGCTCGTAAATCACATCGAATTCTAGACATATAAAAAGACCCCTCGTTCCCATCAGGAATAAGAGGTCTTCGGACCGCATGCGGATATCAGAAAGTGCTCGCCTTCGTTGTGTCCGGACACCATCTGGCCGGTCGATAATATCGAATCAGGACATCCGTCGCCTCCGGGGTCCGCAGATGGGTAAGCGTTTCGAAGGCATACGCCCTTACATAACGGTCCTTGCTGTGCAGCGCTTGCTCAAGCGAATGGATCACGATGGGAACATCCGTGGCTTTGGCGGTGCGAAGCAGCGACAGGGCAGCAGTATATCCCGTTTTATTTAGGATATAGCTCTGCTGGCTGATGTCGGTATCATCGAGACCCGCGGCTTCTCTTTCTTCCTCTTGCAGAAGCGACTGCTCCAATACGTTTGCCAAGGCCTGACACACATCGCCTGCCTCCCTCCCCATTATACCCAGCGCTTCGACTGCATTTCGACGAACCCAATCGCTCGGATCCTGCAAGCACGCTTTCAATGCAGACACCGCCTTATTCGACGACGGGACGATCATGCCAAGTACGAAAACAGCAAGCGCCCTGCGCTTCTCGTTTGGGTGCTCCAGCAGTGCAAGCAGTCCTGGAACGGCTCCAGCGCCAGCGCCTTGCAGTCCGTAAGCCGCTCTCTGCGCGATTTGCGTTGTTCCTTCGGACATGCGGCATATCAATTCATTGATCCCTGCGGAGCCTATTCGGCCAAGCGCATAACTTACATTCAAAGCTACCGGTTCCCTATCATTCAACATTCGGCCTAGTTCAGGAGCCAACGAAGCGGCCTTTTCTCCTAACAATCCAGCTTGATCCGCGGCCCTTGCGCGAACGGTCTCGTCCTCGGACTTTAGATCTTCGGCCAATTGCTCTATTTGGGCTTTGTCTCCCGTTACAGAGTGCATCCCCTGACCCGGTTCGCCGCGCATCCAGTTCCATATATCTCTCCATAGATTCAAATGCACGTAAGGTGTTCCGCCCGTAAAGCTCATCTCTTTCTCTTGATGATTCCAGCTCGGCGATTCCGGCGCACGCAATCGAACGAATTGAAACTTTAACATGTATCGATCCATGTCAGACACGTTCAACGAAGCTTTGTGCCATAAATCAAAATGAACCAGGACCATTGTTCCCGCTTTGCCGGTCGGCAGCAGCGTCTCGCCTTGATCGCCTACAAACTTTTCGTAATATGCGGTACCGGGCATGATGGCGGTCGGTCCCATTTCCTCGGTGATATCCTGCATGTAATAAAAAATCATCGCCCACCAGGGCCGGTGGCTGCGCATGCTGGACCAGTAACCGTCTTTGTGCCACTGCCCGCCTCCCGGCAGCGGATCGCCCGGCTGATTATAATGGCAATGCCGATGCGGGTGCATATAGTAATCCGGTCCGAGAACACTCGTCAAAGCCCCTTTAACGACCGGCGTTTCGAAGAACTGCTGGATCTCGGGCACGCGGGGCAGGATGTTATTGCCGGGATTTCCTTCCTCGTGCAATACAACATTAATTTTATCCCTGACGGCGTCATGAAGCTGATCCGGCAATTCGTTGTGAAGCACCACATACCCCTTCGTAATAAATTGAATTATTTGTTCATCCGTCAATAGACATTTACAATCCAACATCTCAATTCCCTCCTCATGCATGAAATGAATTCAGTGTTAGTATAGCAATGGTGACGATCGCTGTATTTACATAAACGTCAGGCTTTTGTACAATCGTCATGCGAATATCTATAGAATCTTATCTTATAAGGATGTGGATATAAATACGTGGATTTTGCCGTCTTCCATCCCTATGTGTTTTATGCGACACGGTATCCCTTTTCCAAAGGTCAAAGCAATAACAACCGGCACTGCTATTCGTCATCGCTTTATCTAATTACCGAGGGTAGAGGCATCATTCGCACCAAAGGCCGCACATATCATACCGACCCGGGTTCCCTTGTATATATACCGGCTGGGCAGCCGCATGATTGGATAGCGGACAGCCAGGATCCCATGGTACATGTCTGCTGTTATTTCGACTGGTCCTATGTGGACCGCCGGGCTTTGGCCGATCATCCCAGCGTGATCTGTTATGACATTGCCCAGCTGATTCCTTCCTATGTAGGCCCTTCTTTTCCCTATGCCATACCTGAGCTCATGAAAGTTGAGAAGATCAACGTATGGAGCGACCTGTTTGAAAAATTCTACACCGGGAACCAGTTCGAGAATGAGCATACCTACATGCGCAGCGTAAGGACACAAAGCCATTTCCTGCAATTCATCGAGTATTTTCTTGCATTCGCATTACAAGATAAGGCCATTCCTGATCATAGAATGAACAAATTACTGGAGCGACTGGATCAGGATATCCTGCACGGCAAGCTGCGTCCATTGGAGTCGTATTACGAGGAACTTCGGATCAGCAGAGGTTATTTTTTCGAATTGTTCAGAAGATCGACGGGCTTGCCGCCGACCCAATACATTAACCACTTCCGCATCAATCGGGCCAAGGAGGATCTGCGCAATACGAACATCAGCATCACGGAGATCGCCGAGAAGCACGGTTTCTCTTCCATCCATTATTTTTCGAAGCTGTTCCGGCAACTTAACGGCTTATCGCCGATAGATTATAGGAAAGATCGAGTGGATGTCGATTGACTAGCTGAGGTTCACCCTAATCCGATCAAATATACCCTCTATTCGTATAATCCTATCAAAAAGCTTATAATGTACGACAACAAGGGATCGCACTTGCTCTAACAATATAGAGGGACCAACCCAAAGGAGAGATTTGGAATCGATATGCGTTTTTTCTCATACCTTAGCTCCTTTATAAGCGCTTGGCGGGATTACCCGGCTGAAGAAAATACGGTGCTGGGGAATCGTTATACCATTCAACAGATGATCGGGGAAGGAAGTTACGGCATCCTGTACCAATGCTTGGATCAACAAAGCGGAAGTGTGGTGGCGGTCAAACAGTCAAGACCCAGCAAAGGCCATTATGCCAGACAATTGCTGAATCGAGAGGCAGCAGTATTAAGATCCCTTCAGCATCCACAAATTCCGGCATACCGGGATTTCTTCTCGAACAACCGCAATTGTTATTTGGTCATGTCTTATATAAACGGTGATACGCTTGAAGATTTGATATTTGAACAAGATATGAAATACGAAGAAGACGAATGCATCGAAATCACGCTGCAGCTTCTGAAGCTAGTCCGATACATACATGAGCAAGGCTATGTTCATCTTGATCTGCGGATTCCTAACGTCCTCTTTAAGGATGGCAGGATCAATCTTATTGATTTTGGACTAGCGAGAAGGATCGGTGAACCCCCTCCGCTCCAAGTACCTGTACGGAAAAAGTTCAAGCGAGACAGCTCGGCTTCCTCTGTTCAATTTAAGGATTCGAAGGAAAGCGAGGATCTTCGGGACATTGGTCACTTTATGTTGTTCATGCTCTATTCCACCTACGAACCGGAAAACAACCGGAGCGCAGCCGTGGAGCGAAGCTGGCAGGAAGAACTGCATCTCTCGATTGAATTGCAGAATATGATCAAACGCTTGCTGCAATTGAGTGAACCTTACTTAAGTTCCTTGGAGTTCATGCACGAGCTGCAGTCGCTCGCTAATGCAAGAAGCCACCCCTCGGATAAGAAGGGCAGCCTTTAATTTGATTATGGGGTTTCATTTATGTTACGATCCGATTAAATTATATGGAATGATTACGAACAAGAAAGGAGGATGTTTTGCATGTTAAGAAAGATCATGAACAAGCTTCTCCACTCTACATCACATAGTCAGGGCCGTAAGCGTTACAGCAGTTCCGCAAAGAATTATGGCAGAAAATACAGCAGCAGTCATGGCTATTCGCGTCGTAAAGGTTCCTCATCCGATTTCAGACATAGACATGGCAACCAAGGTCATGGCTATTATAAGAACAGAAGAGGCAGCTCGAGCTAATCATTAACATAATCATGGGTCCTTCATCCCTCAAATTGTTTGAGGGATTTCTTTATGGCATTCATTTAGTAAAGTTACGCTGCCCAGCATTCATCTGATTGTGAAATTAACCCCGTAATAGGACAATGCTAATTTACTTGCCACTCTCCGGGAAGCGTTATTTTCCCATAACGTGCTGTACAACGGCAGCGCGCCCACCTTACGCACCTCGATAGCCCATCCCGCAACAACGGCAGCCGCATAACCTCTTCCGCGAAATTCCTCTAACGTCTCAAGCCCGGCTTCGTGTGCTCCTTTTGAAATCCGAACGCTGCGGCAAACCGACACCAGCCTGTTCTCATGAACGAGCGCTACACAAGGCTGGCCATAATCGATTTCCGTGATCAGCCATTCAAAACCGGTGAGCGAATATTCGTTCATATTTTCTCGAGTGATCCATACCGTCTGTTTGGCCGGCGTTGTTTTGTCAGGTATCCGATAACAGGGTCCGCTCGTATAGTGCTCAGTATGAAGGAGATTCATATAAGCCGCAAAATGTTTAGGCTTCGTCTGAATTTCCTCGTTTACGATCGGCTCATCTTCAACCAGCGCCTTCAATTGCCCGGCAATTCTTTCGGGAACGTCATGGCGAAACCTGCAGATCGCGGAGCCGTCTATCGTTCGGCCCAGGAAAAACCTGGGGGCAGGCTCCTCTCCCGGCCAAGGCTCGTTGATGGTGCGAATTCGCATATCCCGGTCATGCGTAAACATCGCCTGAACATGCAATTCCATCAGCGCCGTAGCGGTTGGCGCTTTATTTATCCAATGATTCATGCTTATATCCCTCCCTTAAGAAATGAATCTACGATGTTAGCTTGCATATATCCATCGTATCAAATAAATCAAAGAACAGGTTGGGTATGAATCGCTATAATCAAAAAGACCCTGCCCCCCTATCCAGGAGGCAAGGTCAAGCACATGATCTATGTTTATTGGGTAATCCTTATATCTTCCTGCCAAGCGAGTTCCGCTGCAATCGCGGTATCAAGGCATAGGCAAACGTGAAGAGCGGGCTTAACCACAAGAAAGTTGCGTACGGCGCATATTCAATGACCGGAATTCCAAGCGTAGCAGCGAAGAAGGCGCCGCTTACCCCCCATGGAATCAGTGGGTTAACAAGCGTACCGCAATCCTCCAATGTACGGGACAACGTCTTCGCCGGAATTTCTCGGCGGACATATTCCTCCTTGAACATTTGACCAGGCAATAGGATCGATAAATATTGTTCGCCCGTCATGCCATTTACCGCAATGGAGGATGCCCCCGTCATCAGGACAATGCTGCTCTTCCGCTTCAGCGGCTGCATGACTTTGTGGAAGAAGGCTTCAATGACGCCGCAATGCTGAAGCAGCCCTCCCAAGGATAACGCAATCAATATCAGCGATACGGACCCCATCATCGATTGCAATCCGCCGCGATTGACAATGGAAGCCACGGTTTCGTTGGCTATCGTGCTCTTGTAGCCGCTCTGCATGACGCTGAACCAAACATCGACTGCCGACTGCTGCTGAACGAAGGCCGTTACGATGAGTCCGGTAACAATGCCGACAATGAGTGTAGGGAGGATCGGAATCCGCTTGATGGAACAGGCAATGACCGCAAGCGGCGATAGCAACGTTAGCCAATGAATATGGAATCCGTCATTCAGAGCAGCCTTGATTTGATTTATCGAGGTTAAATCCAGGGTATTCGACGTTGGTGCAAGCAGGAAAAAGACCGTTGTCACGATTAGTGCCGGCACCGTGGTGTAGATCATATTGCCAATGTGGGTGAACAAGGATATGCCGGCTACCGCCGGAGCAAAGTTCGTTGTGTCGGACAGCGGCGACATTTTATCCCCGAAACAAGCCCCGCAGATCACCGCTCCTGCTGCCAAGGCCGGAGAAATCCCGGTCGTTACAGCAATCCCCATGAAAGCCACGCCAACCGTACTGACTGTCGTGAAGGAGCTTCCGGTAAACATCGACACCACGATCGTCACGTATAAAGCGCTCACGGCAAAATAATGCGGTTCAATATAATCCATTCCATAGTATAAAATGGTCGGGACGGTACCGCTCATCATCCATACTGCAATGAGAATGCCGATGAGCGAAAGGATGAGAATCGGCATAATCGCCGTTTGAATGCCTTGAATGATCGCGGATTCGAGCTGCTTCCAAGAAAACCCGAACAACCGCAGCAAGACGGCGATACCCACGGTCGTTGCCAGGAGCGGAATATGCGGCTCTGCCTTAAGAAGAAAAATGGAGACAAATAGTACTGCCAGTATAACCGCTATAAGAATGATGCTTTTTGAGAAACTGAGATGTCGTTCCATGGTGCTAAGACTCCTTATACATGGTCGTGACGGGAACTCCTTCCCGTCCGCTTGTTTTATATCGATGAGCTTTTTCGCTTTTATGCTTTTCGGCTTCTTTGCTTCTTTGCTTCTTTGCTTCTTTGCTTCTTTGCATTGAAGCGCGATTTACACTATATACGATAAATACGAACTTCGTCAATGTACGAACCATGAACAATGCATAAAAAAAGGCGACTGCATCAAGCAGTCGCCTTTGTCTTAAACGAGTATGGTTATTATTTCGCTTGAATATAACCTTCGGCTTTCAGCAGTTCGGCGATTAGAACAGCTCCACCTGCCGCACCGCGCAGCGTATTATGTGAGAGTCCTACGAATTTGTAATCGTAGAGGGAATCCTCGCGCAGTCTGCCTACCGATACGCCCATGCCGCGCTCGATATCACGGTCCAGCTTCGTCTGCGGCCGATTCTCTTCTTCGAAATACGTAATGAACTGCTTAGGCGCACTTGGGAGATTCAGCTCTTGCGGTCTTCCCTTAAACTGCCGCCAGCGGTCCAGGATTTCATCCTTCGAAGGTTTGTTCTCAAACGATGCAAACACGGTGGCTAAGTGGCCATCGGTTACGGGAACGCGAATGCACTGCGTCGTAATCAATGGCGATTGGGCTTTTACGATCTCACCGTTCACAACGCTGCCCCAAATGCGCAGCGGCTCCTGCTCGCTCTTCTCTTCCTCCCCGCCGATATACGGTATCACATTGTCCAGCATATCCGGCCAATCGGTGAAGTTCTTACCGGCACCGGAAATCGCCTGATAGGTGGAGGCAACAACTTGGGTGGGTTTGTAGTCAAGCAGAGCGTGAAGCGCCGGTACATAACTCTGAATGGAGCAATTCGGCTTCACCGCGATGAACCCGGTTGTCGTTCCCAGACGTTTGCGCTGTGCGGCAATCACGTCTATATGACTCGGATTAATTTCCGGGATGACCATCGGAACGTCAGGCGTCCAGCGATGAGCGGAATTATTGGAAATGACGGGCGTCCCCGTTTTGGCATAAGCTTCTTCCAATGCCTGTATCTCATTCTTCTTCATATCAACCGCGCAAAAAACAAAATCAACCTCAGCTGCTACCTGTTCCACTTGCGAAGCATCCTGCACGATAATGTCTTTCACCTGCTCGGGGATTGGCGTCGCAAGCTTCCAGCGGCCCTGAACGGATTCTTCATACGTTTTGCCGGCTGAATTTCTGCTGGCTGAAATGGAAGTGACTTCAAACCATGGATGCCCATCCAGCAATTGCATAAAACGTTGACCCACCATACCCGTTCCACCAACAATACCGACTTTAAGTTTTTCTGACATTCGTTACTCATATCCTTTCAATCGTGGCGTCATGTTCCCCATACATCGACTCTGATCAACCGTACGGACAAAAGCATGCAGTAAATGAGCTTATCTAGATAACTATTCAATCCGGCGCGATTCGTGCAGGCTTCCTACCTAGAATCTTCATCTTTCTTGTGATATAAAAAAATCCCACCCCCAAGACCATAAGTCTTAGGGACGAGATTGTTATACTCGCGGTACCACCCCAAATTTGCCAATATGTCACCATATTCGCCTCATCGAGTACGGCATTACACGGTAATGCAGATACTCTAGCTCTGTAACAGGAGCTCCTGGCACACCATCCTCCTCTATATGAGGGTTCCATGTGCTGCTCTGAGTCTTTTTTCAATAAAGAACGCTTTGCCCCTTTTCAGCTGCCGGAGCTCTCTGTACAAGAATTCGTTTATTTACTCGTCTCTTCATCGCATTTGTTATGATTATTATATATAAAACCATTTCGGTGGTAAACCTTATTTATAAAATTTTCGGAAAACTCGGCTGATTTCAGGAGCTGTTACTCCAATCGATACCTGTTGGAACCAATTTATGGCTGAAGTCGCAGTGCTTCCAGTTCCATTTCCCGGTGTATCGTCATTTCCATTCTCGTTCTTAATAATATGTATTGATTCAACAACGGGTGATCGCAGCCCAAAACATGTTGGATCCGGCCAGTCATGGAATCATCTTTATACTCGTTGCTCCATTGGAACAACTGCGTGTAGAGATCGGAGAACAGCTCCTTATTCGTCGCAATAAAACGGAGGGGATGAAGATGATCACTCAGCTTCGCTTCCATCAAATCATGCAGCACCTACAGCCTGTGAACGATCAACGACTCTGCCTCTAACGTCTCACCCTTATGTAAATCCAGCGGCATCCTATCCTTCATGTCCGAAATAAGCTGACTGAACATTACTTCGGACATTTGAATAGACATGTAAATCCCACCAGTGGCTTCCCGTTCTTCTCCTTAAGTTTCTACCCATCAAAAACAAACATGCGCAACTTCCTCAGCCAATTTCTGATCTCCGCATCTCATAATCACTGTATATGATGACGGCATCTTTCCTATAAATACGGCACTTATCGATCGGTTTCGTGCATAATGCTTCAAACTAAACGGCTATCGTTCCATCCGGACTTTCATTGCTCCTACGTATTCCCCCCGCGGACGATAACTCCCCTATCCTTAGCCCGGAGTGCTGAAAATAATTTTCCTACCCCAAACCACAGAATCTCAACTAATGCGATGGCACCAACCACGTCCAGCAGGACATGCTGTTTCACGAATAGCGTGGAAACAATGATCGACCAAGCAATGATATGCACGACAACCCGATCTTTATTTGTAAAGCCTGCACTAGCTGCTGCCCCTTTTATCATCAAGTAACTGGTCAGGACATGGATGCTTGGGAAACAGTTGTAGGGATTGTCGGTACTATACACCAGGTTTACAAACCAATCAAGAACCCCTGTGCCCAGTGGCGGTCGCTCTACCGTCGTCTGGAACAAGAAAAAGATAATGTAACAGGCAATTAGTCCAATACACTGGGTCAACAGTGTTCGATAATACACATTGCGATCTCTGGCACAGAACAAAAACAGCATGATAATGATAAAAGGGTACCATACCAGATAAGGTATAATGAATATCGGTACAAACGGAATCACGGTGTCAAGATCCGTCACTAGGCTTTTTACTGGCGTATGTGCATGGTTTAAGACACCATAAAAAATGTTGAGCACAGGAATGGCCAGGATCCATAGCAGCGGGAGATATGACTTCCATTTTAAGTTCATTGGCTTCCTCCCTTCTTCGACTCTTCAGTCTCTTTAAATATATGAAACAACAACGCAGTTGCGCCACCTGTTTTTGACATTAACCAACGATTTCAGCCGTAATATCATATGGTTTGAATGTTAATCCGGATAACTACCATGGTCTCTCATCTTCACTTGCGTTTAGCTTAAGATCATCCCCTCATTTTGCACGACGAATTTGCCGGTAACTTCACAATATACCATGTCGTGAAGCAAGGCTCAAGTCAATACCCCATCTTCATGTCAGTAAAAATCAACCATACAGACAAATCGAGCAAGTCCATTGCTGGACTGCTCGATTGGATAAGTTACTGCGTATAACCGATTTTCCCATTAACAATCGGCATATTCCCCTAATTCAATCGTTCCCCGCTTCTCCCTGCCTCCTTGGCCCCGCCGAGCATAAACCATTCCATGCTTCCGTTAAGCTCACACAAACAAGCAGCCCCTCACGGAGCTGCTTGTTCAAGTTTAGTTAATTTTGGTGAACAACCACTTCTGTGCATCCGTCCCATTGTCCGTCCACTGCTGGACAACAGCCCCATCTGCTGTGGAAGAACTGGCTACATCGACTGCCAGTCCGCTCACCTTGGACACAAGTTTATAATACCCTCCGCCCACATCAACGATCTTCCATCGCTGCGCATTCGATCCATTATCATCCCATTGCTGCAGCTGAACGCCAGTGGATGTGGATGAACTCGGCACGTCGAGAACTTTTCCGCTGTGTACGGCTGTTAGCTTGTAGTAACCGTCTCCGGTGCTTTCTACTCTGAACCTTTGATTATTGGCGACGTAGTTGGTCCATTGCTGTATCTTGGCTCCACTTGCCATGGAGACATCCACAACATCCATCACTTTGCCGCTCGCCTTGGAAGCGATCGTGTAAATCCCATCACTGATCACGTTGGATGCACCCGTGTCCTGATAGACGCGTACATAATCCACCAGCATCTGCGATGGGAACGGTGTGGAATTGTTCGGACTTCCAGGCCAATTTCCGCCGACTGCCAGATTCAATAATATAAAGAACGGGCGCTGGAATTCCTCGGTATTGCCAGTTCCATTCTCAATATAGAACTCATTGAACTGCTGGCCGTCCACGAACCAACGAATATATTTAGAGTCCCATTCTATGCTGTAGACATGGAATTGGGAGAAATCCAAATTGCCGGACACTCGTCCAAAATCGGCATGCCCACCTGCATCCCAGTGTACGGTACCATTCACGTAAGGGTTATTGTTTACCCGTTCCATAATGTCAATTTCTCCGCTTTTCGGCCAGCCAACCGAACTGATGTTGCTTCCGAGCATCCAAAACGCCGGCCACAAGCCTTGACCCGAAGGCAGCTTGATCCGCGCCTCCACTTTCCCGTAAGTAAAGCTCTTCAAGTCTTGGGTTTTGATCCGGGCAGAAGTGTAATTCATCCCGCCATAAGATTCCTTCTGCGCTGTAATGACAAGGTTACCGCCAGTAACCTGCACATTCTGTGCCCGGTCGGTATAATACTGCAGCTCATTGTTTCCCCATCCGCCGCTGCCGGTACCGATTTCCGGTGTCCAATTGGCTCTATTGAGCGAGGTTCCGTTGAACTCGTCACTCCATACCAAATTCCAGTTCGGTGCCGCATTGATTTTGTTGACAGGCAATAGAACGACCAGAAGACTGAACAGTATAACTACACTTATTCCTTTTCTTAGCATCATGTTCCCTCCTAATTATTATCGGATTAAGGCCTCATGGATACTAGTGCATCTCTAGCTGTTCTTCAAGCGAACCGTCTACTGAAGCTTCGAATCACCTCTCTTTCTGTTCACCATTGTTTGCCATACAACCAATCTATGATGGTAGATTCACTTGTTGTTCGAGGGATATAACACTTGAATTAATACGCTTACATTTCCATTATAAGACCATGATATACCACTATCAACCTCAATTTATATTTTATTACAATCTATGCATCCCTATCCTATCAGAAAAAGCCGGCTGCAAGCGCTGGCTAGAGTTTCCTTCGATCACATTGGTTATTCCCACCAATCGTTCCGCTCAATAGACGTAGAATATCGCTCATCGGTTTGTAGTTTTTGTTGACATGCAACCGTAATGATGAGTTCACCCTTATGTTCCCCATTATCGTCTGACGGAACAACAATAACCTGAACTCTCGCAGGGAGATTCAGGTTATTAGAGACAACATGATATCGTCAATACTTATTCACGACATATCATGAGTTTGTTGCCATCGGGATCCTTCACGACGAACCAATGATTATGCTCAATTTCCGTCACGAGTTCCACTCCGAGCTTTTTCATGTAGGCTAATGATCCTTCCAGGTCCTCTGTCAGCAGCATGAACGCAGGAGTATCGATAGACGGCGCTCCCCCCGGCTGATCTCCTCCCCACTTCGGCATGGTATCCAGGATCACGCCCGTTCCTTCCATGGGCAAAGGGCATAGATGACCATTCATCACCTGGCAATCATCTTCCGCTATTCCGAGTACACGGCAGTACCAGCTGCGCGACCTTTCGATATCCCGAACCGGAATGAAAATGCTGCCTACTTTGTTCTTAATCGGGCTTGCCTGTGCATGGTTGTGACCATCCTGCATTTGTTCGTTCATTGTTTTGCCTCCATGGATCATTTTTAACACGCGGGGTGTCGTAAACGGACGATACCCTTCCGGCTGCACTTTTTCGATAGGCAATCGGCTCATCAACTCCCTCCATTCTTAAGCCTATGACATGATTTGAACAGGAACATAACACTTCACTTTGATAATCCCATGGTCCGCCTCTTCCTTAGGTAAGTAACTCGCAAACCAAGAGCGCGCTGGATCTGGCCTATACTCGGTTGACATAGCGAGCCATCGATCCACTCTTTCAAGTAAACCTGTCATTGTGCCATAAGCACCTGACTCCAGACAGGCATACATTCCGCCTTCCAGCTCAACTTGTAGATCGACTTCTTCATGGGAAGCAAGAAACTCCTCAGGAGGGGCTATATAAACCTCGTACAAAGAGCTTTCGTCCAGCAGTCCACCGTCACAGTGCATGAATACACGAATTCGCGAATCTTCAATTAATCCATTACGAAATAACCAGGAAATGGAATCTTCATCCGCTTGTTTGACGCAGTCTACACCCGTTCTTCGAAAACGCATCACCTTAAGCGAAGACAACTCCACGATTTCAATACGCTTCACCAGCTTACTTCGTTCCACCGGAAGATATAGCTTCATCCGAACGATTTGATCCCGGTTCAGCGCATATTCTTCAATGAATTTATGCTTTCCTTGCTCAAACACACTGCGGGGCAGCCATTCGGAGAACAAACGGTTCCAGGTGTTCTGAATACAGTCTTCCGCCACCGATGGGGATCTAGCTACTGCATAAAGGCCGCCGTCCAGCGTTATGGAATATAGCTCCGGATGCTTCATCATCTCGGTGTGGTCCATCAGGTCTACAGCGAGCAGCTGATAACCGAATGGCTTGGTTTCACCTTCCATATCCACGTTCCAACCGAAGAGCCTCAAGCCATTCATGTCGATACGGTATGAAGACAATAATTCGCGAAAATGATCAATCGCCACGGTTTCTATGCCACTCTCAAACTCGGAAACAAACAGATAGCCGATCCCTTGCTGAGGATTCAGACGGATAACCCTTACCTCTGGAAATCGTTCTGATAAGTCCCGCTCTTCCAGATAGCTTACATGTTCATTCAGATTCATCCGTTCGAAACTGTAAACCAACTGAGATCTCCGGTATTGTCCTGGAGTCAGTCCCGTGAGCCTCTTGAAGGTTTTAATGAATGCCTGGTAGGACTCAAATCCGCAGCGGTATCCGACATCGATTGTCGGCAAGTCGGTATCCCGCAAGCAGATGGCGGCTTCGTTGATTCTGCGTTTACGTATGTACTCCTTGATGGGGTGTCCCGTCAGGCTATGAAACAATCGGTATAAATTGGGCAATGACATGGCCGCCACGCCGGCAATTTCCTCGAGTGACAGCGATTCCGTTAGATGATCTTCGATATAATCAATGGCGCGTTGAACGATTTCACCGCTCTGCATTTCAAGTTCTTTTGCCCCCTATCTGTATGGATTGGCTATGAGGTCATCATACCAAATTCCTTGGAGCAAGAACTGTACTTTTTTATCAAAAAAATGAGATGAATGATTTGTTTAAAACAGAAATGCAATCTTATTCGTAAATTTGGTTACTGGATAAGAAATGTAACAGTCTTTCATCAAAATGACGAGCATGTTGTCCAATCCAGATCAAATGTCCCCACGAGTCGAGCACGTTAGCTTCTGCATGCGGAATAAGGGGACAACACTATCATTTTTACTATGCTGGATCAGCGTCGGTGCACGAATACTCCTTAATTCGTTCGTATAATCGGTTTGATCGATAAACCATACTTACCTAAGATTATAGTCCATTTGTCGAATTATCCTCAATCAGTTGCGCTTCCCTGTTTCGTCGATTCTCCATGAAAAAAAGACTTTCCGGTTGAAAAGCCTTTGTTCTTCTCCACTTCACCTACTTATGAAGAAAGCTTGTGAGTAATGGCAGCAACCCCAAGTAAGGTTAGACTGATTATATCTTTAGGGAAAACGCCGTATTTCTTCTGGATTGCTGTTTTTGCACAAAACCATCCTTGTAACACGCATGGGCCTACACGAATGTCGGAACCAAAAAAAGTGCTGGCATTCACGCCAACACTTCCTCACGGGATATTTTCTCAACATTGAACAGTATAATAGAAGAACTTTAACGATCTCGATTTACCATGTAATTTAATAAATGCTTGAGAAACGCCGTATTGCGCGGCATCTCCTGCAGCGCCTCCGTGGCCTGGCAATAATGCTCCCACATTTCCCGACTGGCGCCTTCCTGACCCAAAATGCTCACAAAGGTCGATGTGTTGTTCTCCGCATCCTGTCCTCCGGGTTTCCCGAGCTGCTCCAAATTCCCCTGCACATCAAGCAAATCATCCTGGATTTGAAAGGCAATGCCCGCATGGTAAGCGAATTTTTTCAGTGTCGCAATTTCGCTCTCCTTCACCTGAGCAAGGATGGCAGGCATAACGAGAGATGCCTCGAACGCAATGCCCGTCTTGTAATAACAGACCGTATTCAGCTCCTCCAAGGACAATGCCTTCCCTTTTGAATTCAAATCCATCACCTGGCCCGAACACATATCTCCAGCCCGTTGGGACGAATATTGAATCAGCTTCAGCACCGTTTTGGGATCAAACCCTTCAAGAGACGATTGTTCTTCGATCGCCTTCTGAATCAGGAACAAACCGGTAATTTCCGCCGTGGCGCTATCATGAACCCGATGCAAGGTCGGTCGCCCTCTACGGGTAGAGGCGTTATCCTGGGACGGCAAATCATCAAATATCAAGGAAGCGGTGTGCATGTATTCAAGCGACCTCAGCAGCGGCACGATGGCGGAAGCTCGCAGTCCGTATTCTTTCACGGCCATGACCCAAGTCAAGGTAGGTCTTAGACGTTTGCCATCCCCTTCGAGCGTATAATTGGCGGCATCAATCAACGACTCTTTCATTGGAGGAATGCCAGGGAGTTTCGCAATTTGCAAGCTGTTGTTGATCTCATTCCGAACGGTTTTAAAGGTATCGATAAAAAGATCCTTTTCCTTCCGCTCGTTTCGGAGCACCGTAACCATCTGGTCCCGCAGCAATTTATCGAAGAAATCCACCTGATCGGCTTTTAGAACCATTTGCTGGATGAGCCGATTAAATTCCGGGTTCCCAGATGCAAAAATATCCATGATTTCGCTGTATTTCTCTGCTCCGACCCGTTCTTTACAACGCTTCAGGCCATTGATAGCCCGGTCCAGCATTACCTCTCGCGTCTTGGCGTCCGAGTGATACACGTTATGAATCAGGTGAGAGATAACCGCCCAATACATTTCAAAAGGATTGATAAGATCCGTACGCTGACCGCGATATTTTAAATAATAAGTGTACGGTGTTACCGCTCCGTCTTCCATATCCTGAAACATATCGGCAAAATCATCGGCCAGTTGGTTGTAGATACCGTAGAAGAATGTCCGGTCCTCAAAGCCTTCATCTGCCGAAGCGCTGATAACGGAACGGACAATTAATCGGGAGGACGATGATTTCAGAATGATCGGCAGATAGATTTCTTCATTACTGTAATTGGGATTGTCAAGATTCTTAATGCGGTCAATATGCTGAGAATGAAAAAACACGTTAGACTGCTCAAAAAAAGTCTGCTGCGTTTCCGGGCATTGGTGTCCCTGAATATACTCAAATGCATCTCGAAGCTCCTTATGAACGAAATGAACGAGATCCATGTTTTTCCCGCTCCACTGACCCATCTCCGGAACCGTTCCAGTGAGAAGCGCCTGTCGTATCATTTGGGAGTATTGTTCCTTCTCCTTAGCGTTCAAGACCCCTGAATCGAGCAGATCGTCTATAAAAGGATAGGTCAACCCGTAGGAATAACCCAATCGGATGGCATCATCAAGACGGGCCGAGCGCTCCGCAGGCGATGTCTCTACACTCATATCTTCGATGACGTGCATAACTACACCAACGATAATTTTGATCAATTTGCGTTGGGCTTGGTCCGCATCCATCTCCTCCGGAATATGGGTCGCCACATGCTTCAGTTTGTTGATGACCCAAATGACGGCATCTTCGATACCTTCCTTCTGGGCCCATCGGTACAGCCCGGCCAAACTCATATAATCCGGCGTGTCTCCTCCATTCGAGCCGGTGGAGCGAAGCAAAAGTTTTTTGGTATCGTGAGCAACGCGCCCTATTCTGACCTTCGTGTCAGGCGAGTCCAGAGCCATACCCAGATCTCTCATATAAATATAGGAAATGCTTCGATCCAAATAACTATCCAATTCACCTGTATAATGGAGCCATCCGATATATCTATGATAATCCCGGGTATCCGGTTTCTTCTTTCCCGGCGATAAAAAAGACAGCCATGAAGGACGACGAATATGCTTCCTTTTCCACAATAGAATGTCTTCTGTCAGGATAGGCACATAACTCTTTTCCTTAACCTGAACATAAAGTGATGCAAAATACTGAGCTGCCTTCTGTTCAGCCCGCCGATATCCCGTATCGGCATAATCTGTATACGCCACATTCATAAGATGGAATCCCTCAACTTCTTTAAGTGTTTAACATGTTCCCATGTTTATAACCTATATACGTAGAAGTTTCAATCGGGTTACATTTCAGTTTCAGCGTTGAAACAAATCGATGCCCTGGATCCAGAAGTCCATAGCTTCCGTTACTTCGATCAACTGCTCTGCTGGGGTTAAGGAAGCTTTGTTGTCTCCCTTTTGGAAACCGTAAGAACCGAATTGTCCGTGATTGCCGCCCGTAATATCCACGTATGTTGTATCATCCGGCAGATTCTTTCTTGCAGCTTCCCATTCTGTTCGATCGAGAATGCCATCCTTCGTACCGGTGATCTGAAGTGCGGACATATTTAATCCGTTTAGCTTGCCTCCATCATCCGCGTAGGAAGCCATGAAGTAAACCCCGTCAATGACATCCGTATGTTCAGAAGCATATCTCGCAGCAAAAACGCCACCTAGAGAATGCCCGCCAATGACATAGCGGCTCCCTTGATGCTCCGATATGAAGGAATCCGCCTTATTCTGTCCGAACACGGCGAGATTCAAAGGCATGGATGCAATGTACACGCGATGCCCCTTCTCCGCCATTCTCTTGGCAAAAGGCGCATAACTTTCGGGCTCCACCAATCCACCCGGATAAAAAATAATGTCAGGCTGGATCACCTCCCCGCCCACCGGCTCGAAACGATAGCCGTCCTTAAGGTGTTCGACGACGACTTCCGTATCACTTCGAAACACCGCTTTAGCTTCATCAAGCGGCTTGTAAGTAAGAGAATCCAGTATGACACTGGCTGCTATGATTACCATGGCTATTATAGACAGGGTCCATATGACGATCTTGAGCCCTCTTTTGCTCCTTGATTTATGGGTTTGCTTCATTCCCATCACGGTCCCTTCCATCTCGGTATGTCGATTATTTAATTATACCGCAGGGTTAATTCAAATCCTATCGATCCATTCCAAACAGAAGAGGCTGCCGATTGGATCTGCAGCCTCAATTACTATTGAATTAGGAACCTGATCTTACAAACCGGAACCAGCCAAAATCGAATTGGCTTCCCGGCAGGAAGATGAACGTCACCTTCTGTTTGCCGGTTACATGCTCCAGATCAAACAATTGCTCTTCGTATCCAACAGACCGCGTAAATTCAACGAGCTGGTTGCTTTCTCCTTCCGAATTGGCAAAACGGATATGAATCGTGTTCTTATCTACGACCGAACGGCCGTATACAATCAGTTTCGATGCACCTGCTTCTGAGAAATCCATCGGGTCAAACTCGAGGGAAACATTATTTCCGATACCTTCAACAACCTTGTTGTCCATAATCGTAAAGGTATCTCCATAGATCCGATCGCAATCTGCGGCAAAATTCTGCTCGAAGGCTCTATCCCCCACGTGAAAATAAAACCCTTTGATGTGCACCTTCTGACGAAGGACAAAGCATATCGCCGTGATGCCGCGCAGCTTCTTGGACAACTGGTAGGTTTCTTCCTGATACACGTTCCACTTGGACTCTTTCTGATAAATACAATCGGCCAGCAAGAAGCTGCCCTCCTCACCGGGCATCCCTTCCCAGATTTGTAGCGAGTACGCTTCGCTTGAGAGCGCAAATATCGGAATGGTGATTGTATCGGAGCCATGGGGACCGAAATCGATGTCCCGGAATCCGACTTGCGACTCACCGTCTCTACTCGTAGCTACGCCTCTTTCGTTCCCGTTTCCCACGTCACCTTGACTGTAGTCATACAGTCCTGCCGAAATGAAGGAGTATGGGTCTTTGTAGGCCGCCCCCAAACCATCGACTTGATATTCAAGCTGGGATATAAGCTTGGTCTTATCCGTTCCGTTCCGACTCGTACACCTCAAACGAAACTCACCGTCGCCAAGAGCAGTCACGATGGCTTCATGACCAGCGGCCTCCACACTGGCGATATTGGAGTCAATGCCGGCATCATTCACGACAGCCCATTCAACCTCTTGATAAGAGGTTTCCGGCGGATGTAACATGGCACGCACCACCACTTGCCGATTGGACGGATGAAATGTTTGACCTCCTTCGCTGATCAGTTCAATCTTGCGAAGCGGAAGCTCAAGCAAACTCCCCGTCAGGCACGGCCCATCTTCGTTACTCATGCTTGCTGATATGCCCGATGTCACTTCTTCCTGTGCGGGAATGGATGTCAAATGCAGGCATCGGCTCTCTAAACCAATCGAAGACACTTCGATCTGAATTTGGCCAGCCTCCAATGTGGATCCGATGATCGCCATTAGCTTGCCGCTGAACAGCCTTCTGCTTCGGCCTTTGTACGGATCATAATCCGTGCTGTCCCCATTTTCGAGTCCAAGCAATCGTCCGACACCCGTGACATGGACCTCCACCCGGTTATTCGCATTCTCGACAGCATGGCCGTTCTCATCTTCCATCGCGATTTCGACGAAGATGAGGTCTGCTCCATCGGCTGTTAATTCTTCCTTATCCGGGCGCAAAACAATGCCCTTGGCATCGCCAAAAGAGGTTCGTATATCCGTAGCCACGATACGTCCTGCTTCGTCATAAGCGATCGCTTTCAATTCGCCTTTCACATAAGGAATCTTCCACCAGCCCACAAGCTGTCTTCCGTGTGCATGATCAATATCATGTTTACCGATGGTTTCCCCATTAAGCTGCAACTCGACCCTTGGCGCATTGGAACAGATGCGAACATCGATCATTTGACCGTCGCTGAAATCCCAGTATGGCAGCAGATGCACCATGGGCTTTGTTTTATAATCCGTCCAGGCAGCTTGATAGATATAATAGGAATCCTTCTTGAAGGTTGCCGTATCCATCTGACCAAAATAAGAGTTTTTGGTATGATACGGCGTAGGTTCTCCAATATAATCGAATCCGGTCCATATAAACTGTCCCAGCGAGAAAGGCGTATCCCGCTCAGCCAGAATGCACGCCTCCGCCGATTTCGCTCCCCAACTGGTCGAGCTGTTTCCGAGGGAGGAACACTGCTCGTCATCATCGGCCAGAATGGACTTCTCAAACGGGAAATGATAGATACCTCTGCTTTGTACGACCGACGCAGTCTCGCTGCCATAGATGATCCAATCCGGATGTTCCTGATGATGCTTCTCGTAATATTTCTCGGCATAGTTATAACCTGCCACCTTTACGATGTCTGCACAATGCTGAGCGTTCTCCCAAGGCATATAATTCGACCCGATGGTAACGCTTGCATTTTGCTTGGAATCGTATCGCTGGACCTCTGTCATCAGCATCCTTGTTATATCCTGCCCCTTCTCATCCGCATGGGTATCATATATTTCATTCCCGATACTCCACATTATAAGGGACGGATGGTTCCGATCCCGTTTGACCCAGCTCTTCACGTCATGCTGAACCCAATCCGGGAAAAACCTTGCATAATCATATGGGGTTTTCGGACGTTCCCACATATCAAAGGCTTCCGATACGATCAGCAGCCCCATTTCATCCGCAAGATCCATCCATTCCTTAGCAGGCATATTGTGTGCGGTGCGGATCGCATTAGCTCCCATGTCTTTCAGAATAGCAAACCTTCTGGCTAAGGCCGTTTTGTTAAACGCTGCTCCCAGAGCTCCGAGATCATGATGCTCGCATACGCCATTCAATTTCAGTTTGCTGCCGTTCAGGAGAAAACCCTGATTCGGATCAAGCTGAATATGGCGAAATCCCACGTTGTGCGATACCGATTCTACAATTTCATCGTGCCAGTCTGCTGGGAGATCTGTTCCAGTCACCCTCATCTCGGTAACCAACTGATACAAATGAGGTTCATCCGGGCTCCATAGCCTTGGACGCTCTACAGCTAAAGTTTGCGTATTCGTTATATTGCCTGCGCTGCCAATCATGGGGAATATCCACGGGTTGGAATATAAGATTTGCCGAATCCGTAAGGTCAAGACTGCTTTTTGCAAATGTCCATCCATCATTAAACAATGTTTTTTTGTTCATGAGTGGTATCCACCTTCTTCATGTATTTAATAAATCCAATGTAAGCAGCATATTGAAGCCAGTCTATCCTACTATATCAGGATGCTTATCATTTGGGCCCGCTCTTACAAAGGTTCTAAAGTTTTCAAAGGATATTCTTTAATCACCCTATTCTGTTCACCCATACAAAAAGGAGCCCTTTGACTGCAGCAAACGTCAGAGCTCCTTGCTTGTTATGATGTAAATATGAAAAAGAGATCAAGACAACTTGATCTCCTCGATGAGCGCCGAGTGTTAGTGCATGTACCCTGCCTCCACTTCGTCCAAAACTTGTCTTGCTTGTTCAATCCACATATCGTCCACCGATGCGTCAGGGTCGATCGGAGCCTGGAATTGATCAAAGAGAGCTCCCAATAAACGAGGTGCCGCATGCTTGTCGGTTCCTGTATTGTATATATGTCTAAACACGAATGGACGGCCGAGCTTTATCGTAGCATGGCAGCCGCCGCATTCGCCATCTAAGCTGCCTTTGGTTACCAGAAAAGGGATCCGAAGCCACACCATCCGCTCCTGATCCAAGCGCCGGTCTAGATAACCATGCTTGTAATCCCAATTGCCGGCTAACGTAAAATCATGTTTACATAGATAGGTATCTATATTCACAAAACGGTCTTCAATATTCTCCAATCTCGATTCCAAATTTATCATGTGCGCCCACCTTATGTTTTTAGTCCTAGGATGGACTTGAATTCCAAATCGTATACGAACATCGTATACGAATTCAACATGACGAATCATCTACATATGCTGAGTCTCACTTTCTACCACTACTAGTGACTCCTCTCCCTTAAATTACTAGTTGTTATGATGTATGCTTTCGAATCCCCTTCAAAACCCATAAATTGAATGACGTTCGTCATTAAAACAGTGACACTAGGCCATACCGAAGCCATAAACACAACTTTCTTCCTGAGTAGTTAGCCTTAATTTTGTTCGAATTCATATAATTTATATCATTTAGTTATACTTTACCAAATATGTCGTAGTTCCTTTTATACCGATCATTCGTTCGCTGTGCTCCTTGCTGCCTGTCCTGTAAGAACAAGGGCTCATCTTTTTTTGAGATATCAATGCTATAATAACCCCGTTTACTAAATAGAGAATACGCGGAGTTCTCGTAGAGAAACGGAGGGAAAACATGAAAGTGAAAGGTTACCCGCTGCTTGCCAGTCTCTTGGCTGTCATGCTTCTGGTGGGGCTTCATACCCCGGCTTATGGGGAAAATGCTACAAAAAAAGCAACCTGGATCTGGCAGACGGATCTGATTCAGGATGGCGGCGAAGAACTTCTTCGTTTTTCCAGAGAAGAGGGAATTAATCTAATCTTCTTACAGATTGATCGTCAACTGCCGTCTGAAATTTACGAGGCATTTATACAACGTGCGCATGAGAATCAAATCGCAGTGCATGCTTTAGGTGGAGATCCAAGATGGGCCCTCACCGAACATCGGGAAGATATGCTCGGACTCGCGGATTGGGTGGTGAACTATAACGGCAAGGTTTCGGCCGGTGCCCGATTTGACGGAATCCATCTTGATATAGAGCCGTATGTACTTGTCCAGTGGGAGGACGAGAAGGACAAGATCATCAGCACTTGGGAACAAAATCTGGAGGTGTTCTTGAATCAAGTGTCCGGAAACGAGCTGGAACTCGGAATCGACATCCCCTTCTGGTTTGATCAATACTCCTTGGAGAATGGCACCAATCTGAATGAATGGCTGATCCGTACATTTGACCATGTTACCGTGATGGCCTACCGGAACGAAGTAGAATCCGAGCATGGAATACTGGAACTGACGCGAGATGAGCTTGAGCTTGCCAACAGGCTTGGTAAGCAGATTCTTATTGGGGTTAACACGAAGGAAATGCCGGGCGAGTCTCACACCAGCTTTTATGGACATGGTAAGGACAGAATGAACGAGAAACTGGAGCATTTATCGGGTGTGCTCGGTTCATATGCATCCTTTGCCGGGATCGCTATCCACGATATTCGCAACTGGCAAAACATGTCCAATGATGGGAGCGTACCGCCAGACGATAACGAACCTACTTCCCCATCACCGGACCCCGATCCAAATCCTGAACCGGGAGAAGGCGGTCGCGTGCCAGATGCGGATCCGGTTACTCGGGACCCTATCGTAAGAGGCACGTATATATGGGAAGCTCATGAAGTGATTCAAAACAGTCAGGAAATTCTTGATTTTGCGAAAGAGAAAAACTTGAACTGGCTGTATGTAAGACTGGACCTGGAGCAACCGTACAGTTCGTACTCTTCGTTTGTTAAACAAGCGGCTGCTGCCGGAATCGAAGTTCATGCCATGGGTGGTCATCCGATATGGGCACTGGAGGAGAATCGGCCCAGAATGCTGCGATTGGTTAATTACGTAAAGAACTACAACCGCGCAGTGGAAGGCAATGAACGTTTTCATGGCATTCATTTGGACATTGAGCCTTATGTGCTGCCTGCGTGGAGGGAAAATTCGCAGCAGGTTATTTCCGAATGGACCGCGAATCTGGATGCCTTTGTTACGGAATTGAAAAAGGACTCCAATCTGGAAGCAAGTATGGATATGGCCGTGTGGCTGGATAAATACAAAGTTACCGGTCAAGATATGTCGCTCAGCAAGTGGATGATCAACCGAATGGACCATGTTTCACTCATGGCCTTCCGGGATGTAGCGGAAGGATCGAACGGGATTATCGCAGTCTCTAAGGAAGAGATTGCATTTGCCGATGAGTTGGGCAAACCGATCAAGATTTCCGTCGAGATCAAAGCCAGCCATGAAGGCGATCATATTTCCTTCTATGAAGAAGGAGCAGCTTACATGGAGGAAGAGCTTGCCAAGCTGCCTGATTTATTGAAGGATTCACCTTCCTTTACCGGTAGCGTGGTGCATGCGTATACTTATTGGAAGAATGCTAAGCCTTAAGAGGTAAGAAACTGAATAACCCCATCGCTCTTGAACGAGCAATGGGGTTATTTTATTGACGCGTTAGGAGGCGTAACTCGCTCTTATCAACAGGGGAGGCATAAAACGTCATAGTCTCATGTATTCTTCTTCGCAAGCGTTCTCTGGGCTCGCTTTACGATGCGCTCGGTTTCCTTGGTTCCGGAAGATGACTGCCACTCCCGGCATATCTGAATCACCCAATCCGGATTCGTTTTACTGGCATCATTAAGCCAATTCGCTACAGAATCCTGTACATATTTGACCGGATCGGATTTCACCGCATCCAATAGCGGCCGAGCAATGTCCGGGTTCTCTTTTAGTTCGGCAATATGTTTGGCCCAGACGCCTTGTGGGCGAATCACTTCAATTGCAAATCTCCTAATATACATATTCTTGTCATGAACCCAAGACGATAACAAACGTATAGATTGCCTTAATTCGCTCGCGACAGAATCCCTAACAGCCATCCATGATATTTCACGCACGCCAAAATGTTCATCTGCTGCAAACGCCTTTATTCGGTCCAGCTTCTGTTCAAGGTCCAACTGATCTAACCCAACCATATAGGCTGCCCAGCAGCGAACGCTGTCTGAACGGTGTTTAGACAGACTGTTTACGATATCAAATTGCTCAGTCTTCGGCATTTGCTCCTGCAGATTCATCCAGGAATCGGCAATCGCCGGGATGATTTTTGTCACCTTGTCTTCAATCTGAACCAACCTCGATAACATTTCATCTCGCTGTTTTTGTAATCCAAACTCGTCCAATACATTTTTCAGCAAGTTCAAGTGATCTACGGCAAGCCATTCTGTCAAATTCACCGTTTCCAATCTCCCTTGCTGTAATAGCACCTTAACTTCTTCAGAAACCTCACTCACCTTACGAGCACCTTTCCTGTGCAATAATGCACGGTCTATCGATATCTCTTCATCGTTGATTTCCATCCCGATCCAGTCTCCTTAATCTATTATATAAGTTACAGAATAAACGGGATCCAGATCAATGGATGTAATGCAGCTTACAACTTACATTGTTCAGCTCAATCTCGTCATGGCGTAATCCCGATGAATGTAAATCGTTCGAAATCCGGTCTTGATCACTTTCGCTTCCGATAGCTCTTTTAATACCAATGTGACAGCCTCCCGAGTTGCTCCGACCAAGTTCGCAATTTCTTGATGCGTCAGTGGCAGATCGATTCTATAGTACTCGCCGCTACCCTCCAGATCAAATTGATTGGACAGATTTACGATCACGTGCAGGATTTTTTCATGTAGTTTACCCAACGCCAGGTTTTGCGCAAGACTGCTCATATGTACCAAACGGTCACTCAAGACCTTCATCATATTGAGCATGAATTGAGGGTGTTCGATCAGAAAGTTCTCAAATCGCCGCTGATCGATCATGCAGATATCGCATTCTACCAGCGTTTCAATGAATACTTCCCGTGTACCGAGCGATAAACCGTTTAATTCACCAAACACATTCCCTTCGCCCAATATGTCCAGCGTAAATTGCTTTCCTTCTGTGTTTAACCTGTACAAGCGAACTCTACCCTTTTTCACAAAGTATAATCGTTCCGTGAAGGTTTGCGGTGTTTGTATGAATGTATGTTTAGGATAGATTGTAATGGAGGTTAGCTCATCCATCACGACCAAATCATCTTTCGATAAGGAATGAAGCAAGCTGAATTGCGACAGATATTGAATGTTACTCATGATTTACCTCCGAGATCATATGCCCGCATAGGCTCTTTCATGTATTGTATAATTTTTCTGCTGCTAGTGGCCACCCATCTAACAATATCATGGCAAAAAAAGCCTGATTTCTCAGGCTTTATCATATACGCATATTTATCGATATAAGGTTTCACCATGGTTACGAAGCCCGCCGTCTCTTTTCAAACAAATGCTCGCCCCTGACCCACATATGATATAAATACTCGAAGCTTCCCGCAAGTACTGCAATCAGCAGGACCTCCGAGAAATCAAGGGTCCAGTTCGCAACACCGCCAATAATCCACAGCACTATAAATACCAATCCGGCATCGGCAATCGTTGCCATCATATTGCTGGTACGTGGCAGAATAAATAAATCTCCCACCAAATAAGCAACGATGCCAATTCCTAATGCCGTCAATAAAGCCCCTGTGAACGAAGCATCGGTAAGTGCAACCAGCAGTGCGGTAATCAAAACTCCATGCACCAATAACTTAACAAGCAGTTTCATAAGCGATACACTCCTTTTGCGGTAGTGTATCCCTTTTGCGTTTTTTTACTCCTGACCCTGGTCCCTAACCGTGGGAAAACCATCATTCATATCGGCGCTGTTCCGTATCAGTTTGATTTCCATAACTGTGCCTTGGCCAAGCGTGCTATGAACCTGAATATGTCCTCCATGCGCGATCACAATGTCATGTGTAATAGCCATCCCAAGACCTGACCCTTTATGGAGTTCCCCCGTATTGGTCCCACGGTAATAGCGATCGAAGATTCTTCCGAGCTCCTCCTGCTTAATGCCTTTTCCATTATCATCCACACGAATCAGGATATGCTCCTCATTCTTCTCGACCTGGACCTTGATCGAAATATCCTCACGGTTATGAACAATCGCATTATAGATCAGATTGGTGATTGCTCTACGTATCAGAATATCGTCAACCTCGATTTTAATGACTTCATGACTGCTGCTAAAATCAATGTCACGGTTGGCGTATCTCGGGTCATTCAGCGTATCGATCACGACATTGCGTACCAGGCTTACGAGGTTTACATTTTTCTTATTCAACGTCAGCTCTTTATTCCTCAAGCGGGTCGACAGATTCAAGTCCTCGATCACGTCTCGCAAATATTTGGACTTTCCTTCGATGATCCCGGCATAATCCCGTATTTCATCCATCGAGAACTGATATTCCGTGTCCTTTATCATCTCCGCATAGCCTTGAATCGAAGCAAGGGGCGTTTTGATATCATGCGAGATATTGCCGATCCATTCTTCCTTCATCGCATCCAATTTCTTTCTTTCCTTCTCGCTTGATTTCAGCTCTTGGGCCAGAAGATTAATATTGGCAAACACGTCCTTATATATCCCTTTAGGTTGATGATAGACGTTATTATTACGGCTAGCCAAACGCTTAATGCTGTCAATTAAGATAAACATAGGTTTGGTCAGCCGCTTGCTGAAGATATAAGCGATACATAAGGCGATGAATCCGTCAACGATGATGATGGACACACTAAATACCTTAAACATCTGTGCGAAGTTCCGTGAATCGATGGTTAACACTTGCCGCTCCAGGTATGGAGTTGTAAATCCAATCAAGTAACTGTAACGATGTTCGAAGCCCACCTTTTCGCCAACAAAGACGGTGGAAAGCACTTCCTTCTCGACATACTTATAAATCTGCACAATATCGATGGGGGCGTACTTTGTTTTGGCTTCTTCCGGAGCAAGATAGCGGTAGATTTCCCCGCCATCCTCATCCAGAATTTGTATCCATGCCTGATTCTTCTCCAGAATCTCCTTGCCCTTCTCGCTTATCGAAGCCCCCGATTCCGATATTACGATATGTTCCTGGAAGGATCGGGATATCGATTCTGCTGAGGTTTGCCGATTTAAAAGCGGGAAATCCTCATTCACCGATTGTAGAACGAATAAGCCGATAATCACCACGATGTTCATAATAATAACGATGACGACGATAAGAACCACGGAGACCAGATACCTGCCGGTCAGCTTCCACTTCATCCCTTATTCATCCTCTACGACAAGCTTATACCCAAGGCCTTTTACCGTAAGGAGATAACGGGGATTGGAAGGGTCCTCTTCTATTTTCTCCCGCAGCCTCCTGATGTGAACCATCACGGTATTATCAAATCCGAAGAATTCCTCACCCCATACCTGATCATATAAACTTTCCTTGCTGATGATCTGGCCCGGATGTTTAAGCAGCAGAGTAAGCAATCCCAACTCTTTCGGTTTTAGTGGAATGACCTTGCCGTTCTTCTTCAGCTCCACCTTCTCTTCATCTAATTCAAAGGGGCCTTTCTTGATCACGCGATTCGGTTTGTCCTCATGCTCAGAAACATCCGGTCTCCGAAACCGGGCTTTGATCCGGTAAGCCACTTCCTTCGGACTAAAGGGCTTGGTAATATAGTCGTCGCCGCCGATGGCGAAACCCAGGATTTTATCAATCTCTTCGGTCTTGGCCGATAAGAAAAATATCGGAACATTGGAGACGCTGCGTATTTTCTTGCATACCTCGTATCCTTCTCCGTCCGGAAGCATGATATCCAGAATGACAAGATCGGGCTGCCACTTCTGGAATTCAAGCCATGCTGCTTCCGCTGTTGCTGCGGTATATACCTGATCGATGCCTTCCTTGATCAGCACGGTTTGAAGAAGCCTGACAATATCCGCCTCGTCATCAACGACAAGTACCTTTTGATCAAACGCCAATTCGTTCACCCCCTGCTATAACCAACATTTTTCCCTCCTGCCAGGCTGCTATTCAACAGCGCATGGAGCATTGAGTAAGAATCGTACCATCAAACTTACTCCTCCGCAAAAAACTTCGATAGCGGGTTCTCCTCTTGTTTATCTAACACCACCTTGCCCTTCTTGTCCATCACATAGTACTGATAGAAAGCGCTCGTGAATCCGAGGGATTCCTGCATTTTCGCCATGTAGGTCTCCAAGGCCTCATCACTTACATGATCTCCATTCCAGAAATAGTGCAGCATTAGGCGATTTTGATTGAATGGATGCTTGATCACATACGCCCCGGAAGCACTCGGTTGATTCATGGTATCCTTCCAGGCAAAGCCCATTTTGTTCACCCGCTCGATGATACCGGACTTCAGGGCCTGGATCACCCCGTTCGTTTTACCGTTGCCGATCACGATCAGATTGCTTGTCCCCAGTTCCTTCTTCAATTTCGTTTTCAACACCTGGCGATCCCGAATAACGTCATATTTCACTCCGCTGATATCAAGAAGCATTGTGAGCTGGTTCACCATGGCTTCTTGCTGTTTGCGTGTATGATTCCTTACTTGATCGCTCAGAACGATCGATAATGGCTCTCCCTGAAGGGCCTTCTCCATGATGCGGCTCATCGTTTCGTAGGGCAAATCTGGAATTTGGGAAAGGGCTGATTGGTACAGCAATTGAAACTGATCATGCATATATGCGGTTTTCTCCTCTTCGGACAGTTGGTATTCAGGCTTGAGTACAAACCCCGGCTGATATAGAGCCGTCGCCATTTCGTTTCGCGCCTCTTTTCCGAGCATGTCTTCAATCGTTTGGAGAAGTCCCTCAATGGTGGCATTTTTATATACATAGCGTTTGAAATATTCCTTCATAAAGCGGTCAAACTTCTCTTCGCCAACGGAACGGTACAATTGGTAGATCGCTTGGCGACCTTTCTCGTAATACACCGGGCTAGCCAAATCCCCCACCTCGTCATTGGTCGACGCAATGGCAAGCTCCATCTTGGAATCGTCAAATTGAATGGATTTAAAACCATTCAGCTTATCCCCCTGCTTCTCGGCAAAATACACCTTGGAAAAATCAGCAAAACCTTCGTCCAAGAAAGATTCCTTCTCCGAATCGTTTCCGATTAGAGCGTGGAACCACTGATGAGCGATTTCATGAACGAATACTGTGTCCTGCGCGGGATCGGCCTGGCTGTGTACCTGTCCCATCTGGATGACCCGTGAATATTCAATAGCCACACCCTCCACGTAAGACTCGACGATTCGGAATTCCGGATAAGGATAAGCACCGTATTTATCACCAAAAAATTCAATGGCTTTAAATGCCTGATCGATATACCGATCAATGACCTGTTTCTTTCCCGGTTCGTTATCAAAATATAAATATTCGATCGTCAAGCCGTCGCGGGTCACACTATCCACTTTGAAATTGGGACTGGCAAAAAATACGAATTCCCTTGTATTGTTGGCAACAGTGGAAACAACCTTGCGGCCAGGTTCCACGTTATTCCGTGTCGTTATCGTGCCTGGCATTGCCACCTGATAAGCGTCGGGAACGTTGAACTCTACTTCATAATCTGCAGAAGTATAATAATCGCTTTCGAATGATGGACTGTAAGGGGTTGTATTCCATTGATGCTTCTCCTCGTCATAGACCGACAAAACCGGAAACCAGTGAGCGCCATTCACAATATCCTGGTAATAAGATAAGCGCTGCGAGCCATACGGAATGTTCAAAGAGAAGTCCATATGTACCGATATCGTTGCGCCCGGTTGAAGGGGCTCCTTTAATTGAATTGTCAAAGCCTGATCTTTATTATGGAACTCGAGAGCTTGGCTGTTAGCGTTGACTCCTTGAATATCAATGCCGCCGAGAAAATCTTCCGGTTTCTTATCCGGATTGTTCTTGCTGATTGCTTCGTTCGATCGTTTAAACATGGACGTCTGAGTCGATTTCGAACGGTTGGCATCGGCATAGGTATGGAATACCAGCTGATTCAACGTATCCTGACTGGTGTTTCGATAGGTAACCATGCTGCTTGCCTGCATGGTCATGTTCTTCTCGTTCAGTCTCGCCTGAATATGATATTGAATCGGCGCATGCGCTTCAACGCTCGCAGAGACTTGTGAAATTGTAGTCGGGGAACCGGCTTTTGCCGCTGCATGACCCGCGTTGATGAGCGGGCATGCAGTCAATGTCAATGCAAGTGAGCCAATAATAGCCTTTTTCGATAGGATCGTCGTTTTTTCTTTTACGTGAGTCATGTTATTCTCTCCCTCTGATATCGTCCTTATTTTCCTAACGTTTCAAGCTTCACCTTGGCTGGTTCCGGAAGCTCGTTTGCCTGTACCTCTTGATAGGAACTGACACCTTTTTCCTTGACGTATAAACGCAAGTACGCTTCTTTTCGCAGTTCTTTGTTCGCCCTAAAGGTTAACGTCTTCGCGTTCCCTTCTTTGTTGAAGCCCTCCAAGGTGTACTCATAGTAGATGTACTTCTCCCCGTTATCCGTTTTGTCTTCCACTTTGGTTCCATCTTGAATTTGCACATAATATTGATCCGTCCCGATGCGGTTAATGTTCACATTTTGAATAAATACAACAAATCCAACTAGGATGGCGACAAGAATGCCGCCGAAGATCATCGTTTTTTTCATGACTATACTCCTTTATGATAGGTTATTTAGTTTTGGTTACAATTTTATAGTAGGACCTAACGGTAACGACGTAATAGATCAAATAAACACAGGTATAGACGGCCATACAGATCACGACCGGAATCACAAGATTCATATGCAGAAGTTTGGACAACGCAGAAAGTGCGACAGCGCAGTGGGCAATGCCGGCAACGAGCGGTAAAGCAAAGATGAACAGCACTTGCTGGGCTATGCTCTTTTTAACCTCACGCCGATTTACGCCGATCTTGTTTAATATCTGATATCTTGCCTTATCCGAATTTGCCTCGGTTAATTGCTTGAAATATATGATGCTACCAGTCGCCGTAAGGAACACAAGCCCCAGAAATCCTCCCATAAAAATCAACAGGCCTGACGCTTCCATTCCTCTCGCATAATCCTGATAATAGCTGGCAAATGACGCGCTTTCCGGCAAGATGCCTTCGAGATCCTCCGTCAGCTGCTTCGCTTTGTCTTGATTCGATATGCCATAGGCCTCCAGCATGATCGTGTTTGCTTGTTTCTCCAATTGCGCAAACCGTTCATCGCTTATAACGATAGTAGAATAGACCGTACCCAAGTTCAGCACGCTGTATTTCTTCAATTCCTTAAAGGTAATTGGCTGCTCCTGCTTGTCTGTTTTGAGCGAGACCGTAGAACCCACATACGTCGGTGAAATTCCTTCGTAATAGGCCGGGTCCAAGGCAACGGCCTCGTCTCCGCTTAATGTGATGGTGTCTTTGCGGCCCTGCATCTTCGCCAGCTCGTTAAAATCATGCTGGGAGATGACGCTGTATGATTGGATGTCATGCGAAAAAACATCGTTTAGCCCACTGACATCAGCATCCACTTCCAAGATAGGGACGGACGCATGATATAACAGCTCGTGCTGCGGAGTTGAGTCTATCAACTCGTCGGCTCGCTTTGTCACACTGCTATCATGGGAGATCCACATCATGCTGTTGGGGTTCGCTTGCTGGGCATTGCTTGCATTACTGTAATAAAAGCTGTAAGCCGTCCCAACAGCAGTAAGTGTTGTCGCGCTAAGGACGGCAATGATCGTGAGCGTGCGCGCATTGCCTTTGATGCGATATAGAAGCTGGGAGACACCAATCATGTTCATCCCGTTCCAGAATCGGTTCTTGTTATTTCTGGATATTTTCAACAATGTCACGGTCAGGGTACTGAACAGCAGATACGTTCCGATAATCACCGTCGTCAGGATGACGAGTGGCGTTAGCATGAATCCCATCGCCGCCCAAGCCTTGGATTCCAGCAGGTTCTGCAGAGCAAGCCAATATCCGGTGCCTATGAATACCAGAGACAATACAGCGGTGATCCATGAAGCCTTCGGTTCCCGTTCTCCCTCCTGATCCGCATGAAACAACTCAATCAATTTGAACCGGTAGATCAATCGGTAACCCTGCAGTGACGTGATAAGCGTAATGATCATAAACACAATGGCGGTGTTGATGATGGCCGCAGGCGATATCGAAAAATTCGACACCGCATCATATCCCATGACCTTCATTAACAGGGATACAAAAAATCTCGTTAGCACGGAGCCGAGGGCAATCCCGGCCAGTAGAGCCAGCACACCCATCAGAAAGTTTTCATAAAATAACATCCGGCCGATCTGTTTCTTCCGAACACCGAGCAATGAATACAATCCGACTTCTTTCTTGCGCTTGCGGGTAAAGAAGGAATTGGAGTACCAGATGAATATAGCCACAAAGATGATCAGCACAACAGCGGCACCGCTAAAAGCCGAGCTGATTTTTGTCGACCCCTCCGTTGCGGACTGTATCGCAGTATCATATTTAAGTGAAACAAAAGTGAAGTAAATGACGATACTAAAAATCATCGAAGCAAAATATAAAAAGTAATTGGTGAAATTTTTGCGGATGTTTTTTCTGGCTATGCTAAACAGTGTCATCATGCTCACCCCCAAGTGCAGCCAGTACCTCCAGGATCTGATCAAAAAACACCTTGCGCAGTTGGTCTTCTCGATGAAGTTCCTGGTACAGCTGCCCGTCTTTTATAAAAATGACGCGTTTGCAGTAGCTTGCTGCATAAGCATCGTGAGTGACCATCATGATGGTGGCACGCTCTATCTCATTCAGTTTCTTTAAGCTTTGCAGCAGGCTGGTTGCCGACTTGGAATCCAGCGCCCCTGTCGGTTCATCCGCCAATATGAGGCTTGGATTGGCAACAATGGCGCGCGAGGCCGCGGTACGCTGCTTCTGACCACCCGAGATGTGATAAGGATATTTGTTTAAGATATCGCGAATCCCGAACGTATCGGCGATCTCGTTCACCCGTTTCTCAATCTCGGCTGCAGGCACCTTGGACAATGCCAGGGGAAGCAAAATATTTTCTTTGACGGTGAGCGTGTCCAGCAGGTTGTAATCCTGAAAGATAAATCCGAGCTGATTACGGCGAAAATCCGATAGCTGCTCCTCGTTCATCGATACGATATGTTGTCCGGCAATGGTAATATCGCCTGCCGACGGTGTATCGATCGTCGAGAAAATATTCAGCAGCGTGGATTTGCCTGCCCCGGAAGGTCCCATAATACCGACAAACTCACCTTCCTGAATTTCAAGATTGATGTCTTGCAATGCCGTATATTGATTTCCTTGAATACCAAATGTTTTTTCTACATGTTTTGCTTGTAATATGGTTGTCATATCGCGTTCTCCTTCAAGTCATCGTTAGTTAAGCACAGATGTAATTATAGAAGGCGAACCTTACACGATTTTTATACGAACCTTACATAAAGCTTAACAAACTTGTTGAGTGCACTTACACAAACATGCTGGCTCAGAACAAAACAAAAACCCGCTGCATGGACGGGTCATGGCGGGCTATAACGTTCTATTATTCAAGTCTTCGGACTATTCTTCCTTTAACAACACAAAATCCTGCGGGTTCGAACGAATGAACAACCTGATCCGTTTCAAGCTATCGGGAGCGATCTCATTAAATCTCATGCGTAATACACGCTTTCTGAACTTGAAATCGCCTGTGATTTGACGGAAGCTTTTTTCCGCGGATACCTAGAAGCATTGATTCCACAAGCCCATCCCAATCTTTCGTCATCCAACGTCTCAAAATCCGCTTGGTTCATCGTCACTAATGTCATTCAACTGCTGGCTAACTAGAATCCAAGAAAGGGGTTTACTACATGATGTCACCCGAAATCGAAACCATCCGGCAGCAGCTCCCCGGCTGGCTGGAAGCCAGCTTACCATGTGTCGGCAGAGGTAAAGTCGCCTCCTATATCCCCGAGCTGTCCAAAGCTCCCCATGATGCTTTGGGCATCACCTTAATGAACCCCCAGGGTGAATCCGTCACCGCCGGTGACTGCGGGCTGCGTTTTACGATGCAGAGCATCTCCAAAGTGTTTACGCTGATATTGGCGCTGATGGACAATGGAGAGGATGCCGTCTTCAGCAAGGTCGGCATGGAGCCGACCGGAGACAACTTCAATTCCATGCTGAAGCTGGAGTTAGTCAGACCCGGCATTCCCTTCAATCCGATGATTAACGCAGGCGCGATTACCGTTTCTTCCTTAATTCGCGGAGACAGCCCGAACGAGAAATCCGACCGAATTCTTCAGTTCCTTAAAGAGCTAGCGGGCAACACTGATTTGGAATATGACTTGGGCGTTTACCGCTCCGAATCGGATACCGGGAATCTGAATCGCTCTATAGCATTCTTTCTGAAGGAAAACAGGGTGCTCAGCGGAGATGTTGAAGAGGTGTTAGAGGTGTATTTTCGGCACTGCTCCATCGCTGTGGATTGCGCCGATTTAGCCAGAATGGCATTGGTGCTAGCCTGCAACGGTTCGGATCCGCTAACCGGCAAAGCGCTCATACCGAGAAGATATGTTCAAATCGCCAAGACGTTCATGACGACATGTGGCATGTACAACGCATCAGGAGAATTCGCCATTCAGGTAGGCTTACCCGCCAAGAGCGGCGTTTCAGGGGGCATTTTAACTTTTGTGCCGGGACGTTATGGCATCGGCGTAGTAGGCCCTGCATTGAATAATAAAGGCAACAGCTATGCCGGCGTACATTTACTCCAGTCCATATCCCGCGAGATGGACTGGAGTATCTTCTAAATACAAAAATCCCCCTGGAGCAGTTACAGCTTCAAGAGGATAGAATCCGTCAAATATGTTCTGAAGATAGCACTTTGCTTCGTTTCGTTTGTTAAGAGGGGAATGCGCTCTTACCTGTTTCGAATGGGTCCCATTCTCCTATTTTCTGAAGAACAGTCGCCCAATCCGGTCTGCAAATTCCTGCATATTCACACTGGAGGGGTCAAGACGGTAATATCCGTTCTTCACGGCCTCCAATACCCAAAGCGGCAGCTTCTTGCCCTCAAGCAGCGGATATACGTTGTCGTAGGCCCACATAAGATGCTCCCATCGCTTGTCGTTTCCTTCCTGAATATACTCCGATACATCGAGTACCTTCCCTCTGCCTTCCTGCAGCAGTACATTCTTCAAATGAATATCCCGCGGGTTTAAGCCCTTGCTCCGCACAAAGGAGCGTGCTGCCTCGACATCATCGATGACCTGCCTTGGAACGGACACACCATAGAGCAAACAGTCATACAGGGTTAATCCAGATTCATGGCTGATCGCCACATAACGCTCACCTGCCCCATAAAATGCAGGGAAATAGGGGCTGCCCACCAGCTCTTGATAGACCTTAATCTCCGCTTCCTTCTTAGGCAGCGCCTCCGCAGCATACAGTTTGAACGCGTAGGCCGGCAAAGGTTCGTATACGAATACTGCAGCATCCGTACCGATTCCGATGCAGCGCAGGTCATCCGATTCGCCTTCAATCGTGACAGGGTCGTTATCACCGTTCTTGATAACTTCCATACAAGCCAGTGCAGTTTCTGCCTGCTTCCAATGTTCGTGATTCATAGGCCACCTCATTTGGGGTTACTGGACTTAAATCAGTATGATCGTACCACACTCACGTTTCAAAAAAAAATATTTGCCAGCGATGCCTGATCCTGACCACAAAAAAACCGCGAGAGCTTCTCGCGGTTTCATGCTTCTTGCCTACATATCGTTACTCCGGTTTCACGAAATATCCAATACCAGCGGCATACTCTATCATTTTTTCAAATAACAGCTTGTCCGGTACAGCACATTTTACTCCCGTGTGCTTAAGGAATTCCGATGTTTGCGGACAAGTATACCGGTAGATGGAATTCTTCGCTCCGTCGCCTTCGAACTGTGCCATCGCCAGCTCAAGGCCTTCCTTATCCTTCGGCTGCTGCGGATCCAATAACCATGCCTCGTATGCCTTCCAGTCCATCACTGAAATGTCATATCCATAGGCTTTAAAATGCCCCACCATGTCCTCATAAGGAATGGCAACAGGGTTGCAGATATGGAACACTCGCCCAACCGTTTCTTGTTGAAGCAGCAGAGCGGTAATGGCCTCCCCGGCATAGTTAATCGGCGTAATATCCACTTCCCATCTCGCGCCAGGCGCTTTCTTCAACAGCAGCATCGCTTTCAGCATGCGGTAAAAAGCGTTGTTGTCGATGTTTTTCTGGAATATTCCGTTCTCTGAGTTACAAGACAGATTCCCCACGCGATAAACCGCTGCCGGGATTCCTCTATCTGTACCGGCTTTAATGACCAGCTTCTCTGCCTCCAGCTTGCTGTTCGTATAGACATTCTCGATAGTCGACTCTTCATATCCCGTTCCGGCAACGATGGCATCCCATTGACCACCCAGTGCCAAATCTTCAGGGATCCCAAGCGTAGATATAAAGTGGAATCGGATATGCGGTCTTCTCTGAGCCAAAGCCAACAAGCGGTCCGTGCTTTCCACATTCACTCGCGCAAAATAGTCGGAATCGCCAAAATGCTTCACTTCAGCTCCGCAATGAATGATGGAATCGATGCGCGCTTCAATTAATGCACGGTCTTGGGCTCCGAGCCCGAGAAACTCCTGCTCCAAGTCGCCCTGAATCGCGATCACCCTTTTATCCATACGAGTCCTGACCTCTTCGCCAAAATATCCGGTCATGATCTGCTCAAGGCGAGCATAGGGCTCCATCAGCTTCGACGGTCGAACCAGGCAGTACACGGTAGCGGTCGATTGTTTCAGCAGTTCATTCAGCAGATGTGACCCCAAATATCCCGTCGCGCCTGTCAGCAAAATATGCTGCTGGGTATAGATAGGTTGTCCCGAACCCTGGTTGATAGGGAATGAGAACGGATACTCAGCCAAATCCTGAATCGGAAGATCCCTATTCTCTGTTTGATCGGTTGGGATCGTTTGCTGCCCCAATTCCTCTACTCGCTCCGCTAATGTAGCAACCGTCGGATAAACAAAGAAATCATTGATCTTCAACTGAGGATAATTCGGCTTAAGGAGCACCAAAATCTCCAGGATTTTCAGAGAATACCCACCGATATCGAAGAAATCGTCGTGGATTCCGATTTTGGTTTGTCCGAGTGCTCTTTCCCAGGCTGCAGCTATATCCCGCTGAATATCATTAACCGGTGCCTCGTAGTGGGAGTCATCCTCTTCCATCTCCATCGACAATTCGTACAATGCCAGCTTCTTACGATCAATCTTACCGGTCGGGGATAGTGGCATCTCTTCTACAAAACACATGTATTTAGGAACCATGTAACTAGGTACTTTCTGACTTAAAAATTGCACCAAATCCTTAGCGGAAGCTGCCTGTCCATCATGGGTTGTATAGAATGCCGCTAACATTTTGGTTCCGTCCTCGTCCATTCTCGGAATGACCGCGATGTCCTTTACGCGTTCATGCTTCGCCAGATTATCCTCGATCTCTCCAATCTCGATCCGGAAGCCTCTGATCTTCACCTGTGAATCTTTTCGTCCCCGGTATTCTACTTGTCCGTTCGGCAGCAGGCGAACCAAATCTCCGGAACGGTAGTATTGTTTACCAGATTCTGGTGTTAACGGATCCAGAATGAAGGCTTCTTTGGTTTTCTCAGGCTGATTCAGATACCCTTTGGCTACGCCGATCGAGCAGATCAGCAGCTCTCCGGTTACGCAAGTTGGACATAACTCATTATGCTCATTCACAATATACAATTCATAGTTGGCAAAGGGCGTCCCGATATACACGGTGGCCAGATCGTCCGGAACCGCATAATTCACGACATGCCCTGTTGCTACAACCGTCGTTTCCGTTGGGCCGTATAGATTCACGATTGGAATCTGCAGCTTCTTCTGGAACATACGAACGGTTTCTCCGGCCAGTGCTTCCCCACCAACCACGATCGTTTTGATATTACGGTATTTGTGAGTATCTTCCATAGGCAAATACGCTGCCAATTGATTAAAAAACACCGTAGGCAGTATCGCGACACGCGTTGCATTGGTTTCTGCCACAGCCTCCGTAAAGGCGTCTATGGAGAAACGCTGCTCATCGGAGAGAAGATGCAGTCGTGAACCGCAAGCCAGCGATCCGAATATATCGTAAACGGAAGCATCAAAGCTGAAGGTGGAATATTGAAGAATGATATCCTGTTCACTCATCTGTAATTTCTCTTGATTGGCCAGTGCCAAGTTCACGACGCCTTGATGGGCGATTAAGGCCCCTTTCGGTTTGCCTGTTGAACCGGAGGTATAGATGATGTATGCCAAATCATCACCTTCAACGCGAACGCCACAGGCTTCATCCGAGTACGAAAGGAATTTATCATCAAGACAGAAGTATTCTGGCTTGGGTTGAAAACCTGCCAGGAGCCCATCCAGCTTTGCTGTGAAATCCTGATGTGTAAGAATGATCGCCGATTCGGTATCCTCGATAATATAGGCATTTCTTTCATCTGGATGTGATGGATCCAGCGGGATATAGGCTCCACCGGCCTTGAGCACACCGAGCATACTAACAATCGTATCCAGGCCCCTCTTCATAAATATCGAGACGAATTGGCCTTTACGTAGCCCCTTGTCTAGAAGCATATGTGAGATTTGGTTTGACAACCGGTCAAGCTGTTCATACGTTACTTGCTCATGATTCGACGATAGTGCAATTCTCTCCGGAAATTTCTTCACAATGGAAGCAAGCATTGACACAATAGTAGGATCTTCCGGCAGCTCCTGCTTCGTGTCATTGAGAATCGTGTACGCGTTTCGGTCCTCTTCTGTCAGCATAGGCAAACGGCTAACCGGCATGTCCGCATGCTCAAGAGCCGCGCAAGCAAGCAGCTCAAAATGCCTGCTGAATTTTTCGATCGTTTCTTCTTTATACAAAGGCCGTGCATAGGATACATAGAGTGTCCACTCGTCCTTCTTCTCTTCCTGAACCATCCAGTTCAGCCCGCTGGAACTATAGGCATAACCCTTCCCGTTACTTCCATAGACCGTTTGGAGAGTGAGCGATTGACCTGTTAAGCCTTCTATATCCTCAAGCGAAAAGCTGCTTCCTTCAATCTGCTCCATTTTGGCGGAAACTTGCTCATAAATCTGTGCGAATGAATCGCTACCGCTTAAGTTAACTCTCAGCGGAAGGAGATTGCCCTTCTCATTGTTCACGCCGATCAGCAAATCGGTATCGTGCGTCATTCGGTACAGAAATACGACATAGCTTGTGAGCATCCATGCCTTCATGTCATATGAATCGCTGAACTGCTTGATCTTACCGGTTTCGATACGAAGATTAATCGCCATATGATCAAGCTCTTGCTGCTGAAGATGCGCTGGACCATCGGTGTACAGATAGAATCCCGGTAAAGGTAGCTGCAGTTCATTCAACCAATATTCTTTGCCTTGTTCGATCATCAATGTTGTATTCAAAGGTTTCAGCTCCATCTTTTTTCTCTACTGTTTCTGTCCTCGTAGTACTACACACTACACATGCAATTTGTTTACAAGGGCCTCCAGCTCAGCGGAAACCTGGTTAATCTGCTCCGCAGACTCGAAGATTTTGGCAAAGGATGCCTGCTGTTCCTGGCTACTAATCCGGATCTCACCCGACACAGACGAGTTTCTCTCTGCGAGCTCAGCCAGTTGTTTAATAGCTGCCGTAATCTGTTCGGTCTCGGCAACCATTTGCTGGGTAGCTGCAGACACCTCTTGAATTTGACTGGTCACTGTATCGGTTGCCACCAGCATGCCTTTAAACAGCTCACCGGTTTCTTTGACAACCTCAATTCCCTTGGCAACGTTTTGTTCCCCTTCGCTGATGGCTTCTACCGCAGATGCCGTTTCATCCTGAATGTATCGAACCAATTCAATGATTTGGTCTGCGGATTTTCTTGATTCCTCCGAAAGTTTCTTAACTTCGCTGGCAACCACAGCAAAACCGCGGCCCTCTTCGCCCGCTCTTGCCGCTTCGATACCGGCATTGAGTGATAAGAGATTTGTCTGAGAGGAAATTTCGGTAATTACCTGCACGATCTGACCGATCTCATTTGAACGATTCTGCAGCTTTTCGATGATATTCACCGAGTTTTTGACCGAATGATCAATCGAATTCATCTGTTCGATCACCTGCTCCACATTTTGATTACCGCGTTCCGATTGCTCCTTCATGTGCACGGATATCTCGGAAAGATCCGATGTATTGCCGGCAATCGTTGATACGCCAGATGAGATTTCCTCAAGCGAAACCACGCTTTCGGTAATGGAAGTGCTCTGCAGCGCGACTCGTTCCGACATTTCCTCCATATTTTTAGTAATAGCGGAAGAGTTGTTATTATTGACTTCCACAGCCGAGAAGAGGAATTTAGACTGCTCTGCAGAGTGCTCCGATACCGTTTTGATCGTTGTGACAAGTTCATTAATTTGATTAACGGTCGTATTGAACTTGGCATTGACCTGCCCCAGCTCATCATCGCTAGCTTTTAATTGGACGGTAAAGTCACCTTTGCTTAGCTTGTCCAGCGCCCCCATTAATGCTTGGATCGGTGCGAAGGTACGTCTAATGGTGAAGTACTGCAGCGCTAATACAATCAGCAAGGTAATCAGCAGCGCAAAAACCGTATTGGTGATCAATGCCTGTTTCCCGGAAGCGATTAAGCTTGCATCCACGTCGATCCCCATGTAAGCAAAAATTTCGCCGCTGGCATCCTGGAAAGGATACAGCACGGTGATCCAGGTACCATAATTATCTTTATAGCCTTTGGTGTAGACGGTTTTTTTCGTTTTCAGCATCTCTCTCACGGCGTCAGCATGGATCTCCGGTTGTTCGTATAAGTCGCCCAGATTCAAGTCTTCTTCGGCAAACATATCAAGCACTGCCGTTGGCATGGCAATAATCGAGGTCTTGTTGCCACCCTCGAGCTCCGGTCCAAAAATATAGCCTTGTGCAATGTTGGGATGACTTAGGGATAGTTCATCAAACGTTTTGGTAAGTTTTTTTTGGATATCCGCATTGCGGTCGGTTTGGCCTTTCACCGCTTGAGCATCTTCCAGCGATACGGACTTAACCAAGGTATCCATAATTTTTCCCGAATCGGATTGCAACTGCTTCGTTAGTACGCTGTCCTGGATATAATAGCTTGAACCAATCACGATGACACCCGTAATAATGATATACAGGCTCGTCCATAACATGTTTCTTTTAACAATACTCAGATTTTTAAAACGCAGTCCTTTTGAGAACGTTTTTGGCTCACTCACTTGGTCACTCACTTGGTGTCTCTCCTTTGATATCTCTTATGTATTTTCCATATAAAATAGGGATTTCATTAGCGAACCTGTTCGCATCACCTACTTTCCTGGAAACATTGAATATTTCCGGAATCTTTCATGAATACATTACATTTTTCAAAAATGTTCATCTTGAATGAACCGCGTTCCCCCTCCATCAATATTCTTACATAGGCTCACTTCACAAAATGGTCTTGTTAAGTGAAATTCCAGTTCAATAGATCCATATTCACGTTATGATTCCATAACCATTGCATCTTTTGTACTATTTATAGATCGGCATTTATCCGAATATTTTTAATACTTTAGTAACAACAACTTGCAAAAAAACCCCTGTTTTCGACAATTAATCGAATTTTTATGTTCCTTCAATTTTTGAAATCAGCACGTAGTTTCCTATCATTTTGAGCACGCAAAAAGACCGCGATTTACGCGGTCCTCTTCAGTATAAATTGCATTGAATACTGGTTTCCCAGTTTTCTTCTATTCTTATCTGAATTCCATAACCCAATACTTTTCGCCGTGCTTCTCTTCCTCAACCACTCTTTCCCAGCCGTTGTTTTCGTAGAATTTCAGCGCCTTGTGATTTGCGGATACACACTTCAATCGGATCGGCTTTCTCATGCTCTCAATCGCAGCATCAAGCAATTGTCTGCCCACTCCCTTGCCAGCATGATCCGGGTGAACGAATAAATGATGGATAAAGTTGTCTGGCAAATATAGCGCAGTAAATCCAAGGATAATCGTATTTTCCTCTGCCAATAGTATAAATTCTTTCTCCGTTTGCTTATCAAAATCGCCCAACGCCATCTCGTTTGCATCCGCCCAATGAAAATTTTCACGTCGTGATGCCAAGAATATTTCCCTAAGCTCAGGGTAATCCTCAAGCTTAGCCTCTCTTATCTTCAAATACTCCACACTCGCTTTCAATCAAGAAGATACGTTCCTAAATAATTATTGTACTCATAAGTTCAGCTTCATACCATCATGACTCGATACAAAGGCAGCTATCTAAGGAGATCCATCAAGTTTTCCAATTTCCGTTCTAACGCGCCAAACTGTACAAATCGATCTTCTCTCAGAAGCTCTTTTCCTTCAACGAACAAGAGAAGGGCCGGTGCCGTGAAAATCAAATATCTTGAGGCTATCTCCCCGACTGCTTCGCCCTGGATATGTCCCAATGAAATGCGGGGAAACCGGTCTAACAGTACTCTTAGCTTGGGTAATATGGCATGGCACACACTGCAATCTTGTCTCGATACATATAAAAAACTGAACGTGTAGTTGTCAATAAACCGTTCTATGGCGTCTATCGACGTCAGCTCTTCCATTTCTTTCATCTGTTGCACCTTACTTTCATGAATAGCTCTATGCCGATATTCAGTCTAATACCGCTGATATGTGCGCAGACGTAACCGCCCAGTGTGAAGCCGTCCAATATTTCGCTTGATCCTTCACGCAGATAATTTGCGGCGATTCATGCTTTACGTTCAAATCCTCGGCAATTTTATTGGAAACCGGGCGGGATTCAATGACTTTAACCAGTGTGTAATCCACATCGCCGTTTGGCGCCTTTTTCAAGTAAGATTCAAACTCCGAAAGAGCATTAGAGCTAACCGGACAAGTCGTACTATGCTTCAAAATAACTTGGCCGCGCTCGGAAGATTTTTTCAGAATCGTTTCCCATTCTTCTATTGTCGTAATTTCATTCCATTGCATATGATTTTCTCCCCTTTGATGTGATATAACTCATTGCTTCTATTATATAACTAATAGCTATTATACACGTAAACTCGACTAGTTTTCATGTTTAGAGTTCATCTTCAACCGATCGAATCCTATTTCAAATCCATCTCATTAGTCAATAATCATACTCTCTGCCATTGCCTTCAGATCTTTCTTAGTGATTAGACTTTTTACATTTACTATAATGGTATATACGATGTTTTGTTTACTATCATACCAACTGATCCTATCTCCATCTGCCTCATTCTGGAGATAAATAGCTTCAACATGTTTCAGCTGTATTTTCTCGGAAGAGGCATCAAGAGACTTCGTTAAGCTTGCACCTTGACCATACGCTGCCATGATCGATACAGCCGTGTCGCTCTTGCCATCGGATAGGTATACAATGGAGTTGAAGGCCTTCGACCAATTCAGCTTCTCTACAAACAACTTCTCACCACTGCTGGATGTATTGGCCTCATTCATCAATCTTTGTTCTAATTCTACGTATTTCACACGATCATTTTCTCCTGAAGGTGCCGGCCCATAAGGAAAAACTTGTCCATAAGCGAATTTCACACCCTTGGGAAGATAACCGGGTACCTGTAGAATGGGTGCCGAAGTACGAACACGCTCTTTTTGGAAATCATCATATGAACGATAGGCTATCGGTTGATATTCAAATTTTATAGGATTCGCCGTGTCATACCCGTTGCCCTTATTAATGTAATCATCCTTGATATAATATGCGGCCAGCTCTCCGGGCTTCAGCATGGATTTTACTCTCGTCCTGTATTCCTCCAGAAGATTGCTTAGTTTGGCTGGCAGCCCTGATGACGATGGATCGGTTGTTTTAAGAACGATTTCCCCTTTGCTATTAAAAATTTGAATATGCCCGGTTGCTGCATATGCAGTGAACGAGACTAGTAATACAGAGGAAATCATGATAGACAATACGGTTTTACCCTTGAAAGATCGGAATCCTGAACGTCTTTTATGCTGCTCGTCCTCAATATGTTGTCTGACTCTTGAAACAAACTCCACATCACGAAAATGACTGTCCGACACAGAATGCTGCTTCAACTCTTCGATTGGATCAACGATGTTTCCCATTGTTCTTCCTCCTTCCATTTATTCATGGCATCCTTCAGTTTTATTCTGATTCGGGTTATCTTTTTTCGGACGGCTTCCGATGTCTTTCCTGTTATTTCACTTATTTCTGCATACGACTTGTCGTGAAATGCATACAGAATTAATAAGCTTCTGTCCTCTACCGTAAGATCCACCAGCGCTCTCCTTAGCGGTTCGCTGAATGTCCCTCTTAAGTACTCCTGCTCTGCGCTTTCGGCGAAAATCTGTCCTTTCCACAATCTTCCCAGCTTCTGCGATAATTGCCGCCGGTGAATTACATTCAGACAATGATGGTAAGCGATCTTATATAACCATGCATTAAAGCTGACCGAAGGCTTATACTTTGTGATCGATTTGTATGCCTTCAAGAAGATTTCCTGCACTGCGTCCTCTGCTTCCTGTTCGCTACCCAGTAGTCGGCAGCAGTAAATATAGATTTGGCGCTGGTACTCACTTACGATAGGAATAAACGCCTCGGCATGCCCTTCCTGAATCTGTTGAACATATTTTTCAATCGTTTCAGCGTTTATGACTCTTCCCCTCCTCTCTAATAACTTGGATACCTATATAACCATGCAGCAAACGAAAAACGGACATTATTCGGAATAATCGGCCCATTAAATATATGACGGAGGCCATATGACCACAAAAAGAACCGCGATGGACGCGGTTCCCCTATGAATATGTATGGATTCCAAGTTACGATTTATTAGCTTTCACAATCAGAAAATGAGGGTTCGTCATTAGGCGATCAAACCATTTGGCCACCCATTCCGCAGCTTCCAGATTGTCCCTATGCGCTAAACTGGGCTGCGGCTCAACGATCTGTTCGATTCTAAACCGAGATGAAGTTACGTTGATGATTTCTTGAATCGGTCTTCTATAGAAAGTAACCTCTACGGGTCCAGACTCCTGTTTGTTCCAAACCTCCGTCAATAACTCACGGGCAAAGTAGTCTGGTCGGTCAAAATGTTTAACATCCATAAAAGGATGATGAACGGAGAAAATCAAACTTCCACCAGGTTTCAGCACTCGCTGAAATTCGCGAAAGGTCAGCGTCCAATCCTCGATGTAGTGAAGCGTCAATGAACTTACGATAAGATCAAACGCCTCATCATCAAAGGGCAGGTCTTCGGTTATATCGCATGCAAATATAGTCGCTTCATTGCCGACTCGTCTCTTACAGGCTTCTACCATCGCCGGGCTCAGATCAACCGCTGTAACCCTGGCCCCTCGTATAATAAATTGCTCCGTATACCATCCTGCGGCACAACCAGCATCTAGGACGGTCATTTGCTCCATATCCGCCGGTAACACGTTGAGCATGGCTGGCCTTTCGTAATAAGCATTATGCCCGCTCTGCGAATCCACATGTCTTTCGTAGTCTCCAGCCAGCTTTTCGTATGCCTCAATGACCTTCTCCTTCATGGATCATCCCCCCATATATTGTGCTCAGCTTGAGTACAGCGAACAATACGTGCGTTCGAAATTTCTGGCCAGCAAGTCCTCTTTTCGGATGAAAAATTGCAGTTCACCCGCATCCCACCAGCAAAATCCTATCTCGCCGTCCGAATCGATGGCCAGCAGCAGCAGTGTATCCCGAATCTCCTGCTGAGCCTGTTCCGCGTTGCCGCCGCAATGATCGGCAATCTGCTGCACAGCCGCCTCCATGGAGTAATTGTACTCTGATCCCGTTAACAGCATTAAAGCAGCCTCGTGCTCACAATCTCCATGCTGGGTAGAAGGGTAGCCAAAGATCGTCGCGATGTCGTCAGAATCATGCCCCGTCAATTGATGACACAGATCCTCGTAAGATTCAAAATCATGCTCATCATCCTCGACAAGCTCATCATCCACATAAGCGTAATTCGGGGGCTCAAGTGTGGCTCTTGCTTCAATACGGTAGCCTGCGAATTCTTCATCTAACGCGGTCCCCTCAGGCGCCCGGCATCGACTAGCGGCCGCTGTCTGATCCTCGGCCAGATACAACACCCGGTGTTCAATGTTATAAGCAGGTTCATCAACACCAACGAAGAAATACAGAACTCCGCTATGCGGAAGTGAAGCCGTGGCATCGTGAGCTGCCAAATCCCTCAACTGCAGCTGTGCCAAAAACGTCATCGGTGTACCATCCGAAGTCAGAGGCCATTCCATTCCTTCAGGAAGATCGGGGTCTCCGCCAATCCGTGAATTGCACGAGCTGGCATAGTCCTCCTCTCCCTGTTTGGATAAACGCATGCCTTGCCGAGTATGTTCGATCAAATAGTCTGCTGCATGTTCAAATTCGTGCTCTTGGATGATATTTTGCATCTTGATCAAGTTGTGTTCATTTAGCTTCATAGTCTAGTTCCTCTTCTTTTCAATAAATTAGAATGTTATGAGAATTACGATAATGTCCGGGAATCGTGATCTTCCTCTACTCTTCCTTAAAGAGATCTTCAATGATCGACTTGTCATAGCCATTAACCATCCTGTCACTCATCACGATTCCGTCTTGAAAACCTAAGGAATTCGGGCTTTTTCATAAGCGTATTTTTCATATCCCCCTCCATTGCACATATATAATAAATAAGTTCCCCTCATTATAAGCTTAGCACCTATCACTATATAAACCCCATAAACCATGCTTTGGTTGCCGGATAATTTAACATCTTTTGGTTTGTCCTGTCAATCCTATTTTTCAGCCCTGGCGACATTCTGGTGTTAGTTCTGGTTATAAACGTTGACACGTGTTCCATCCATAATTAGATCGCTGCTGTCCACAATGATTTCCTGTTGATCGAATAGACCACCTCCAACGGCAATGGTATGGCTGTTGGAATCGGTAATTTGAATTGACGTGCGAACAGCATAATATGCATTGCCGAGAGGGCCTTGTGTTTCTTTTATGGTGTAGACATAAGCGCCCTCGCTGTCCTTGTGAACGGCTTTATTCGGTATGAGGATCCCTTCGCTGCTCTTAGTTTTGACTATACTGATCCTCACTTGTTCGCCACCGGATAGCCCACTCCCTTTTAGTTTAACGAACAAACGTGTCATGGAACTGCTTGATTTCTCAGCGTCTTCGTCAACATCGGGACTGAGCGAGTTCATATCCTCATCTATCCTTTCAATCTCACCCGTAATTGATGGTTCTTCCTTGCCTTCAAGCATGATGTTATCCAGAACATCCCCTACGCTCAGCGTGGCAGCGATACCTGACGGTACATACATTTCTAACCCATACCCTTTTGCCAAATGGCTCATCGTGATATCCGGTTTCCCGGTAGAACCTAATCCCTCCATCGCACCAATCTCTATAACAATACCGTCAAAAGGGGCAACGATCTGCCGATTAACTGAAAGAGAGTGTTTCAGGTTCTCGATCTGCTGCTGTTGTGCAGCAATATCAAGCTTTGCCGTTTCGTACGCGCTTGTGGCACTTATAAGAAGAGACTCATCTTCTTCCTGCATCGCTTGAATGACATTATATTCGAGAAGTTCCATGGATAGATTCAGCTTCTTCAGAGCAGACTGCTCCACAGCAATCTGCTGCTTAACCTCACTGCCATCATATTGTATAAGAACTTGTCCTTTACGCACCATCTCACCTTTTTTAACGAGCACCTTATCGACTTTCCAGCCCGAAGGATGGATAAGTTCCCTCTCCTCCTTTGGATTTATCGTCGATCGGCCGACATAGGAATGAACCAGCGAGCCTTTGTTTACCGATGTAATCACTACCTTAGGCAGCGTCAAGGCTTGTAGGGTGTTACCTGCAAAAGTCAGTATAAGCAGAAGACCTGTGAACAGTCCGGCTGTTATGCTAACCTTGCGTTTTCTTGACCGGGAAATTACCTCTTCCAATATCCATCACTCCTAGTACTGAAACTAACCTTTTATGCCCGACAATTGAACGCCTTCAATAAAATAAGACTCGGCATACAGGAATAGCAGAATCATAGGTGCCATATACAATGCCGATGCGGCAAAACCGATTCCCAGTGCGTCTTTGTTAATCTGTGCAAGATATAGAGACAGTGGCTGTTTATAGGAATCTTGCAAAAATATGAGCGGTTGCTCGATCATGTTCCAATAGTCGACGAACAATAGAACCATCAGCGCGGCCAGACCAGGCTTCGCCAGCGGCAGGATAATACGCCAGAAGATGACCCATGCTCCTCCACCGTCCATCATGACCGCTTCAGAATACGCTCCGGGAATATGGGCCATGAATTGTCGCATCATAAAGACGCCAAAAGCTCCAAAGATGCCAGGTAAAATAATGGCGGCGGTATGGTTCATAAGTCCAAGCTTGTCTATAACGATATAATTCGGAACAAGCGTTACTTGAAACGGCATAAGCATGGTCATTAAATAAAGCATGAACAGCTTGTCCCTTCCGATGAAGCGAAGTTTGGCAAAGGCATAAGCCGCAAGCGAGGCGACGACCGCCTGTCCGGCAACAATCGGCACGACCAAGGCGACGGAATTCCAGAACATCCTTAGAAATTTTGTGGTTAGAACCAGTACCTCGGCATACTGTCCAAAGAATAGCCAATCAGGAATAATCTTCAGATTCACGAACGCGTCCTTGCCACCCTTCGCAACGTCGATCATCTGCCCCAGAAGGTCGTAATTCCGCCCAATCTCTTGCTCCGTCATCAGGGAGTTCGTAAAGGTAAGCAGAATCGGTACCAGCATGACAACGGCTAACAATCCGAGCAGCAGCGTCAGTACCAGCTTTGGAATCCACCGTATATTTTTCATGATGAGCCTCCCTTTGGTCACTCCAAGTTATCCCGAAATCGGCGCTCAACGCTCAATAGTCCCGTCACCAGAATGACGATGAAGCCGACCATCAGCGTGGCTGCAGCCGTCAGCTTCTGAATATCAAGCGAGGAGAACATGTTGTTCATATAGTGCTGCATCATATAGATCCGGTCATATGGATAATCGCCTGCAAGCAGATACGTCTCCCGAAAGACCTTGAAAGAATTGATGATGGAGATCAGCACGACAAAGAATGTTGTAGGCGTCAAATAGATTAGCGTAATGTGAAACAACTGACGGATCCGCCCAGCGCCCTCAACACGTGCCGTCTCGTAATAATCCTTCGGAATGGATTGAAGTCCGGCCAGAAATAAAATCATGTTGTAGCCGATGTTTTTCCACAAATACATGAGGATGACCACGCTCATCGACCAATCCGATTGCATCCAGTCGATCCTCTCTTTATGGAAATGGTGCAGCCATGCATTTAAGGTTCCGTTCCAATCGAAGAGGATCTGCCAGATCATCACAACGGATGCGACGGGTACGACAAGCGGCATAATAAAGGAGGTTCGAAGCCAATTGCGCATAAACAAGGGCCGATTCAGCAGTAATGCCAGAATGAGCGACAACGCGATGACCAGCGGAACGCCAATACCGGTAAAAATCAGCATATTTACCGATGCCTTGTGGAAGGAGCCGCTGCTTAGCACTTCATTGTAGTTATCGAAGCCAACTAATGTACCCTCCAATGAACCGTCCGTGAACGATTCGTAAATGCCCATTATGAACGGGATGATATAAAAGCAAGCAAAGCCGATCAGGCTGGGAGCCAAGAACCATAAAGCCTTCATCCCGTCTTTGCGCATCCATCTCCTTAAACTTCTTCTATTCATTCAGATAGGTCGTTACTTTATTCTGGATGAGCCTGGCGACATCATCTGCGGATTTCTGTCTGGCAAAGAAGGCTTTGGACTCATTTACGATGATGTCATTCACTTTGGCGGACTTGATCTCAACCTGATGAGTGGCTCCACCCACCAAACTCTCCAGTTGGTCCAGCTTGGCCTGATCGACTTTGATCGCCATTCCTTGCAGCGGGCCTTCCTCATAGGCTTTAACCGTTCCTTCTTCCTTCAATTGCTTGATCTGATTGGCAAATGATTTCTTGTTGATCGGAAATCCTGCCTTCGTGGAAGGCGTTTCGATTTCTCCGGACATCATGAATTTTATGAAATCCCACGCTTCCTCCTTCACTTTGGAGTTCGCATTCATGGAAATGCTCTTGTAAGGCCGGAAATAACCGCCGGCTGTCGTTTCCTGGGCATGAGGCTTCATGTAATACTTCATATTCTCGCCGTATTCCCTTAGAGATACGAGATAGTCCCAAGGAGAGTTGATATGGATGGTTCTGAAATAAGCCTTGCTCCGAGGATCCGTGGTCACGATATGATTGTCGTACATGGACTTCACCTGGTTCATCAGACCGGTAAAGGAGGCCGATTCGAAATTGCCCTTGCGGCTCTCCGTATCCACAAATAAGGAATAATTGTCAAGTGCAATGTCTGCCAGCAGGTTTTCGGGGCCACCAGATACCAGCGCTGATGGGTATACCTTGGAAGCCGCCGCCAGCTGATTTGCGGTATTTATAAAATCGTTCCAGGACCAGGTTTTGTCGTTAATCTGAATCCCGGTTTGCGCGATGGCATCTGCATCTCCGGCAAAGCCTTCCAGAAAGAATGCGAGCGGCATGCTGTAAAGTCCTTTGCCGGTTCGAGAATTGTCCAGGATATTACCGAAATAATCTTCCTTTCGGAAAGTGGAATCCTTGTCCATCCATTCACCGAGATCAACCAGCAGATGATGTTTAACGTAGTTATCAGTAGGCAGAATATTCACATATTCACCCGATTGGAGCAGATCGGGGCCTTTGCCTGCCAGCATCGCCGTATTCGTATTCTTGACGAACTTCTCCTCATCCGCCTCCATGTTCGAATCGTCGGTATAACCCGTCTGCAGCTTGATTTCGATATTCGGGTGAAGCTGTTCGTAATTCTTCTTTGCTTCCTGAAACAGTTCATCTGGGAAAAACATCGAAAAGACGATGGTCTTTTTGCCACCGGAGGCTGATTCATCATTCTGAGTTGTGCTCTGCACCGAACCACCGTCGTTTGTACCTGCGGACGCTTCATTGCCGCCGCTGGTTCCCGCTGATGATGCTGCCCCTGTTGGGCTTCCACTACCGCAAGCGGTTAAAGAGAAGGCTATAAAACAGCTAACCAATAATCCTAAACCGATGTTCTTCATATGACGATTCTCCTCATCGTTTCATTCGTTGAGATATAGATTGATCTTGTTCTGAACTTGTTTCGCGACAATGTCCGCTGATTTCTGTCCGCTGAAGAAAGACTTTGATTCATTGGAAATGATCTCATCAATCTTGGACTGTTTCTCGGTGGAATGAACGGCTCCCGTAATATAGGCGTCCAGTTGGTCCAGCGATGCATTGTCAACCTTGACCGCGGGAAGATCAGCCTCATGAATCGTTCCTTCGTCTTTTAGCTGCTTCAGCTGTTTTTCGTAGGCAATTCTGTTAATCGGAAAACCAGGGCTTTGATCATACACATCGGTATAAGACTGTGCCTCATCCTCTATGAGAAATTTGATAAAGTCCCAGGCCTCTTTCTTATGAGGCGAGCTTGCGTTAATTCCGATCATTCCGAAGTTTTTAAAATAACCTCCAGCCTCCACATCTTGCGGATGCGGTTTGGCATACAGCTTGGTATGCTCGGCGAAATTGTTCAACAGATACCCTCGGAGGGAACTGATGGTTTCTTCGTTGAAATAAGCTTTGGCATTCCTGGCAGTTTCGCTGCCTCTGCCACCGTCATCTGTAACCATGTCGTAAAGTAAGCCTTCATCGAACATCGTTTTGATCTGCTGCATTAACCCGGCAAAGCGCACCGAATCGAAATTGGCTTTCCCGTTTCCTTCTGTGACGAGCTGGCGGTAGTTTTCAGCGACCATCTCGCTCAACATATAATGCGGTTCGCTAATGAGCGCATTCTTGTACTCGCCTTTCTGTGTCAATTGCTTGGCAATATCCGTAAAATCGCTCCATGTCCAACTGCTGTCATCGATCTTGACTCCGCTCTTTCCGAGGGCATCCTCATCGCCAATCAAACCGGCAAGGGAGAAATAAAGCGGCATCCCGTAAAGTCCCCCGTCAATCTTCGAGTTGTCCAAGATGTTGGTGAAATAATCTTTCGTCTGAAGCGATGAATCCATCTCCATCATGTCGCTTAGATTGACAAGCAGATGACGGCTTACATATTTATCTGCCGGGAGCATATCAAGCTCAATCAGATCGGGACCTTTGCCGGCCAAGATGGATGTGTTCGAGGAGGTAACGAATTTTTCAATATTTGCATATACCTCGTCGAGGTCCTTCCCCTCAGTAGGTGTAGCCTGCAGTTCAATCTCGATGTTGGGATGCAGTTTCTCATACTTCTTCACAGCCGTCTGCATGTAATTGCTCAGATAAAAAGTCGAGAACACGAGCTTCACATGTCCTTTTGAATCCACACTTTCTTTCGTATTTCCGTCTTGCGCCGCTGTCGCTCCTTTCATTGCCATTTCGCCTTTGTTCCCCTGAGCTCCACTGCAGGCGGAGAGAAAGAGGATTAGACAAATCCATATCCAGCCTATTTTCTTCATCAATGACTCACCTTTCTTTAATTGAAACTATCTTCGCTGACTTTTCCAAATATAAATTAAAGATGTCTCCGAAACTTCACCTACTTGTAAACAAATTGTCTCTGAAATAACCCCACAACATATAAATGCTAATATCTAAAAAAAAGACGGCAGACTGAACGATATTTCGTTCAGTCTGCCGCAAATAAGGTTGCTATCCACTTTGAAGGGTTAGGTTAGCTATTGAAACTTAATAATAAACGGTTGATTATACGAGACGACACTTGGCTCCGGATTCGTTTGTTGTCTTGAAGTGGAATATATTTTTCGCCCATTTACCAGAAGACTGTCATTATGCGGGCTCCAATACATTACCGACGGGAAGACGCCCTGATAGACCGATTCTTTGTACAGGACGTTGTTTCCTTGAAGCTTTCCTGCAAAAATTGAGATTGTATCGTTGTCATCTTTCTGGGAATAAGCAATATACTTCCTGTCTTGCGATAATTGAAAGCTAAGAACCCTCTCCAGCAGGACAGAGAGAGCCATGTTTCGTCGATCGTACTCATAGATCTCGCCTTCCGTTCCAAGGAAAACAAACTGATCTTTATTAAGCCATGCCATCTGATCACCGCCCGCCTGATGCTCGTATTCGATATGAAAGCTGCTTCCGTTTATCGTCCCCATGCTGATACTAATGGTCCGTTCATTTTGCACCACAATCAGTGCGCTTTGTCCATCGTCCGACATTTTCACCTCGGAGACGATGCCTGTGTTTCGGAGGCCCTTCAGCGGATAGACCTCGACTTGCCGGGCGGTTGTGTCATACACGGCCATTTTGACAACGGGGTTTGTGGCGACACCCACATCGGTTTGTCCACTGACGGGGCCTGAAGCGACATCTGTAGCGACGTCTGTGACGAGATAAGAGATGTATCTGCTGTTATCCGACCAAGTGAGCTCTGTCAAGAGCAGATCATGACGGGGCTTTATGGTGGCCATGATGGTTTCCCGTCCATCAGAAAGCGATATCAACTTCAATACATTGCCGTCCTTTGTCTTCTTAATACCGACGATATATTTGCCGTTTGGCGACAGTTCGAGATTCCAATGATCAGCGTCCACGCCTTGCAGCGTCTCGAATTTTTCATACGGCGGTGAGAGCCGCTGCAGCAGATATTGCGACAAGCGCATCTTTGAGTCGGGGGCCTGAAAAAGACCGAGAACGGATCCTGAATCCTCCCAACCAAGCAATTGATCGTCCTTCGTGTCCGAAATCGGAAGACGATATATCGTTTTTACTTGGAATGGGGCGCTGCCCGAATCGGCAACTTGCTCATCTTCCGAGCTCGGAATAACGATGGTCTCCGACCGCAGACCTCCCTCACATCCGGACAAGAGGAGGATGATTGCAAGCAGCACGGGCAAACCTGCAAATCGTTTCCGTATCATCATGATCTCTCCTCCCTGAAGTAAGGTAGTTCCACGTAAACCATGATCTGCCCGTCCCGGCTGACTAGGCGGATGGTCCCTCCATGGTCGTCGACGATCGATTTGGCGATACTGAGACCCAGACCGACACTGCCTTCTTCCATGAACTTATGGCCCGCCGAATAGAACGGCTGAAACAGGTGCTCAAGCTGGTCAGGTGGGATCGGTTCACCCGGATTGTCGAAAATAAAGCGAACGAGTCCAGAGTCCAGTTCGGCCTTAGCAGAAATCTCCGATTGGGGAGAGCTGTATTTGATCGCATTGTCCAGCAGGTTGATGAACAGCTGGCGCAGCCTGTCCGGTTGTCCGTTTACATACAAATGTTCATCCGTCTGGCAGATGATGCGCTTCTTATAACGCTTGGCACGGAAGGACATGGAATCGCTAACGTCTTGCAAAATTTGACCCGCATCCACCTTTTCGAATTCACGGTCGTCCGAAGCTCTGCGGGATACTTCCAGCAGCCTTAGCACCATGTTATGCAGCCGCCGGCTCTCTTCAACAATGTGATTCATGCCCTTATCGAAGAATTCCCGGTCGTCATCCCCTTTCTCCCGAATAATCTCGGCATAACCAAGAATGGACGTCAGTGGCGTCTTAAGCTCATGGGTGACATTGTCGAAAAAACGTTTTTCCTGATCGTTAAGCTCCTGAAGGCGATCCCGATCACCCTCAATCGTGGAAATCTGGCTTCCGATCCGGTCAATCATGTCATTGAAATTCAGAGCCAGCTCGCCAATTTCATCTCTTCGCCGGAACGGGATTCGAACATCGAGATTCCCGTTCTTCACTTCCGTGGAAGCCCGGGTCAGCTTCACTAATGGAATGGTGATATGCCGGGATAGCATATAGGAGAATAGGAATGCCGCTCCAAATATGGCGAGCGCGATGTAGAAAATGATGTCCATGATGCGCCCGCTTTGTTCATAGAGCAGGGTGAAATCTTTGGTAAATCTCAAGATGCCCACCTTCACTCCATCGATGATAACCGGGTATGAATATAGAACGGTTCCGCTATTCCGGCCATAAGTGATGGTATAAGCCGTTTTGCCCTCGATCGCTTGCCGGAGATCCTCGTCCGACTGTCCGGAGAACTCTCTCTGGTCTGATGAGAACAATAACTTGCCATCTACGGTGTAAGCACTAACATGGCTTGATGTAGCATGATTCAAATCATTCACCATTTCCTCGGCCATCTGTCCGAAATAAAGATTATTGTTCGTGAAATGGTTGATAAGAAATGCTTGCCTTACATATACATTGCTGTTGTTTTTGAGTCCGACCAGATCCGACGTCACGATCTTTTGATTGCTTGTCCGAATGATCTCCTTCACGGTCTGATTGAGTACGAGGAACGAGAGGCAGAAGATCAGAAAAAAACCAACAATAAACTTGGCTCTGATGGTCCGAATCATCTCTTATTCCGCCTGCTTCTCGAATTTATAACCGATGCCGAATACAGTTGTGATCAAATCGCTTGCATCCAGCTTTTTGCGGAGCCTTTGAATATGCGTATCCACGGTCCGTGTATCCCCAATAAAATCATAACCCCAGACCAAATCCAGCAGTTCCGAACGCGTGTAAATCTTCCCCCGGTGACCGTACAAGGTCATGAGCAGGTCAAATTCCTTCGGTGTTAGATCAACCAATCTTCCGTCTTTCTTGACCAGTCGCTCCTCCGTTACGATCTCGATGCCTTTAACACGGATCACGGCCTCCTGAGCCACTTCCCTATCCCCGTGATTCGCTTGGTCCAGCCGCCGGAGAATCGTACGAATTCGGGCAACAACCTCCCGTAAATCAAACGGCTTTGTGATATAGTCATCGGCACCAAATTCAAGTCCGAGCACTTTATCCGTGATGTCGGATTTAGCGGTTATCATGAATATGGGAAGGTTATAGTTCGCGGTTACTTTTTTGCATATATCGAGTCCGCTCTGATCGGGCAGCATCCAATCCAGAAGGAGCAGATCGGGATGAAATGACTCAAGCTCCCTTAAACCCGCAGCTCCGCTGGCCGCAATACAGGTTTCGAAACCCTCCATGTTGAGACCATAGGCAAGCAAGTCGGCAATCGGCCCCTCATCTTCGATTATGAGAATTTTTGTTTTTTTCATGAAGTCTCCATTCTTATTCCATAGGCCTATTTGATGAATCGATTTTAGCATATACCATTGACAAATGATAAGTCTGATCCGTTACAGGCTTACTAAGACTGCGATTCAGGCAAATGCAGCAGTTCCGGGACCGTGACGAATGAGTAGCCTTGATCTTTCAAATCCGGTATTAACAGCTCCAGTGCCTCCAGCGTGTTGGCAAGATGGTTCTTGCCGTTTGCGGTATGCTGAAGAATGATGCCTCCAGGCTTCAACTGCTTGTGGATGATTCCCATGATCTCCTGTGCGGGCAGACCTGACCAATCCATCGTGTCCACGGACCAGTTCACGATCGCTAAATCCATATTTTGTATGGCCTCCTCTTTGTCCTCATCCAAAGCGCCATAAGGCGGCCGAAACAAGGATGGACGATAGCCGATAATGTCGTTCAGTTCATCCTGCGTATTCTTCACCTGATTCAGCGCTTCCTCCATCGATAATTCTGTAAAGTTGGGGTGTGACCAGGAATGATTTCCTATGGCATGACCTTCCTCTTTAATCCTCCGCACAGTCTCAGGATGGGCTTCAGCCCGGTTTCCCAGAATGAAAAAGGTGGCTTTAATATCGTTTTCCTTCAGGATATCAAGGATTTTGGGCGTAACCATGGCATCCGGTCCATCATCGAATGTAAGTGCGACCTGTTTACCGTCCTGGGCCGATCCATTAAAATACACCTTTTTCTCCATAGACTGATTCCCGCTTTGCGGAGTGCCGGGTGATCTTTCAACTGATTCACCGTTTGCTTGGTGTCCAAGCGAGAGTTCCTGCGATTCCGCAAAATAGTCCTTGAGCCCATCAACAATAGCTTGTGCGGCAAGATCTTGACCTTCATTGCTCAGCAGGAAACGCTCATCCTCCGCATTGGTGAGATATCCAACTTCGATAAGCACTGCCGGCATCGTGGGCGTAGATAGCACTTTTAACTGTTCTTCCTTGATCCCGCGATCACGAAGGCCAATTCCCTTCACCAAATGCTCCTGAAGGGTTTGGGCCAAGGGGATGCTGTCCTCGTGTCGGTACAAGGTTTCCGTACCCGATGTCATGGGGTCCGTATAGGTATTGCCATGAATGGAAATCATCACATCCGCATTCCAATCATTCGCCTTGACTGCCCGTTCATCCAATTCAACGAATTGATCATCCGAACGTGTCAAGAGAGGTTCAAACAAAGGGTCCTCCTCCAGGAGGTCAACAACCCGCCCGGCAAGAGATAGATTGAACGCTTTCTCATTTGCACCGCTTACTCCGGTAGCTCCCGGATCTTTTCCCCCATGACCGGGATCGATTACGATCCGATACGTTTTATTTGGATTAGGCACAGCAGGAAGCGTCCTATAGGTCTCTGCAAGTCTAGCAGATGATGCCGGCACCAACTCCACCGTTGATGAACCAACGTGCCATGCCAATTTGAAGCCGACAATAAATAGGATTGCAATGAATAGAATAAAGAAGACTCTGGTAAACTTCTTGCGTTTTTTGTGATAGATCATGGCTCCTCCTTCTTAGGTGATCGTGCTAGATACGATTCCATAAGAAGAATATAATCGCCGGATGTGATAACGATTTTACCAAGATGTCAACAACTTGTGTCCAACTCTACTCTATGTAAATGACAGGAGGCTTTCATAGACATATAGACGTCAATCGCATCCTTACGGTCCTCCTTACAGCCAAATCTTTCATATAGTTCCGTTCTACATCTGTACGCACCATTATATCTGGCATGGGTAACAAAAAAAGGAGCAGGCTGCCGACGCAGCCTGCTCCTATCTTAACTATTCATAACTCTGCCCACTCTATCAACAAGTCAGATTTACGGTTACACGTTCAGCGAATAGGACGAACGAGCGATCTCCGTGGCTTGAACCATGTTACGGAGGGATGCAACCGTTTCTTCCTTACCACGTGTTTTGAGACCGCAGTCCGGGTTGATCCAGAACAGCTTCGGATCCAGGACCCGCAGTGCACGCTCGATCATGCTTGTCATCTCTTCCACTCGAGGTACCCGCGGACTGTGGATATCGTACACGCCAAGGCCAATCCCTAATCTGTAGGTATTGACTTCGAAGCTGTGAATCAGCTCGCCATGACTGCGCGAAGTTTCAATCGAGATGACATCGGCATCCATTGCCTCAATCGAATCGATCATGTCATGGAACTCGCAATAACACATATGCGTATGAATTTGCGTGGTCGGCTGTACCGTGCATGTGGTCATACGGAAGGCTTTAACAGCCCAAGCGAGATACTCCGCTTGATCTTCCTCCTTGAGCGGCAGCCCTTCGCGCACCGCAGGCTCATCCACCTGAATCATCCCGATGCCCGCCTGCTCCAGCGCCTCTACTTCTTGTCTTAGGGCATAAGCCAATTGATAGGCAATCTGTTCCCGAGAGATGTCTTCGCGGACGAACGACCAGTTCATGATTGTGATCGGGCCAGTTAGCATCCCTTTCACGGGGCGGTTAGTCTTCGACTGTGCATATTTCGTTTCCTCCACCGTCATCGGTTTCTCGAATGCGACATCCCCGAATATTACAGGCGGTTTCACGCAGCGTGAGCCGTAGGACTGAACCCATCCATATTGAGTGAAGGCAAAGCCACCAAGCTTCTCACCGAAAAATTCAACCATATCCGTTCTTTCGAACTCTCCATGCACAAGCACATCCAGGCCGATCTCTTCCTGCAGCTTGATCCAAATATCGATTTGCTCCTGAATGAAGCGCTCATACTGCTCATGATTCCATTCTCCCTTGCGCCACGCCTGGCGTGCCTTGCGCACCTCGGCTGACTGAGGGAAGCTGCCGATCGTCGTGGTCGGAAAAATCGGCAGCTGCCACTTATTCTGTTGAGCGACATGACGCTCCGCGAACGGCAGACTGCGAACTGGATTCTGCACACTAATCTCGGCAACTGCCTGCTGAATGTCATGTCGATTGCGCTCTTCGGATTGTTTAAGCGCCTGAAGGGCAGCATCGCATTCTTCCAGTTCCTTGGCAATCCGAGCTGTGCCTGTGGAGATTGCTTTCGTCAAAAGAACCAGCTCATTCAGCTTCTCATCTGCAAAGGCGAGCGCCCCTTTGAGTTCAGGCTGCAGTTTCGTTTCGCTGCTCACTGTCACCGGAACATGCAGCAAGCTGCACGAAGATTGAACGATCAACCGTTCAGTGGCTACATATTTCGTCAGCTCTTCCAATTGCGACAGCTTCTCGCGAAGCGATGCCTTCCAAATGCCGCGTCCGTCAATCATGCCGGCGCCAAGCACTTTATTCGCAGGAAACCCTGATTGTTTAATGGCTTGCACATTGCCTTGGTATCCGTGGACCAGGTCAAGTCCGATGCCGCTAACCGGAAGCTGGATGATATCCTGGTAGTTTTCCACCGATTCGAAATAGGTTTGCAGCATGATGTTTAGGCCGGGTGCCGAAGCCGCAAACGTTTCATAAATGCTGGTTAACCGCTTAAGATCGGCATCGCTTAATTTCGTTACGAGGATCGGCTCATCAATCTGGACCCATTGAACGCCTTCTTGGGCAAGCTCCTGGAGAATCTGTACGTAGAGCGGCAGCAATTTTTCCAGCCAGGCATCCGTCTCCGTCGGCTGGTACCCTTTGGACAATTTCAAGAAGGTTAGCGGACCAACAATAACCGGCTTGCCTTCAATGCCGAGCTTCTCCTTAGCCTCCCGATAGGCTGCCAGCGGTCTGTTCTCCGTAAGAACTGGTGCAGCCCCATCCAATTCAGGCACGATATAATGATAATTGGTGTTAAACCACTTGGTCATTTCACTTGCTGTAGCATCCTTCGTTCCGCGTGCAATACCATAATATACAGACAATGGCACAACACCGCCCTCATAAGAGAAGCGCTTCGGTACGATACCAAACATCGTTGCCGTATCCAGAACATGATCGTAATAACTAAAATCATTCACCGCAATAAGATCGATCCCGCTCTCCTGCTGCTTCCGTAAATGATTCAACCGAATCTCCTGCAGCTGCCGGTGAAACTCCGATTCATCAAGCTTGCCTGCCCAGAATGCTTCCAGGGCTTTTTTCCATTCCCGATCAGCGCCAATACGCGGATATCCCAGTACACTGCTTTTTGCCATCTATATAACACTCCTATACAAATTATTACAAGAAAGATACCATGTATTAATCGGTATAGTGTAACTCATATAAGCTATATCTAGTTATAGCCTATGGCTATAGCAAGAAAGGTGTATATGTAATCTTGTTATACGCCAATACAAAAAAACGCGAGATTAACACGTTTTTTTCATAATACTCTATAATGGGATTACTTAGGATTGTAAAGGAGATTATCTATGAAGACGATTGGACTTATCGGAGGAATGAGCTGGGAATCCTCAATTGAATACTACAGAATCATAAATGAGCAGGTGAGAAGCCGCCTGGGTGGCCTCCACTCGGCCAAATGCCTGATGTACAGCGTGAACTTTGCAGAGATTGAACGCTATCAATCCGAGGGGAATTGGAAAAAAGCCGGTGAAACATTGGGTGAGGCTGCACTTTCTTTAGAAAAAGGCGGTGCCGATTTTGTATTGATATGTTCCAATACGATGCACGTGGTATTAGAGGATATAGAAGAAAAAATAAGCATCCCTGTGCTGCACATTGCCGATGCCACGGCTAATCAAATCCGTGAACATGGGATTCGTACAGTAGGTTTGCTTGGAACCAAATATACCATGGAGCAGGATTTTTACAAGCAAAGATTAGAATCTAATCATATCAAAGTGCTCATCCCCAATAAACAAGATCGAGAGATCGTAAATAAAGTGATATATGAGGAATTATGTCTTGGCAACATCCAATCGGATTCAAAAGCTTATTATAAAGAAGTCATTGAACGGCTAATTCAAGATGGAGCTGAAGGAATTATTCTAGGCTGTACGGAGATCGGATTATTAATAAAACCCGAGGATTCCCAAGTTCCTCTGTTTGATACAACCTTCATACATGCCATTGAAGCTGTTCATAAATCGCTCCAAGCTGACTCTTAATGGGCTAATCCTCCCGATTTCGGGAGAGGTTGCCAACGATTATCGGCCCCCTCACACCTAGCGAGTTTTCAATTCTAAATCGGATATCTTTACAAGTTGTCAATGCTGTTCAGCACCAGGATCAGCCCGGCAATACACAACACCCATGACAGAATCGATCCGGAGCTCTTGGCGATTCTCAGGCGCAGCTTTTCCAGCGGACGCTGCATCATCCGGCCTAATACGAGGTGTAATCCGAGCAATAGGAGTGGAGGCAGCACCATCACGATATTGTATGCAGCCAGGATGGGCATCCATTGAACCGTAGTTAACTGCGCCTTTGTCATGAGTCCGATTGCCGCAAAATACGGAAGGGCTGTTGCTACCTCCAGCAGAGCAGTCGTGAACCCAAGTCCGATCATAGCCCCGAAGCTTTTGGATCTTGGACGGCGCGGCTCGGACGTTTTTTTCGTAGGGATAAAGAAGCTGGCGACAAACAGGATTCCGCCTACCACGGCCATGACCCAACTGACCGCTCGATTCTGAAAGATGCCGGTTACGGATTGCAGAACAGCATCCAAGCCCAGCATAAGTGCAGCTCCTACCAGGAAGTAGAAACCCGCCACTGTGAATAAATAAATGAATAAACGTGGGATTAGCCGGTCCCGTTCGGTCAAAAGCAAATACACCGTTACGCCAAGCGTAGCTGGACTCAGCGTGTCCAAGAGTGATAAGGCTCCAATGGAGAGCAGCAGTTCCAGCGTCAAGATGTCCCCCCCTCTCCAATTTGTTCTTTGTTCTTGTGTAATACATAAATTTCAAACGCCTGTTCCATGAATTGAAGAAGTTCATCCTCGATGGGATATAACCCCATCTGCTCGGACTGCACCGGAGATTTACGAATCTCCCACAGCTTATCTACGAAGGGGTCTTCATCTTCAAATACCTCCAGTCGTTTCTCATCCATCCGCCGTACAATTCGTTGTACACCCGGTGAGTCGGGTCCGTCCTGCATCCGCCTTTTGAGCTGTCCCAACAGAGCAATCCACTCGAGAGAGTCGGGATCCGTGCTGTTCATATTAGGGAGTAGACTTAGCAACTCCACTTCACGCTTCTCAAACATTTGCTGCCGGAACGAGTGTTTTAACGATGGGTCTCTTCCGGAGAGGTGAATTAATTTCTGAATGACATCCCAGCTTGTCTCACCTTCCACCGCAATGCTATGAAGCACAGCTCGCAGCGCCGATTCCATCTGGTCCAGCTTTTTTTGTTCGTTCATAACGAAGTCCAACTGATTCATCAAACCGGTGGACCAGTTCCATTCCGGGTTTGAAATCATATCCGATATTTCTTGCAAACTGAAGCCCAGCCTTTTGAGAAACTGTATTTGCTGCAGCTTCTTTAATTCATCATCACTGTATATACGATGTTTGCCCGGTGTTTTGGCGGCAGGAATCAGAAGGCCAATCTGGTCATAATAGCGCAGCGTTCTTACCGTAATCCCCGTCTGTTTAGACAATTCTTGAATGGGAATCGACTTCATCACCTGCTTTCTTAATTCTCTCTGATATCTCCAGTATATAAGATGACGTTACGTCACTTTCAAGCTTTTTCACGAAAAATATTAGTACAATTGTGAATTCGATGCAGCAGGCGACAAAAAAAGCCCGCGCTATCGGGCTTGTTCAAACACATTCTGAAATTCACTTCCATTTGAGCATTTTCGTTCTGGTTAACCCGATCAGATAAAGACCCATGGGAATCACCAACAAGTGGAGAAGGGCGTAACTCGACCATACATTCTGAATGATATCAGCAACATAGACGGTGTTGATGTATGTATTCCAGGCCACGATGATAAACAGCACGGACAACGGATAGATTAACGGATTTTGTTCCTTCAGTCGGAACACGGTCTTCATTCCTTGAAGAATGGAAAGATACAATAAAGAGATCTTGATAAAAAAAGTAAGGATCCAAAGCGTAATCAATATGCCTTCAACACGTTGAAAGAAGTTCCCTAGGTTAATCGTCTTCGCGAGTGCAAATGCCGGAAACGTGCTATTCTCCGTCTGTTCAATTCCCAGAATCAGCACACTGAGCAGGACGATGATGCTCAGCACGAACCCGCCTGCGACAGCTCCCCCCATCAGTGCCCTCTCCCCTTTTTTCTCTCCCTTGACCAGAGGCAGAAATACCATCAGCACAATCAGTTCCTGAAACATGGAAGCATGGAATCCGGCCTTGGCAACAGGCATCCAGCCTTCCTCAAGCATAGGTTTGATATGGTTCCAATCGATCTGGGGAATGAGTGAGAGGACAAGGACCATAAACAGAAATATGATCCACGGAAACATCAATTCACCGACCCGGGCCAAGATTATGATGCCCATCCTGGCGCACATGACGGCCGCGATCAAGAACAAGATTTGAATAGCTTCGATCGGCGTCTCCGGCATCATTTCGCTGCTCAGGAAAAAACCCAAGTTGCCAAGCAACGTGCCTGTAAGAATCAAAAAATAAAAAAGGTAGACCAGCGAGAGAATCTTTCCCAGCAGCTTCCCCAAAACCTTCTCATGGATCTCGAAGATCGTTTGACCTGGATAGACACGCGTGATGGCTATGTACAGCACAACCATAAGGAGATTAATGAAGATACTGAAGAGGGAGGCCATCCACGCATCTTCCCGTGCAGTATGTGCTAACCCGGAGGGGGTAACCAGGATTGAGGTTCCGATGGTCAAGCCGAAGGCCAGTATAAAGAATTGTCGTGCGGCGATATCCTTGTATTTGATCACGTGTTACCATACCCTTCTTCATTATGAGATCAACCTGTTCAGCGGTTGCATGATGGCACCGATCCAATCCAGTGGTCTTAGATAAGGCACCTCCATCATATCCCCTATCAAGGCCAGCAATGTTACTCCCCACACCGTATAGAACACGATCATGTCCCTGAGGGAGCGCAGTTGCAGAAGATGCTGTGTTTCCGTAACCAACACGATGAACAAGAACAATATCAACAACCAATGCCAATTCACGGCTCATCGACCTCCCGATTTAAGGGTTGTATGATGGATCCGATCCGCCGGATCGCTACATCGGCATTCACGCGAATGCTCATCGTTTTAAAGCTTTTTCCCCAATGATCCCGGTATTTTTTCCAAACGTCCGGATATTTTCGGTGCAACACCTCGCCGAATCCAAAAACATCGGATCCATAACGCTGCTGTACCAGCCCGATGTGCTTCCGAATATTTGCATTATATTTATCCTCGATATCCTTCTCTAAATCGTCTATGACGGCTGGTTGACTGATATCAATCTGACATTGAACGGCATTCACGTCGGCCTCGATCTCCAATTCGGCTGAAAATTCGGGAATCCCCTCCTCATCAAGCGCAACATCAAGTGTCGTGTCTGCCCGGTTCACCGTGAACCCGACAATGCCGCTATCCGGACATGAAATATATCCCGCTGTAGTGTCGACTTTATTGAGGACATAATTGACGGTCTTGCTGGGCGGTTCCCCCAGCCATCCTACTAGCCGGTCCCCTTTAAACACGCCGAGTCCCGTATGTTGAAGAAGCGTTGAAGGATTGATTTTCTTGACATTCTCCATAGACTGTCCTTCGACTAAACTGCCGCTTAATTGGACCCCGGATAATACAGGGTCTGAGCCGTTGCGTTTGAGTTCCGTCACAAACTGCTGTATCGTGACTTTCCCCGTTGCTGCCCATTTTTTTTCCGATATTAGAATTGAGGAATAGAGCGAATTCGCCGGAACGTACTCGAATGGCGTAACGACCTCCAGGATCTCTGAGGCCTTTCCGTTCTTGGCAACAAGCATGAAGAAATCCGATCGCAGCTGATGATTCCGGGAGATATAATCGAGCACATCGCTGACCCCTGACCGGGCCATGTCTTCTCCAAATACCAACACGCGGACATGGGACAGATACGGCATCCGAGGTGCCATGCTTAACGTGCGCTGAAGGGCGTCGGGGATGGTTTTGCCGACTGACTTGTAGGTTACGACCGGAAGGCTCCCCGTCGATCCGCCTTTTTTGGAGCCCACCTCAGCGGAATTGAGCACTTGAGCAGAAATGGCGTACCCATTCTCATCAATGTCGATCCCAAGTGCCATAACAACGGCAAGTTCGTTTAGTTCCTTTCTGCTCCAGCATCCAGATATGAAAACCACCAGACTTAATATAAGCAGGACTGATCGTATTTTTCTTTTGAACATACATAATCTGTCCCCTCTGCTTAAAATAAAGAACCCCTGTCATGACTTACAGAAGGCTCATGGTTTGGATTTGGTTACATATTTCTTCATGCTGTGACGCGACATTCGCAGCAAAGCATCCTTTTGACTTCGCCAGCGTATAGGCGCAAAAGAAGACATATAAGGAACCCCCATGGACTGCAGGCTGCACAGGTGAAGGCCAATTATAATCATGCCGATAATCATCCCGTACAATCCAAACGACGCTGCTATTCCCATTAGCCCAAATCGCAAAATCCGCACCGATATTCCAATATTGAAAGAGGGTAGCGCAAAATTGGCAATCGCCGTTATCGATACAACGATAACCATCGCGGCCGATACGAGACCCGCTTCGACAGCGGCCTGTCCGATGACCAAAGTACCAACGATGGAGACGGATTGGCCGATCGATTTAGGTAATCGAATGCCGGCCTCGCGCAGGATCTCGAACGTGATCTCCATGATTAGCGCTTCGATAAATGCGGGGAAGGGCACCCCTTCCCGCTGGCCGATTAAGCTTGTCAGCAAGTTGGTCGGCAGCATTTCCTGATGAAATGTGGTGATCGCAATATATAGTGAGGGGGTAAGGAGCGCTATTCCAAAGCATAGATATCGAAGAAGCCGAACAAGGCTGGCAAAATCCCATCGCTGATAATAGTCCTCGCTCGATTGAAACAGCTGAACGAACAACGCCGGAACCACCAGCACAAAGGGCGTTCCTTCCACAAAAATAGCAATTCGTCCTTCCAGTAAAGCGGATGCAATGACGTCAGGCCGCTCTGAATTATATACCGTCGGAAAAGGGCTGTACCGATGATCCTGAATCATTTCCTCGATATAATTGCTCTCAAGAACGCTGTCCAGCTTGATTTCTTCCAATCTTCTGCGCAGCTCATCAAGTACTTCGATATCATATAATCCATCCACGTACATCACGGCCACTAGCGTATTGGTGTGCTCGCCTACAGTTCTTTCTTCAATACGTAGCCTAGGACTTTGAATTCTTCGTCGGACTAGAGCCGTATTCTCGCGAAGGGATTCGGTAAAGCCTTCCCTCGGCCCTCTTACTACGGATTGTGAGCTGGCTTCCTCAACTCCGCGCTGCTTCAGTGCTTCAGTACCAACGTACAGTGAGGTTGATGTCCCATCCATAAAGATGATCGTATTCCCGGACAACAATTTCCCTTCAACTTCTTGAAAAGTGCTGGCTTCTCCCACTTTTCCCATCGTGATCGTGAGTTCTTTGAGCATTTTCATGCGTACTTCCGGTGACTGGTTTGGAAATTCAATAAATAGAGGTAAATCTGCATGAATCGCTTCGATTAGCAATCGGGGATCTCCCATCCCTTCAATATAGACCATCACCGTAGGTATAGCCCCCAAAGTCAACTCTCGGTAGATGATATCTCCGCTCTGCCCGAATCGACTCTTCATATTTTCGATAAATTGCGTTATGGAAACCGGCAATTTTTCTTGTGAAACATGATGGCGTGTGGTTTTATTCGTCATGTAAACGACTCCTCGTTTTTCCCTCATGGCCAGCTTTGCCTTACAAGGAATTCAATGACCTTCATTTATCTTTTCCTCTACTGTTCCCGCAGTTGGATATAATATACTTTTTATACGGACTACTGAAGTTCTTTCGATATTCAGAATGAACGATCGAAAAACAAATAACGCCTCTTGAAGACTCAGGGAGTCCCAACAGGCGTTATCTGCTCAAAATTTCCTACCACTTTAAAGTATGGTTAATGCGTCAGACCTTTAGCTTGCAGATAGGCTCGCTTGTATGCGGCCGCTTTTTGGGCAATCAAGCTGTAGTCCTGACGCTTCAAAGCTTCGTTTGTCAGATCCGAGCCAATACCGACGGCTATCGCCCCCGCTTTGATCCATTCGCCAAGGTTATCGAGCGAGACACCACCGGTCGGCATAATATTCGCCTGCGGCAGCGGGCCCTTGATCGCCTTGATCATCGACGGATCATACAGGTTGCCAGGGAACAGCTTAATAATGTCCGCCCCAAGTTCCAGTGCTTCCTGGATTTCCTTGATCGTCATGACCCCCGGCATGACCGGAATCCGATAACGATTGCACAGCATCATGGTGTCTCTGCTCAGGCACGGCCCAACAACAAACTCGGCACCGCTCAATATCGCCGCACGCGCGGTTTCCGGATCAAGCACTGTACCAACCCCGATAATGGCATAGGAGGATGGATCTTCGGCGTTCCATGAATATTTGCGCGACAACGTTTCAATAGCCCGGAGCGCAAACGGCACGGTCATCGTCACCTCAATCACTTTGATGCCGCCGGCAATCGCCTGTTCGGCCATCTCCACAACCTGCTCCGGCGTTTCGCCGCGCAGGACCGCGACCACGCCTTCCTCCGTGATTTTTTGAATCAGCTGCAGTTTCTTCATCTTAAAACTCCTCTTTTCTATTCGGTAACTACACAGAGTACCATTCAAACGTACACTCTGCTCCGTTTATCGTTCTCGCCAAGTTCCCTGAAGTCATATGCTTCAGAATGAGTCGATCTTCCGTCGTCCATCCTGTATATGCAACCTCAAACTCGCCGTCTGTCTTGAATTCGGGCCTGTGCTCGGACATTCGCCGTGCGAACGCCACCAGTTGTTCGATCCCCCTGTTCTCCGCTTCCGGGACGGACACCGCTTCTACGGTGAGAGCTATTCCAGCGCCATGGCAAACGACCTGATGATATCCGGACTGTTCCCTAATGTCATAAGTAGTCCCTGGGCTCAAATGTACGGCAAAATAGACCTCATCTACTTTACCGTACAAAGCTTCTGACTCATACAACCATTCCCCTTCCGGTAGAACGCCGACAATTTCCGCACCGCCGGCACCCGCTGGTTCCGGCAGCGGATACAGTGCCAGCACCACATTTTTGTGATACAGCACCTCCATCCACTCGCTTTGGTGGCGGGGATCGCCACCAGAAGGATCATATCCCTCTCCCGGGTGAAAAAAATACAGCTGATTTGCCTTGCCGCCGTCACGAATTGGGAGGCTGAACATCCAGCGCAGCTGCTCGTTGTCGAACTCACGAACCCGCTCCCACAATCCGCCTGCCGCATAATGTTCTGTCACATAAGCATAGGAGTGCAGCTGTCTCATCTCGCCGTCAACCGATTTCAACAAAAGCTTGCGCACTTCCGTCGGTTCTCTGCGGTTTAGGGCAAGACGCCGTTTAGCTTCCGGAGCTTTGTGGAACAGAAATCCGGCATACTCCGTGCGCGGCATCTCCTCCGGGAGACTGAAATCACCGAACTGGACATAATCGTGAAGCACATTGGCATCCCTCGGCGCATCATGCGGCCATCCCCTGGAGTGGGCTCCTACCCACGCCCCTTTCAAATAATAGGACGTGCGCAGGCTCCACAGCTCATCTAACAGTTCATACAGCTCCTGCTTTAATTCCAGTTCCTCCGTCAATTCCAGTGCACAGGTGAACGCCTGTGTCCAATGCCAGAACCACGGCAGGCACCCGTACTCAGCCATACCTTCCCGGCGGAGCAAACCCAGGGTATCCCGAAGACTTTGTTTTCCGTCCTCCAGGAGTTCCTTATCGCGGAAGCGCTGGCCGAATATTAACTTGGCTGCCGTATATTTAGCCTCATGATGATTGCACACAGTAAGGGGCTTGCGAAAAAAACCTCCTTGGTAGATGTGTTCCAGCGTAACTTCAAACTCCGCGGCCAAGCCCTCGCTCATCTCACTTTCAAACTTACGATGGAAAAAAACCATCAAGCTTCCCATCAATTCCACCGGCAGCGCATGCGAACTCGCCTCTTCCGGCTTCGTCCCCAGGTTCAGCGGCCAGTGCCCGTGCATGGGATTCTTCGCATCCCGGTTCTGCAGCCGCAGCACACGACCCAGAACCTCCTCTGCCAACCGTTTACCTTCCTGCCGGTTGAACTGCGGATCATTCTCGAAGTCTACCGAAGCTGCAAACAGATACGAAGCGTAATAGAAGTTATCACGAACATCTCTGTGAAACCACAGCCCGCTGGATAGCAAAGGCTGCCTCCATGCTTGTTCCGCAACGTTCCGAACAATCCGGTTCATTCTCTCTTTATAATCGTTCATGTGTTCTCCTTTCCCAATCCGATGGTAAAGCCGCTTCCCAACATAATGCAGAATAAAAAAAGAACCAAAAGAAACCTAATTCGAACCTATATAAACATTAAAAACCTAAATGAACAAAAAGGGAAGCTATATTTAAAAACCAAAGCCTTCATTTATCTTGCATGGCTTGCCCTTTACCACAGAAGAGGGCCTAACGGCCCTCTATTAATGGGTTATCCATACCCAGGAAATTGATCATATTCAGCATTACCTGTGCCGCCTCTGCACGGGTAGTCTGTCCCTGGGGAAGGAAAGCTTCTCCCCTTCCCTGCATTAAACCAAGGTTTACGACAAGCTTCAGGTCTTCCCGTGCATAAGCGGATACTTGATCCGCGTCTATGAACTTGATTTCTTTAACCTGTCCTTCCATACTGCCCTTGATCATCGTTGAAAGTCTTGCAGCCATGACAGCCATATCCTCCCGGCTGATCGGCCCATTGGGGTCGAATATACCATCCGCTTTACCTTTTACAAGCCCGGCTTCATAGACAGCGGCAACCGCATCCGCATACCAGGCCTGCGGTTTGACATCATCAAATGCGTTTTTGTCACTTGCTGCAAAGCCCCAGGTCCGTACGATCAATGAGATAAATTCGGCGCGTGTTACCGCCGAGTCCGGAGCAAACTCCGTTTCCGTCCGACCATTTACAATATGCCGTGCGGTCAATACTTTAACGGCGCGCTTCGCCCAGTGCGAAGCAGGCAGGTCGTTAAACCCTTTGTTGTATTCCAGCACAGTGTATAATCCAGGACTATTTATATAAGCTTCGATTGATTCTTTGTGGGTCCCGGTTAACCCGCTGACATACTTCCATGTTTGAACATCTTGATCATATACATAAATCCCGAGCAGTTCAGGATCCAATCCGGCATAAGCCGAGGCGTCAAAACGGATCCGGGCAGGCACCGCAAAAGGTTGATTATATTCCTTTTCCACATCTGCTCCGCCAAGAAATACGCCGAATTTCATCATCCCGCCGGATCGGAGCTGAAGATTCGATCCACGGGAACCACCGACTAAAACGGACGCTTCCTGTTCCCCAACCGGTTCGAATGTCAGCAGCACCGCCGTATGGCCGACCGAATCGGCTTCGATTGCCGAAAGCAGCGCCGAATCGATTGTAAGAGTTACGCCCTTCTTCTTGATTTCCAGCTTGCTTTTTCCAAGATGCGCTCCGGCTTGTTGGGGCAGGCTGATCTTGGTTTCCTCTTCAGTGAGTGAGATCGAGACTACGCCGTCCACTGGCGCCCGAAGCGTCTTTTCATTCACAATTTTGACCCCGTGGGTCGCTTCATGATGGCTCGTTTCCGTTGAAGTGTCCGAATTACCTTGCATCCCTTCATTGCCGGACGTGTTCTTGTGCGAATTGCTCTCCGATCCATTCCCGTTACCGGAGCCATCATCCGTGCCACCCTCGGTAGAGGATGTATCCGTCGTTACTCGCAGCTTGTTGCTCTCCGACAGATTGCCTGCGGCATCGGATGCCTTCACACTAAACACGTATTCGGTTGCAGGAAGCAACCCGTCCAGCGTTTGGCTATACACCGACGCAGACACACTCGTCACCCACTGCCCATCTCTGTAAAGGCTGTAGCCGGATACTCCTACATTGTCGGAAGACTCGGACCACTTTAAGGCAATTGAAGTATCTGTCACCGATGTATAGCTCAGCACAGGCGCGCTTGGCGGGGTGTCATCACGAGTCGCCACCGTAATCTCCCGGCTGTCTCCTACCCGCTGGCCGCCTCCATCAAGGCCCGATACCGCAAAGTGATATATGGTGCCGGGTAGCAGGCCGTCTACGGTCGCAGTGTAGGTGTCGGATGTCACTGTGCGGTAAGTAGCGTCACTCACCGTAATACCGTCCTTGGTAATTTCATAACCTTCTATTCCCGACACGCCATCCGGGACTGTCCATTCCAGATCGACACTCGTTTCGGTTTGAAGCGTCGAATACAAGGAAGAGACAGGTACCTCTTTCTTAAAAACAACGGTATGCGCCGCACCTAATGATCCGTTCGTGTTCAAGCGCAGTTTAATGTACGGCGCCGTTTGTTCAATAGTTACAGTAGGATCAGCACTTGCTAATACAAGCCCCGCGCGATTTAAATACAGCGTTATTTCGGACTGCTGCTGTGTCGGATCGGAGACCGCGATACTTAAACCGTCGTCCGTTTCCTTCATGATCACCGAAGCCGGCTGCTCCGAACGCAGATCGCCCACGGTACCCGGATTCCAAAAATTAGCCGCTGTGAGGCCAAGCGTCTTCTCCTTCACCGCGTGGATGTCTATCGTGCTTGCCAACACGTCGATATCCGGATTCTCACTGTAGTGCTTGGTTGCCTCCCCACCCTGCTCAGGCAGCAGAACGTATGAATAGGAGGCATTAGCTGGCGTTTCTCCGTGATCGAAGGCCAGACTAAAATAATTCCGCGTAATCGGAGTATCCGCTTGCGAGCTGTTGATCTCCTTCCAGCTGGCGGTTCTGTTCTCACGGAGTACCGACAATTCCGCTGCATCCGGGAAATAATACCCCGTTCCGGCGCCATCCGTATTACTGTCGAGATGTGCCCAATGCACACCGCTCGTCTTATATGGGGATCCGGTCGCTAACGGCTGGTCAACGCCGTCCATAATGAGTCTATTGTCCCCGGCAGCATTCAACATGCGGTTCTCGATTAGGGTTTCAACCGTTTGAGGCCCGCTTCCATTACTGGTAATACCGGAGCCAAGCGCGACGATCTCATCATCAAACATGAACCAGGATTTTTTGCCCTTCAAATCGCTGCCCGTCACTTTAGCCAGCGAGAAATCCATGCCGGCGGCTCCGTATTCGCCATCCAGCGATACGCCCCCGACCCAAGATTGAGTATTCATGTATGAGGTCCATTCTCCGGGAACCCGCCCTTGTCCGGATCCGTCCGTTGTGGTCCCCGGCAAACGGAAGGAATCGACGGTCGGCCAGAAGTCATTGCGATACTGCCCGAAATCCCGGTCATACAAATAAGTCATGCCTATGCCTGTATACCAGCCCTTCAGGTTCTCGTTATTTCCCTTCTCAAAGGCCGAGATGCGATCCGAAAACAGGCTCAGCCCAAACCCGAAACCATCCCGCAAGTGAACGACCCGGTCCATGCCTGCGAACACTTGATTTTTTACCAGGTGGCCCCTCGGTGTAATCGCATCCTCGTTCATCAGCTTTTTGATGACCATGATATCGCCAAGGGACAATCCTTCGTAATAATTACTGTAGGTTGTATCTTTGGATATCCATTCCTTTGCCATTTGTTTGATGGATATGGCCACATCAGCCGGTGCAGATTCCGCCATGCGCAGCAAAGTAATGATCGTACTGCGGGCGCTGCCGCTGCCACTGCGGGAGATCCCCCTTCCGTTAACCATATCCATGAACTGCCCGTTATAAATGATGGGCTCATAGGTTTGCGATACCCAGTCATACACATTCAATACGTTACGATCCGTGATCGGCCATGGCGAATCGGTCAACAGATAGGACATGTCCGCCGTGCCTTTCAACCATACCGATCCATAACCTCCGGTATAAGCGATATTCGAATGCTGCACAAGGGAGCCGTCGCGATATACGCCGTCCCCTTTTGTCGCATAAACATATTCGGAACCGATCGAATCTCTACCTAGCATAATTTTGGCACTGTTTTTTTCGATAATTCCACGAAGTGTAACCACAAACGCTTTATCCAATAAATTGGCACCGGTCATTTTGACCCCACTGACGCCAAGCACGGATCCTACCTTCGGATTCGGACAGAATGTATCGATTGCCGAAATGAAACGGGTGATTTGTTCCCAAGACAGGTGGTCGTACATCAACACCATCACATCATTAAGTGCTTGCGGAGCACCAATCTCCCAGTCCCACCAGTTATTGTAGGCTTTTTTACTGCCGTTGTAGCGATTTGCGTACATCCAGTCGAGTGCGCTGACAATATCGCTCCCAAGCTCCTTGTTTTCGAACAAATCGGAGCCCGGAACGGAATAAGCTAATGCCATCGTTTTCAATCGGTTATAAGCGGTCGTGATTTGGCTGGAATCGGTCGTGCTGGTCAGATCACTCCACAACCATGTGCGCCCGGGTGACTTGTCCAGCGACTTCCAGAATCCAGAAGCCTTATTCGCTTGGGCGGTTACAGCCGCGACAATATCAGGATCACTTTCGTCAAATGCGCCGCCAGTGAGACGAGTATGCCATTTTTCACGTAAGCTTTCGTAGGCCTCCATGTCTGAAGCTGATTCCACATTTACCAAACATTCTGCAAACGTCAGACCATCCGGTGTTGAAATTCTGATTGTTGTCGTACCGATACCTACGCCGGTAATCTCCCCAAGATCATTTACGATCGCCACATCGGGGTTGCTTGAAGTCCAGCTTACACTTTTGTCCGATGCCGTAGAAGGCGTCATGGTCGGAGACAACGTAACCTTGCCACCAACTGCCATGGAAAAGGCCGTTTGATCCAGCGTGATTCCGGTGTAACCTGAATATTCCTCCAGCACCAGGTCGTCAAACCAGACCTTCCCTTTCCCTGTCTCCAGAAATGGCTCAATGGTCAATTTGGTTGTTGTTTCGGGAATCGTCAGAACTACCTGCTGCATCGTCCAATCCCGGGTTCCTGTCCATTTCTCGGAAGCGGGTCCGTCCCCTACCTTGGCCGTATTATAGTATTGTGTCCGGAAGTAAACGCCCTGGCCAGATACGCTATCCGTCTTTAGCCACAGCTTAAGCTTGTAGGATTTGCCGGCCGTCACGGATGTGACCACCTGCTTGACGGATACCCGACTCGTATTAAAAGCATCAAACAACAGTGACTGTTTCCCTTCATGCGAGTGTTCCTTATCGATTTTGACCGTTGCCGTTTTGTTCGGCTCTTTGCCGCTGCCGGTTGGAATCCATAAATCCCAATGAACCGGAATTGGATCCGCGATCCCTTTCCAGGCCCCGCTTACCGTGGAAGTCGTTTCTTCGAAGCTTCCATTAAGCATAAGATTGGTAGATGCAGCCGACGCTACCCCGGCTGTGAAACTCCCGATGCTTGCGGACAAGAGATCTATCCCAAGCATAAGCGCTAACACCAGACTGGTTTTTCGCATTAATTCACCCCGCCATATGGTTAAAGTACAAGCCACAAACCTGGTACGCGTACACCTCAGCTTTCTAAGACTCCTACGGCTCAATACCCGCATCAGGCCTCGTGTTACTTGTAATCTTACTTAGTTGAAAAAATAGGAAGGTGGAGAATTTTGACCGAAAGCGTATACATTTCTGACATTGTCCTGGACTCCTGTTCAGGGCACATACGTTAAAGGGGGTGTCCCAAAAGATCTTAGATCTTGCGGGAGGCCCTAGAAGACGCTCCATGTACGAATCATTCCTACCATCGCTGTTGCTTGTCCGGAATCGATTCGTCCTCTCCGCTACGCCGTGCAGATTGCGGCCAATGATCAAAACAGAAGCCATAGCGGTGTGGGAATAACATCCTGAGCACCGCTATGGCTTTATTTAACACACTTCCTGTTTATGGGAGCCGTACGTCAAGCAACTAAATCTGCTTTGGGACGGCCCCTTGTTGAACTCGACGAACTGTACAATATCCGTGTCTGTATGGACTATTTGTCTTCTCCGTCCTGTACGAAATTGAGCACAGCTTCGTCCACAGCAGCGGTCTGTCCGAGGTCCGGTCGATCTGACAGTTCGACTTCGCAAGATGCGGGACGGCCATGCAGTTCAAATAGAACCAGTTCGTTTTCCCCTTTACGCAATAAAGGGCCGGGAATATATAACGCCCTCTGCGGCCCCGCCTTCCAGTACCGGCCGAGATTGAAGCCATTGATCCAAGCAACACCTTTAGTCCAGCCATCAAAACGAAGAAACGTATCCCCGATGTCCTCCACCTGAAAATGTCCGCGGTAAAATCCGGGCAGGTCTGCGTTTTCCGATTCCGGTGTGGACAGCTCTTCTTGCTCCGTCTGCCCATCATCGGTAACCGGTTTATAAGAGAGTGATGACAGCGTTTCGGACTCCAGCGGCAGGGTCCGGATCGTCCAATCATACAGGAACTGGTTATCGATTCTCACGCCTTCCGTGATTCCCTTGGGATCGCGGATAAGCGGCCCATAATTGATCCGGCCCATGTTCTCGACGAGAATATCCAGCCTTGCTCCGTTTGCGGGAACGGTAATATCGAGCGGCTCTGAATTCCAACGTTCGATCACGCCAAGCGGCCGACCGTCCAGAAATACCTGGGCGCGATCTCGGACCTCCTGAATATGCAGCTGCTGTCCTTGCCGCGGTCCCTGAATAAATGTGCTGTACAATATAAAACCATAGGACTGTCCAAATTTTTCCATCGGCTGGATGCATACGCTTTGTATCGGTTCTGAGAGATGATGTAGATTGGCTTCCGTAAATAGACCGGCCTTTTCAGATAAAGCCACCTTTCCGTAGGCTGCCTTAGGAACGGGCTCCGGGAAGACACAACCCGGCGCAAAACCATGCTTGCTGAGCACCAACCGGACCGCCTCATATTTCTCCGTCTTATCCCCCCATTCCGTCAAAGGGGCATCATAATCGTAGCTTGTCGTTGTTGGCTCATAGGTCTGGATGTGATTCGCTCCACTGTAAAAGCCGAAGTTGGTTCCACCATGGAACATATACATATTTATCGAAGAGCCCTTCTCGAGCATTTCATCCAGTACGCCGGCGACATCGGCCGCATCCCGCACATGATGGTCCTCCATCCAGTGATCAAACCAGCCGTTCCAGAATTCCATGACCATCAGCGGCTCTTCCGTACGATATTCCCGGTATTTCCGGAAGGATTCTTCTACCCGGGAACCGAAATTCACAGTCGCGTGCACATCTTCAAGTGACCCGCCTAGCAGCATCTCGTCGGTTGGCCCGTCGGAAGTAAAGAGAAGCACATCCACGCCACGCCGCACCAGTCCTGTGCGCAAATATTCCAGATAAGCGTGATCGTTGCCGTAACTGCCGTATTCATTTTCGACCTGAACGGCCAGAATCGGCCCTCCATGTGTGGACAGCAGCGGAACCAATCTTGGGATCAACTCATCGTAATAATGATCCACCTTGCTTAAATAGAGCGGATCACTGCAACGAAGCCGGACTTCTCCATAACCAAGCAGCCAGCCTGGCAACCCCCCAAATTCCCATTCCGCACAGATGAACGGGCTGGGTCTGACAATGACGTGCAAGCCCAATCTCCCGGCTAATTCGACAAACGATACGACGTCGGCCATGCCGCTAAAGTTAAATTCCCCTTCTTTGGGTTCGTGTACATTCCATGCGATATAAGTTTCAACGGTATTAAAACCGCAGGCCTTTAATTTTAATAGCCTGTCCTCCCAATATCCAGGAACCACACGGAAATAGTGAATCGCTCCCGATATGATCCGGTACGGCTGCCCGTTCAACAAGTATTGCCCGTTATTCCAAGTGAGCATTCCCATTACAGATCCCTCCACACTTCTTGATAAAATCCAACGTTTATTGCCCGCAGCGATAAACCGCCATTTTTTTGATTTTCGGACTTGCGGCCGATTTCAGTATACGTAAACGCACCTTGTCCGTAGATACTGGCGAGAACGCATCGATTTTCTTGTGACCGATCGCGCTGCCGCGCGTAAGCTCAAGCCACTCTCCATCGATGAACGCTTCCAGCACATATTGACTTACACGTTCTCCGTAAACGATCTCCTCCATGACAACGGCATGATCGATCAAGCATACTCGGGAAAGGGTCATTTCAACGACCTCGCCCGATCCCGAGGTTTCAGCAAGGGCATGACCAAACCGACGCTCGATCTCTCTGCCAAATGCCAAAAGCCGCTTTACATCGGCTTCCGGAAGCAGCCCCCGATGGTCTGGAGCGACATTGAGCAGCAAGGTTGCCCCATGTCCGACCGATCGATAATAGATTTCCATTAGTTGATCAACAGACAACAGCAAGTGTTCTTCGTTAGGATGCCAGAACCAGCGGTCTTTTCGGATGGGGACATCACATTCCGCGGGCACCCAGCCCGGCGTCTCCGGCAGCCACTTCAGCGATTCTTCGCTGAACATGCTGCCCCGCGAAGAATCAGCCGTATTCCAGCAAGGATACGGAGCGACGCCATCCTCATTGCCGACCCAACGGATCGTGGGCGCGCCCATATTAAACACCATCGCGCTGGGCTGATGCTTTTTCACGAGATCCATGATTCGAGGCCAGTCATATTCGCGGCCTTCCGACCCCGCGCCGTCAAACCAGATTTCCACAAGCGGACCATAGCCGGTTAAGAGCTCCTCCAATTGTCTGCAATAAAAGTCATCATACTTTTGCGGGTCGGCATAACACGGCTCGTGCCTGTCCCAAGGGGATACATAAATACCGAAGCCGATCCCCTCTTCCCGGCAAGCATCCTACGACATCGCCCCGGCCATCCTTCCACGGGCTCGAGGCTACGGAGTAGTCCGTTGTCGCCGTCGGCCACAGGCAAAAGCCGTCATGATGCTTGGCCGTCAATATGAAATAACGGAATCCGGCCTTTTTTGCCGTTCTTACCCACTGCCGGGCATCTAGCTGTAGTGGATTAAACAATGTAGGCGAATCCTTGCCCTCTCCCCACTCCTGATCACAAAAAGTATTGATTCCAAAATGGCAGAACATCCCGAGCTCCATGTCCTGCCAGACTAGCTGCTCTGGAGTCGGCAAAACAGCAAGATAATCCGATTGCTCCTTCAAATCTTCATTCATCTCTTTTTCACTCCCTCACATGAGTTATGCTACATATGAAACTTGATTCCAACTACACAGTGAATGACACGGTTCATTATCTTTTTAATACAATCTGATAGGTTTCTTCCCCCTCTGCCGCAAACGTATATTGATAACCCGAGCCTGAGCTTAGGCATGTTATAGGTACAGGAACATGCGTGGAATCAAGTATTACAAGCTGGTGCCCGCTAAATAAAACACAATTCCGGAAATTCTCAGAATAAATCTCAGCCGCTTCAAGCTTGCCTTCTTTCCAGTTGATATTCACTGTATAACCCCCTCTAGCACGAAGTCCCCTCACCGAACCACTTGACCATGAGGACGGCAGAGCGGGAAGCAAGCGAATTTCGCCTCCATGGGATTGCAGCAACATCTCCTGGATCGCGGCTGCTCCACCGAAATTGGCATCAATTTGAAAAGGGGGATGGTCACCGAACAAATTCGGATGTACTGCCTTGGCCAGCAGCTCGCGTAGGCTGTCATGTGCCTTCTCTCCCTCGCCAAGTCGAGACCAGAAATTCGTAATCCACGCTTGGCTCCAACCGGTATGTCCTCCGCCATACTTCAGGCGCCGTTCCAACGTTGCCCTGGCAGCTTCTCCTAGCTCGGGCATTCGATGAGGGATAATCTGTTCTCCCGGATGCAGAGCGAATAAATGTGAGATATGGCGATGACCCGGCTCAAACTCTTCATAATCGACAGTCCATTCCATGACCTGTCCATATCGGCCGATTTGGGGCTGAGGAAGCTTTGCCCGCGTACCGCTCCACTGTTTACTCCATTCCTCATCCATCCCCAGAATCTCCGCTGCTTCAATACAAGCGGTAAACAATGCATATATAATTTGTGAGTCCATCGAAGGGCCGGAGCATAAGGAACCCATCTGTCCTTTCTCGTTAATATAGCTGTTCTCCGGTGAGAGCGAGGGCGAAGTAACCAGACAGCCGTTCTCATCAAAAACAAGAAAATCAAGAAAGAACAAAGAAGCCTCCTTCAGTACTGGATAAGCTCGTTCTCGCAGGAATGACTCTGACAGATTATAGCGGTAATGCTCCCATAAATGCAGGGCCAGCCACGCCCCGCCCATCGGCCAGAAAATGGCAGGTGTCCATGCTCCAAACAAGCCGCTCTCTGCCCACAGATTCGATGATGTGTGCGCCGTAAACCCTCTCGCCCCATACAGAGATGCCGCGGTCTTCCGCCCGTTTATGACCAGCCGATCGATAAAATCGAACAATGGCTCGTGACATTCCGGCAAATTGCCTGTCTCGGCAATCCAATAGTTCATCTGCAAATTAATGTTCAGATGATAATCACTCTCCCAGGGTGGCGTGAAACTTTCATTCCAGATTCCCTGCAAATTGGCAGGTAAACTCCCCGGTCTCGAGCTTGCCATCAGTAAATAACGACCATATTGATAGAACAACGCCTCAAGGCCAGGATCATTAACCCCTTGCCGATAAAGCTGTAGTCTCTCCGAAGTAGACCTATCAACAAGTGCATCTTCTGCCTCTGAAGCGCCATCTTCCGTTATCGGAGTTATCAATGTATCAGACGCTTCGATTTCCAGACTTACTCGATCGAATAAAGCGCAATGATCAGCAATATGCTCATCCAGCAATGAACCATATGGAAGCAATGCAGCGGATCCCGCCTGTTGCAGTGCCTCCCGGTACGGATCATCACAGCGAAACGATGTTTGAGCGGCGAACAGCAAGGTAACGGCATCGGCAGACTGGATATCGAGGTAATTGCCAACCGTTTGACACTTGCCGCCAATCGTACAAGCATGAAGTACTGCCGCGTATTTAACACCATCCGGCCCACATATGCCTTCCATCGCCAATGTACGTTCATTTTCTCGCTTTATGTTTCCATCGAAGGGTCGCCTGCTTAACCGGGCTGATAAATGAATAGCTGCAGGTTCCGATGCAGAAATACGAACGACAAGGACTTGATGAACAGCACTTGCAAAGACTTTCCTCTCATAGAAAATGCCGTTCTCTTCCCAGGATACGGAAGCAACGCCCGTCCTCAGATTCAGCTCCCGCCTGTATTGATTAACTTCGGATGTGCCGGACTTGAACTGAAGCAGCAGATCTCCGAGCGGCTGGTAAGGTCCAAAGTATTGCGGAGCATTCGTAAAATGTGTAAGCGCCAACTGCTCCGCCTCTCGCAGCTCCCCACAGCGAAGAAGAGATCTGATATCATCCAGCTTTTGTATCGCCTCTGGATTGTCGTGCTGCTTCGGTCCGCCATACCATACCGAATCTTCATTCAAACCAATCCGCTCGGTGGACACACCGCCAAATACCATGGCTCCGAGTCTCCCGTTGCCGACGGGAAATGCCTCCGTCCAGACCTTTGCAGGCCGTCGTTCTACAAGCTTTCTAGTTTCGTTGATCATCGCTCTGCTCCTATTTTGAGTATCACAATAGAATAAGGGCTGCCTCAGATGTATGATTACTGAGGACAGCCCTTCCAATCAATAGCTAAGCATCAACCTTTAGGATTCCATCCGGCCCGATTACTTAACAACGCCTTTTTCGTTAATGATTTTTGTAGCCTCATCGACCATCCATTGTTGAACCTTATCAATCGGCTCGTTGCTGAGCATGAATTTCGCAAAGCCGTCATCAATGATCTTGGTCAATTCCGAAGTATCCGTCATCATGACTTTAGCTGCATCAAGATACTGGATTTCATCGCTAAACAGCGTATATTTCAGCGAATCCATATCGTACTTATCCTCTTTACCGGCAACCAGCTTTGTCAACAATTCTTCGTTATTCGCTTTCTTGTAGCCAGAGAACTCAAGTCTGTTGTCCGAATCGGCTGTTGTCATAAATTTCATAAGCTTGAAGGATGCTTCCTTGTTGGTTGAATTGGCACCCAACGCAAGCATACTGCCGCTGGTGAAGTATTTTCCTTCATACTCTTTAGGTTCCATTCCCGCAGGAGGCACAGGTACAGGAGCGAAAGCTGTTTTGAAATCATGCGGATATTGCTCGGTATTGCCCGGGTCCGCTATTGTGAAGTTGCCTGTAAGAATCATAGCAGCTTCTTCATTAAAAAATTCAGTACGGTAGTTCAGCTTCGCGGCAAGTACGTCACTGTAAGGTTTGGCCGACTTGTCCGTCTCCTCCATATCTTTGCGGAGCTGGAAGAAATACTTGTAAGTCGGATCGGCCAGAATGGTAGTTCCGTCCTCATATACGAACGGATCTTTCATCATGGTTTGCGCCGGAGCGTTCATATAAAGCTCCCATGTATGGAAGTAAGACCCGTAACGCTTGTCTACGCCTTCGCCCTTGGTCAGCTTCTTGGAATAGTCGCGGTAATCATCCCAAGTCCAGCCGAATTTCGGAACTTCAAGTCCCGCTTCATCCAGGGCATCCTTGTTGAGCATCACATAGTTCATGCTCTTGGTGTACTGCATGCCATAATACTTGTCTTCTAGCTTGGCATTGACAAAGTATTCGTCTTCCGGAACGAGACTTTCCTGCTCATAGAACTCGTTCAGGGGAGCAAGTGCTCCACGTGAGGCGCGTTCGAGAACTCCGCCTAAGCTTGGGAATTGAATAACATCGATCGCTTCACCGGATGAGATCAGGAAATCAAGCTTTTTCAACATTTCCACGGAATCACCTGGGACCAGAACCACATGTTCGACCTTGATATTCGGATTCTGATCCATAAATTCCTGGAGCATGGCGTCCGTACCCGCCTGTTGAGCTTCGTTATCCCAGTTGTAATACTTGACGGTAACCTGCTTGTCCGTCTGACCGCTTCCACCGTCCTTGCTGGCACCGCTTTCAGACCCGGAATTCCCGCAGCCGCTTAAGACCAGGGTGCTCGCCAGGATCGTGCTAAGAATGACGGATAATCTGTGTTTGCTTTTTTTCTTCATCTTACTTCCCCCTGCACAGATAAATTAGTTGTGGTGCTGTTTTCATGTTCATTATAGGCACCAGCATGGCGGATCAAGTGCACAATTTTGAGGTTCTAGGATTACATTTTTGACTTTCCGAACTTCTGATTGTTGACATTAGACTTCGTATCAACCTTTTACCCCGCCCAAAGCAATGCCGTTTATAACCTGCTTTTGCAATGCGATGAACACAATGACCAGCGGAATAATCGCCGATACGGACGCCATCATCATAATGGCGTAGTTGTTGGTATAGTCATCACGGAACAGCGTCATCCCCAGCGGAATCGTGTATAAGTCCTTGTCCAGCAAGAAGATGAGCGGATTCTGGTAATCGTTCCAGGTCCAAATGAATTTAATAATCGCTACCGTAGCAAGCACAGGCTTGCACAGCGGAACCATAATGGAAGCAAATGTCCGCAGATGACCCGCTCCGTCAATTCTGGCCGCTTCCAAGTATTCATCACTGATCCCGATCATAAACTGACGCAGCAGGAATGTGAAGTAGATCGAGAACATGCTCATGAAGATGATGGCTGCATGCGTATTGTAGAGGCCAAACCAGCGAATCAGCAAAAATCGAGGAATCAGCGTCGCCTGATCCGGAATGATCATGAACGAGAGCAAGGCCATAAAGACGAGGTTCCGTCCTTTAAAGCGAATCTTCGTCAGCGCATAGGCTGCCATGGATGAGATAATCAGTGTGATTAAAGTCGTAATAATCGCTATTTTAAAAGAATTAAAGTAGAAATCATAGAAGGGAACTCTTCCCATCCAGACCATCTTGAAATTGTACGCCAGATTCACCTTTTCCGGTATCCATTGAATCGGGAATCGCATAACATCCTTCTCATATTTAAAAGCCGCGGAAATCATCCAGATAAGCGGAACGAGAAACACAATGGACAATGCCCCCATGATAAAGGTGATTATCACTTTGGACACGTTTTTTCGAAGTAGCTGCATGTACATTCCTCTCCCTCCTTATTCTTCATTTCTCATTTTCCAGGTAAGCGCGGTAATCAGACCGATAATCGCGAACAGCAACCAGGAAATGGCCGAAGCGTATCCCATATTGTAGTATTTAAAGCCTTCCTCATAGATGCGGAATACAAGCACGGTAGAAGAATTGTTCGGGCCGCCTTCCGTTAAAAAGGCAATGATGTCAAACACTTTAAACGAGCCAATCAACATCGTAATCAACAGGAAGAAGGTCGTCGGGCGGAGCATCGGAACCGTGATCGCAAAAAACTTTTTGATCGAACTGGCACCGTCAATATCCGCCGCTTCGTAAATTTCATTCGAAATGTTCGTGAGCCCAGCCATGTAGATTATGATCGTGTAACCCAGGCCCGCCCAGGAACTGATAATCGAAATCGCCAAGAGCGACGTTTTCGGATCGACCAGCCATTTCGGCGGACTGCTGATCCCGATGTCCATCAGAAACTGGTTGATCGGACCCAGCGATGGGTGGAATAATGCGCTCCACACCGCAGCAACTGCGATGATCGAAGAAATATAAGGAATAAAGAACGCGACTTTAAAATAACTCTTGAAGAACACGCTGTTGTGAATCAATACCGAAAGCACCAAGGCGATCGCAATCGGGATCGGCACCGTAAGAACCATATAGATCAAGTTGTTCTTTATCGCTTGCATAATGGTTGGATCATGGAACATCTTGATGAAATTATCCAGTCCGGTAAATTCGATACCCTGGACACCCGACAGCATATCCCAATCGGATAAGCTCAAATACAAAGAAAATCCAAGGGCAAATACGTTTAATAGCAGCATTCCGACGATTTCCGGGGCCAGAAAGAGCCACCCGATCAAAGCCTCTTTCCGCTTGGGAGTCCAAAACTTCCGCCGGCTCTTGGGCACTGGTTGTTGTACAGCCTCCATGCAGCATCACCTCAACAATTTGTAAGTTGTCATTATAGTAATACATACGCCATCGGCAAGAAGGAGGGATTATGACCAGCCCTGTGCAAGATTTTGACCTAAAATAGCCCCACAAAGTGGAGCCTATGCTTCGATGCTTATTCCAGATACTTTGCGGGGACCCCAAAACAAAAAGCCCCACAAAGTGGAGCCTATGCTCCGATGCTTATTCCAGATACTTTGCGGGGACCCCAAAACATATAAATGCGAATACATTATTGCTAACGCTTCGCTGAAAACTTATACATTTTTAAATCTTAAAAAGCCGCCTTTGCCAGGCGGCTTGCTGCTGTAAATGTGAATTGAACTGTAGCAGTCCACTTATTTTCGCGCGGTGTACTTCGCTTTATATTCGCTCGGCGTGGTCCCCACGTATTTTTTAAACACTTTTGAAAAATACGTCCGATCCGAATAACCTAATCCCATAGCAAGAGACTCCAGATTTTGTCCAGACATTCTGAGCATTTTGGTAGCCATCTTCATTTTGTACTGATGCACGTAATCCGTGAAGGTCAACCCCGTCATCCGTTTGAAGTATCGCGAAAAATAGCTCGGATTCAAAAACAGATAGCGTGCCATATCGATCGACGTGATGTTATCGTCAAGATGCTGATCGATATATTGCTGGATCACCTGCAGCTTCGGCTCATTCGGGGAGCTTCCTACTCCCGTTTGCCGGGTTCCGATAATCTGAATCAGCTTTCTCTCCACCAGTTCCATCATATCCTCCAAGGTGCGAGCTAAAGCAAGATAGGCAAACAGATCCTCATCGAATTTCAGACTGGAGAACATCAGCTCGATACCGCGAAGCATGGAAGAAAGGTCCCTGGCAAAGTCGTTCGGATCAATCGACAGCTCTTTTGTGGTCCCGGCGATCTTCTGAAGCGCAGCACGTATTCCGTCGAGATCCTGCTTGATGAGCATCCGTTCGAGCTCTGAAACGTAGCTGTCAAGAAACCCCTGTGGCGCAGCTTGAAACCAACGCGACCTTATTTGCGAAATTTCGGATATCGTATAGTCGGTATTTGCGTAAAACTCGCACTTGCCATGGAGAATTTCCTGATAGATAGAACCAATCGAGCTTAATTCCATTTTGTCCGTGACCGCGATAACGTTTGGTTGAATTTTCAGAAAGTGAACGCACTGGTAACACAGCCGCTGCAGATAATTATGAAGATTCAAGCTGGCATTTTGTGCGAGATTCACCCTAAAGTTATGAAGAATCACAATGTTTCCCTGCTCCATGAACGGCGTAATTCCTTCATACGATTCGGACAATTCCGTCGCGATATTGTAGACTGCGTATAAAATCAGTGGAAATTCCGTTTGTCTGAAACGCTTGTCAAAGCTGGACAGTTGAATGCTGACCAGTCCCAGCATAAACCACGGATACGTCCAAGAGATGCCGATCTGTGCCGCATAAGCCAAAGTAGCTTCGGACGGCGAGCCATTGATTACCCTTTGCAGCAAATCCTGCCGAAAGAGCTCGCTGTTGTAACTCGCCGCCTCGCGATTAATCAGACCGGCCCGCGTCTTTAACAAGTGCATGGATTTGCCAAGACTCTGCTCCAACTGCTCAGCCGTAAGCTGATCCTTGATCAAATAATCATCCGCTTGCAGCTTTACAGCTTGCTGGGCGTAATGAAAATCCTCATGACAGGTCAGGAAGATAATCCGAACCTCCGGCTTCACGCGAATAAAATGGTCTGCCAACTCAATGCCGTTTTTTTGCGGCAGTCCGATATCCGTAATGACAATATCCGGACGTAATTCCTCAAACATATGCAGCGCTTTCGCACTGGAATACGTACTGCCGGCTATCTGCAGATTGTTTGCCTCCCAGTCAATCATCTGTTGCAGTACCTTGAGCATAGGAACATCATCGTCAATGAGCATTACTCTATACATCATTCTTCCTCTCCCTCCGGTAAAAAACCATGATGATGACTTTGGGGCAAATACAGTGAAACTGACATTCCACCCTGCGGAAGGTTGGCGAGTGTCAAACTCGCTTCCGGTCCGAAGGTCAATCGGAGTCTTTGGACGATGTTCATTAGACCCACTCTCTCATAAGCTCCATCCTGCTCGCCGCTTGGTTTTCCCAGCCTACGGTTCAGACATTGGAGCATATCTTCATCGGCCCCGAAGCCATTGTCTGTAATCTCAATTCGGACTCCGTCCGGATTGCTTCGGGAACGGATCTCAATGCGTGGAGTCTGATGATCGACAAGCCCATGGACGATGGCATTCTCAACGACAGGCTGCAAAATAAGTTTCGGCAAAATGAGCCCCTCGGTTTCCGGATCCAGATCGACCTCTAAATGAAGCGGGATTTCATTGCGGATCTTCATAATGTCGACATAATGGCCCAGCAGCTTGCATTCCTCGCGTAAAGTGGCCGGCTCATTGACCTTGAGATAAGCTCGAAGCAAACTCATCAAGGAATCAATAATTCCACTATGAAGTGTATCTTTCGTCAAGATCAGACTGCACTTGATCGAATTCAGCGTGTTAATCAAAAAATGAGGGCGAATTTGCATAAACAAGGCTTCGAGCTCCATCACCCGCTTCTGTTCCTGCTCCTGTTCGATATCGTGAATCAGCCGCTGTAATTGATCCAGCATCGTATTCAGCGTCTGCCCCAATTCGGCGATATCATCCTTGCCCTTGACCTCAAGTCTGACATCCAGGTTTCCCATTCCGAACTGGCGTACAACCCGCTGCAGCTTGAGAATCGGACTGTGCAGCCTTTTGGCGATCAGGATGGACATCCCGGAGAAAACGAGAAACAGCAGAATGACCCCGGCTAGACCGGTATAAAAAGTCCGGGAGATTTGCCCCGACCACTCTTTCTCCGAAGCCTCATAGGCCAGCTTCCAGTTCGATTTCAAAATGGTCCTGTCCGTTCGGACACTGCCCTTAGTCTCCGTATGATTCGGGATTAGCCCCGAGTCGCCTGCGATGAATTCCCCTGTTGTATCAAAGAGCGCCACCTTGCCAAAGTCGACCGTACCAAGCAGCCTGTCGAAGTAAGTATCGGAAATGGCGCTGAGCAATACGGACACTTGCCTCTTCTCGCGACTGTCATAAATGACCCTGGCGATATAGTAACTTTTCCCCTTCCCTGCCGAGTCGCCGCCCGCCATCCCAAGCCATTGCAGGCTTTCCGGTTTATTGAGATCGACGCGCTGCATCAGCTTGTCGACACTTCCGTTAATGGCGGTCAAATCCTCCGTGCCGGAAGAGATGACGAAATGCTGACGGTTGACCAAGTACATGCGGACGTTATTATTCAGCGGCTTGGAGTTGATCAGGGAAAACACATCCTGAATTTGTCTAAAATGCACATAATCCTGATAAGTAGCCAGCCGTTTTGTGTCTGCAAATGACTTCAGGATATTGCGAACATTCGTATCGTTCACGATAAAATGGGAAGCAAACGTTACATCGTCAATTGTCTTGCTCAGCTCATCCGTCATGACGTTCAGGAAATTCTCGTTGCTGAGCTGCAGCTTCTCTACCATCGTATCCCGGATCAGAACAAACGAAATGATAGAAACCGCAATCAGCGGAATAAAGATCAGCAAAAGAAACGACAGCTGGATGCGTTTGTAGTAGGTGAATTTGAACATTTTTCTCTGCGCCTCTCTTATGCTATTGTCCTCTTTATTCTATCAGTCCTCTGTGCCGGAAGCATTCATTAAATGATTACGGTTACTTGCTTATTTCTGCCTTGGAGGGTCATCAGCACAACCTCTCCGAAGATCTGCATGCCCTCCACCACATAAGAATCATAATGACCGGATGGCGCACGGTGACTAACAACGAGAATAAACTCCTCTTCCATTCCCGGGAGCTGAACCCCGCATGCCTCAGCTTGCCCGTCATGAACCTGCTCACCCGTATGACGATATACAGGTACCTTACGGACTCGCGGAGCGGCTGTTTCGCCTGGACGATGAGGATAGAGCACCTGCATGATGCTGATCAAACCTTTCCCAGTCCTGGAGTAGGCCGCATTCGCATTAGGTTCCAGCAGGTTATATTCACGGGAGATCACGCCCTCGCCCACTTCCGCACGCATGCCGTCTGTGGTTACGGGGATGATGGATAGATTCGCTTCCCCAAGGGTGTTTGTACGGCAAATCAATGATTCCGCTTCCATCAAGACTTCTCCTGGAGGGTGTGGAAAATGAAAATGCTGAGTAAAGGTATGCTGCTCAAGGCACACCAAGCTGTCGATCAGCAGCCAATAGTATGGCTTGATAAAGATGATCCTTCTGCGCGGATACAACGGCTCATTCCCATAGAGATAGCCGTCATGCGCCCCCTCGACATAGTCAAACTCCGGCCTGCTAATCCATCTGCAGCCCAGAGGCCCGGCAATCCGATCGAAAGACCAGGTGTCCTTGACCCCGGTAAACCCGATTCCGTCAACGACCGTTGTGTTATGGGCCGAGCTCTCCTTTAATGCTGTTCTCAGCGGTGTATGATCGCTATAGTTGTACCTTCCAGAATCAGTGAGCAGGTCACAGCCGTAGGCATGGAGATCTATGTGCAGCATGTCGGCGTGCCCGTGACCTCCCCCGAGCGGACCGCAGTGAAAATAAAGGTATAGTGCTTCTTCGTCCCAGCCCGTTCGCATTGTATAATGACCGGAATGGGTAAATGCTCTGCTCAGGTATAGCGGTTCCGAGGGAACCATTGCTTTATAATCACGGATTCCCTCTATGCCGAACAGCCAGGCATTATCATAATCCGGCCGAGCATTGCCGCCAAAGCGCAGAACGGAATCCCCAAATAACCACGCGGCATAGGTCAGAATGGAACGGATATCGCTGTCGTCGCTGTCTCCCAGCATCGGCTGCCTGTGATTCGGCTTCGCCCAGTACAGGGAGGCTCCGGCCATCTCGCGGACCGTACGCCGAAATGGACCGTCAAGCTCCAACCCGTTGAGATTGGCGAGGTGAACGCAGTCAAGATAACAAGCCAGCACCTCATGATGGTACGTTGGCGATTGCTCCCAGTGAATGCCATCCGCCATGATCTGAAGTCTAGCTGTCTCCTTCAGTCTCTCTTCCCCCATTTCCCGCCACCTTGCCGACTTGCTAAACTCGGGGAAGAACAGTGCAATATGGTATAAACCGCAAGTTTCCAGAACACCCCAGTTGCTGATATGCTTCCAGCTGGTGAAGGAAGCATCCAGATACTCCCCATGCTCGTGAAGCGAAATCAGCGCTTTACTAAGCAGCGATGGAGTCAGGGATGGACTGCCGATCATGTATCGAAGTGCCTTGATCCAGTTCGCGCTGCGCAGGCCCGCTTCGATCGGGCGCCATGTCAACGTATCCGTCGTAGGTTCTTGGGGGACAGGATTCCGATCTATCCAGTCTTCAAGCTGGCGGCCAAGCACCTCCGCATACTTCTCATCGCCTGTCATCGCATACGCTTGTCCTAGCGCCACCCAGTAACGGTGGCGATTCAGCATATAAGCCCACTCCACGTCTTGATCGGGAATATGGCACCAGTCAATATCACCGGCAAATGTGACCGGCACTACACTCCGTTCCATATCCCATGGAAAGCGGAACAGGAACGTCTGCCGCACCACCTCATCCGCTGTCTTCATCACGGTTTCCAGTTCATCTGCACAGTAATGCTTCACATATTCCGTAATTCTTTGCTTATCCTCACTGCTCGTCCACCATCCGGGTGTCCTCCGACAAGAGAAGTACTTGTGCAGCTTACTCAGTATATCGTGCCGTTGACCTTGGTCGTCTGCATCTTGCATCGGACGCATGGCGGGATCCTCCAGATTCAAAACCGCTAAAACGGCATCCACCGAAGCTTCCGTAGCATCAGCGTTCATACCAGTACCCCTTGCTGCCGGTCTCCATCCGAATCAAAGCTTCCAGGTAAAAATAATCCCCCCAGATCATGAAATCATCCGGGGACAATCCGCCGCGCACATGATAAGAGCCATGCTGCAGCAGGCCCTCTGCCTCTTGGCCGATCGTGGAATAATTTCGTACCAACGAGGTCATGGAATCCTTCAGACCTTGTTCAAAGTCGGCTCTATCGGGATCCTCCTCCTCCAAATGTCCAATCAGTTCCAGTAAGCCTGCTGCCACAATAGCGGAGGCCGAGCTATCGCGATAAGTCTCGGCGGTTACGGGAGCATTAAAGTCCCAAAGGGCGACATGATCCCCCGGTAAGTGCGCAAGGAAATACCTCGCCATTCTTTTAGAAGTCTCGAGGTATACATGATCTCCTGTATAATGGTAAGCCAATGCGAAGCCGTATACGCCCCAGGCTTGTCCCCGCGTCCATGTCGACCCGTTCGTATAGCCTTGATGCGTAGCACCTCCGATCGGCTCCCCGGTATGCGGATTAAAGAAGAAGGTGTGGTATGAACTGTCATCTCCCCGCACCAGATAACGCCTTGTCTTCTCCGCCTGCATGATTGCAATTTCTCGATATTGGGACTTTCCGGTTTGCAGTTCAGCCCAGAACAGGAGCGGCAGATTCATCAAACAATCGATAATGATGCGGCCACCCTCCTGTTCATCCCCTTCAGGACCCCAGGCCTGAATATATCCTCCGCCCGGACGCCAGCGTTTCAGCAGCAAGTCCGCAGCCTGAAGCGTCAATTGGCGGGCACTCTCGTTCTTATCAACGATCCATTCCGCTTTGGAGGACAAGGAATACAGAAATCCGATATCGTGATGATCCAGCACCCGCTTATCCGCAAAGCGTTGGCGGAAATCTTCTACGGTTCGCACCGCCCCCAATCTGAAGGCCTCGTCACCTGTGTATTCATAACATAGCCAGAGAAGGCCGCTCCAGAAGCCGTTCGTCCAGTCGTCATTGTCATTCAACAAATAAGCTCCGTCCCTACTGACGTGGGGAAATCTTGTCCCGTAGGTATCCATGTTCTTCCGGATTTTCTCTACGGCGTCTTTAATCGCACTGCTCCACATAACCTCTTACTCCCTTCAAATCGATCATGATTACGATTCATGATAAGGAGAGTCACCCCGTTCTTGTAGAGCCGATTTTTGCCTTGATGTGCAATATTTTGACTTTCGGGTCTCTAGGGTGGTAGAAATGGAACAAGCCTGTTCCTTTTCGCTCGAATCCAACCAAAAAAAGGGGCTTCTTAGATCTTTCGGAAGGCCCCCTTCTTGCTCTTAGAAGACGCCCCATGTACGAATCGTTCCTCCCATCGCTGTTGCCCCCACATTTCTTGGAATGATTCTGAGCAGGGACGAAATGTGGGGGCAAAGCATTCCTGTATGCTCTTAAATTTCGGCTTTGAAATTAAACGAGCACCTCCTTATGATGAAAGGTGTCTACTACGACAACCACAACATCATAAGGAAGGTGCTCTTATTATGAAGTTTAAACAATCAGTTAAACAAAATCAACGAATTGAACGTATAACCAGCCATCATCTCATCATTGGCATCGACATTGCAAAATTTAAACATGTCGCACGTGCCACAGACTATCGTGGCATTGAACGAGGTTCCTACCTTGTGTTCTCTAACGATCTCGAAGGATATGAAAAGTTATATCAGTGGATGCAAGCTCTAATGCTCCAGTTTAACAAGACCGATGTCATCTTTGGCGTTGAGCCAACCGGTCACTACTGGTTCAACCTTGCGTTCTGGCTTAAAGAGAGGCTGCTCGAGCTCGTTCTCGTTAACCCGTTTCAAGTGAAGCGTAACAAAGAAAACCGGGACAACTCTCCAACTAAAAACGATGTCAAAGATGCCTTGGTCATTGCCGACATGGTGAAGAATGGATACTATTCTGAAACTCATATTCACGCCGAGCCGTATCGGGCGCTTAGGCAGCTTGTGGGCACCAGAGACTTTGTGACCAAGCAAGTCTCCAGTGTCGTCAACCAGATGTATCGGTGGACTGACATGTACTTCCCTGAGTTTCAACAGGTATTTAAGGACATCACCTCGAAGACGGCACTCGCAACGTTGGCCGAATTTGCGCATCCATCCGATCTTCGCCACTTAACGGTTGAAGACGTTATCGCAGGGTGGAGAAAACGACTGAAGCGCGCAGGCAGCCGTAAGGTATCCGCTGCCCTCATCCATGCCGCGCAACGGACAGCTGCCATTCCGAATTGTGTAGAGGAAGCCAAACTTAGTATATCGTTACTGCTGCAACAACTGCAGATGTATAACGACCAATTGAATCAACTGGAAGAAAAGATGAGTCAACTCCTTCGAAGCATTCCCACAGCAAAGCTCCTTCGTACCATTAAAGGTATGAATGATATTACGCTGGCCACGTTATACAGTGAAGCGGGTGATTTGGGCGGCTTTACTCATGGTAACCAAGTCCTTCGGTTAGCTGGCTTACATCTGTCTGAAAACAGCTCAGGTACCTACAAGGGCGAAGTGAAAATCACGAAGCGAGGGCGACCTGGACTGCGAAAACTTCTTTTCATGACGGTCTTTCATATGGTTTCCATTAATCCAGAATTTCGGGCGCTGCATCAGTACAACAAACAAGTGAAGAACATGAAAGGTATGAAGTCGATCATGAAGCTGTGCGGGAAGCTTGCTCGCAT